>CAJVZW010000006.1 GCA_913020085.1 uncultured Pseudomonadota bacterium | reverse complement strand
TCATTTTTTCAGGATTACCCTTAAAAAAGTGCCAAGGAGTAGTTTGATATACATAATTAATTATCTTGTAAAAGTTTTCGCGCATTAAATCTCTAACAAATAATTTTGCTCTACTGATGTAATAAGCCTCAAGTTGATCTATATTTTGCTTTTTAACAAGATTACTTATCGCTAGTCGGGTATATGGTGATGCTGCATGAGCCCTTAATCCACGTAGCGCTTTCAGTACCGAAAATACATCAAAATATTCATCTTTAAGCCTTGGTGATGCAAATTTCTTACAATTTATCAAATAAGCTGTTAACTGATATCTTGCCTCCCATCCACTGGTCATCCAGTTGACCCCTCTAATCTCTCTTAATGCCCTTTTTCTACTGTTCAGCTTTGCTGGCTTTGTTATCTTATCTGACTTAGGAATAATACCGCCCCACCTCATTTTATACATATGATTTTTTTGTGCATTATCTGCATAAATTTGTTCATCTTTTATAGCTGTGACATCTTTTGGATCAGACATATCCTTCATAAGTTTTTGAACTAGGGTTATCCAGGTGAATACATTATTTGACTTTCCCGAATCTATCCTGCTCGTGTCAATGGGATTTTTCTTAACCAGTTCTAAAAATTTGCACTCATCGTCAGTGTTATTTGGCAACCGTGATTTCAGCATTTCATACGAATATTCATTCATTCCAAAGATCTGGTGAATACGGTATTCTTGCTTAAACTGGTTTGACCACTTATCAAGCAGTAAGGGCAAAGTTTGCCCACGTGCAGCTTCTATAAAATCATTAAAATTATAATCAGTATTTTTAATAAGATTTAGAGCTTTTCGATAACAGTCATAAAATTCTTTTTGAACGGTTTGTTTATCCTCATGACGTAGTTCTAAAAGTTCTGCACGCATCTGTTCACTAAATACAGGCCCTGGCCTATATTCTAAATTTTTAAAAAATTGTGTTAAAACATAGTCTTGATTCTTAGGGTCCAATTTTAATGTTGCTGCTTTTTCTTCGCAGGCATCAAAAAATAAAAAGCCTTTTTTTAGTTTCTTATATAAGAAATTTGACAGAGCGCTTTTTTCATTTCCAGACTCATCCGAGCTGTTTTGAAAATCAACAGCCCACTTCTCTAAAATGCGTGTAAGCAAGTTGACCCTTTGATGCGCCCCTTGAAGCACACCTCCCACGGTTTTATGTTTTATTCTTTTGTTACTAACATGTGCTTGCTGTGAACTTCCATATTCTGAAAGAAATGTGTCAAAGATATGATCTTGGATGTTAATTTCTTTGCCTTGAGCATCTTTGTCGCTAATTTCTTTGCCTGGTCGCTCCTTATAGAATTGAAGAATTTCGGGTGAGAGTTTGCTTTTTTTATTTTTGATACCATCACACAATTTAAACCATTCAGATTTATCTATAGGTCCATTAAAAAAGTTTGTAAGATCCTCCTCAAAACTAACCTCATTTTTGAATTTCGCTGCAATACGTTTTTTCGGTACGGCTTCTTCACATACTACAGCCACCTCATGATAGATTTTCTCAAGAATCTCCTCGGATTTTTCGGGTGTTTTAGCGACGTGCTCCGCTTTGTTTTTCAAATATGCAAGCATCCTCATTGGGATATTAGCTTCCCTATATTTCTGTTTGGCAGAAGACGCACCATCTGATTTTAATACATTTCCTTTGTTATTGTTTTTCTGTTGAGAAGAGCTCTCGCTGCTCAACTGATTCTTTTGCGCAGCTTGTTCGTCCCCCTGCTGCTCTTGATCTCCAGCACTTCTTTTATGTTTTGCGATTACCATTTCGTCCCACTTAATACCTTCTTTTAGAATCTCAAGTAAAGCTTCAGCGTAATCTGGGTAATGCACGTGCGTGAGTATCTCATATGGATCTCTATCTACATCTTTTTTTGCATTTTCAACTAATTTGTAAGCAACATACTCTTGGTCAACATTGCTCAGGTCCAATTGAGGAGCCCTCTCTGGGTGAGAGAACAAATGTCGCCACACAATCAATGTATCAATCCATACAAGCAGTTCCTTTGGAATTTTGTCTGTATCTTTGAAAGATATGTACTTCGCCATCTGATACAATATCTCTCCGATAAGCATATAGTGAGTAATCATATTACCTGTTATCTTTTCTCTGGGCTGATTATCATTGCTAATATTTTTTTTCAAATTATCAATTAATATTTGCGTCCAAAGCTCCAACTTAGATACGTCCATATCTTTAGGCACCTTATACTTTTTATTTCCAGATCCACTTTTGATTAAATCAATAACTTGTTTTTTTACCTCTGAAGACTTAATTCCCATGCCTATTAGTGGCACAGTATCTCTTAATGGATTTATGAGAGGATATAAAGGGTGCTCCTTCTTTAGGTCAACTGAACAAGCCGCAGAATTTAATGTTATCAACTCATGGTCACAGAGCCGCTTTCTCTTCGGTATTTTTTTTACTAAACGCTTCAATATAGTTAATGCAGATTTGCTATTAGAACTGTAGACTCCAGTTGTTTGGACGTCATTATTTAGATTTTCTTCATCAGTTAACATCTACAGTCCTTCTCGGAATTTCAGGGCATAGAAGTCCACTTAAAATATTTTTTTGACAGCAGGATTTTCTACAAGGTGTAATAATCTCCTGAGAACCCTTAGCATCCAGCGGCTTATGTTTTATCAAATTGCTGCGAGCAGCTTCAACAAAAAACTGCAATGAAATACAAAATGCAGACATCATAACGCAACCAAGCATCTCAGGGAAACTTGCGGAGAACATCATTAGATAGCCACCATTCACAAGGCCCAACATTAACAAATGATACAGACCTGCCGCCATAGTAAATTGATTCACCAAGGATTGTACTTTTGTAGCTTGAGTCACAATATCAGGAATCATCTTCAGTTGGCTTGGCTTAACTATAAAATTAGCATGGTCAACAACCGATTGAATACAATCATCTTGTGTCTGACGAACTCCAATTCCAAGGTCAGCTTGTGATAAAGCTTTGGCGTCGTTATTACCATCACCCACCATGCAAACCTTTTTTCCCTTACTCTGCAAATTGCTTATAAAAATATTTTTGGTACCGAGCTTATGATAATGCTTATCAAATAAAATATTACCTGGCCTTACATAGTCTTTGAGCTGGTCTCTACAGTTTTCTAGATTTTCTTTGTCATTGTGGCCACTTAGAATAAATATTTCTTTACCTTTGGCTTTCAGTGATTTTAATAGGTCGAGTGATTGCTTATTAATAACGTATCGCCCCGCCAGATTATCTGGGTCAGGATGATATAATGTTCCTGTACGATCAAATACATATGTATCAATCTCATTACATTTGGGGGATTTATTGGAAGCAATATTGTGCTGCTCTGCCCATTCAAAAAGGGTTTGCTTCAGTTTTGGGCTAGCAATTAAAAATACACATGGACAGCATACAGTCATATTAATAATGAAGTACTTAACCCCTTCCAACAACAAACCAGCACTTAGCCCATAATACAGCCCACTGACAGCCCCGATAAGCAGAATCATTAATAAGAAATGATTGGCCATTGACTGCTCTTCAAATTCATTGTTCCCATGAGATCTGTGATAACTCTCAAGCACTTCTATTTGACCATATAATACCTCACTATCAGCTGGAAACATTCCAGGAGTCTTTATCAGTTTCTCATCCTGTCTTGCCATTCCGCTTACCAGATTAAAAGACATTGGCAATACAGTTGGAGAGTTTATTTTAATAACATCTCCTTTTTTAAGATCATTAATCTGCACGTTTTTTTTCATTTCACTATGATAAACTTCCTGCTTGAAATTATGTCCGTGCAAGTGCGTTCTGTGTTTGGTTTGGTAATACGCGCCTAAGTTTACCGCACCTAGAGCAATAAACGCCTCATGAAGCATCATATGCCCTGCATCAATAAAGGGCATCCAGATATGCATAATAGAGAGAACGCTACTCATCGCAGCCAGAAATACCACAATTCGGTCAGTTGAAGGGATGGTGAGCAGTGAGTGATTTTCTCCATGTCCGGGCAACTGGAAAAATAGGATCCCAGCCAACATGGCAGTAGACATGGAAAATGTAACCGCTAATAATGACCCGCTCAAGTAAACCGGCGATAAAATAATTCCTGAAATCGCAAACAATGTGGCGATAAAACGTCCCATTTCTTTGCTAAAATCTGAATATAATACCCACAACATGTAAGAAAATAGTGCCCCCATAGCCGGCAGTGTAAAACTGGCATGTAAAATCATCGATTCAACAAGCGGAACCATCATCAGTAATCCGATCCCTGACATGATGACAGAACGATACCACAGAGAATTTAGATTTGAATGTTCTTTTTGGCAGCAACTTTGCATTCATCTTCCTCTTTCAGAGTTTAAATTAAATATTTTTATCAATGGTTGTGAAAATTAATATATACCCAACACTAATCACACCCAGAATCATACAGTAATATACCTGTATTGCAACAGACAATGGCGAAATACCTGTGATTGAGCTTACAAGTAGAACCTGTGCGCCATAGGGAATCAACCCTTGCATGATACACGAGCCAATATCTAACCAAGCAGCACTTTCATGGGCCGGGATATTATGCTCATTGGCCATTTCTTTCGCAATCTGTCCACTGACAATAATGGCAATTGTGTTATTTGCAAGCAGCAAGTCAAATAATGCCCCCATCTTTGCAATTAATAATGCCACAACTTTTTTACCCATCCCATACCGACGTGCATACCCTGATAAATCCTTTGCTGCTTGATGCATGAACTGGTCCCCTACCAATCCAGATAGCCCTCCAACCATCAGTGACAACAACATAATATCTTGCATACTCATAAAACCAGTGTGAACACTTTTACATAAGTTAATAATATTTATGTCACTGAGGGCTAGCCCTAAGACCATGGCAGACAATGTGGATATGACAAGTGATATGTAAACATTAATACCAGACAACGCCAAAAATATTAGCAAGAAGTATGGCAGTACAAGCATAGGTTGATATTCTGATACAGTTATCTGCCCCTTTATTCCTCCGAGCATTATCAATAGGCCCAGAGTAACCACTCCACTTACAAGCGCAATTTTAGCATTGAGTAGAAACTTGCTGCGACTGTCGGCTCCTTGTGAACTGACGGATGCAATGGTGGTATCAGAAACCAAGGATAAATTATCACCAAACATTGCGCCACCAACAACTGTTGCTGCCATTAATGGCATTGGGCATGTTATATGAGCTCCCATACTAGCAACAATGGGGGCAATCGTCGCAATGGCTCCCATCGACGTCCCAACAGCCGTACTGATAAAAGCAGTTACCAAAAACACCCCCACCAATAACCACTTATCACTGATCAATGACAAAGCTAAGTTTACTGTTGCGTTAACACTTCCAACATCATTAGTCACTTGACTAAAAGCACCTGCTAGAAGGAATATCACGCACATAGATAGAATATCATGATGCCCAACCCCAGAAAGAAATGCATTTAATGGTGATTTATCTCGGGTACAAAGTAGCCATGCAGCACCAATTGCTGGAAGAATGGCAACAACTGGCTGTAGCTGATAAAAAGCGTTGTTTTCCCCGAGAAAAGTAAAGTAAATCCCGCTGCCTACAAATAGCAAGATAAAAGAAATCATGGGCAGTAAATGACGAAAATAAAACATATGCAACTCTTCCTAGCTGGTATAATTTATCATAATCACCGCAGCTTCGATATATCACGTAATGCCAGGCTTGAGACATAATAAAAAAAATATTCAAAATCATGCATTTATTATTTTATATGCTATATATTAAGGAGTAACCGTAAAATAAAAATAACAACCGGAGAGAAAAAATGCCAAAAGAATTTAATCCAAGAGAAAAAAAGAAACTTAGCAGTTCATTTGCAGGTGGAAAAAAATTACATAGTGTAGAAAACTATGAGCTTGAGAACCATAAAAGAAAATATGAGAATAAATTAAAAGACCAGCAAGAAGAACTCATCGTAAGCAAGGCCATGACAGAAGGGGCCATAAAAGACCTCAACAAGATTATACGCTCATTATCAGATCGGCGTTCGAAAATTACCACTAGAGACTTCCAAGCCCTACTAAGAGGACAAAAGCTTGGGGATTTAGCTAATGATGTGAAGGGTAGTATGAAAACATTGCGAGGTGACGAAAATGAGGAATTAAGGAATAAAATCAAAAAGGCGGCCGTAAAGGAATTGGTGACAAAATTGGATATTCAGACCACAGAAGTAGGAGATTATGAAAAAATTACAGCTCAAATCAACGGTAAGGGATTTCATGGCGCCTATGCAAACTGTGTAAGAATATGGCTTGATATTTGTGCTTTTCTCGAAAAAAACGTTTCAAAGCCATGGTATACCAAAGCATTGCCGTTCTTCGAAAGACTTCTTGATAGTATAGTCAACCTCTTTACAGTGAGAATCCCAAATCTTGTTAACTATTGTCTTGATAATATTGACCTCAGTTATAGAAGGTATGCAGAGCAGAATAGACTTAATGAATTGGGAGCAAAAGTTGTGAAAGATGTAAAAACTGCTGGTTTTATAGGTGGTGTGGTTGATGGTAAAAGACCAGATGAGATCATGAGCGAATATTATGATAAAGTCCAAGAAAGTAATGATAAATACCAAGAACACCTAAAAGCTTTCAAGGAGAATTGGGGCAGCGATCATAAAGATTTATTAGGCCGAGATGTTTTCAAAGCATATTCCGATTTAGAAAACAGGCGAAATCCACGTGAAACAGCTAAAATTACAACAGAAACAGTGGAAGGTTTTAATTCGGTAACAGACACAATGAATATGAGCCTAAGGGGAGTTGAGAACGGACCAGATAGGCTTGTAGCTGGAAATTAAACAATAATATGATGATAGGCTCCTTTATTAGGGGCCTATTTTTTTAGTTAATCATTTAGATCAAATTGTCTTTTTAATAGTACTTTTGGTACGCGGTCAATGATAATAGGAAATTTATATTGTTTTCCAGAATATATTGCCAACTTGTAAAAAAATAAGTATCGATCATTTACAGAAAAGATTTACTCAAGTAAGCAGTGATAACTTTATCTAAGGTATATATTTTATCTATATGAATAGCTGGTGGGCAGTTTCTTTGTGGCTTCGGTGAAGTAAATAGACCTGCACCATTACTATTTATTGAAGATACTTACGAGCCTGGTAAATGTGATTGCGAAAAACTCTTTCTTGTTGACCGGTAATAAATGCTTATACGATTTTAGATAATTTTTTTACATTCATATTATCTAAAATTCTTTAAGCAACTTACTATGATCATTATCTTGCAGAAACTTAAAGCCACAAAACCTAAGCGCTTCACTTGGCCAAGATATTTTTATTAGCTTTTTTACCCCCAATGTATTGAGTTCTTAATTGCATGAGGCGTTTTGACCGCTGGAGTATCGGATAATTATTATGAATTCTTAAAATCCCATGAATCATTCCTGATACTTGATGATTAAAATAAACCATTATCACTCCTGGGTGTTTCATCATGTATGATTCAAGTCCGGTCAGGACCAACAAAAAGAGTATATATTTGATTACATTTAACAGCTCATCTTGCCACTTCAGAATCTTGGATTTTCTGGGTTTGTAGATATCACAGTGATGATAAATGCCCACGATCATTTGACATAGTATAAAATAAAAAAGAGATTTCTTTGCCAGCCACAGTCCTATCAAAACAAACCCCATGATAGCCGGAACTAGTTCGAAAGTTATACACTCCAAAATTAGGCAAATAGGCCTAATTAATCGTTCACTCTTTATCCCCTCCTCTGCCAGGTGTGAACACATATTTGCTCTGACAACACGGTATACTGACCTTATTAAGTAGCCATGTAAGTTAAACAGTAAACAAATAACGCCTATATCGAGGGGGTATATTGTCATTGTGCCGGAGATAATCCACCAGCATGTAATCAGCGCTCGTAAGATTGTCATTAATAGCAATATAGTCAGCCATATAATGGTTGTAGTGAAGAAAGTTATATCCTAGTTCCTGATTTATTATTTAGGATATCAAGGACAAGTTATTTGCAAATACCGCTATCGGTGATCATTCACAACCCAGTCACCTTGAGACTGATTATCCCACAAAGGAAACTTTCTCATAATATCGGTTGTTTCAAGGAATTCGCGCCAAAATAACATCCAACGATTAAGCGCTGCTAAATTCTGTTCTTGGAACCAAATGGGATCTATTTTCTGACACTGCCATATAAGCGGATACATTCTAATATCGCAGTCGGACATCTCATCACGGAGAATAAATTTTGATTGATGCAGCTTATCATTCCACTCAGATAGTATTTGGGTAATCTGTGCCATCGCCATCAATCGCTCATCTGGGCTAGCTAAATATTCATACTTATACTTATGCATTGCTGGTAAAAATGATTGTAATAATTTTTCAATTAATCCTTTGCCCTCACGATCACTATAAACTGGGATATCTGCACGTCGTGACATTAAGTTCACGATATCAGCACTTTCATCAATTACAATATCACCCATAACTAAAACAGGAACCGTTCCCTTTGGGGATAAATTCAATAGCTCAGCCGGCTTATCTTTTAAACTAATCTCACGATGAAAGTAATTAGTTTTTGATAAAGCCATAGAAATCCTTGCAGCAATGGCATAAGGACAACGTCGAAAGGAATATAGAACTACGTTAGACATATCCAATTTATAACAAAATTTTATATGCTAAACAATTTATGGCCCTCGCGGCCCTCTCTTTGGACCACTATTTTTTTCAGTCGGTGGTCCTTTTTGGTTGACCGACGATAGATTTGCTGTAATGTTGTCAGAAAATAAGGTCGGTGGGATTTCTTTACTTTTGTGGACTTTCGCTTCTGATCCTAGAACATATCTTGTCAGCTTTTGCCTGGGTTCCAATTTACCCATTGCCTTGTTCATATCACTATACTCATGTGAATTTCTTTTTAACGGTTTACCAGATCTCAAATATATTGCTTTCACTGTGTTATACTTCATCTTTGCAGGTTCACGCTTAAGCTCTGGAGCTTCAGCAGTGAATCCCTCAGCTATTCCCTTAAGAAAATCATCGCGCACCTTATCAACATATTGTTGTTCATGAGCGGGCACATTTTGACTGGCAATATTTAGAAGCTCTGCTTTTATAAAGGGATCCATAATGGAATCTTGATCTAATACATCTAAGTATTCTGTCAAAATTTCACTCGGCCCAGCTTTCGAAGCTATAGCCGGCGAAGAAAACTTAAATACATTTTCTTCTGGAGCATTTTCATTTTCTTCTGAAGCATTTTTATCTAATAATTCATAGAATTCAATAAAACTCTTAACCATCCCATTTACTTCAGCATTAAAAAGCATATAATCTTCTACTTCGTCCTCTGGGTAGGATATATCAGTATCATATGATGCAACCGAATCCAAATCATCATTGTTATCATCATTTGAAACACTAATGTTCTCTTTGTTATCTTCGTTCTCCATGCTAATTTCAAGGTTACGATCAATCTTGATTTTTTCTATGGCGGATATCATAAATTTTTCAACCCGTTCTTTAACCCGATTTATCTGTTTTTTATCGGTTTTACTATTCAATCCCACAGCTGACCAACATGCTTTTAATAAGTTCTGTTTGATTAACTTGAAAGCCTGGTTCTTGTTACCCCAAATCCGTTTGTCATTTAATGGTGTGTCTAAGTTGATAATCGCTTCGTATATATTATCATGTGTCAATTTTCCATTTTCATCTAATATAAATCCAGTTGATTTTTCACCGAACAATGGTATCAGGTATTCAGACTCTTTTAGATTTGCTGCGTTTAGATTATGCGTAAACAGCTCGCCATATGTTAGTGGTTGATCTTTTTTATATGATTGACGCTTGCTGTTAAAGAAATCTTGAACTATTTCCCTCATGGATTCATCAAGCTCAGAGCCTTTAATCCTTCCAAGAGCTTCAGTTATATTTATATCCTTATTCTTTATAATTTCTTCTAATATACTTTTAACCATATAATTTTTCTTTTTATATTTTAATTATAGTTCATTTAAGTACTGTTGTTTTTCCCGGGTCCGTCTCTTGTTCTTACGTCTAACCCGATTTTTTTAAGAGCATTTATTGCAATCTCGCCGCCTTTTGTCTTTGGATTAATGCTTGCCCATGACGGTGATTGATAATTAGGAACAACTAAGCCTGGGTTGATTCTAAATGAGTTACAGATACTTATTGCGGAATCATAACCCTTCCTGCCAACAATCTTATTTTGAACTAACCCAGCTAAAATACTCTTATAAAGGTACTGAAAAGGCTTTATCAGGTCTTTACTAAAATTATCCGGGACACTTTTACCTAACTGATTAATCATCCCTATCATATTCTGATACATTTGTTCGTTAGAATCATTATCCGCAATGCGGATCCCTTCATTACCAACGATATCATCAGCCTGAGTCTTAAGATGACTTAGTAGGTTAGTAAAAGTCTCAAATTCCTGTTTTGTAATAGTTTGTCTTATGTTCCCTGGAAATATTACTAATGTCCCCTCTTCAGGTATGATATGACTAATATCTATCCCTGCTGCAATTGACTTATCCAAATTTAAAAGCAGGGTATGATCTTTTGAGGGCTTTATTTTTATCGGAAATATATTATCGCGCCATATCTTACCAAAATTACCACATTCAATCTGCTGCGCTTTGTCAATCATGTAGTTAATTACTCGCAAAGCAGATTCATCTTTGACTTCTGTCTTGAGTAAATTGAGTAAACCGCTCATTTGTGCCCTGTTAATTCCAGCGCTTTTAACAATATCGATCTGGCTCACATCTGTCATAAAAGATTGACTTTTCTTGGTGACTTGTCCAATTAAATCCCTTGTGAAATCACTGTTATCTTTATTGCTATCAATAAATTGATTGATTTCACCCACAAGATCATTATTACCTGACATCGGGTCGGGTATTTCAAATACTGAAACCGGAGATAGCCTTTTGTTTTTCATTTTTTCTTCTTTATTTATAATTATAGTAAATTTTACTCTTCAATGTAGATCACCTCATAGACATAGCAGCAAATACTATCTGACCAATAATTCTCTGCCAATCCTGCTTTAAGCTTTAACTGTTTTACAAATTCTCGGGGATCAGAAATAGCGCCCCAGACACTGGGAAGAAACGTTGCCCTATTGGCACCATCCTGTATGATAAGCCCTTCAACACCAACTTTTATTGACTGTATTAAGGTTTGCTCATCATGATACTCTCTGAGCAATGGCTCAGTAAGAATCGATATATTTATCTTGATCTGTGTTAGCTCTTTTTTTTGCAATGCGGGGAATCGAGGATCGCAAAATGCAGCTTGGTAAGCATTGTAAATAATATCTTCTGCCAGTGGACGGTGTGCCTCGATACTACCAATGCAACCTCTTAAAGCATTATTCTTATTGATAGTTATAAAACATGCGCCTATTTCCTGATAATGCTCACTGAGTTGACTCGTGTTAATTGGCATTACTTGCTGATGTAATAGACCATATTCAATCGCAGATCGTGCCATTTGCAATAAATGCTTTTTATCAGCGATATACCAATTAGACACCATGTGCCCCGGAGAAATGGTAAGAACCATAACCAACGACTCTATTTTTATCACCTGCAGTATCCCCAGAATTACAACGTGCTAACAATGTTGGTCGTATCTGAGCGATTCCCGCGTAGTGTAATAATCCCTGAAGTGCAACTCGGCCACACGCATTCTCATAATTAAGGTTATCTGGCTTGAGAGATAAAATCGCCTCGCTGGTAGACAGGTCAATTTGGTTTGCCTCATCGTAGGTAAGAAAATGACTTAAATCTGAGCTGACTAAAATCAGCACATCTGTATCAAATCCCTGCATTAAGTGGGCAATATCTTTAAAATCAGCATATCCAACTAGAATTGGGGTGATGCTGGGCATATCTTTATAAATATACTGAATAAACGGCATTTGCACCTCAAGACAATGCTCCTGATAAAATGGAACGTCTGTAATATTGACCTCACCCTGGTATGTACTTTTAATGTGCGCTTGCATCGGCAAGTCAATTTCTAACTGCCCAAGCGGTGTATTATAGTGGGAAAATGTTGGACATGCGATACCTCGCACATGTGCCCGATGTGCAGGGCCAAACATTACAATACGTCGAATATTATCAGTATAATTTGCAAGAATTTGGTAGGCTCTCGCTGCAACTTGACCTGAATAAATATAGCCTGCATGTGGTACAACTAGTGCTCGAGGACATGATAAATTCATTTGATTAGGGGGCAATGGTAAGCTAAAAAACTCATCAATTTGATCGTTTAAATGTTCAAAATTATCCGGATAGAATATTCCTGCTACCTGCGGATACATCTGATTCATCAGCAATACGTCCCTATGTGGGTTATAATTATAGTATGAGAAATAAAAAAACACTGCATAAAACACAATACTGGCACCCTCTTCCAAATGGAAAAATTCAATGCGATGTATGTCCACGGGGATGCAAACTTAAAAATGGCCAACAGGGCTTATGTTTTGTGCGATCATGTGAAGATAATGAGATTGTTTTAACATCTTACGGCCGCTCTAGTGGCTTTTGTATTGACCCGATTGAGAAGAAACCCCTCAACCATTTTCATCCTGGACAACCCATTTTATCATTCGGGACCGCAGGCTGTAATTTGGCATGCCAGTTTTGTCAAAACTGGGATATCAGTAAATCAAGAGAAATTGACACATTGGCATCACAGGCTACCCCAGAAGCATTGGCATTAGCTGCAAAAGAGGCTGGGTGTATTGGCATTGCATTTACTTATAACGATCCGGTTGTTTTTATGGAATATGCCATTGACTGTGCCATAGCATGTCATCAACATGACTTAAAGGCCGTTGCAGTTACCGCCGGTTATATATGCCCCACCCCTCGCAAAGAATTATTTTCTTATATGGACGCGGTCAATGTTGATCTCAAAGCATTTAGTGATCGCTTTTACAATAAAATTGTTGGTGGTAAGTTATCCTCCGTGCTTGAAACACTGCTTCATATTCAATATGAGAGTAATGCTTGGCTTGAGATCACTACCCTACTTATTCCTGGTGAAAATGATTCATCAAAAGAGATTGCCGCAATGAGCCGCTGGATTGCTGAAAATCTTGGTCCTGATGTGCCTTTACATTTCTCAGCGTTCCATCCTGACTGGAAGATGCGTGATCATCCACCCACGCCCCTGACAACATTGCAACGGGCAAGAAAAATTGCACTAGAACATGGCCTTCACTATGTTTACACCGGCAATGTACATGATAAAACAGGAGATGCGACACGCTGCAGCGAGTGTGGCGTCTTGCTGATTGAACGTGATTGGTATCAAATAATCGGCTACCACCTTACAGCGGAAGGTAAGTGCCCACACTGTGAGCACCCCTGCCCCGGAGTTTATGACAGCACGCCAGGAAATTGGGGGCATAAGCGTATTCCAATACAAATCGTTAACTGATGCGCTTTGCAGTGAAAATAAAATATGTAATAATTAATATACATTGGATAAAATGCTATGAAATACTTAATAACCGGCGCCACTGGCACTATCGGCCAGCAATTTATAAGCACACTTAACCCAGAGATAGACTCTGTTTATGCACTGATTAACAGCAGCACCAATCTACCAAAATGGTGTCATCAACTGCAACACTTTGATGATCTAGACAATGACACCGATATTGACGTAGTGATTAATCTAGCGGGTTTAAGTATTGATCGCTATTGGAGTGAGGAAAATAAACAAAAGATCAAAAATAGTCGGATTAAAACCACACAATCTCTTGTTGAAAAAATTAAAGCACTGACCACTTGTCCATCAATGATGATTAGTGCATCTGGCATTGGTTTTTATGATGCTAAACCGGAAGATCCAAATATCGAAAATGGCCCTGTCGTGCACTCATTTACCAGTGAGCTGTGTTCAGAATGGGAAGAAGCTGCGCAGGCGGTCAGTGACTTACCCATCAAGCTTGTTATTACCAGGCTGGCAGTTGTTCTAAATAACAGTGCTGGAATGATTAAAAAACTTATCATCCCCTATAAGCTTGGCCTAGGAGGTCCTGTTGGATCTGGCAAACAAATATTACCTTGGATTCATATCGATGATGTTGTAAGTGGTTATCACTTTATTATTAAAAAAAATATCTCTGGCATTTATGATTTTGTGGCGCCTGAGAAAACCAGTCAATATGAATTTAGTCAAATAATGGGACGTGTGTTAAATCGCCCTGCATTTATCCCTCTGCCAGAGTTTGTTATTAAAACTATCTTTGGTGAAATGGGCGAAGAGCTACTTCTTAAAGGACAGTACCACCCTCCTGAAGCGTTGATTGATCATGGTTACTCATTCCATCACCCTGATCTTCATAGCGCACTTGATAATCTTCTAACAAAGTAATCCTGCAGTGCTCTTAAATCATTTGCTTACCATTGCAGCAATAAACACAATGACAAAATTTACTAAACATGATAGTTTTAACTGTAAATAGGCAGTCAAGGGAATATGAAAAACCTAGCAAACTTTTTTCACTTAATTTGTGTAACATACCAACGCCCTTTAATTTGTGCTGAAAATAACAACCCATCTATTTCATCCACAGAGCGATGTGATTTTATAAGCGCCCTTACCTACACCCAGACAATTGATGGCCCACTAACTATAAACCACTTAGCATAATGACTTTAATTGAACAATTAGATAACTGGGTTGCCCGCACACACCAACACTTTTTTAAACCATTGATAAAAAGTGTCGCCGAGTACGTCAATATTCTTTATTACGTTAATCAGCTCATCTCATATATTATTGCAATCATGGTTGAGATAGCCATGATGCGACTGGCACCGCTGGTGGTTGGCATAACAGTCCCCAGTTTATCCTTTGTCTTATTAGCTGGATTTATCTATCTTAAAAACCAAAAACCCCAAGATGGAGACCTTTTAAGTAAGCTAAAAAAAGGCCTTTTGAACTTTCAAATATTAGTATATGGCCACCTGTTCAATATTATTGTTATATCCATTTTATCCAGCATTTGTCTTGTTATTAGCTTTGAGGTGATTTTGGCATATTATCTGGGGATGATGTCACTTCAATATCCTATCAACCCATGGATCACATTGTCTGTTACCACAGTAGTAAGCGTATTAAAGTTTGTTGAACTGTATGCCAACCTGCCAATAATTCAATCAATCAAGCGAGCAATCAAACAGCCGGATAATGATGTCACCCACTCTACCAGTGACTCTCCAAACGAGGATAGCACACTAAATATTACCCATGAGCAGAATAAAATCGCGCTGCATTGCTTTAATTATTTTGTTGGATTTACAGTCAATAGTCTTACTGTAATATTATCACTGATGGTTTTATTCACTGCACCTATTTCACCGGTGGCTGCCTATTCAATTTTTGGATCAATTACATTTTTATCATTATTCTCAAGCTACTTAATTTATCAAAAGCAAAGCAAAAATGTCATGGAGACCATTATATCTTTAAATTCTCCGCAGAGTTTACCTTCCGCAGACTTTACACAATCAGGTACTGTCGGCGCAGATGATAGAACCCTTGCCGACAGTGCTGTTTATGCGCTTTGTAATATCGGCGCACTGAATTTATAATTGCTGAGTACGTTTCGCATCAGTACATGCTGCGTACCAAATAATCATACCAAATGCGATTTTGTTAACAAAATCAGCTAAGTTATAAATCATATTTAGTGACCCAGTATCCACTTGCCCCATCATGTAACCAAGCACATATCCAATTGGATAAATTGCCCAGCCGATAGTAACAACCAATCGTAGCGAATTAAAAGCTAATTGACATGCTGGACTGGTGGAGGCCTTATTGATTTTTGATGCTTCGCCTAAGAAGATCTCATATAATATGGCAAACCAGGCAATCATACCCAAAGTAAAGTAAAAACTGATATCGCCAATACCGGCCTCACCGATGTAGCCAAATACTAGCATTAAAGTTGATGCTAGAAGTAACCGCCAAAATACCAAATACGGGACCACGGCAACTGCCGCTAAAATAAGATAAAACTCAACAATCTGGAGTGGTACTGTAATAAACCAGTCAATATACCGATATGTCATTGGAGACGAGCCCAGTGCAATCCATATCTCCCGCATATAAAGATAATGCACGAAGGCAATACCCGTTACCAACGTCATCACTGTCATTGACAGTTGCCATTTTTTGGGGACATTTCCTCTCTCAAGCACAAAAAATACGGTCGAGGCAAGCAGTGCCATGCATGTGATGAAGAAAGATACGCCAACAAAATCAAGTGGGCTTAATAACTTTTGCATATAAATATCCTATAATTGAATATTTTATATTATAAAGAAATCTGTTTGAATTCACCACTAATTTTCTCTATTGTCCGCTCAATCTGATCTGTAGTCTGAGGATGTTGATATTGCTCCCTTCGTGCAAATAGCGCAAACGGACGCAACCCACTCTCTGTTGATTGGCTATGTTTAACAAGATTATCTAAATATCTCAGGTTTCTTAAATCCTCTCGAGATCTATCCTTAATTTCTGCAAATGAGTTATCTCCGTGCATTATCAAAGCTGCTGCACACAACAGATTATTTTTTTCAACTGCATAATGCAACGCTGTTTTTTCATTTGAGTCTTTAAGGTACACCGGAATGATACTTGACCTTAAAAATAAAATAAGATTTTTTACTTCGCCACTTTCAGCATAATGGAACAATTTTTCAAGCTGCTTTTCACGATTATGGTGATACATCAATATGTTTATTAAAGGAGAGCCAGCCTTTTCATCCTTGCATGCTTTCTCATGCACTTCTTTTAGGTACTTCACAGATTGCCTCCTCTGCTCAATATGATATTGATCGCTATCTGTAAATATCTTCGTATAGTTCGGTGGTTTCTTCTCCAAATGATGCTGAAACTCTAATAATCCGCTTCTAGAAATCGATATCGAATAATAACTATCTGCCTCGTAAAAATTGCCGCATTGTTGATATCCATCTGTTTCAAATTTTAATTCTTTATCATCTAATATTTGTTTGATCACTGCCCCATGTTCTCGGGATTCTTTATCCCAAGCCCAGCCTCCTGACAGCGTAATACTATAAGAAATATCATCAATAATATTTTTTTTAAATTCATCTAATACATCAGCAACAGCGCAGTTCATTGTGCTGCTATCTATATGCATCATGCCAATTGTTTCAATCCCATCAAAAAGGCTAATAACATAACCTCCACCAACGTTGAAAGTCACGATGCCATCTTCGGGTATAGTCAACTCTTGCCCGTCTTCTTTGAGACCTGAAAAGGTCACAGGCTCTTTGATCTCTCCGGCAGGTTTTTCAGACTGATTCGATTGTTGAGCAAACTCAGAAGCGGATTTTTCGTCCATCGCTTCAATCCTGGCCAGCGCATCCTTTAAAAGATGATCTGTAATCTCCAAATCATTAAGATCCAAAAACTCACTGTCTGACAGCTCAGTGTTTGATAACTCAGGTTTAAAAAAACAATATTCCTTAGGAAGAATCTGCAAGTAATTCATCTAATTTCCTTAAAGTTTACTTAAATTATCACATGACTGCAGGTATATCAATTTGATAGATTCTTTTTTTTCGCATTTCTGCGACACCTAACTGAACAATACTTTACCTTATCCCAAACCTTCTCCCACTTTTTTCTCCAGACAAAAGGTCGCTCACATACCGGACAAGTCTTCTTTGGCAAATCAGACTTTTTCATAGCTGTGAAAGAAATTGATCCGCACTATCTTTTATCGCATTTATTTTCTCCTGTGGCATTTTTGCGATGGTTCGATACATCATTGCAATACGAGGATTATTTGATAACTCCTTTTGATTTCTCATTAAGAAGTCCCAGTACAGATAGTTAAATGGGCAGGCGTCTTCGCCTGTTTTTACCGCCACTTTGAACTGACACGATTGACAATAGTTAGACATTTTATTGATATAACTGCCACCGGCAGCATATGGCTTACTTGCTAATAGACCTCCATCAGCAAATAACACCATTCCAGAGACATTGGGCAACTCTACCCATTCATAGGCATCTAAATATACAATCCAATACCAATTGTTTATCTCATCAGGATGAATACCGGCAAGTAAAGCAAAATTACCGAGCACCATCAGTCGCTGAATATGATGAGCATAGGCATTGTTTTTTGTCTCTTTAACCGACTGTGCCAAACAGTTCATCGGAGTGTCGCCCGTCCAATAGAAATCTGGCAATTTTCTCTCTGCTGATAAAAAATTAAGAGTTTTGTACTCAGGCATTTTAAGCCAGTAGATCCCTCTTATATACTCTCTCCAACCAAGAATCTGCCTGATAAAACCCTCTACTGCATTTAGAGGATAGCCTTTGTGGTAGTATGTGGATTCTGCCATCTTGATACACTCAAGTGGATTGAGTAACCCAATATTAATGTAAAAGCTAATGTGCGCATGATACATCCATGGCTCGCCTTGAACCATTGCGTCCTGAAAATCACCAAAGTGCTCAAGGCGTTGTTCAATAAATTTCTTTAGCGCTATAAGTGCATCTTCACGTGTGACCGCGAGATGAAAAGGCATAATATCACCAAAATGATGACTGAACTTTTCACTCACACACTCTATAACAGCCTGGGTGATCTCATCAGGATCTTTATGATAAGTAGGCGGGATATCTAACTGTCCTTTTGGGAACTTTCTATTTTCCGCATCATAGTTCCATTTACCCCCCTCAGGCTCATCATGATTCATCAAAATATTATATTTTTTCCTCATCTGCCGATAGAAATATTCCATTCGAAGCTGCTTTTTATCGTGTGCAAAATCTTTAAACTCTTCTTCTGTTGCTAAAAATCGAGCATCATCTAAACATCGAGCATCAACAGCCCTACTTTTTAGTAACTTTTGGATATTTATCCAATCAGTATACTCGCTGGGATGAGTGTAAATAACCGATTGATAATCTCTATTACTTATCTCTTTTTCAAGCTCTTCACATAGTGAGCCACTGTGCTGTGGATCGTCTATTTGACGATAGATCACATTAAAGCCATCTCGTTTAAGATGAGCTGCAAAATGACGCATGGCTGAGAAAATAAAAACCAGTTTCTTCTTGTGATGCGCCACATGCGTTGTTAAGTCAACAACTTCTACCATAAGAATAACGTCCTTGGCTTTGTCAATGTGCCGAAATGTAGGCAAATCATGACTGAGCTGATCATACATTATCAGTGCTAGTTGCATTATATCTCCTTTTTACCAAGATCAGAAAATGCAGCTAATGCTGTTTCTCTGGATGCTTTTAAATCGACAATGGGATGAGGATAATTCACTCCTAATGTCACATTGGCCTCAGCCAACACTTCACTGGGAGCCATCCAGGGAGAAAAAAGATACTTTACCGGCAAATGAGCCAATTCAGGAATATATTTTTTTGTGAAACTCCCATCAGGATCAAATTTCTCACCCTGTGTGATTGGATTAAAAATGCGAAAGTATGGCGCGGCATCTGCACCACATCCCGCTACCCACTGCCAACTCGCGCTGTTGTTAGCATGATCAGCATCAACTAAGCAGTCCCAAAACCATCGCTCACCATAACGCCAATCAATCAATAGATTTTTCACCAAAAATGATCCTACGACCATTCTCAGCCGATTATGAACGTAACCTGTTTGCCATAACTGCCTCATTCCAGCATCAACAATTGGAAATCCTGTTTTTCCTTTACGCCAGGCATCTAAGAGCATGGGATTATTTTGCCAAGGGAAGTTATCAAACTTAGTTTGAAGATTTTTAGTTGGTAGCTCAGGCTGTTGGTAAAGTAAGGAATAAGAGAACTCTCTCCACCCTAACTCACTGCAAAAATGATCAGTATTATCATCACTGGGCAGTGATTGTATCTGATCCCATATTTGATGAACTGATATCTCACCAAAATGAATATGGACTGATAAATGGGATGTGTGCTTCTTAGCAGGAAAATTTCTTCCTTTTTTATAATTGCTCAAGCCATTGTCAATAAAGCGCGCCAATGCCACCTGCGCCCCTTTCTCCCCGATCTCCCAATGCTTAGCCAGCTCAATATCCCATCGGTTTTCAGGCAATAGATTAAGCATATCAATCGTCAAGGCCTGATTGTCTATCACGCCATTGAGGGAGGACGGTTGTGGTAATACCTGTCTTGGCGGCGTTGATTTTAAACAGCCCTTACGATAAAAGGGGGTGAATACCTTATACGGAGTTTTATCCTCTTTAAAAATAGTCCATGGCTCCCACAAGAGTGAGGCATTAAAACTCTCTACATGTATGTCTTGTTTATGCATTTTTTCTTTAATTATTTTGTCGCGACTGATCCGCCACGGCTCATAGCATCGATTCCAGTAGATTGCTTCAATGGTATATCGTTTGGATAAACTATCTATGATCTCAATCGCATCTCCCTGATAGACACATAACTCAGGTAAAGACGACTTAAGTGAATTCAATGAATGATGCAGCCAGAACCGACTAGCAGCTCCCATTTTCATCTCACCTGCGTTCTCATCATCTAGAATATAGATAGGGAGAATATTTTCGTGTTTAGATGCAGCCAATAACGCCGGATTATCCGATAACCTTAAATCTTGTCTAAACCACATGATTGCAATACTTTTACTCATAATTCAAACTCCTTCTGGGGTGATGGCTTTGCTTTTGGCGGACGCTTGGGCCGCCCAGGTCGCTTTCTACTGGCATGCTTTTTGACAATTTCTTTGGCAGCCGCTTTGTGAGATTGGTCCTTCCTCATGCCGTAAAGTATTTTGGAAGCATGCTGTCTGGCCTCTTTCTCATCAACAATGGGAGCAGGATAATCATAGGCATTTTCAAACTCCCATGGGCGATGAATTTCATCACTGGGAGCTTGACTTAATTCCTTTACCCATTTTCGAATAAAAACCCCATCTGGATCTTGGTCAATGCCTTGTTTAATTGGATTGTAAATACGTATGGCATTGATACCTGTCGTTCCAGATTGCATTTGGCATTGGCTATAATGAATCCCTGGCTCATAATCAACAAATAAACTGGCAAGATAAGGCGCTGAATCTCGCCAATCAATCCACAGATGGTAACTTGCAAAACTCATCAACATTGCGCGCATTCTAAAGTTGATCCATCCCTCTTTAATCAAGGCACGCATGCATGCATCGATCATTGGATACCCTGTTTGGCCATTTTTCCATGCCTGCAGTCGATCTGGATATTCCCCCATGGTTCGGATGGTATCATAAGCCCGATGCATATTCTCATACTCAATACTGGGCTGATCTTCTAGTTTCTGAATAAAGTGACAATGCCATCTGAGGCGACTTGCAAATGAACGCATTGCGTTTGGCCATTTCCCCCGATGCTCTGGTGGCAGCCGATTTAACTCCTGCTGTCGTTGTGTACAGGCATGAAACACCTCTCGCATTGATATAACGCCATAAGTAATATAACGTGACAGGCGTGAACAGCTTGTATATGCTGTTACCGGTGATGACATTTCTCTAGTATAGTGCTCACCGCGCTGGTATAAAAAACTCTTAAGACATTGCAGTGCTTTCTGACGTGTCCCTTCAAGAGAAACAGCAATGCCATCTGGCTGCAAATTGAGTTCTTCAGCTAATGGAATAGGATCTGAATGCACAGTAAATGCTTCTGACTGATCAGTGCGCTTGATAACTGGCTGATACATTTGATCATACCACTGCTTCGCCCAACCATCTCTGTTTTTAAGTCGCCTTACAACGCCATTGTGAGGGCATTCTGTAAAGGTTATATGATTTGCTTTGAACCATGTTCTTATTTTTTTATCCCTACTGTACGTCCAGCTATTTTTTGTCTCCTCATGTGCCCATACATTGGATATTGCATACCGTTGGTGTAAATCAGAAAATACTTGCTCTACCTCCCCTACTTTAATAATTAAGCGCTGGCCAATTGCTCTTAATTGCTGGTCTAAATCCTTCAAACACGATGCTAAGAAACAATATTGCCGGTAACTCATATCTGGCTCTTGCCACAACATCGGCTCAATAATATAAATTGCTGCCCATGGACCTGATTGATTAGCCAAAACAAGTGGATGATGATCCGTGACTCTTAAATCATATTTATACCATAAGATATTCATACTGCTTTTAATGATTCCAATATTTTTGAAGATACATCTTCTGCACTGAGAAATGCTGATTCGATTCGGCCTCTAATGCACCAATCTCCACACGCTGCAATTTGATTTTTATTATCAATCAATGATCGCTCACCTGCTTGTTTGGGACAATTTGCATATTTCCATCGGTGCACTTGGGCGTGCTTGATGTTCATTGGTTGGGCAATTACCATTTTTACCTCATCAAGGAGATAATCAGTAACTTGCTCAATTGGCATATCGATATTTTGGTCCGCCCATCGGTTGGTTGAATGTACCAATAATGAGAAGTAAGCATCACGACCCGGTTTTGAACTATTAACAGAGATCCAGCTTATATCTGCTGATTTCACTAAAGCTGCATCCCATCCTAGGTCTATTTCCTCCGCCCCGATCATCAAAGAATAGCAACCTTGCATCTTGGCTGTACTGACCTGATGGTGAAAATTTATATCCGGCCCGATCAGAGCTTGCGCCTGCGCTGGTGGCAAAGTGAGAATCACCCAATCAAAATATCTTTTTGAGTGATGTTGGTCGGTTAATTGCCACTGGCCATCAAATGTAATTTGCTCAATATGAGTTTGATAATGAATGCTGATATCCTTTGCCAGTTCCCTACCAATGATATTCATGCCTGGCACTCCAACATAATGAGGGTATTCATCATCCCAATCTCGCCGTGACACGATTTGATTTTTTTCATATTCAACGAAGCGTGCATCCCATCGTGCTATAGCCTTCTGATCGATCAACGGTATAAGAAATTCTTTGAAACTGTTTGAACGTGCTGTGAAGAATTGAGCGCCATGGTCAAACCTGAAAGGATCTGCATAGCGCGTTGCAATGCGCCCACCTGGCGCGACGGATTTTTCAAACACCTCAACCTCAAAATGATCCTTGAGCCTATGTGCAGTCACCAATCCTGATAATCCAGCACCAATAATGGCTATTTTAGTCACTAGTACCCCTCTATCAGACTGGCGTTAAAACCAAAAAATACGACAGATAATTGAATAACTATCACAATCAAACTCACGTTAAATCTTATTCCAAAATAATATTTTGCGATCTGTCTTTGTGTGAGTAACCAATAGTCAATTGCTAATATCAACGCAAAAACCAGAGAATTGGTAAGCATAAAGACAATACGCGACATCAGAAGATATGAAAAATATAGGACCAAAACGCCAAAATTAGACATCAAGGCAACAAAAATAGATTTCCATTTTCCCAAATGCCACTTAATTGACCAAAGACTCCCTAATAGGAATACTGCAATGATCAGACCATATAAACAAAAGGCATCCAAAGTACTTCCCACATAGGGAAGCGAATGGGTGCCACTGTTGATCATTACTGCTAAAAACAAAAATGGGATAATACCCAGATAAGTCAAAAGTTGCTCAAGTTGATGGCTCATATTATCAATCAGTTGGAGTTAATTTATTTTACATTATTCCCGAAACGATGTCATACATAATTCTGAAAAAATTTACCCTGCCAGTAATATAAAAATAACAATATATTCAATAAGATACTATAATTACTAAATAACAAGAATCATTGGGAGCCTGTGATGAAAATCAAAGCTTACGGCAGTACGAGCCCGGATAGTGATCTAGCAGAATTATCTATTATTCGCCGTGACATGGGCAATGACGATCTATTAATTGAAATTTTGTACTGCGGCATCTGCCACAGTGATATTCATATGGCACATGATGAGTGGGGAATGTCAGCTTATCCTATTGTTCCTGGCCATGAGATAATCGGCAAAGTGATCTCGGCTGGAAAAAATGTTTCACGTTTTAAGGTAGATAGCATTGTCGGTGTTGGCTGCATGGTTGGATCATGCCATCAATGCCCCGCCTGCGATAAAAATATGGAGCAATTTTGCCCAAATATGGTCATGACTTTTGGTAGCCCCGATCCATTTATTGCCGGCCAAATGACCTATGGAGGTTATTCTACACATATTGTTGTTCCAGAGAGATTTGTCCTTCGCGTTGGAGCTCATCTTGACCTTACACGCGTCGCCCCATTACTATGCGCAGGGATTACCACTTATTCCCCAATGAAACAATGGGAGATTGGAAAAAATTCTGTTATTGGCATCATTGGACTTGGCGGACTTGGCCATATGGGGGTTAAATTCGGAAAAGCCATGGGAGCGCATGTTACAGTTATTACAAGTACCGAATCAAAAAAGTCTGATGCATTGGCGCTCGGCGCAGATGAGGCGGTTATATTATCTGATGATCAACAAATGAAAAAATATGTTAACCACTTTGACTTTCTTCTTGATACCACGCCAGTGTTGCATGATATTAACCCGTATTTGCAACTTTTAAAGTTTAATAAAACCTTAGCACTGGTCGGCGCTGCACCTGTCAGTTTGCATAGCATGAATCTTATTTTTGGCAAGAAACATGTCAGTGGATCATTAATTGGAGGAGTTGCCGAGACTCAGGAGATGCTTGATTACTGTGCTGAGCATAATATTCTCGCAGATACGGAGCTCATCACTGTCAATGATATCAATTCTGCTTATGAGCGAGTGATTAATTCCGATATTAAATACCGTTTTGTTATTGATATGGCATCACTTAAACACTAGACCTTAACTAATCATAACTTAAATCAGTTGCCTTACCACTGAACGCCCAATATGAGATAACAGTGTATAAAAGCAGTAAAGGCGTTATAAATAAAAAACCAAGAAAGATCACCCAAAGTGATTCCGGGGAAGCCGCTGCATCTTTAATCAATAGTTTCCCAGGAATAATATATGGAAAGAAGCTGTGTGCTAATCCAGAGAAGAACAAGATATAAATCATTATCGTATAGATAAAAGGCCACGTACAATACTTATCATTCTTATAAGGCATACGCGCCAATATTAGCTCCAGCCTTAACATAACGAACAAAGCTAATACTGGGAATGGTGATAAGAACAGGATATTGGACGCACTTAGCCACTGGGTATAAATATGATCACTGATAATGGGCGAAGTCAGTGACACAGCCACTAATGCAATAAAGACGTTAAAAAGATGCCGCCTTGCCCAAGTGATTGCTTTTGTTTGCAAATTATTTTCACACTTCAATATCAACCAACTGGCCCCGATCAAACAATACGCACTGGTCAAAAGATATGCACAAATCAGACAAAAAACCTGCGCAGAATAACTGTGATCAAAACTGGTAATACATGCACCTATGATATAGCCTTGCGCCAAAGTTGTGACATATGAGCCAATGTAAAATTTCTTATTCCATCGCCATTTTTGGTGGGCAGGAACTTTTGAGCGAAAATCAAATGACACCCCTCTAAAGACCAATCCGAGCACCATAATGGCAACAGGGAAATATAATTGACCTAAAATAATGCCATGCGCTTTTGGAAAAGCTACCAGCAATAGTCCCAGCCCCATAATCAGCCAGGTCTCGTTCGCATCCCAAAATGGGCCAATTGAAGCGATCATTCGGTCTTTTTCATGCCAACTTGCCTGAGCGGTCAACATACCCACCCCTAAGTCATAGCCATCTAAAATGGCATACATGAGTAAGGACACTCCCATTAGAGCCGCAAATGCATAAGCCAGCCAATCAGGACCTAAAAACTCGATCATGTTATGATCTCACCCTGAAGTGGAATCAAAGTTGATTGGATCTGCTTGCGCTCCGTAACTTGTTTAGGCTGTCCTGCTTTTCTTGCAAGATGAAATAATGTGAAAACATAAGCAACTGTTAAAAATGCATACGTTGCGAGGAAAGTGAGCAGTGTAGGCAGCACCATTGCTGCTGTTACTGGCCCCAATGCATCTTTAGACATCATCACACCATGAACCAACCAGGGCTGCCGCCCTATCTCAGTAACATACCAGCCTGAGACTGTTGCAATTACCCCAGAGAAAGTCATTATCACTGTTGCATATTGATAGTACCGAGGCAGAGGTCTTTTCTTGATGATATGATAGAGCCCAAACCAGGAGATAGCCATCATTAACATCCCTAGGCCCACCATAACACGGAATCCAAAAAATAATGGCTTAACCGGTGGGTGATGTGCAAAATCATTAAGCCCCTTGAGCTCACCATCAAGCTGATGTGTTACAATAAGACTCCCAAGATATGGAATTTTTACCTCATAATTATTGTGTCTCGCTGTTTCGTCTGGAACTGAGAATAAGATCAGTGGCGCGCCTTTCTTTGTCTCCCATGCTGCCTCAATGGCAGCAATCTTCTCGGGCTGGTAAGTGCGGGTATGAATCCCATGCTCATGGCCAACATAAATCTGAAGCGGGATGAGTATGCTAGCAAGAATAATACCTGTTGCCATTGATTTTGATACAGCTGCAGCATGATCTCCCTTGAGCATCCGATATCCTGATAGCCCCATCACCAAAAACGATGCACACAACCCGGAGGCAAGCAACATATGAGGAAGTCGCACATGCATTGATGGATTAAAAATAACAGCAAGCCAGCTTGTAACATGTGCTTCCATTTCGCCAAGATGGTTAGGGATCATTTCATAACCTGCTGGGGTATGCATCCAGCTATTGAGTACCAATATCCAAAACGCCGAAACAGTGGTCCCGAGAGCAACCAAAAAGGTAGCCAATGTATGGAACCACCCAGGAACCTTTCGAAATCCAAAAAGCATGATACCAAGGAATGAAGCTTCAAGAAAAAAAGCAGTTAAAACTTCGTATGCCAGTAAAGGGCCAGCAACGTTACCAAAGGTCTTCATAAATCCAGGCCAATTGGTGCCGAATTGAAATGACATGGTAATTCCACTGACAATACCAATCGCAAAACTCAGCGCAAATACCTTTGTAAAAAAGAAATAACTGTCCATCCACGCCTTATCTTTCGTTGCTTGATAGCGCAGTTTAAAAAATAACAGTATCCAGCTCAGCGCAATCGTAATGGATGGAAACATGATGTGAAATGTAATATTCGCAGCAAACTGAATACGAGATAAAATAAACGGATCTAAATGTGTCATTAATCGCTCTCACTGGTTGTTTCAATTGGGTGATCAGTTTTATTTTTAAACTGAAAGAAGTCGTATATCTTCGCCCCCATATTGAGAAACCGAACCAGTCGCTCCGTCTCAAGTCGCTGCATCTCCTTATACCATCGGGTAAGCATTTCAATTAGATCATGCATCTCATGCATTTTTTTCTGAGCATGTTTTTCAACATCTGTAACGGGCTGCTCCAATATAATTGAACGCAGCATGGACAGTGTTGGCTCCACCTCTCTTTTGCGCCGTGCTTCTACTAAGTTTCGCACAATATCCCATATATCCTCATGAGTATCAAAATAGTCTTTCCTATCATCTGGCTTGTGCTTAAGCATAACCAAATTCATTGATGCCAACTCTTTTAAACCCATTGCAACATTTGATCTTGAAAACCCAAGAGACTCAACAATTTGATCCGCATTGAGGGGCTGATCTGATAAATACAGTAAGGCGTAAATCTGCCCGACTGTGCGATTAATTCCCCATCGGGAACCCATCTCTCCAAAATGTAGCACGAAGGTCTGTATTAGCGGCGGAAGGTTCATATTAATACCACTTAAAACGTTTCATTTTCTTTATTTTCAGTATATACTGAAAACAGAGAAATTAACAGCATAAAATCTAATAATTTATTTTGGAATATTTAAGATGATTATGAAAGATAACATAATGTTTAAAAAAGATCGAGCGCTCATTACGCTCTCACCTTCCACCTGCGCATTTGATGCAATCCAGCTAATGAAAGATCAAAAAATTGGGGCTGTTGTACTGACCCATAACGACCAAACCATTGCAGGGATTGTAACAGAACGTGATCTGGTAACACGCCTACTCGCTAAAAATCTAAATCCCCATTCCACAATGTTACAATCCATTATGACTCCTAATGTTGTTACCGCAAATGAACACGATGACCTAATCAATTGGCTGAGTAAAATGTCACAGAAACATTTCCGACATTTGCCCATTATTGACAATAAAGGAAAGCTAAAAAACATCCTCTCCCAAGGTGATATCGTTGCTTATCTGTGGCCTGATGCTCATGAGAAAGGTCGTAATCACTGGCTATCTGGATATATCTTTCCGATTATTATCGCGATATCTTGCATTATCATGATCAATTTAGCCCTACACCAATTGTAGCTAAATCAGCTATTACATGATAAAATCTGTATTTTTGTGTGCCAATGGAAATAGATATCAGTGAACATCAAGCAGCAGAGATATTTATGCAGCTTTTCAACTCCGCAAAACCTCAAGGCAGCTCGGGTATTTGCTATCGGCCTGAGCATAAGATTGATATTGATACCAGCAAAACCATTCTAGACCGGTATACGAAAAATAATATTACTCAGATTGGATACTATCAGGGGCGATTCTTTAATTTAAAGATTGAAGGTAATAAGCTGCAATGTGAACATTATGACCAAGCCAATGGCGGCATTGGCACGGCAAAAAAAATAATCGACTCAATAAAACAGGCCACAACCGATACCCCCGAGCAGTGCATCAGAAAGAATAACCCAATTAAAAGAACCCTGTCATTCCCCGGATAACTTTAGCATTTCTATAACATTTTTATCAATGTCCTGAGTATAGACCGATTGTGTCCCGTCGCGATGCGTCACTGGCTCACCAAATTGTGAAATATTACTGCACTCAATTGCGAAATGGGGTGGATGTTGATCAGGTAACACCAGAGCCAGTTCAATATTAGCAAATTCAATCATAGCCCATGAATCATCTTGATAATTGACACGACACTTCATATGAAGCTTATACCATTGTACTGCCCGGGCAATATTATCAACCTGAATTGCCAAATGATGTATTTTATCAAGCTTATTACTCATCTTCTTGCCTCCAGAAATATTCTTCTAAGATTTCATAAGAAACATATTCAAGCGTTCTTATATGAGTAGACTTAGGTTTTATCATTGGCGCACAACCCGCATCCTTTGCCTGAATCCAACGTGATACGCATAAACACCAGCAATCTCCTGCCTTTAACCCCGGAAATCCTGGACCTGGCCGCGTCAAATCATTACCCATTAATTGCGTAAAAGATAAGAACTCATCGGTTACCACAGCGCAAATCCAATGTTTACCATAATCACTATCTGGCGCCTTACAAAAGCCATCGCGCAAGAAACCTGTTTTGGGCTGATGACAGCATGCCTCCAGACCAGAGCCTAAAATATTTCTCTCCATCATCGCCTCCTTTATTTCGCTTTAATGAGCATACTGCCTATGAATATTATATATTGCTGTTAACAATTTTTTCTAGGGCCCTCAGATGAACGCATGAACTGCGCATCCGCAATAAGCGAATCCTCTTTTAAAACAGTACCCAGTGAATGCACAACCTCGGCTGCACTTTTATTATATATCTCATTATCTTGCGGGGTTATAATATCTCTTGTCATTCTGAGCACATCGAGCATGTTATCATTAACATCAGCCTGCAACATTCGACTCACCATCATTTTCACAATTCCATTGAGCGATCTTAACATATAATCTTTTGTCCACTTATCGCGTAATATACCGCTCCATACATCAGGATCCCAATTTGTATTTCTAATAAAATCCTTTATAAACTCTTTTGAGCTCTTTCTAGTATCGATCTCTAATGCATCACATGTCAGAAGCTCCCTAAGACAGATTAGGATATTCCTGCCATCGTGTTGATACTCCATGCGCGTAGCCATTTGATTTATATGGGCCACCCAGTTCTCTTTAGTATCGCCCATAAAATGAATATGCCCCGTAATTGGGCAACCTAGATCGATCCTATTTGAAATACAATGGTGCGCAAGTTGCTCTGGAAGATCAATCTCCCTTCTAATCAATTTCACACACAGGTCTTTTCGTTCCCACCTGTCCAAATTTTTAAACTCATTGAAGGTCTTCTCATGTCTAAATAATGCATAAATTCCCTCACCTGACTTTTTATGATGATTGTCATGAAAATAATATATTGAGTCGATGTACCGATCAATGAGAGTGATAGAAATATGAACCCCGCTTACGGGCTCGTCAGGCATTGGAAATGACTGGACAAAATATACCATCATTTCATCAGATTGCGTTGCCGCATCTAAGAACAATCTGATACGGTTGTATTCATTGTGTAACTCGTCAAGATAAGTCTTTTCCTTAAGTGCATCCCGAACTAAATCTAAATCATCCATTTTTACCAAATTGGAAAGCAAGTCTACCCTGTTATATGAAGCATTCAAAAATTTTTCCCTGAGCTCATCACCTCTCCAAAGAGCTTTTACGAATGAGTAATTGTTTCTCCTGATCGCTTTATATAAAATTTCTGGATCAGAAAACGTATGGGTACTTGCAAATTTCGCCGCACTATCATAAGTGTCATCAAAGCTCATTATTTCTACAAAGTAATTTTTGTCTATCTCCCTGGTCTTACAAACAAGATTTAGCTGTTTTAACATTTCATCTACCCCAAAGGATCTAACCCCACGCCACCAAATACCGACGCCTCCTTCTTTAGAATCCACATAATCAATGGATGCCGCGATGAGTATATTCTTGCAAGACAAGTTGCTCAAATCGATATCTTCCCCCAGAGAAGTAAATTCCTTAAAGAAAAACATCTTGGTCTGAATTGAACAGTCTGGCAGATTAGCAAGTGTATGATCAAGAAAACTTACCCATTGTGATTTCTCATCACCAGAAAAATATATCTCCCTTGTGACAGAAAACTCTAAATGAATTTCTGATTCAATAAGGACCTTGGCCATTTGGATAGGTATTTTAAGCTCTTCTTGATGATAAAGTAACCTAGCAAGATCTTGCTGTTCTTCTGGCGAATATCCCTTAAATTCCGATACCATTTGCTCGTGTTTAAATAGCTCTATGACACCCGGCAAGCCTTTGATTAAGCCCTCAACACTATTTTCAATTATCCAGTGCAAAAGGTTCGTGCACAGGGATGGGTCTTCCCCTGGCTCCACTCTTGGCAATAATATCTTTGTAAGTGAAATAAACACATCACTGGATTGATTAGCCGCCTGCTCTAATATCGGTCGTACGCGTATTTTTTTATCTGGGAATTTTTCCTCTAAAGTGATAATCAATTCCTTATGAATTAACTTATCATTCTGCTTTATCAGTGAAATGATAATATTTTCTTCATTGTTGTCCTGAGCAATTGAAGCAATCAATTTCTCTTTAGACAAGCGCCAAACCATTGTACATAGATCCAAATCACTATTATTAGGATCTGAAACCAACTCTGAGAACAGCCTATAATCATTGATATTATTGTTATAATTATCCTGCACAAGGTCACTCTTTATGGAGCGCTCTATCTCATTAAAAAGATCTGACTTTTGTCTTTTTTTGGATAAATCAAGAAGGCGCTCACAAACCTGATCAACTCCCAGTAAGCTAGCCAGGCAGCACAGTAAATCAAAATCCTCCTCGCGCAACTGCGGTATCTTTAAATTGAGACGCACCACAATAATCTCTAAAAGATTATCAATGATTTCATCTTTAGCTTGATCCTGCGCAACTAAGTTGAGAAAACATTTCTTATTTATAACCTGAAAAAATTTAGTTATATCCCGCTGCTCAAAGAAGCTGTATTGCGTGTAGTCTCCAAATAAGATATCAGTTTCCTCTCGCCAACAGCCAGCAAGGAAACCCTTTGACACTAATTTTATCACTTGAGGAATATCATCTAATCTGGCACTTCTTAAAATCGACTCAAGATGTTCATCCCCCTTATATGGAGTAGATAACTTCCATGATTGTAAGTCTTTTATAAACAAATCAGCGCAATAATCTGGGGAGAATTTCGCTCTTGCTGAAACATTGGCGCTTTGTAAATTTGAAGCTCTTAATAAGCCGGGGATCTCCCTATCAGCAAGTTTTAACGCTAAAAATGCATCGGAATTTTCTTTAAATATCTCTTCCAATCTCGAATCTAATGAGTCCATTATACACAATGCGAAGTTAGCAAATGGTGTTGCAATTGTTCCATTGTAATTACACCAAAAACTGTTCTCTATCTCAGGGTTAATCGTCACGAAGTCATCAAAATGATCCGTCCCCTTAATAACGTCCCACATGCTCTCATACTTCTCAAGTAGTTTTGCTCTGGCATCACCCGCGAAGTAAGCTTTTAATAAATCCACATCAAGCCCAAACACCTCACCATTGTCCATAATGTAATCCAATATTTTCCCCTCAAGATCCCCTTTAAGGGCTGTATCAAATTGATCAGTAAGTATCTTTACAATCTCTCTACGGTAACAATCCTCAGGACCATCTATTATCTTCCCCCAATCTCTATCGGTAATGTTATGCGCTTTAAATTCCAAATTGATAGTCGCAAGGAAAAATTGAACGACAATTGAGAGTTTTTCATTTCTTCCAGAAATGGAAACCTGCCCAGATAAACTACTTTGCAAGTGAGCATACTGCATCGGTCCATAATCTCCGGAGCCAGCCTCAATGCCCAGAGATTGGATCATCGTGTCAGTTAAATCATCTATATCATCTGAATCGTACTCCCCCATCAATACCTCAGATAAATTATTTGATAGATCCTCACTCTTAATATGGCCTTTAACCCCATCAAAAGCTGGAATAGAACTATTATTGAGTTGATCTATAAAAAATTTGCTAATGGTTTCATTGCGCCCATCACTTCCAGCTTCAACTATTTTTTTTGCTTCGATTTTCGTATCCGATTTTAGCGTCTCAAGTAACTCAGGAGGACTGGGGAAATCTGCCTGCAATACTAATTGTGAGATACCGGTACTCCCTTCAGTTACATAATTTCTATTTAGTTCAAATTGTACATTAGGCGCTCTTAACATTGAGTCCATATTTAAGGGCCTTAATACCATTGACTGAAGCGTGGTTGCCCCCTCTGCCCTAAAATAATCATTAAAAGCAGCCGGTAATTCAGGAAAATCCCCGCCAAATTCTGTCATTACCTCAGATTCTGAAATTTGAACGAGGACGCTTTGATAGCTATTTAATTGCTCAATGCGCTGTTGTCTTTTTTTTGCAAAAGAGCTCATATGATATGGATTATTTTTATCATCTTTTTTTATATCTTCCAGCATCTGACGAATCGAAGATAACGCCCCGCCGTTAAAAAAGTGTCTCAGCTCCAGCAATGTTTTACATGTATTATCAGTTCCTATGGAGTACCCTCTCACAAAAGGCATCATTAAAAAAACATTGTTTGATTTGTCTACAAATATATACTTGTACTCTGATTTCTCATTTTTAATCATATTAACATCTCTTTTTGCACGAAAGTATAATTTAATTTATACACTAATAATTTTCGATTACAGCTAGTTATGGCTTTACCCCTTGAAATACTGATTCACGGGGTGGATCTTGACCCTTTTTATATGAATTATAATCACTTTTTAGCTTACTGAAGCTGGTGTTGTCAACGTGCTGCGGTGAACGTTCCATATTAAAAATTCTGTCAATATATCTAAATAATTTCTCTTGAGAGTCATCTTTGTATAAGGGACTTGTCAAACGGTTTACAAGAATTTGTAATGCCCCATTCCTGTTCATTAAATAAAGTATATTTATATTTTCAAAAGAGTTCCCTCCCAGAAGATCCTCAATTTGGGAAAATTGGTTTTTTGAAACTATTTCTTGCCAAAACTTTTTATTATCAAAACTACTAAATACGTCATTGCCAGGTTGACATTTATCTAATTGATCACTGATAAAACATATCCAGGAACCATCTACAGGTGAACCTAATTGTATATGTTGCTTTGCAAAACTATTTATTATTTTTGTTTGGTTTTCTGAATATTTCTGTTTATCAGAGAGATACCTTACCCTCACTTTTTTCTGTAAAAATTTTGTCATTAGTTCATCAGGGATACTTTGATTCACCTCTAAATATTTTTCGGACCAACAGAAAAGGAGGTTAAGAGACTGTTCTTTCATATCATTATCTAAATTAGAGAATATTTTTTCTCTTAATTGAGCAAACTTTTTATCAACCATTAACATCTTAAAATAGCTTGTGGGCCATGCTCTAATATTTTTGAGTAATACATCCTGGGCATTCGGAACTTCCTCTACAAATCGATCAAAAAGCCGCTCAGAATATCCCCTCATATGTGCATTTTCATTTAACATTGCCTGTGCACCTTCATGATCAAGTAAAAGTAATCGCATGATATTTTCATCATTAAAAATTATTTCTGAACACTTATCAAATGCGTGCGGCTGGCAATCAGCAAGAATTCTGAACAACCTGCCCAAATAAAATATAGGATTATTTGATAAAGTAAATTTAATATATGAACTGGTAAATCTTGCAATCTCTTTATCATTGCGAAAAACCAAAGTGCCCGTATAACCTGCTAAATTGACATGGGCTGGATATCTATTGATAAGATATGAAGCCGCCTCAAGGTGATTTTCACTGGCAAGATCTCGAACCAGATCATCAAGAAGATGTTTTTCTTCGAGTGTACCACCAAACTCATCAAGTATTTTCTCTAAAAATGGCTGAAGTCCTATCTTGCCCACAGATAGTATCATCTTGGTCATAGCTTCATAAAACTTATTGGAATTGTATGGATTATACAAACTATGTAAACCTGAAAAAATTTTCTGTATATACATTTCATTACTTAAAATGGCTGCTCGCATCGAATCAGAGAAAATAAATAGGGAAAAAAACGGCATCCCTGCGAATTCGTCGTTATTTTCACCAATATGAGCACTCATTTCATCCAGGACTTTAAGTCTATTGATGCGCGGAATGATTTTTTCAAGTATGTCCCTCACAACGTCATCTTCATAAGCAAATTTTGCAAGTACACTGAATTTTTCGATAAAGTTATAACCACCAAAAACGACACTATCCTCACTATAATTGTTCTTATTAAACGCATCTACCCATGAGTCAACAAATTGCTCTATTATTCCCTCTTGCTGTGATATTGATTTGATCAGCACATCTGCTCGCTGCACAATTGCCATTTCTAAATATTTTACTCCCAGTTCAATATCTAATTTCTCACAGTATTTTTCAAGCATAGAATAATCTTTGTTACTGATAAAAGATCTTATAATATCATCCTGTGCGCTTTCTTTTCCTTTTGTGATATCTGATAAAAAAGAAACAAACTCCTCACTAGTAAAGCCAACATTAAGCTTGTTTAAAACATTTAGAATTGGCGGCAAAGTTGTATCTAATTCATATTTGGCCCAAAAGTATTGTTTAAGCAGGTGATATTTATTTTCTTTTGTAAGATAGGCCGCGAATGACAATTTTCCAGGTGTTATAGCTGAAAATAAAATTGCAAGGGTCTGTGAATCTAAGTCTTCTATATTCGCGGCTCCGCTGTTAAAATAAAGGGCCAAGTACGATGCACTACTTTTTGATTGTGATAGCGCTCTTACGAAATGATAGTCATCACCCACAATGAGAGAAGGTGACACTAGCTCACCCAAATACTCGCGAAACTGAAAAGGATCAATATGGTCAATAAATAACGGTAAGCGATCATAAATCTCTAGATTGGTAATATCGAAATGACTGATATAATAACGAATCCCTTCTTCAATACTATCTTTGTCATCAAAAACAATTTTAAAGTCTGCATCATCAAAAGTACTATCAAGACTTTCTATGATATTATGCACTTCATCCTCGTCAAATGGAATAGAGACCTCATTATTCATAGCAGACTGCATCAATCTACCAGGTGTTGGTGCAATTTCTAAATTCAAATCTAAAAATTCCTCTTTTTTCTGCTTACAGAATTTTTCTTGCTCCGGTGTTAACTCTAACCCTGACTCAAGTGTAAGTAGCGCAAATGGTGTTGATATTGCTCCACCATAATTACACCAATAACTGCCTTTGATCTCAGGGTTAACTAGAATAAATTCATCGAAATGCTGTGATTCATTAACTGTCAGCCATAAACTCTTATATTTCTCTATCAGCTGATCTCTTTTTTGCTGTTTATCCTGTTTATAATGATGTGTATAGCTATCTGGATCAATACCAAAACTGCTCATGTTTTGCTCAAAATAATCCAATAATTTGTCCTCAATACTTTCCTTCGATACTGTACTGAAATTATCATTTACGATCTTGACAATCTCTTCACGGTAGCGTGAGTCATTTTCATTATCAATGATTTCACCCCAATTACTCTTTGTCAGTCCATACGCCTTATATTCAAGATTTATCGTTGCTAAAAAGAACTGAACAGCAATCGATACCTTATTGTTTATGGCAGGCGGAGGCATATATGATGCTTGAATTGGGTTTAATTCAAAACTGATGTTTACACCCAATACTCCAATTATTGTGTCGAGCAAATCTGGGATATCTTCCTCTGTAAAATCTGTGCCCATAAACACAGCATCAAGACCCTGTTTTAAGATATCAATTGATGTCCCTCTAACAGCAGAAAACATATGATATTTTGGATTTTGTATTGTTTTTAAAAAAAACTCACTTATCTGTTGATTAGTATTTGTTTTTAGATCACCTGCATAGCCTTCAACCAATAATTTTAGCTCTTCAATTGCTGTATCCCTTGGCACTTGTAGCTCACTGGATATAAGTAACTGAGAAATACCTTTATTTCCCTCTTCGGTATATGTTCTATCAAGACTAAACTGTACATTCTTAGCTCTTAGATAAGAATCCATTTGAAGCGGCCTAAGTATCATTGCCTGTAGCGACTTTGCCCCCTCATTCTTGAAATATTCATCAAAAAACGCAGGCGCTTTCGGGTATTGGTCATAAGTCATTGCGAATATATCTGGACGCCTCGCGTATACATTAATAAGATCAAGATAGTGTTTAAGTTCTTTGCACATATCAAGTATCTTCTCATGCCTAGTCGACCCAGGTGTAATTTTACTTAATAAACTAACTATTTTCAGGTATCCATCAAGATTGTTCTTTACCTCTTGATAGGCGCCACTATCTGAAAAAAATTGTTTCATTTCAAGAAAAGTCTTACAGGTATTATCAACTCCTACGCCTTGGCCACCAACGAATGGCATCATCAGTTGTAATTTCTCATTCTTATCGACATAGATATAATTGCGGCTTCCCGAGTCTAAAACAATTTTCATAATTTTTTTTTATTATTATAAATATTATAGTACACATTATACAGTTTTATAAAACATATCTGAAATATTGTAATATTTCTTGTTTAAAATAATGATTAAGTAATCACCTTTTGATGCTAACATGAGGATCTTTAAAAATAACCGATTAACACTCGCACCTTTTATGAGGATAATCCTTGGGGACTGACCATACGCTATCAGGAATATTAGAGTCTAAGCGTTACTTTATATTTGGTGATGGCGTATCATTATCTCTACTGGAGTTTGAGATTCTCTCAATTAGCTCGCTGAAATCATCTTGATTGTAGTTTTCTAACATGCTCACTACTTTTTCAAGTGTTAAGTATGGGTATTTATGAAGTGGTCCACCCTCTTCATAAAGTTGATTTAATGCCTCCGGATGCAGCCTCTCAAGAGAACTTTGCACTATGATGTGTCTCATAAAATCTGATAATAACTTTAGATGTGCTCTTTTGAGCTGAAGCTCCTCGCCGTCTTTTATCTGCGGGAAGTTTTTTTCAAGGAGATCAAGAGCTACATTTGGATTAAACCCCAATGTGCTCATAAAATTATCACAAGGTAATGTAGATGCCAATTCCTCGATCGAAAAATATTTTATCATGGATGAGGCCAGACCTACCCGCAATAAATTTGGAGATTTCTCATCTGTACTGCCAAGCATTAACCATAATTCCTCCAGTGCATCATAACGAATAAAAGTCGGTAAGTGACATACCCTCAAAAACACCTGGCTCCATAAGCCTTGGAAGTCATGTTTGAAAATCTGATCAGATGGCAGCTTACCCAAAAAATTAATAAGTTCGAGATAATTATTGCCTTCTATGTTTAAATCACTTACATACTGAGACTGGTCAATATCCGAGCCTAATAATTTCAACACTTTAGTGATTGATCTATTAACAATCGCTGGCTTAACAGCCAGCTGATTAAACAAATCATCCCAAGCAGTCAGGCTCGACTGAATAAAAACATCTGCACACAAACCGACATCACTCTTAATCTCATCCTTCTGCATTAAGATCTTTGTCACACTTAGCATATTTGCATTAAGTGCAACAACCATTATCCCTCTCGCATCCTCAGAATTAGCAAAATCGAACCCGTCACTGAGAATACTAAATACCAATCGCTCCCAGCCATAGCGCGTGATTTTTGAGAGCATAATTATGTTACAATTAATCATGTCACGCACACTGGGAACCTTCCATAGCATCAGTGCAAAATCTTCCATTTTGGGTTTTGAAATTGACTGTATGAACAACGCCTCTAAAAACTTATCTGATAATTTATGCGCAAATCGTTTGTAAAGCGTAACCGATGATGTTGTCATTGACACCTTTACTGTATCTTGCAACATTCTCTCAACCGATTTACTTGTCTCATCTGCTGAGAGCAATCCAGCAAGCGCTACTGAGGTGGGCTGCATCTTTGCTGCGACTGCATAAGTGAAAAACCTTTTTGGATTAGCATTAAAATATACTTCAAACCGATCAATCAGCACAGTTGCATCCATTTGGTTATCCATCATGCGTTTAAAAGATCTTTGCACTTGATTTTCATTCAAAGTAAAATGAGGATCTTTACAAATGTTATCACACACATCCCGCATCTTTTGATCAATCGCAATACTAAATGCTGAACATAACGCCTCTTCTTGCAAAATACCTTTCTTGATAATCAGATTTGCCACATGACTCAAACGCTCTCTACACGCTCGATCCAAAAACTGGTTATATGACTCTTCGAGAAGGTTTATGGTCACAGGCTCTGAATTAAGCAGCATGATTGCAACATCAGATAATTTATTTTCTATCAATACTAAAAATAAATGCTCCAATCGGTATGTAGATACACCTGTAAAATCTATGTGTTGAGATAGCGCCATTGATATGTTGTGCATTTTGTTTTGTGACACACCCAATAATAGCCGGAAGGCTATTTCGGTATTTAGCTTATTAGGATCTAGCTCTAGAAGTTTGATTGCCACAGTTTCCATCCCATTATCACAAGCTATCTGAATAAGAGGACGATCATTTAATTTGTAATTCTCCCTTACACACTCAATCTCAAGCAACTGACATGCCAATGTTGGTAAACAGTTATAGCACGCCTCAATCAATAACTGGTTATTAGCAACATCTGCCCGAGCTTGTACTTGTGGGTTGTCTAATAATGCGAGCGCCACTTCCTCAGACTGTGAATGAATTGCATAGTGAATTAAAATATTATCGGCCATTGCCGCAACATCTTGGCCAGCAGGACTTGCAAGAATCACCAGCGTTAAATCCTCCATCTCCTTTTGAATTGCTATTTTAAGTATATCTGTCAGCCTGATTTCATATTCAGGATAATTTCGGATAAGTAAATCCCTATTATTATTGATTATGCCGATCGCAATTTCCTCCATACCATAATTTGTGGCACTATTTAGCGCATAAAAAAGCATTTGTAAATCACCATTATCCTCATATATCTTGATGATTTCGCGAACGACCGTAACATCTTTTCTGCTCATTGCTGAATGGATGATTTTTGACTCATGCAAAAATGCCGGATTTCTGAACCCCTCATAAGTGAGAAGCTTTGAGACATATTTACTATCATATTCAAATTTTAATAAATTTAAAATTTTTAGATACACCCTTGGCTCGACTATTTTCTGCACGACCTGCATGACAGTATCAATGTCGTAGCTACCAGAACGCACCAGTGTAGATAGCTGATCAACACTTAATTCCCCAATTGAACGATCGGTACGCAAACCGGCCAAAAAAGTCTCCTTCATCTGACCTGGCACTTCATTTAAGTGAAGATCAAGCGATTTAAATTGGGCCAGCCTGTTGGCAATAACAGTTTTTTGTGATTCTTCTAAAATCTGTCCAAAACAACTGTTAACAACATTTGAAAATGGAGTAACAATCATAGATTGATAGGATGCCCATAGACTGCCAGCGATATCTGCATTTGATAATGTAAAATCATCAAAATGCTCAGATTTAGCCACTTGCTTCCATAAATTATTAAATTTTCGTTTTATCCTAATTTTATCTGCAGACTCAAAGTTTGTAATACCAAAATGACTGCGATTTTCATCAAGATATTCCAATAAAGCCATCTCAATATCATCTGCAGCAGCATGAGCCCTTATGGTCTCAATGATCCCTTGACATAAGTCCTCACTTTGATCAAGCACCTTGCCCCAATCACTATCAGTCAATCCTCGTGCCCATAAATCAATATTTGCAACGCCCATAAAAAACTGAGTCATTAGGTTAATTTTTTCATTCCTAACCTCTAAGGGAATCTCTTTTTGCAGTGATTCAACAACAGCTGCATTAAATAAATTCGCCTCAGGCGATATAAAATCCCACTCAAGTCTCAGCGCCCCAACCATCAATCTGGCTATATCCTCCTTCGTGCCTTCCTCAGGATCAACGATCAATCTCTCAATTGCTCGGTTATATTTTTCAAGATCCTTATTTGCGGGGAAGCTATCAATCAACTCATTTTCAAGAAAAACCTGCCTTAATTTCCCTACCAGCTCCGTGGTAGACAAGTTCCCTTCCAGAATACGAGCAGTAAACTGCTGAATTATTCTCTCCCTAAAATTGATAACCTCCCCTGGAATCTCTATTTTTGCAAGTGCACGGTAAAATTTACTTTTTGTTCCCGACCCTCTAAAATCCCTAATAGTGGGATCCCAGGATCTCTCAAGACTAAAAACCTGGTTTGGCACTCTGACGATAGAATCTTCAACAGTAGGACATAACTGCATAGAAGCCACTGTTGCGCCGTGTGTATTCGTACTTTCAGTTATTGGCTTTAGATCTGCAGGCAATTCAGGATATTGCGAGGCCAATGATGAAAAATCCGCGACCTCACTTATTTGCTCCAAAATATCATAATACTCTTTTACTTGCTCAAGTTGTCGATCAATAGTTTGTTTATCTGTCTCGGAAAGTAATTGCCCAAATACCCTTTTGTCATTTTTAAGGTCAAACTCTAAATCCATAAGTGAAAATACTGAAGCATCAGCCATGAAGAACTTTTTTAGCTCCATAAATGTCAGACAAGTGTTATCAGTAGCAATATCAATTCCGCCCGATATGGGCATCATCAGCTCAATACTTCCATCTTCATGAAAATATATATATTTATATGATTTTTTCCTATTTATTTTCATTTCTTATTATTTTTTTTAATTATAGAACATTATTTAGGATTCATTGGTAACCACCTGACGGTCATTGAATAATTGTCTATAATTCTGGTTATGATTCATTTTATCAAAACACAACTAATCTTTGTTTTTCAGAAGATGAAATATGGTCAAATTCTAAGCTCCGCAAAACTATGGGCTAAGATCCCGCGACTATTTTCTGCTATGACCGACCTGTACCAAGCAATCAATCACCGCCGATCTAACATATCTCCGCTATTAAGGAGACTGGTGATAATTCGTGTATCCCAATTAAACAACTGTGCTTTTTGTATTGATCTGAATACTGCTATTATATTGCAAGACGCCATCAGCATCGAAAAAATAAGTCTACTAAGAGATTACGCATCCAGTAGCCATTATTCACCTGAAGAAAAACTGGCGCTTACGTTCACCGACCAATTGACAAAAAACCAACCAATCGACGAAACACTGAGAAACTCACTAAAAAATCATTTCAGTGAGGAGGCCATCATTGAACTTGCTGCGGTCATCGCGTTTCAAAACATGTCCACGAAATTTAACAACGCTTTTGATTTACCTGCACAAGGTTTTTGTAAACTAGATAACATCAAATCAAAGGATTAACTTATGTGTAATCTGAATAAATCCCATCCGCTATTACAGAAAAGACGCGCTCAATTTGCAGGAAATTTTATTCTAGCTGGGTTACTATACTTATGTGTTTCCAGCACAATGGCTAATACCACAAAAATGGAGAACAGTGTGCCTTTTGACTACTTAGAACAAAATGATCAATTCTGGCGAAAAGTGCTCGACGAGCGAACATATAAAATATGTCGACAAAGTGGCACTGAGCGAGCTGGCACTGGGAAATTTGATAAGTTTTATGAAAAAGGCACATACTTCTGTGCATGTTGTGGTGGTGACCACGCATTATTTGAATCGGACACAAAATATGATTCAGGCACTGGCTGGCCAAGCTATTTTTCACCGATTGAAGGAGCTGTCATATTACGCCCTGACCCGAATGATGCCCTTAGAGGCTATTTTGGTGCAGCGCGCACTGAAGTCATCTGCTCTCGCTGCCATGGACATCTGGGCCATGTGTTTGATGATGGACCACAGCCGACTGGCTTACGATACTGCATGAACTCAGCGGCACTGACATTTACCCCTCACGGGCAGAGCCCAAAAAGAACATTTAAAGTCAACGATGAATAGGTACACGATATTATTAACTTTGTTAATTTTTTCAAATGGAGTAATGGGTATGAAAAAAGAAATCCCCTCAACTGGCTACCAAACAGCTATTTTTGCTATGGGCTGCTTCTGGTGTGCAGAAGATGAATATCGTGATGGCAAAACTCTTGAACCTATTGCTGGGGTAATTGATATTAAATCTGGCTACGCTGGGGGAACAATTGAAAACCCCAGTTATGAAAACCATCCTGGCTATAAAGAAGCAATTAAAATTATCTTTGATCCGGCCGTTATATCGTATGGAAAGCTTCTGGAAATATTCTGGCGAAATGTTGACCCTTTTGATGCCACTGGACAGTTCTGTGACAAGGGATTTTCTTATACCTCTGCCATATTTTACATGGATGAGAATCAAAAAAACCAAGCTCTTGAGTCAATGCGGGCGACAGAAAAGACCTTGGCAGAGAATCAAAAAATAGCCACAGAAATTTTGCCCTACACGACATTTTACGACGCAGAAGACTATCATCAAAACTTTAAGAAAAAAAGCCCTATCCGGTATAATTATTATCGCTGGAATTGTGGACGAGATGAACGACTTGATGAGCTTTGGAAAAATAAGGATCAATAATTATAAATGAGGGCTAGTTATGCCGTTTTTAAAACGCCTTAAATGGTTACCAATTGTAATTATTGTTGCAATGATGATTATATTTTGGATCGCAAGTGCTTATATTGATTTTAACTGGATAAAATATCATCAGCTTCAGCTAAAACAATTTGTATCAGATCAGCCATTTTATGCTATTTGTATATACCTTTTTCTCTATATTTTAATTGTGGCTTTATCCATCCCAGCTGCAAGCTATATGTCAATTGTTGGTGGCTTTATGTTTGGGCAAATTCTGGGATCACTACTTGTTATCATCAGTGCAACGATGGGGGCTTGTATATTATTTGTCAGCGTGAAACTGATATCAAAAGACTGGATAGAAAGACAAACATCAGGTTTTATTAATCAAATGCGCACAGGATTTAATAATAATGCGCTGACATATCTCATCTTTCTGCGACTTGTGCCACTTTTCCCATTTGCAGTTGTAAACTTAGTGCCTGCAATTCTACAAATTCCATTTATTACTTTCTTTATTGGAACCATTGTGGGGATTATTCCAGGATCTATCATCTATGTCTCATTTGGCGCCGCACTTGATCAGTTAATTACTCATCCCAATCATCTTGTTAGTCAGCCTCTCATTTTTGCAGTATTGGGATTTATTATTATTGCCCTTAGCTATATATACGTAAAGAATAAGAAATGATTTAAGTAAAATCACTCCAAGCACAATATACTCTTCCAGCAGTTGTGATCCAACAGCAAATGCCATAAAACAAACAAACAGAAGCAAAATATTCAGGTAATAAACATATAGTGACCATTACCATCGCCGTTTCAGTTCCCTCACAAATCCCGCCAAGATAATAAAAGGATTTTATCCCGCGCTGCTCAGTGGTGATGTTGCGTTTACCGGCAATAATGGCATAGGCCAGAAAAGAGCTTATCGGTCCAATATAACTAAAAATTAGAAAACACGCCCAGAACTGTTGCTCTGGCAATGCAATAGCAAAGGCAAATATCACACCACTGTATGTGATGAAATCAGCAACAATATCGAAAAAACCACCAAAGTCTGTAAGCTGTGTATGTCTTGCAATGGCCCCATCAAGCCCATCAGCTAATCGATTTAGGATAATACATACCAGCCCTATGTAGAATGACTTGTAAATGATTGCTATCATTGCTGCCAGCCCCATAGTTAACCCCAGCAAAGTCATTAAATTAGCACTGATCCCAATGCGTACGAGGTGTCGACTCAATTCAGTGAGCGGGACATCGATGATCGGTCTTACAATCGAATCAAGCATACTATTATCCTAAATAAATGCACCAATAACATAATAAAGTGATTTGACCTACAATAAAATGTTTTCTATAAAAGTTGACCCAATATATTAGCAAATATTGGCGCATTATAATCAAAGAAACACCTGCCCAATTAAATAAATTTCGATATTGAACCCCGCGGGGCGTTTTATAAAAAACCATTAATAATCATTGCAATAAATCGAATTAGTTAGCAAAAAAAGGCAATGATAACATGTTTTTAAAAAAAACATTCATAATTCCTTTTGTTTTGTAAACTTATATGGTACAACAAGCATGAGTTATTGATTCTCTTAACTAAATGTTAATCAGTTTACACTGATAGATCGCCCGAAAAGTTGATCACTTCGTTTGAATAAGAGAGCTTGCATGCAAGTCGATGTCGATTCTCTTAACAAACAAACTAGAGGTAATTATTATGCAAACTGGCACAGTTAAATGGTTCAACACAACAAAGGGTTATGGATTTATCGCTCCTGATAGTGGAGATAAAGATGTATTTGTACATATCAGTGCATTACAAAATTCTGGAATTGATCAACTCAATGATGGACAAAAAGTATCATTTGAAGTCTTTACAAAAGATAGCAAGACTTCCGCTGTAAATATCCAGCTAGCAGAATAATAATAATTTAAAATCAAACGCGATTTATCTCGCGTGGAGATCTTTATGCAAACATTCTACGATATGGGGCTGCCCGCTCCATTATCTCGTACGCTCTCAGAAATGAAGTTTACCCATCCTACACCAATACAAGCAGAAGCCATTCCGATCGCCCTACAAGGTCAAGATATCCTTGGATCTGCCCAAACTGGAACAGGGAAAACCGCTGCTTTTGGGATACCCTTGGTAGCAAAAATCATGGACTGCCCTAATAGCAAAGCTCTGGTTATGACACCTACACGAGAACTTGCTGCGCAAGTAATGACCCAGATTAAGGCAATGCTCGGGAAGCAGTCAAAAATTCAAACTGCTCTGCTTATTGGTGGTGAGCCAATGCCTAAACAGCTTCATCAGCTCAAACGCAATCCTCAAATTATTGTCGGCACTCCTGGACGAATTACCGATCACACTAAAAGAGGTAAATTAAGCCTCGCGGAGACCAACTTTCTTGTTCTGGATGAGACAGATCGAATGCTTGATATGGGCTTCACTGAGCAAATCGACGAAATCATTGGATTTATGACCAGCGAACGTCAAACACTGTTGTTCTCAGCCACGCTACCTAAAAATATTGTCAACGCTGCTAAGTCTTATCTAAAAGATCCAGCACGTGTCGCTGTTAGCCAGGACACACTTGCCGCACCAAATATCAAACAAGACACGCTTCACACCAAGCATGAGAAGAAATATGGCTGTCTTACTGATGAAATTAAAAAGCGACAAGGTACAATCATTGTTTTTGTTAAAACCAAGGCAGGTACTTGTGATCTTGCAAGAAAATTATCAGATGATGGCTTCAGTGCGGATGCAATTCATGGTGACCTGAGACAACATATCCGTGATCGAGTTATTTCTCGTTTCAGAAAAAGGAAATATCGCGTTCTTGTTGCAACAGATGTCGCATCACGAGGACTTGATATTCCTCATATTGAGCATGTTATTAACTTTGATCTGCCACAATGCCCTGAGGATTACATTCACCGTATTGGAAGAACTGCCCGCGCTGGCGCAGAAGGCTGTGCACTGAACCTTATCACACCAAAAGATAAGAAGATGTGGGAAGCCATTGAGCATATGCTTGATCCAGAATCTCATCCGAAAAAGAAGGATAAATCTTTTAAGAAGCGACCTTCTAAAAGGCGACCAAAGCACATTCATAGCAATAAATCTGCTGAACCACGCAAAGGAACAAAAAAGAAAGGTAGAAAGAAACCAGAAGTATTTGCTGCCTAATTACCGGCTTAGTAATTCTTGGTTACTCCAGACATTAAACTGGCATATTTCTTCAAACCCAGATCGCTTGTATATCCCAAGCCCATCTTCTGATGCTTGTAGTACGGCATATCTGAGCCCTTGATCTTGCACATATTTAAGTATGTTATTAAACATCGCAGATCCATAACCTTTCTTACGCGCTTCTGGGTGAGTAGATATATCGTAGATCCCAGCTACATCAGTAAGGAATGCTGCACCAGTTGTCACTGCTTGCCCATCCATGTAACCAACAAATAATCTCAGCTGATTCATTTCCTCTCTTGGTATGGATGCTATCATTTGATAAAACTGTTGTACTGAATGATCGATGGGATCAAAAATAGATGATAGAATCTTACCAAAATCATTAAACTCACCGGTATCCTGGCATATTTTAATTTCAAACCCAGCAGGTGTATCAGTATTTATCTCAAGAGAGTCAAGCGCGCAGAACATCCCAATATCAAGCTCATCATGGATTAAACCACAGTCCGATAAAATGCTATCAGCCAATTGATTATGAGATGAGGGACCAATCCACCAAGCCATCGGGAAACGCTTGGCCTGATAATAATCAATCACTCGTAATGCCAGCTCCTTTGTAATTTCCCCTCCAAATGCCGCGTTGAAAGTATCCGATGGCATTCCAGAGTCCACAACCAGAGTGTGCTCAAAAGTTTTTGTATCCATTGTACTTAGCTTACCGGGAACATATGCAAGTTTCTCTCGCATATTATCCTCACTTAAACGAATCAATGCTGCTTTGTCTAAATTCTCAAGTGACATAAAATTAACTCCTGCCGAAAAATAATCTTGCATTACTAATCAACTGATCGAATTCTTCCTCATTTGGCGTCTGACTATCAGCATCCTCAATAAAAGTCCCACCAATAACACCTGATGATTTTGGCATATAATAAACTGACTTCTTCCGTTTTTGACCCAAATTATTCTCATCCTCTCCGAGATAAATTAAGATCATATAATCAAGTGGAGTCTGTTGTTTGAGCATACACAAATGCCCTTGTACAGACCTCATGTTTTTATCATTATTCAGCTCTTGTGCCCCCATGCCTGCGCAGTTGAATATAAAAGTTGAGTCAACTTCACCAAATGATTGCAACTGTTTTTTTGTAAACTTGATATTTTTTTCCTCAAGAATTAAGTGCAGTGAGTACATAACCTCATACGTATCGATAAAGATCCCATCAAGAAACTCTACCATTTTGTATTGCGCCCCATTACCAAAATCAACAATCACATCACGTGATGGCTTCATCAATTTAGCATCCACTAATGATTCAAGGGCAGCTTCTTGTTTATTTTGGAAATAAACCGGGACAACCTTCACCCCCGTTTTAGGTAATTTATTAAAATCATCATTGCGTTTATCAACAATTTGTTGATAAAACCGGTAGGAATTGACGCACATTTTTTCAACCAACTCCTGGCCCTTTGGATCATTATTCATAGAAACAGGTGCCAGCAATCCACCAGCATTATGGGAGGCAAGATGTTCAAAATCAGCCGCAATGATTTCAATGTTGTAATACCCTTCTTTTAATAAATAATATGCAGTCATCAAGCCAATCACCCCTGCCCCAATCACAGAAATTTTACTGTCATGCTTAAAATTAATCTTTTTTTCAGCCTGCATTTGCTTAATAACATAGTCGGCACAGCCAGGCCCAATCGTCCAACCACTGCCGCCATGCCCATAGTTATGAGCAATAACTTGGTCACCGATGAACTCAATAGACATGTTCGGACTCCCGTCTCGCATCGGACGATAACAGTCTATCTGCTGCCCAAGATAGTTATCATCAAGCTTTGGTGGCGTTAGGTTAACAACAGGTAATGAGCCAGTATCAAGCTGCTCAGAGGGCAAATAAGCACTCTCATCCTCAGTTGTGGGCATAAGAGCCAAATTGCCCGTTTGTGTACGAAAAAGCCCAGAGAATGGAAGATATGAATCATAATTATCATTACTCAACATCGGTTGCACCTGGGTATTAACCCGCCTAGATGTTGCAACAGGGGAAGCAGCCGGCAGTCTATTAAATACTGATTGATACCAATTTGTTGCTCGGTTTATCCAGCTTTTCATAAAAAATCCATTATTAAAATTTCAAACTCGGCAGATAATAGCAAAAGAGGCCTGTCATTTCAATTGATATTGACCTAATCACAATTAAGCAGATTACAATGATCATCGTATTTAATATTTCTAAAACCTTGCTATCGACTTTACTATCCATCTGGTTTTCATTTAAGATGGATTGTAAAAATGAGGCCCATATTATGTCGCGAGTTAAAAATAAAATTGCATTTATCACAGGTGGGAGTAGAGGCATTGGTGAAGCCACAGCTCGTTTGTTTGCCCATGAAGGCGCTACTGTAATTATCGCTGATATACTCATCGAGCAAGGCCAAAAAGTTGCAAGTGAAATCAACGGGGAATTTATTCATCTTGATGTATCAAACGAATCTCAGTGGCAAAAAGTAGCCAAAAACATCGAGGAAAAATATGGCCACATTGACATCTTAGTCAACAATGCAGGTATTACTGGCTTAAACGAAAATATTGGCCCTGGTGACCCAGAGAACACAAGTCTTGAAGCTTGGCATCATGTCCACCACGTCAATCTTGACGGCGTATTTTTAGGTTGTAAATTCGCCCTTAAGCTGATGAAAGACCGCGGTGGTTCGATTATAAATTTATCTTCAAGGTCAGGGATTGTTGGTATACCGGGTGCTTGTGCTTATGCCTCAAGTAAGGCTGCAGTGCGTAATCACACAAAAACTGTTGCATTATATGCCGCTGAAAAAGGCTATAAAATCCGATGTAACTCCCTCCATCCAGGAGCAATTCTTACACCGATGTGGGACCCGATGCTCGGAGACAATCAAGAAATGCGTCAGAAAGCAATTGCTGGAGTTGCTGCTGGTGTCCCCCTAGGCGTGATGGGAGATGCCAGTGATGTGGCGAATGCTGCTTTATATCTTGGTTCTGATGAGTCTAAATATATCACAGGGATTGAACTGACAATTGACGGTGGTATTCTTGCAGGCAGTAGTGCAGCGCCTGCTAAACAAGAATAGCACCCCCTATCCTGTTACAATATTGACAAGTCGCTTGGGAACAACGATAAATCTTCTTACTTGTTTATCAGCAATATGTTGTTTGACCTTATCGAGCCCAAATATATGTTCTTTTAGCGCTTGCTCAGTGATATCAGCTGGCACATTAACAGAACTTCTTAGTTTACCATTGACCTGGACAGCTAATTCCATGGATGTCTTCACAAGTGCATTCTGGTCAACCGTGGGCCAATCTGTATGCAATAACCCCTCTTTATTTCCCATAGCTTGCCATAACTCATGAGTAATATGTGGCACAATTGGTGCCAGCATAATGATAACATTGCGCAAGGTTTCAGTTGCAATGATTTTATCTTGCTCGGTAATAACATCAAACTTCACAAACTCATTGATCAATTCCATAACTGAGGAAATAATCGTATTAAACGTGTAACGCTGATCATAGTTATTCGTTACCTTTGCAATGGTTTCATGCAACTTAAGCCGAAGACTTCTTTGAGCACTGGTCAAATCCCCGGACACCACACCAACGGCAATATTGCCATTATCAATCTGCTGGTGTGTAACTTTCCACAGCTTTATTAGGAATTTATGAGCTGCTTCTACGCCTGCATCAGACCACTCAAGATCTTGCTCAGGTGGCGCAGCAAACATCATAAATAATCTGATCGCATCTGCACCATACTTCTCAATATAGGGCTGCGGGTCGACGACGTTGCCCTTGGACTTTGACATTTTGGCACCGTCCTTTAATACCATCCCCTGTGTAAACAGCTTTTGACATGGCTCATCTTGATTAACCATCCCAATATCTCTTAACCCTTTATATATAAATCTCATATAAAGTAAGTGCATAATAGCGTGCTCAATCCCCCCGATATATAAATCAATGGGGGTCCAATAATTGGCTCTCTCATCGAGCATTTTCTGAGATTGGTCCGGACACGTATAGCGCAAATAATACCAGGATGATTCCACAAATGTATCAAAGGTATCAGTCTCTCGCGTCGCATCTGCGTTACATTTTGGACATTTAACATGATAAAAGTCCTCAAGTGACTTGAGCACATCAGATCGACCGTCAAACTCAAAATCAGTGGGCAGCGTTACAGGGAGGTCCTCTTCGGGGACAGGAACAGCACCGCAGTGCGGGCAGTATATCATTGGAATAGGTGTTCCCCAATATCGTTGCCTTGATACACCCCAGTCACGCAAGCGAAAGTGAACTTCTTTTTTCCCCAAGCTACGATCCGATAGATAGTCAAGAATCTTCTTAAAACTGCTATCAAAATCAAGACCTGTAAATTGCCCAGAGTTAATTAACTTTCCTTTATGCACAAAGGCAGCTTTTGAAATATCACACTCCTCACCATTGGTTGGCTCAATCACCTGCTTCACTGGCAGTTGCATTTTAGAAGCGAATTCCCAATCGCGTTGGTCATGGGCAGGTACAGACATCACCGCACCAGAGCCGTAATCCATTAGAACAAAATTTGCAATACAAATAGGAAGATGCTCCTGCGTCACTGGGTGCGTCGCCATTACATCGGTGACTAGCCCTCTTTTTTCTTGTGTTGCCAAGTTCGCCTCTGAGACTTTCCCAACAAGCTGACAACTTGTAATAAACTCTTTCACTGATTCGTTGGTATCAGCTAACTTCTGCGCAATGGGATGCTCAGGTGCGATAGCTAGATAAGTCACCCCCATTAGGGTATCAGGGCGTGTTGTGTAGACATTAAGATCCATATTATATTCAGCGACTTGGAAAACAATATTCAGACCTTCAGATCGCCCTATCCAATTTTTTTGCATGGTTTTAACCTGATCTGGCCAACCAGTCAGCTGATCAAGATCTTTCAGTAATTCATCTGCATAATCTGAGATCTTAAGAAACCACTGAGAGATTTCTTTTTGCTCGACAAGTGCCCCAGATCGCCAACCCCGGCCATTAATAACCTGCTCATTTGCCAGCACCGTATTATCTACAGGGTCCCAATTGACCATGGAGTTTTTCTTATAAGCCAACCCCTTTTCGTAAAATTTCAAAAATAGCCACTGCTCCCATTTGTAATAACTTGGGTCACATGTCGCCAGTTCTCGACTCCAATCATAACCGTAGCCCAAAGACTGTAATTGTGATCTCATATTCTCAATATTCTTATAGGTCCATTTTGCAGGATGAATTTTATTTTTTATGGCTGCATTTTCAGCAGGTAATCCAAATGCGTCCCACCCCATTGGCTGAAGAACATTTTTTCCTCTGAGCATCTGATAACGCGCGATTGCATCACCAATTGAATAATTTCTCACGTGCCCCATGTGAATATTTCCACTGGGATATGGAAACATACATAATGTGTAAAATTTTTCTTTATCACTGGACTCACTTGCCTCGAATAGCTTACTATCTGACCAGAATTGTTGTGCCGTATTTTCTACCTTTTTAAAGTCGTAAGTCGTGTATTTTTCCATCACTGATCCACCAATTTAAGACTGTGAATAACATCACCCTTTTGATGATCTATTACACATTAAAATGTATTCGTATCGTTATTTATCCCTGGTAATAAGGGAGTCTTTGAAACTTATCATATGTCTTTGTTGCTGTAAACAGCAATAAGCCTATGAAAACATGATATCTCCTTGTGTGTACGACAGTGGCATATCCCAGTAAATCATCGCCTTAAAACGCAATGATTTACTTATTGCTGAAATTTCCTGACATATTCCAAATACGTTGGTTGTCCCTGCACTGACTTGATTAATTGCCATGCTTTTAAACAGTCTTCTCGCTTTCCTTTTGGGTTGTGCTTAAAAAAGTCTCTTTGGAACTGGTTATATTCAAATTGTTTATCTATCGTTATTTTTTTATGTTTAAGACTATCTTTGTAGCCTTGCACCAAATCTCCATAAGAAAGACTCCCGTCATTCTCTTTTCGCGCAAAGGATCGCAAATAATCATTAAACTTAAACTGTTCACCAATATGCGAAACAAAAAAAGCTCGCGTTTGAGCATCATTTCTATAATTTATTACTGGTGTTGAAGCAGTGATGCCATTATCACTATCTCTAAATGCATGGCCCACTTTTGGTTGGCAATCCAGAATCTGACCACAAGAAAGAAAATGCTCAATTCGAGCTATTAGCTCTATTTTACTTCCCTGCGTTGGTATTTTTAAATGTTTACAAAATAAAATCAGCTCTTTTTTTAGCCAATAGAAACTTTTAAAATCATCTACTTTGATCGTTGTATTCAGCTTGGGTCTATTTTTCACATCAACCTCATAAGTAAAAATAGCCTAATTGGCGAGGACTCGATATACGCGTTTTCTTCATAGCTGATATGATACCAATAAGTGCTACCCGAGGGAAATGCCCAAATAAATATTTATAATGAAAATTTTTTCATGCCCTGAGTCACCTGACCACATTCCCATGAAATCTCAAGTGGCGGCAACATATCTATATTCTCGCAAGTATAGTAATGATCCGTTGCATTCTCTTTTGTATCACTTGCGATGGTACATCTTAAAAGAAAATTAAGGCGTTTAGCGAGAGAATTCGCTGCTACATTATTCTCTCTTGTTCTTAAAACAGTCACACTGGCGTCAAGTTGCTCAAATGCATATCTTGAAAGTGCATTTATTGCCTCCTGACTATAACCTTTCCCATGACAATTAATACTACGCCAAGAGCCAATTTCATATATTTTTTTTGCTGGATTACTTCTGTGATTAAAGCTGACTTGGCCAATTATTTCATCATTCTCTTTACTTAGCATTAACAAAGGGAAATAACTAAACTGTTGGGCGTGCCTATCTGAAACTGCTTTATGAACAAATTCTTTAATCTTTTCTAATTCCAGCGTCTGAGCCCAGGGGTACCATGGCTTTAAAATTTCTTGAGATTTTTTAATTGTATCAAACAATGCCATATCATCATTCAAAAGCAATGGCCTGAGCTTTAGACGCGGCGTTTCAATTTTTTGAAGGGAAAATAAATTTTTCATAAATCAACATACTTTAATCACAAGATATATTTAGGTAGTCAAAAATATTATAGAAAATGTCCATGAAAATATCTGAATAATTACAGAATTTATTGTTTTTTTTAGATAAATACTTAGACTCAGTGATTTTAGGATTGGACTGATGCTTTTCAACAATTAAGTAGCCATATTAAACCGAGTGATATTATCTTATTTAATGAAATCTCATGGATGGGCTCCCAGAACTTTTTACACATGGATGCACATTTTAACTGATGGGAAGCAGCTATATTATAGTGATTTTGGTTTAGCTTTATCTGATAAATTTACGTTATCTAATATTGAAAATCACTTTGCAAAAGATAATACTAATTATTATTACGCAAGTGGCTCATCTAATTTAATGCACACTGTATTGACCAGTTACTTAGGAAAAGACGATTGGAGTGCTAATTTGGCAAAATTTACCAACGATGAGCTTGGCACAAAAATACCAACAAAAGTGAAAGAATTACTATCTAAACATCATGGCATTGCTGTGAAAATGGATGAATTCTACAAAGAAATACATAGAGATAAATCAGCTCCTTTGCCATCAGGTAATTTGAAGGCATTGTTGCCCCAAAATATGCGAGGTAATCATGAGTAAAATTATAGAAACTGACAGATTAATACTTAGAACTTGGAATGATCATGACTTGCAGCCGATGCTTGCTATTAACCAGGATCCAAAAGTTATGGAATATTTCCCTAGTCTTCAAGATTTGGATATGACTAAAAACTTTATCGATAAAGTAAATACTCACTTTGAAAATCATGGTTATTCGCCATATGCCGCGATAAGAAAAGATACAAATGAATTTATTGGTTTTATCGGGCTACTAATAGCAGATTTTGAATCGCATTTTACACCTGCTACAGAAATTGGTTGGCGTTTATCATCCAACCACTGGGGGCAAGGCTTTGCCACTGAAGGTGCTAAGGCTGTTTTAGATTATGCATTTAGAGAATTAAAGATACCAGAGATCGTATCATTCACCGCTGCTGGAAATGCTAAATCAATTAGAGTAATGCATAAAATTGGCCTGCAACATAATGAAGCTGATGATTTTGACCACCCAAAGCTAGATGATACTAGCCCATTAAAACGACATGTGTTGTATCGGCTAAGCTGTGAAAAATATACCCAGAACGACCATGACTGAAAAAAACATTAAAATCAGTGCTTAGCAGATGCGTGCCTTCGGGACCGACGTTTGCATGTAACGGAGAAACGGAGAACAAAAAGGGAGATTTTGGGGTATTTTTGGTGATTTTGCGATTCTCTAGGTACGCATGTGTTGTTTAGCTAAAACTCGCTAAAGTCCATGAATACTGGGGTTTAGAGGCCCATTCGCAAACTCAGAAAATGCAGTAAACACTTCCGAGAATGAAAGACTGGCGGAGAGGAAGGGATTCGAACCCTCGGTACGGTTGTGCCGTACACACACTTTCCAGGCGTGCACCTTCGACCGCTCGGTCACCTCTCCGAGTGCAAATTACCACAAATCGCTGTAAAACCCAAGCATATTTATCATGATTTAATTGTTCATGGTGTGAGATGCGAACTGATCCCATCGGTTAGAAAACATAAGGACCAGTTACGTGTCGTATAATGTTCTATCATTCGGTTCTTATCGTCATCTCTAAGATGAGCAAACAGTTTTCGAGCAAAGAAGCCATCTGGGTCTTCAAGGCCAAGGTCAATGAGCGCAGAGAATATTTCAATAGTTCGTGCTGATCCCAGTAGGTCATTAGTAAGGAAGCGATCACGGAGATTAGGATTATATTCTTTAATGATATTATCAGTATACTGTAAGATGGGAACATTTCCTGATTTCACAATAAT
>CAJVZW010000005.1 GCA_913020085.1 uncultured Pseudomonadota bacterium | reverse complement strand
ATTTTTGGGGATGATAGCTACTGTCATCGGCCATATATTTCCTCCTTTAGGGCTAGGCGGAAAAGGGGTTGCCTGCTGGATGGGTGCTATGTTTGTGTTATCACCATTAAATGCCTTGTTGTGCCTAATCACTATTCTTACATTTGGCTTTGGCTTCAATCAGCTAGGTATAGGCAGTGTTTTGTGCGTTACAGTTTTTAGCGTCATATGCCCTGAGGGCATGAATTTAGTCAACCAAATCATCTGGTGTGCCACAGGATCAATTATCATTCTTTTACACCGAGATAACATCAAGCGACTTTATACAACCCTTTACGCTAAATGACTCAAGATGTGTAATATCCCACCGGGATTGTGGTGCTGGCAGATGTGAGTGTTTAAGGTGTGCCCTTAATCCGGCTGTATATGCACTCATCAAACCATTGTCTGTACATAAATCTAAGCGTGGCGCTAGTAAAGTCAACCCGACTCTGTCATTGATTGCTTGGCGAAGTGCCTGATTGGCACTGACACCACCAGCAATCACGATTTGCTTACATTGTATTTTTTGTTTTGCTCGCTTGATCACATCACACAAGCTATCAATTACTCTTGCTTGGAATGATGCCGCAATGGCATATTGGTCTTCTGGCATCTTATTTGATTGTTCCCAAGCCTGTACTGTGGCCGTTTTTAGTCCGCTGAAACTAAAGTTAAATTCTTTTTGGTGTCTAAGCGGGAATGGCAATTCTGGCTTTGAACCCCCTGCTACCATAGCAATCTTCTCTATTATCGGCCCACCTGGGTAGCCAAGACCCATTTTTTTAGCAACTTTATCGAATGCCTCACCAGCAGCATCATCTAAGCTTTGACCAATCAGTTCATATCGACCATAGTCATGCATACACAGCAGCTGTGTATGTCCACCTGATACCAGTAATACCATCAATGGTAGTTGATATGTTTGCCCCATTAACCCCATTAAAATATGTGCTTCTAAATGATGAATGGGAATCGCAGGAATTTTTAATGCTTGTGCGAAACTACAACCAAATACCGCACCCGTAAGCAATGCTCCGATGAGCCCTGGGCCTGCAGTATAACCAATATGGTTTATTTGACTTTTATCAACACCTGACGCTTTTAAAAGATGGCTTAGGAGTTTTGGCATATGCTCAACATGATCTCGCGCAGCAATCTCCGGCACAACGCCACCATACACCTTGTGTAAGTCAATTTGTGATCTTAAAACATGCCACGCTTTGCTTTGTTTCCAATCAATTAGGGCAATGCCCAGCTCGTCGCATGATGTTTCTATCCCGAGGCCAATCATCTAGTCAAACCAAATTTATTTGCTATAATACTAGCATGAACTTAAACATATTTAATCATTTTCCTGAACTAAAACTTTCTGATGAAATTCTGCTAAGAGAACTAAAACACACAGATGCTAATTCTTTAAAGAACATTCTATCTGACCCAAAAGTTGCACCATTTATCCCTAACGATGTTATACCTCAGTCAATTACCCAGGCGCTGGTTGAAATTAATTTCCTAAGATCACTATTTAAAAATAAAAAGTCTGTTTACTGGGGAATTAACCATGCTGAGCATGGTCTTATTGGAACGGTTGGTTATGAAAACTGGCAAATGTATCATAATCGACTTGAAGTTGCATTTGAGCTTAACCCCATATTCTGGCAGCGAGGGATTATGAGTATGTGCCTACGCGGTATTATTGAATATGCTTTTGAGGAAATGCAGGTTAACCGGATTGAAGCCTATACATTGACTACGAATGAGGCATCTCACAAAACACTCTTGAAAGTCGGATTTAAGGAAGAAGGCCGCCTAAAAAAATATCGCAAGTTCAATGGCGAGTTTGTCGATGTTATCATCTTTGGCCTGGTTAATGAGAACACAGAGTAACCCTTCACTTTATATTCACTTTCCATGGTGTGTAAAAAAATGCCCCTACTGTGATTTTAACTCGCACACTGCGATTAACCCCGACTACCAGCAATATACCCAAAAGCTTCTTGCAGACTTTGATTTTCTTGAGCATAAGTTCCCATTTAAAAAGATAAAAAGTATCTTTTTTGGTGGCGGAACGCCCAGTCTTTGCCCACCACAGCTTATTGGAGAGATTCTTAGCACACTTGCAAGTAAAGGCATGATTAGTAGTGAAACTGAAATTACTCTTGAGTCCAATCCAGGAACGATCGATAAAGAGCACATAGATGGATTCTTATCAGCAGGTGTCAATCGACTATCCATTGGGGTGCAATCTTTTCAAGACCACCTACTCAATAAGATTGGACGTATTCATAACGGTAAAATGGCATATGATATGTGTCAATATGCACTTGGTAGGGGCTTTAGATCTGTCAATATTGACCTAATGTATGGACTCATAACACAAACACCCAACGAAGCGTTATTAGATGTTAAAACGGCACTATCAATAGGCGCTGGGCATTTATCTTTTTATGAGCTTACCATTGAGCCAAATACATACTTCTATAAATATAAGCCTACCCTACCGGAGGACAAGACTCTCTCAGAAATAGAGTCACTGTGCCACAATGAGATATTCCATCATATGGACCAATATGAGATATCTGCCTTTTGTCGGGATGATACCTTTTGCATCCATAATTTAAACTACTGGAATTATGGAGACTACCTTGGGATTGGGGCAGGTGCTCACGGTAAAATCACGACCGACGATGGTATAATTCGCCTTAATGCGGAGAAAAATCCAAAAGTTTTTCAGTTACTCAAGCCAGAAAAAACATTTAAATCACATCAAATTAACGCAAAACAAGAAGCATTTGAGTTTGCTCTTAACCGCTGGAGATTATCTGCCCCGATTCATCAAGATCAGCTCAATATGCTTTCAACTGATGCGAAAAAACATTTTATTACACATACACATAAAGCCATAAAAGATGAACTCATCATCAATCAAAATGGCACATTCCATAAAACCCGTCTTGGGAAAAATTACCACAATTGCCTCATATCATACTATTTATAAAAGATTAATAACTAGACAGCTGTTAATTTATAATTTAATATGAAATTAAGTAAGGCTTAAGGATTGTAATGCCAAGGAAAATTAAATCGTCGCTTCATGATGAATCATCATCCCAACAAAGAGCAGCAAGGCTTAGGTGCGTTCGTGCGATGACCAACAAACCACGGGACCATTTTAAAAAACATTATGGTATTGCAAGAGGGACATTGCAAAACTGGGAATCTGATCGCCACGGTGGACTGACCGAGAAAGGCGCTATATTGATTCTTAAAGCATTCAGAGCAGAAAATGTTGGCTGCGACCTTGCATGGCTTCTTCATGGCGTTGGAGAGGGACCCTATTTTATCAAAGATGCTGAAGCTGATGTAAGAAAAGATCATCCAGATGTTGACCTAATCACCAAGGAGTTACTTTACTTCAGACAGGGTAATGACAACGCTATTGACTTTATTGTCAAAGATGAGTCGATGGCACCTGTGTATATGCCAGGAGATTATGTCTGTGGCAGTCGATTCTATCGTGATGATATCGCAAAGCTTGAAAATGATATTGCCATTGTACAAACCCTTGAGCACGGAACATTGCTAAGAATGATTAAGCCAGGTGATCAAATTGGGCTGTACCATTTGTATAGCTTAAATGTCCATGGCGTTTATTCAAATCAGATGTCACTCAACGTAGAGATCTTATCAGCGGCGCCTGTTAAATGGCATCGTAAGGTTTTTCAAAATCTACCTCAGACTAGAAAGCATCATGATCAAGCAGAGGCTTTGACAGGCTAAGTTCATATATCTCATGCGAGAGCTTAACTCCGCGCCGTTCGTATTTGCTTGAGACCAACCGGTCAACGATTGGCTCAGATCGCACCCAGCCTTTATAAGTGTCATTCACATGCTCATAGTATGACTCCCAATCCGTCACAAAATAAAATATACCTTCCTGTTTTAATTTTTCTGAAATAAGATCAATAAATGTTCCTTGGCACGCAAGTCGTCGCTTATGGTGTCTTTTCTTTGGCCAGGGATCCGGGAAGAATAAATGTACGGCATCAAGCTTTTGATCAGGAATCTGCCGTAGGAGATCCATCGCATCCTGATGAGCGATACGAATATTAGATATCGAGGATTCAATAATTAAACTTGCCAGGTGTCCAACGCCTGGCGGATAGACATCCACACCAATAAATCTTACATCAGGATAAGCTAAGGCGCGATGAAGCAAATCTTCCCCCATACCAAACCCAATTTCAACCACCACCTGATGATTCTGGGCGAAACGCTCAAAATCATCGGGCAGATTAATATTAATCTCAGGGTTAGTGTTTAGCTGTGCTAGGCCATTTTTTTGGCGCTGACTGAGCCTTCCACCTCTTCTTGAGAAACTTTCAATGTACTTCGAATCACTCATACGGTAACATAATGATTGCTTATATGATCTTAACAAGCACGGGTATTGGATGCAATTTGCAAAACTACTTATTAATTGGCATGACAGTTACGGCCGGCACAACCTTCCATGGCAACAATCAAATGATCCCTATAAAATCTGGATTTCTGAGATCATGTTGCAGCAGACTCAAGTAAAAACAGTTATCCCCTACTATATTCGTTTTATCACAAATTTTCCTAACATCACCTCACTTGCATTGGCAGCAGAAAGTGAATTAATGGAATACTGGAGCGGTCTTGGCTACTATTCAAGAGCACGAAATCTTCATCGGTGTGCAAAAATAATGCATGAAAAATATCAAGCCAGGGTCCCGGATACTTTCGAGGCGCTTATCAGTCTCCCAGGCATAGGATTTAGTACAGCCAACGCAATATTATCACAAGCATTTAACCAAAAAGCCCCTGTTGTTGACGGTAATGTCAAGAGGGTAATTAGCAGGATCTATGCCATAAAGGAACCCGTGGAACAATCGAAAGGGAAAAAGATTATCGAACAAATCGCCCTTGAAAATATGCCCGATGAGAATACCCGGCAATATACACAGGCCATCATGGACCTGGGAGCCACTGTGTGCAGAAAAGTACCTGAATGCAGCCATTGCCCGTTTAATGATCATTGCGCTGCAAAGAGCCAGGGGCTCATACATGTACTGCCGATATTAAAAAAACCTACACCAACAAAGAAAGTAACGATGCACTTTCATGTATTTCGCAACGAGAATAAGCAGTATGCGCTGCGATGGAGAGACCAGTCAATTTGGAAATCACTGTTATGCTTTCCAGATATGCCTGAATCAGGTAGTACACCACACCAACTTCAACAACGCCATATCTTGACACACCGTGAACTTAATATTACATATAATGTGATGCCAGATGCGCCACAGGGCATCGACCAATGGTTAACGAAGTCAGAAATTATATCGAGCGCAATCCCGCAAGCAATTCGAAAAATTATTGAAAAAATTGATCAATCCATCGAACAATCACTAATTGGAGACAACCAATGAACTATGTTTACTGCCTTAGAAAAAAGAAAAAGCTTCCTGCTCTTGAGAAAAAACCATTTCCAGGTGAATTAGGAGATAAAATTTTAGAAAATATCTCCAAAGAAGCATGGGCTGAGTGGCAAGCACAACAAACTAAATTAATTAATGAATATCGACTGCGACCCAGTGATAAAAAAGCAAAAGAATTTATTATCCAAGAAATGACCGCTTTTCTATTTGAAGGGAAAGAAACCGATATTCCAGGTTTTACTCCTGAAGGTGATACAAATTAACTTGACGTAGTCGCCTGATAAAGGTATAAATTCCTATATGGCCGGGTAGCTCAGTTGGTAGAGCAGAGGACTGAAAATCCTTGTGTCGGCGGTTCGAACCCGCCCTTGGCCATAACTCTTAATTTGTTTCTGCAATCACAAAATTCCTTACATAGTTTTTAAATGGATACGACGTCTTTGACGCCCAAAATACCGCAACTATAAAGGTGATGTACATAATTAATCCAGAAATAGCTGCAAGCTCATTGCTGATTGGATTATGCTGATCGGTAACAACCATATTAAGTGCACCCGATGCAAAAAATGTGAAAAAAACCAGAAAAGCCAGGAGAAAAAATCTCCAAAATATTGACCAAGCAAAGCCGAGAAGTTTCATATTACAATTCCATTTTATACTATCATAACACAAAAAAAGGGGGCAAAAACCCCCTTTTAATGAATTCAGCTTGGGTTACATCATTCCACCCATGCCGCCCATGCCGCCCATGCCGCCCATCGGGGCACCAGCTGCAGCGCCGGCATCGCCTTCAGTCTCTTCATCTGTAATCATACACGCTGTGGTAATCAGCATACCTGAGATAGATGCAGCGTTTTGAAGTGCAGATCGTGTGACCTTAGTAGGATCTAAGATTCCCATCTTTAACATTGACCCATATTCACTCACTGCTGCATTGTAACCAAAGTCTCCTTTGTTCTCTTTGACTTTGTTTGCAATTACAGACGCATCTTCACCAGCGTTACTTACAATCATTCTCAATGGAGCTTCCAGCGCCTTTCGAACAATATTGACCCCAGCTGTCTGATCTTCATTCTCACCTTGAAGACCTTCCAAGGCCGCCACACATCGAATCAGTGCAACGCCACCACCAGGAACAACACCTTCTTCAATCGCTGCACGGGTCGCGTTAAGTGCATCTTCAACACGTGCCTTTTTCTCTTTCATTTCAGTCTCTGTTGGCGCACCTACTTGAATCACAGCGACACCACCAGCGAGCTTAGCTAAACGCTCCTGAAGTTTCTCTTTATCATAATCACTCGTTGAGTTTTCAATCTCAGCCTTTATTTGTGCAACGCGGTCCTGAATCTCTTTGGCATCGCCTGAGCCATCAACAACAGTAGTTTCATCTTTAGAAATCATAACACGCTTTGCACTACCAAGATCTTCTAATGTGGCGTTTTCCAGTTTAAGCCCTACTTCCTCAGAAATCACCTTTGCCCCTGTTAGGGTTGCAAGATCTTGAAGCATCGCCTTACGTCGATCACCAAAGCCAGGCGCCTTAACGGCACATACTTTAACAATCCCGCGCATATTGTTAACCACTAATGTTGCAAGAGCCTCGCCTTCAACATCCTCAGCCACAATTAGCAAAGGTCGTGATGATTTGGCAACATTTTCAAGTAATGACAAAGTTTCTCGAATATTGCTGATCTTCTTATCAACCAAAAGAATAAATGGGCTTTCAAGCTCACACATCATATTTTGCTGGTTATTAATAAAATAAGGTGATTGATAACCTCTATCAAACTGCATTCCTTCAACCGTCACTAATTGATCACTGTCGCTCTTTCCTTCGTCAACAGTAACAACACCTTGTGGGCCAACTGCTGCAATTGCCTCTGAGATTAGCTGGCCAACCGATGCATCATTGTTTGCAGAAATCGTTGCCACTTGTGTAATTGACTCATCAGATTCACAGTCTGTAGAAATACTTTTAAGGTTCTCAACAACCTTGCTCACTGCAAAATCAATGCCTCTCTTAATATCCATCGGATTAGCACCGGCAGTTGTACTTTTAATTCCATGAGTGACAAATGACTCAATGAGTGTTGTTGCAGTAGTCGTTCCATCTCCAGCAGCATCATTGGTTTCTTTAGCACCCTGAATAATCGCTTGCTTGATTGACTCCTCAAGTGGATTTTTAAACTCTAAGGCTTTTGCTATGCTGACTCCATCTTTTGTAAATGAAGGGGTACCATACTGCTGAATCATTCCTAACAGCCCCATTGGGCCGAGGGAAACAGTGACTGGCTTACTTACTTTTTTTACTGTATCAAGAATGGCCCATCTTACGTCTTGGCCATGAGTAATTACTTTTGCTGACATATTATATTCTCCTATTGTGATATGGTTGCCATGATATCTTCTTCTTTAAGAATAAGAATATCACCATCTTCTGTTTTGAAATTTGTCCCGGCATACTTGCCAAATAATACCGTATCGCCGACTGCTACTGTTAACTGAGCAAAGCTACCATCATCTAAACGACGACCATTACCTACCGCTTGGACAACTCCTTTTTGTGGTCTTTCTTTATCTGCAGTATCGGGAATAACAATTCCTCCTGTTGACATCGTCTCTTCTTCGGCAACGCTTACAGCAACACGATCACCATATGGTTTAATATTCGACATAATTTTAACCTCAAATTGTTTTGTCATTTACAATGTAGCGACAGATTTGCAATTTTCAAGTGCAAACTGTAGATTAAATATATCAAGTAAGTCACATTATGATCAAGCCACTGGATTTTGCTAAACTTTTAATCGAACAGCGATCTATTACCCCTAACGACTCCGGGTTACAGCATCAGATTTTCCAGTATTTATCTGAATATGGTTTTAAGCATATTGATCTATCAACCAAAGGGGTCACTAATAGCTGGATATATCGTGGTTCAGGCGCCCCATTTATTATCATTTCAGGACATACAGATGTTGTCCCGCCTGGGGATGAGCGTCAGTGGACAAGTCCCCCTTTTGAGCCAATGGTAAAAAACAATATGCTATACGGCCGTGGAGCATGCGATATGAAAGGCCCACTGGCAGCATGTGTTAGTGCACTGTCTAAACTAAATCAAACACAAGGCACGATTGCATTGGCCCTGACCAGTGATGAGGAAGGAGATGCGATACATGGCTCAAAGCACATCGTAAAATGGCTTAATGATAATCAAAAAACAGCTGACTGCACTTTAGTAATTGAGCCAACATCTCGATCCGTGTTGGGAGATATATTAAAGAACGCCCGAAGAGCATCCACCTATCTTAATTTAACGATTAAATTGCCACCCCATCACGTTGCCTACCTGGATTCAAATAAAAACCCAATACTCTCTGTGATGGCAATGATAGATGCACTATCGACTGAGTTCACCATACCAAATGTTAACTTTCATTTAGTTGATATGCATGCAGGGACTGCTTCCAATGTCACACCGAGTGAAGTGTGTTTGAAGTTTAACTGGCGCCACCCTGACAGCCTAACATTTAACCAGGTTAAATTACTCACCGAGTCAATTGTAAGTAAATACACTGATAATACAAATTATCAATGGCAGCAGGCATCAGAGAGCTATTATTCAGCACCAAAAACCCATACACAGTCTCTGATCAAAGCCATAGAGCAAGTATGTGCTATAACTCCCCAATTAAGTCAAGAAGGTGGCACAAGTGACGGGCGTTTCTTTGCAAAAGCAAGCAATGAAATTATTGAATTTGGCCCATTGAACAAAAGTATTCATCAGGTTGATGAGCACATCTGCATCTTTGACCTGGAGTTATTATCTCAGATATATTTTAATTGGCTCACACAAATTTTTTCAGTTGATTCAACAAGTCAATTTGACAAAGAACAATCTGCTGCGCATTCCAAGTAATTCTAGAGTTTACTTTTTTAGATAATTTGATCCACTGCTGCCAAACACCCATCGTTTCTTTTCGTTTTGAAGTTCTCAAAATATGATAGATTAATGCGCCCAGGTCTTTTATCGCATCGTGCTGATCAATTACCAACATCTCTTTAACAAGTGATTGCTTACTGGTTGTTCCCTCAAGATAACTAATATAACGGCCCATACCACTAAATGCCGATTGCTGATTATTTAAGCTGTTAATGATACAGCGACTTCGAATCGTTGGCAGCACACGATCAATATGTGAAGTCAAAAGACAGAACTCAGCATGCTTAGGTGGCTCTTCTATGATCTTAAGTAATGCATTACCAGTTTGGGTATTGATATTTTGTACATGCGTAATAATGACCAATCGGTAATCAAATACACGAGGCCTTAACCATATATTTGCTAAACCCTCTCTAATTTCATCAGCACTGGGAACAGGTGTCTGAGAAAAATCAAAATACATACAGTCAATATGGTTTTTTACATCAACTTTTTGTCCAATTTTATCCAAAGACCAAGATTGAATATAGTTATCAAACTGCATAGTAGAGTCAGCAACTAATAGAACCTGTGATTGATCAGATCTCATAACGCACTTTAATAGCTGAGATGATTTGGTCAGTCACTTCATCAATCGATGCCGATGCGTCAATAAGCACATACTGCTTGGGATTCTTCTGTGCCCGAGATAGATATGCGGTTCTCACCGATTGGAAAAACGCCTCAGGCTCGCGCTCAATACGATCTTTTCCTTGAGATCGTTGCCTAATTCGGTCAAACATCATAGAAAGTGGCATATCAAGTAGAAATGTTGTATCGGGTATAAGATTTTGGCAGGTTAACTGCTCAAAGTAGCTAATAACATCCTCGCCAAATCCTCTTCCTGCACCTTGATAGGCATAGCTAGCATCAACAAATCGGTCACAAAGGACCCAGGCACCTCGCTCAAGCTGAGGAATAATAACCTGGTCGACATGCGACGTGCGGGAAGCAAACATCAATAAAAGTTCTGCTCTATCACTAATCTGATAAGAAGGGTTCGCAAGAATGGCTCTAATATCATCTGCTAATTTAGTACCACCTGGCTCACGTGTACGATAACACTCTATTTCAACACTCATTAAATAACTGGCCAGCCTCTCAATCTGAGTCGTCTTACCTACCCCTTCGATGCCCTCAAATGTTATAAATTGTGAAGTTGTCATTTTTTCCTTCTCGCTTTGGCCCGCCGATGCTCTTTCAACGTCGCAGAAAAATGGTGCTTTCCGTTTTTTTGCAAAACGTAATATAAAGTATCATCACTGCCACTTGGATGTAAAGCTGCAAAGATCGCATCACGAGATGGCATACATATAGCTGTTGGCGGCAATCCCTTGTAGATATAGGTGTTATACGGATGCTTTCTTCTGACCATCTTGTAAGTCACCCGAGCAACGTCCTTTTTTCCATATATAACAGAGGCATCAATCTGCAAGCGCATTTTCTTCCTCAGGCGATTTTCAATCACCTTTGCAATGACTTTTCTCTCATCTGAATCTGCCGACTCTTTTTCAACCAATGAGGCAACAATGAGAGCCTCTTCCTTACTCAACCACATCACACTTGAAACCCTATTATGCCAGGCGAAATCCAAGTAACCCTGCATCGCACTGTGCGCCACCGAAATAATATCAGAGCTGGTGGTGCCACGGGGGAAATAATAAGAATCCGGCATTAAACTTCCCTCGGCAATGGCATTAACTGTAACGTTCAGCTTAATACCGTCGGTTTTAAGTAGTTTATTGTAAATATCATATTTTGTATCCCCTTCAATGATATCAAATCGATACAAAACCACATGGCCGGAGAGCATATCATAAATCACCGCAAAAGTTGGCCTATCTTTTTCTATATGATATTCACCTGTATGGATTGCATGATCATAACCCATTAATACAGCAATTGCCTGGACAGTATATGTAGCAAATGATTTTTTGTCCTTTATTTGGTGCAGCACTTGACTGAGTGTCATATTCCTCTCAACCCTAACTACACGATCGATGTCCGATCGGTCGATCAGCAGCATCATGAGTATAATAAGAGCGCAATTAATACAGTTTGAGATAACCTGCAAACCTATTTGCAACGGATCTTTATATCGCTGATGGGTGGGCCAGTGCCAGACTGACATTTGTTCCCCCAAAGCCGAATGAATTCGATAAGGCGTAGCTCATTTTGTGTGCAATCGCATGATGTGGCACCAAATCAAATCCATAATCATCTTCTGAGTTCACTAAATTAATAGTTGGCGGAACAATCTGATTATTTAATGCCAAAACAGATATGAGTGCCTCCAGTGCACCCGCTGCGCCCAATAGGTGACCATGCATCGATTTTGTTGATGAAATCTTGGGCTTTTGATTTAAATGCCCGAAAGTATTAGATATCGCGTGAAGCTCTGCCTTATCACCCAGCGTTGTTGAGGTAGCATGCGCATTCACATAGCCAATGTCATCAGGATTTAGGCGTGCGCTCACCATGGCTTGTTGCATTGCTCGCTTCGCACCTTCTCCGTCAGGTGAAGGCTGAGTAATATGATACCCATCAGAGGTCATCCCGTAACCGACTAAATAAGCATGCGGTGCTGCACCGCGTTTTCTCATAGAAGACTGTGATTCTAATATCATAACCGCGGCACCATCGCCAATGACAAAGCCATCGCGGTCCTGATCCCATGGCCGCGACGCAGCTTGCGGATCGTCATTACGCGTTGACAGTGCTCTCATGGCAGCAAACCCAGAAATACCGATATTATTAGTAGCATATTCAGAGCCGCCAACAATAACGATATCCGCTTGCCCTGTCTCAATCAGCATCGCGCCAAGAGCCACACTATGAGCACTACTGGAGCAGGCAGAAACTGTTGATAAACTAGCACCTTTTATACCAAATTTGGTTGCAATCAAGCCGCTTGTCATATTTATGATTGTGCCTGGAATAAAAAATGGGGATACCTTTCTGGGAGATTGCAAAAGTTTACTGTGATTATCCTCTATGGTTTTTATACCACCGATACCAGATCCCAAGGTCACCGCAACTCGATCAGTTGCTAGCTGCTCTGTGGTGATACCACTACTTGATATGGCATCTGCAGTAGCCTGAACCGCGTAACGAATAAACAAATCGTACTTTCTTGATTCTTGCGGGGTTAGACATGTCTCGTCGAAATCGCTGACCATAGCACCAATAGAACAACGACAATCTACTGGAACATCCACCTGTGAGACACCAGAAACACCATTGCTGAGGTTGTGCCAAAGCGTATCAGCACCTTGACCCAGAGGGGAAACAACCCCAACTCCAGTAATCGCAATGGGTTCTAACATTCTTTACTCAGCGTCGTCTTGCTCTAACGCATTTTGTACGTATTCAACCAGGTCTCCAACAGTAATAAGCTTCTCAGTTTCCTCATCAGGGATATGGATCCCAAACTCATCTTCTAGTGCCATAACTACTTCGACAGACTCAAGTGAATCAGCTCCAAGATCCTCTTTGAACGAAGCCGTAGTTTGAAAATCACCCTCAATTCGCAGGGATTCTGTGATTACTTTCTTAACTCTTTCCTCAACTGACGACATAAAATTCTCCTTAGTTCATGAACAGTTTAGCTAAAAATATTTCAAAAGCCAATATACGAATGACTTAAGCGAAAAAGGTCTTATATACTAGATATTTAGGGGCATTTAAGCCAGATACATCCCGCCATTCACATGGAAGGTTTGCCCAGTAACATAAGATGAGCTCATAATAAACTCTACCACTTTAGCGATATCATCCGCATGACCCATTCGACCCATTGGGACACGCTGAATTAATTTTTCTTTATCGGTGTCACTCAGCTTATCGGTCATATCCGTTTCAATAAACCCAGGTGCTATGGAGTTGACCGTAACGTTCCTTCTTGCTCCCTCAAGCGCCAGTGCTTTTGTCATGCCCTCAAGCGCCGCTTTTGATGCAATATAATTTACTTGACCAACGTTACCAGTATGAGCGACCACTGATGATAAATTAATAATACGCCCAAATTTTCTTTTCAGCATGTGTCGAAAACATGACTGTGTTAACTGAAAGGGGCCATTTAGATTAGTATCTAGGCTCTCTTGCCAATCGTTTAACTTTAACCGAATTGCAAGTGCATCTCGTGTTGCCCCAGCATTATTGATCAGTACATCTGGCCAGATATCCATTTGGTCAAGCTGCTTAAGAAAAGCCTCAATACTCGAAGAATCTGAGTAATTTAAAGACATGGGATATACTTTTTTATTTTCAGCAAACTCTGTACACATTGAAGTGGCATCTCTTGATGTTAATATTAATCCATCAACATCACTTGATTTTGCTAAAGCCTGCGCTATGGCTTTACCAATACCTCGACTTGCGCCGGTTATAAGAACGATCATAATACTACCTCCATTGAATAACTGAACTTGCCCATGACATACCTGCTCCCACTGAGCTAAGCACAACAAGCTGATCTTTTTGCAAAGCATTACTTCGCACGGCATGATCTAGCCCCAAAGGTATGGATGCAGATGATGTATTACCATACTCTGAGAGAGTCATGTAAAACTTATCCTCTTGAATTGATAACCCAGAAGCCAGTGCTGAAATTATTCTTTGATTTGCCTGATGGCACATAAACCAATCCACCTCATCAATACCACATCCAGCATGATTAAGAGAATCTGTTATTGACTGACTTACCTGACGAACAGCTAAACGAAAAACTTCCTGACCTCGCATACTGATTTTTGGCACCACGCCCTCAAGCCAGCTTCCCTCATCAATAAGAAGATTGGTTGTGTTAATTGCAGAATCAAAATGATGCGATAAGATTCTTTGTTTTGATGATCGCTCCATCATCACACCTGCCGCACCATCTCCAAAAAGAACGACAGTAGCTCTATCATCACGATCAACAAGTCGAGACATCACGTCCATTCCAATCACTGCGATTCGGTTAACTGTCCCGGTTTTAATGAGAGCATCTGCTTGCAAAAAGGCACTCATGAATCCGGTACACGCCGAATTCACATCAAACATTAATCCATGAATCCCTAATTGCTCAGCCGCCCTATGTGCCATAGAGGGCAATGTCTTATCGGGGCTACATGTGGCGACAATCAATGCATCCGGCGATCCGTATAAGTCAATCAAATCTTTAAGCACACTTGTGACGAGCACTAAACCCGATTCATCTTCAGCAACCCAGCGGCGATTACGTATTCCTGTCCGCTTATGAATCCATTCATCAGACGTATCTAGGTAACGTTCAAAATATGTATTTGGGACGATTTGATCGGGCAATGCCGATGCCACGCCGATTACTCTGCTGTAGAACACAACATCTGCTCTTGAAGAGATACTTTAGTTGAGTTTAAAGCCTTAAGAAATGAAGATTTATTTGCTCGACCATGGACTTTGAGGACTGGCTTTTCCAAACCAACCAATGACGCAATCTGATGGTGCATGTGTCGATTAATATAATCCTTGATATCACGATTACCCCATAGCGCAAATTTACCAAATAAGCTGGCGGAAACCTTCTCAACAACCCCCCTCGTTGTATAATCAAAGCTACCCTCGAAGGATTTGAGCATAATATTTCCAATTAAGCCATCGGTCATAACAAGATCAACACCGTGATCGCTAAATAGCTCATTGGGCTCGATAAAACCTGAAAAATTGATTGCTACGTCTTTTTCAAAAAGATGATACGCTTCTTTGAGAACCTCAGGGCCCTTTTCCGCCTCACTGGCAATGTTAATGATAGCCACCTTTGGGTTATCTATCGGTATATACTCCATGCAGGTTAAGGCTAGTTGGTGTAGCTGAGCGGGTGAAAGTGACAAGTTAGCACCTAAATCTGAACAATAAACATTACTACCAATGATACGACTTAACAGTGCTGGACGTTTAAGTAAACTACTTTTCATCCCTATGGTATGCTTTGACAATGCAATCATTGCAGCCGTGTTTCCAGATGAAATCATCGCTGAAGGCGCATCACACTTGCTAAGTAGTTCCATGGCACGCCACATAGAAGTATCACGACCCATACGAAGTGCTGTTGCAGCTGAGTCAGACATTTTAATAACTGAATCTACTGGTGTGAATTGGCAGTTTGCTGGCAACCCTGAAGTAATAGCATCCGCAAGACCCACCACATGAACAGAAATGTCAGGGTTTAAGTTGGCAAACTCAATTACAGCCTGCAACTGGGCTTGTGGTGCGTTATCCCCACTACTGATGTCAACAAATATATTACTCACTATCAGTATTGGCTGTCTTTTCATTCATGATTGGCTTGCCACGATAAAATTTTGATTTTGTGACGTGATGACGACGATGAACTTCACCAGTGACAGAGCAGGTCATCAGCTCATTTTGGCTTAGGGCGTCATGGGATCTTCTCTGACCGCGACGACTGCGTGTGACTTTAGATTTTTGAACTGCCATAGTTTACCTTTACAATTTTGGTGCTATTATATGTAAACTTACGCCAAAATTCAAGATCTAAGCCATGAAATCAGTTATTCTCGGATCCAGCTCCAGAACACGCAAAATGCTACTTGAGAGACTAGAGGTCCCATTTAAGACCATCAGCCCTAATATTGACGAGACGCCCTATGCAAACGAGCAACCATTTCAGCTTGCATCAAGGCTCGCCGCGGAGAAATGCGAAGCGGTCAAGCTGATTGATAATACCTTGCCCATTATAACAAGCGACCAAGTCATGTATTTGGATTCAAATATTATTGGCAAGCCAAAAAGCAAAGCACATGCCATTTCGATTATTCAAAGTTGCAGCGGTAAAGTGGTGGAATTTTTTACAGCAATACAGATCCACTGCGCACAATCATTACAAACTTTCGCTACGATTGAGAAAACGACCGTGACGTACCGTCATCTGGTGAGGGATGAAATAGAACGTTACATCGAACGAGAGAATACCATGGACGCCGCAGGTGCAATTCATTGTGAGGGGCTGGGGATTTCTCTTTTAACTTCAATTCAGTCAAATGACCCCACTGCACTCCTTGGCTTACCTCTGATTAAAGTTAGCGAATATCTTCGGCAACTGGGGCTGCAAATTCCTTGATAACACTCGTCACTAAAGCGCCCAGATCAGTAAACACTGCCTGCGATACCGGCAATAACTGCTGACGGTTAGCAACACCCCACTCAAGTCCATACATCAATGCCCCGGCACTGTTCGCCGCCCCGGCATCATGGATGGTATCTCCCACCATTATCAGCTCTGAAAGAGGGACTTGTAATCGCTGGGAAACTGTAATAAGCATATCAGGCTCAGGTTTTGCTTGGGACTGGTCAGCACTAATCCAAGTAGAAAAATAATCTTTCAACCCAGAGTTTTCAAACTCAGGAAGAAATTCACCTGAAAACTTATTCGTTGCGATAGCAAGCTTGAAACCTGCTTCGTGAAGAGACCGAATATTGTTTACGACGCCCATAAATAATTTAATTTCATGATTGGCATATATCCGCCGGAACGTCTTCCAAAAAAGCACAGGATCAATGTCAGTATCTTTTCCAAATAAATATGAACAAATCTCTTTCTCACCAAGACCAATACCTGCCTGAATATACTGTTTTTCCAGCCCAGAATGACCTAACTCTGTCACCACATCAGCAATTGAATCAACGATTGTTGCCAATGAGTCAAGCAATGTACCGTCCCAATCGAAAATAAGGCCTTTTACCGGCGCAGATAATTGCATATTTGTTCCTAATTTATCCATGGCCACTATAGTCGTTTATAACAGAAGCTTCAAGCGTGGTAATGTCATCAAATAGCGCATGAGAGACCGGCAGTAGTTCTTCCCGAGATCCTGCCCCCCAGAGAAGACCATACATTCTGCACCCTGCTGTTTGGGCAGCTGCTGCATCATATACAGTATCACCGACCATGATTATTTCATCCAAAGATAAATTAATCGCATCCGCCGCACACAAAAGCATATCCGGCTCAGGTTTTGGCTTAGATATTGCCATATCTGCGCACGCCCAGAATGATATGAACTCTGATAGCTTTGAATTTTCAAACTCTGGCTCAAATGTAACTGTTCGCTTGTTGGTAGCAATTGCTAATTTAAAACCATGTTGATGTAAATTCATAAGTGATTCATAGACCTTTGGGTATAGTGTCACTTTGTTTTGAAGATAAAATGAGCGGTACGTTTTTCTAAATAAGTCATAATCAATATTATCTACCCCATGAAATAAATGCTGATAGACTTTTTCAGGTCCTAGCCCAACGCCAGCTCGGATCCGCCCCTGGTCAACTACTGGATAACCAAGTGATTCACATGCCTGTTGTACAGATTGGCAAATCACACTTTCGGTATCTATCAATGTCCCATCCCAATCAAAAATTAATCCTTTGACGGGAACAGATGATTTAAACATTCCAATTGCTCCTTATTCATTGGGGCTGAAACTTCAAATTTCTTGCCCTTATATTCAAAACCTAACTTTCCCGCATGGAGAAAAGGCCAACGACTTTGCCAGTGACTTGTATTCACATCGCCATAGAGTGAATCTGCCAGAATAGGATGTCCTAAATGGGACAATGTAACCCGTATCTGATGCATTTTCCCTTGCCATATCTGTACTTTTAAAAAAGAAAATCCCTCTTTTCTACTTAAGCAATCTATCGCTGTTCTGGTCGCAACGCCATCATTGCAAACTGCCATTTTTTTTCCTTGTTTATCAATATAGAACTCAAATATCCTATTATTTTGTGTCCAGGTACCACCCACAACTGTTTGATAGACTTTCTCGCATGATGATGCATTGAGAGCGGCTTGTAGTTGTCTCGCTCCGGATGCGTGCTTGGCAAACAATATAACTCCACTTGTCCCTCTGTCTAGGCGATGAACAGGGTGAAAACGTTCTCCAAAAATACTGTGCAAATAATCACCCAAAGCATAATCTATATTTGTGCCCGGCTGTGAGGCGACACCTGATGGTTTATTGAGCGCCACAAAATCACTGTGGTCTATCAAAATAGAATCCTTGATTTGCTTTGTAACATTAAGTGAAGATAAATCGGGAGCCGCACTTTCCTGATGATTGAAAGGCAGTGACACCTGATCGTCTAATTGCAGAGTGTATTTTGGCTTTGTGCGCTTTCTATTGACACGTATTGACCCGCGTCTGATCATTCCGTAAATGTGTGATTTTGGTGTGCCTTTAAGGCGAGCTAGCAAAAAGTTATCAAGGCGTTGCCCTTCATTCTCCGGTTTTATTTTGTATACAGTAATTCCCATGTAAAACTCACAAATATCAGGCAATACTATCATGAAACTCACACCCTTGACCATCTACCACTAAAATTCGAATAAATAGAGTGGTTTTCATTGATATTTGGGCGTTATTATTTGCCGCTTGATCACTTTATATGATATAATGCGCCCAGCAGGTGAAGATACCGCAGGGACTGACTGCCCTCCTTCGGCGAGCATAATAGAGAATACAACTATCTCGCATATGATTTTAACGAGGGTTCAGACAGAATATTGATGAATACAGAAAGGTTTTTAAAATGTCTATAATATGTATTAATGCTACTTTAGAGGGCGAATGTCGAGTTGCCTCTTTAGTAAACCAAAAACTTGAGTACCTGGATATCGAAGACAGTACTCAATATCGACAAAAAAGTAATATCTACTCAGCTAATATCGCAAGTATCGAAGAGAGCCTCGAGGCTGTTTTCGTAAACTATGGCGGCAACCGTCACGGCTTTTTACCCTTCAAAGAAATTGCCGATGAGTACCTACTTAAACCACTGAAAGAAGATGGCTCTAGACCCAGTATCAACGATTCGCTGAAGGTTGGTCAAAAGCTACTCGTTCAGATAGAGAAAGAACAACGGGGCACAAAAGGTGCTGCACTTACAACCCACATAAGCATCGCTGGTGCGTATTTGGTACTGATGCCGACAAATAAAAGTGGCGGTGGTGTATCCAAGCGTGTTGAGGCGCATGATCGAGACACAACCCGCGAACTACTATCACAACTCACCGTCCCAGAAGGAATGAGCATCATTGTCAGGACTGCTGGCGTAGGCAGAACTCTTGATGAACTGCAGTGGGATCTTGATATGCTTCTAAATCACTGGAATGCAATCAAGCATGTCTATCAGTCAATTCAAAAACCTGCACTGATTCACAAAGAAAGTGACGCGATTATTCGTGCGGTACGTGATCAATTAAAGCCCAATGTTGAGCAAATCATTGTGGACCATGAGCCTACATTTTTTATGCTCTCAGAGTACATACAAAAAACTCGACCTGACTACACTGATCGACTCAAGTTGCATGCCAGCAGCGTGCCTCTTTTCACCCATATGCAAATCGAGGAACAAATCGAGAAATTATTTGCTAGAAAAATTGACCTTGCCTCAGGTGCATCCATTGTTATTGATACAACTGAAGCTCTGACCGCAATCGATGTTAACTCTGCAAGTGCGACGAAAGCAGATAATATTGAAGACACAGCATACAGAATCAATCTAGACGCAGCAGAGGAAGCAGTTCGCCAAATCAGACTGCGTGACGTTGGCGGAATCATTATTATCGACTTTATTGATATGAGCTCAAAAAAGCGTCGTAATGAAATATATAACTTTGTTACCGAGCAATTCAAATCTGATAAAGCAAAGACAAACATTCGTGAGCTATCGGACCTATCTGGGATCATGGAGATTTCAAGACAGAGAATCTCGCCACCACTGGCAGAATCTCACCAAACAATTTGTCCAAATTGTAATGGCCAGGGTCTAATCCGAACAACTACTGGATTTGGCAACATGATTTTGAGAAAAATTGAGCAGACAGCGGTTGGATCAACCTGCGATCTGATTCAGGTCCAAGTTCCCGTTGAAGCAGCTAACTATATTCTGAACGCAAGGATCGATGCTATCACTAACATAAAATCCAGATACAACATTGATATTTGTATTTTAGCCAATATCCAGCTCAACTCGCAAAAGTTTCTGCTAAAAAGAATTAAGTTCAACGCTGAAAGCGCAACACCAATGCAGGATCACTTAAGCACTGATGATCAATTCTCAATCGATGAGAGCATTCCCTCTTGGCAGAAAGACAAGTCCCAATCGAATCGGAAAGCGCTGACCACAACGACAGCCCTCTCTCAGCATCCCGCGTCAAGCAAAAGCACCCCGAAAGAAGATGGTATATTCAGCAAATTATGGCAAATGATTTTCTCTGATACTGATAAACCTGCAAAAGCATCACCCCAGAAGAAAAAACCCAACAATCAGCAAAGACGCAGATCGAACTCTGGACAGAGAAGGAAACCTCAGGGTAACCGTGAAAGTACCGGCAACAGACAGCCCTCAACTGGAAATCGCCAGAATCGATCACGAGGCCTTAATCGCTCTAGACGCCGTCAAAGTGATCATGAGACTTCTAACTTCTAAATATATTCGCCCAATTATAGGTTTTTATGGGAGATGAAAATACCATCTCCCTTGAATCTAGATTTTCACAAAATTTTATCTCAATTAATAAATCGCAAGGAGGCAGAATATCACTATACTGCTTGCCCCATTCTATCCATAATTGATACGACTTATCACTCTCATGATAACTATTGAAATCCAACCAAAAAAGATCATCCCGCGATAAGCGATAGCAATCTGAATGAACGATGCCTGTTTCATCAACATCATACTCTTCTAATAATGTATAGGTAGGGCTGACAACATGTCCTTTATAACCCAATGCTCTCAAGTAGTATCTCATCCAGGTAGTTTTTCCAGCACCCAAATCTCCTTCAAGCAGCACACATAAACGCTTACCTTTAGTAAACGTTACCAGCGTGTCGGCTACATCCTTCATGGATTGCTCTGTTTCAATCTGCAAAGTATGCTTCATAATGTCTCCAGTGCAAAGAAGAATACCGCCCTGCCAGGTATGATTGAATACTAATACATCTGTAAACAGCATCAAAAATACTTAATCCCTGCGCACAAAACCCAGCGATGATCCCCGCCATAATATCACCCGAACCGGCAACAGCCAAAGAAGCTGAACTCAGTGCAAACACATATATATTTCCACTGTCCACTAAAATTGGCCCAGGCCCCTTGAGTAACACGCTTGCATTAAATTGAGTGGATGCCTTACGAGCTGCACTGATTCGATCCTGTCTGACCTCATCAACGCTAACCCCTAGTATATCAGCTAATTCACCCTCATGTGGCGTCAATAGTTTTTTGCCTTGAAACTTTGATATATAGTTAAAAGCCCCTGCATCAATAATATTCAGTGCATCCAAATGCTCAATATAATGTTGCGCCAAAGATCCATGCCCCATTCCAACACCCCACACGCAGACTGATGCACGGCTAAAGAAAAAACGGCTTCCGGGGTCATCGAAACTTGTCCATATAATCCCCTCATCAGCAGATTCATCAAAGGCACTTTCACTTACTGCCATAACCCAACCGCAGCCACTGGCACTGGCCGCCCGCGCACAGAGCTTCAGTGCACTTTGGAAAGGAGAAGACCCTCCAAAAATTAAGCAGCTGCCTCTTTGATACTTATGAATAGTTCTGGGTCTTACAATTGGCGCAATACTCCTCATGGGTGCCAAAAAGTGCATATTTGAATCATTTACTTCCGATAAAAGAATATGCTTGTGATAATCAGTAACACGAGGACCCGTAATCAGATCTCTGCTGATACCTTCAAAACTGATGATATATTTAGCATCCGGGATGTTACCATCAACATCAACCCCGCCAGCTCCAATAACAGCTAAATCACATTGCACGTCTTGCCAAGAGATAGGAACTTGTAATCCATCTAAACAATCAATGGCCAAACCATCTTTTACGTTTAGAGCGGCCAAAAGAGATTCGCTCCCTTCAGAGACAACCATTATATTGGGTAAATTTTCTTTTAACTTACGGGTAAAATCATCGGTAGCCTTAACAGATGGAACAATCATTATAATTTTCTTATCATAATAATGTGTGTTTATCCATTCGGCAAGAGACGCTATATACTTAATAACGATGAAACAAGGATCCTGATTTTCAGGGGAGATAGTTCCTAAAACCCTCATTAGCACTTCATCCATTGACGATAGAATTTTAATTCCTCTATCGAGTCTTTTATATCATCAAGAGCCCTGTGGGAAGAATCTCCCTTGTGATAGCCTTGCTCTCCTGACCATGTATTGTATAAAATCTTGATTGAAGACACGTCGATCACGCGATAGTTGAGCCAATCATAAAACTGCGGCATCTCTCTTTCAATAAAAATCTTATCAGTGCCTATTGAATTGCCACATAGTGGCGCCTCACCTTTTTGGGTATATTTTTTGAGCAACAACATAATTTCCTCTTGTACTTGCTCAATTGAATATTGGCTTTGACGAACCTGTTCGGTCAAGCCGCTTTTACCATGCTGGTCAACACACCACTGATTCATATTATCAAGAACCTGATCAGGCACATGTATAATTCGGTGAACGTAATCAGGCATTAATTCTAATTGATCATTGGTTATCACTACTGCCGCTTCAAGAATTCTGTCTCCTGAAGTTAATCCGGTCATTTCTAAGTCGGCCCACACCCATTTACTCATACATCCTCGCTGTCGCATTCATGTTTATTCTGTCATAATATGATATAATATCAATATGGGAAAGATATGTCTGAACAACTAAATACTTTATTAGAATGCCTAGAAAAGGTGAAGGCCTTGGATATCACTGTCATCGATATCAAAAGTGAGGCTGATTTTGCTGATTATTTCATAATTTGCACCGCATCGTCTAACCGGCACGCCAAGACAATATCTAACGAATGCCTTACAAGTGCTAAAGAAAATCGATCATTCCATCATTCCGAAGTCGATGATGACATGAGCTGGGTCATCGTAGACTGCTACGATATTATCATTCATATCATGCAAGAAGAATCCAGAGAGTTCTATGGGCTTGAAAACTTATGGAATCATAATTCGGTAGAGAAAGTTGACCGCACGGTAAATGACTAAAGAGCCTATTCTTAACTCACATTGTTAATATTAATTTAATATGCTAGATTTCAATTTGAATTATGTACACTTGCAATGAGTCGATTGAAAAAAAACATCCATATTATATGCCCCAGCAACAAATTGGGTGGCGGAGAAGATTTATTGCTGTCACACTACCGCAACTTGATAGAAAAACATTGTGATTTTAAGTTAGATCTAATTAAACCATTAAAAGGGGCGAATAAAATCCAATCAGAAGGAAAAGAGATTTTAACACGTGTGCCTAAATCAAGCTGCGTTATTTGCCTGTCAGAGCGAGGGCAGCATTACGACACAGCTGCGCTGGCTCAAACGCTGGAAAACAAAACTAAATGGTGTGTAATTGTTGGCTCAAGTGACGGTCTTGACGAGTCTGTAATCGAACAATCCCATGTACACCTTGCACTGTCAAAAATGACGTTAACGCATCAACTTGCATTGTGTGTTATTACCGAGCAACTCTATCGCATCATCTCCATATACAATCAACATCCATATCATCGTGCTTAAAATTAACAACAGCCACAGAGAGATTAGAGCACGAATTTACATTCTCATCACTCTGTGCACACTGGCTATCATATGTTTATTTATTGGTTATGCTCATCTCACCTTAAACCAAAATAAGCGATACCATGAACTGGCTATCAATAATTTTCAGAAAAATAAACAAACACGGCCCATTCGTGGAACTATTTTTGATCGTAACCATCGCCCACTTGCAGATAACAAAATAGTTTATCATGCCTATCTGAGAGTAACGGATGATATATCACAGCAAACAATTGCCCGTATTGAAGATCTAATAACCATCGACGAGCAATCACTATCAATTCTCTCGTCAGGTGAGCCCATTAAATCTAAAATCCTCCTCAAGAAAGATTTATCACAAAATGAGCTAGCTGCCCTGGGAATTCATCAACACGATATACCTGGCCTGATCATTGAAGAGGAGCTCATTAGAACATATCCTTATGGACATTATCTCAGTCATGTCGTGGGCACGAGTCAAACATTAGAGAAAAATGTTAGCAACCACAGTGATTCAAAAGACTTCTATTTCAGCGTACTTAAAGGAATGACTGGAATTGAAAAAACCTTTGACACACACCTGGCAGGTATCGGCGGCTGGGAGCATATTACAAAAACAGCAACAGGCGAAATCCAATCAAAAGTTGATATAATCTCTCCAAGCCAAGGGAAAAATATTAAAATAACTATTGATGCTGAGCTACAGAAAGCAATATATGAGTTAGCCAAAGATTATAATGGATCGATTATCGTAACTGATGTAGAGTCAGGAGAGATTTTAGCTGCACTGTCACTACCCAGCTTTGACCCCAACCAATTAATGTTCACCCATAAAAAAAGTGGCAATCAATTTTTTAATCGTATCACCCATGGTTTATATCCACCAGCATCTACAGTTAAACCGCTAATTGCACTTGAAGCGCTAAATCAGAAAATCATTACAGAAGATACCGAAATAGATGACCCAGGCTTCTATGAAACACCGAACAAAGCGCATCGCTACAACGACTGGCAAAAACATGGTCATGGCATTGTTAATATTCAAAAGGCCATTGCAGTTTCATGCGATACGTTCTTCTACCATATTGCACAAAAAATGGGACCTTATAACCTTTTTCATTCAATGCAAAATTTTGGTCTTGGTCAAGCAACTGGAGTTGAGCTACCTAATGAAAAACGTGGCCTAATCCCCACCCCAAACTGGAAAAGCATGAAGAAACAGCGCTGGTTCCTTGGTGATAGTATTATCACTGGTATTGGCCAAGGTGCAACAAGCGTTACCCCATTACAACTCGCACAAGCAACCCTGCTACTAGCAAAACGTGGTAACGCGAAACAAATTCACCTAACGAAGGCACTTAGCGATGACACAGCTTGGACCGAGTTTCAGGCCCGAGACTACCCACCCATTGAGTACAAGACAAAACACTGGGACCTTATTGCACGCGCACTGGAGGACGTGATCAAGTTTGGAACAGGACATCGGTTTCACAATAATCCATACCGTGCTGCGGGAAAAACTGGTACTGCTCAGGTTGTTAATATCAGTAACCAGAATGATAAGAATTTAAAAAGCCAGGACCATTCACTGTTTATAGGCTACGCACCATCAAATTCCCCAAAAGTTTCCATTGTTGTTATTCTTGAACACAATCCCTATGCAGCTAAGCTTGCAAGTGATATCATATCATTATATTTTGAAAACTTTATTGATGATGTCCAAAAAACCGTTGACAATTCATGAAAATAACATCCTGAGCTTGGACTTACTCTTTCGCACAGATAATGTAAAACAGCAATTTCAAACTGGAAAAATCCTATTAGTAACTGGTCTGTTTGGCCTGATCATGGCCTCACTTTTATTTCAGTACAGTGCAAGTACACAGCTTGCAGGGCACCACTTTCACAATCACATAAACCGAATGATAACTGCCTTTGTAGCAGCTTTGCTATGTAGTCAGATATCCAAAGATTTTCTCATGAGAGCAAGTCTCTGGATGTATCTTGTTAGTCTCATGCTTTTAGTACTAGTTGAAATCAAAGGCACGACCATCAAAGGGGCAACTCGCTGGTTAACCCTAGGGCCATTAAGAATAGAGCCCTCTGAATTTGTAAAACTAACCAACCCTATTTTTATATCCTATTTTCTTTGCTTATTTTCCCTACCGCTTAAATTAAGAAACTTTGTATTTATTTGTGCGGTACTTCTCTTACCTTGTTTACTTATAGCGAAACAGCCAGACTTAGGAACATGCATTATTGTCCTGATGATTGGCACAGTGCAAATTTTTGCAAGTGGCATCAGTTATAAAATGATTTTTGGCACATGCAGTATGCTACTGGCAAGCCTGCCATTTTTGTGGAATTTACTTCACAGCTATCAAAAGAACCGTATAATTAGCTTGATTTTCCCCGGCAATGACTCATTGGGCACCGGCTACCACCTGTATCAATCGAAAATCGCCATCGGTTCTGGAGGGCTATGGGGCAAGGGGCTGGCAGCAAGCACCCAAGTTCATTACCATTTTTTACCAGAATTTCATACTGATTTTATCTTCGCACTTATTTCAGAAGAGCTCGGTTTAGTTGGCGTCGGAGTTATTTTAATTTGTTTGCTTCTGCTTGTCAGCGGCATACTAATACTTGCCTGTCAAACAGAGTGCCAGTTTTCCAGTTTACTGCTGGTGGGGATCGCATTTTTCTTCTTCGTTTGTTCTTTTGTAAATATTGCAATGGTATGTGGCTTATTACCAGTTGTTGGCGTCCCATTACCATTCATCAGCTATGGCGGTAGTAATTTATTGGTATGTGGTGTAGGATTAGGCTTGGTATGGAACTTATCTAGGAAGTAGCATGTTTTGGAAATTGATATTATTTCTTCCCCTTTTAATTATCGGATGCTCGAAGGCAGAGCAAAAAACAATCAGCAGCTACCCTCAATATTCTAAGTTTGTGCATGATATGCAGAGCAATAACATCAGTGAAAAATATATCAATCAGCACATCGGAAAACTAGTGATCAATGAAGATGTATTGTATAAGATCACTCATCCTGCAGAAGCACGCTCATGGCAGTGGTATCGCAACCTTCTTATAACAAATAAAAAAATTCAGCTGGGGCACACGTTTATCAAAAACCACATGGAGGCGCTTAACTTCGCAGAAAACACTTATCATGTTCCCAAATCAGTTATTGTCAGTATTCTTGGTATTGAGAGTGAATATGGACGTTTCAAAGGAAATTACTCTGTTGCTCAAGCAATCGCCACCATTGGGTTTGGTTATGAACGAAGAAGCGCTTTCTTTCTTGATGAGCTCAAAACGCTACTAGAACTGTCAACATCGGGCAAAATAGACATTGATACGCTCAACGGATCTTATGCTGGTGCATTTGGCATGGGGCAATTTATGCCTGACTCTTATCGCGATTATGCAGTGGGATATCACAAAGAAACGGCTGATCTAATTAATAGCTTTGATGATAACATCGTTAGCGTTGCGAATTATCTTCATCTTAAAGGACAATGGAATAATGAGGAGAGTGCTCGTGAGATTCATTCTATTGGCCCTGCACCCAAAGGGATACTAAAAAAAGATGCGCAATCCGCTTGGTATGCTAGCGAATCTGATACTTTTAATGAGTTCATGCACAACCAAGACCCTGCTCCCCATGCGACAGGTTTACTTGTAATGCGAGAATCAAAAGACAAAATAAGTTACTGGCTCACCTTCCATAACTTTAACGCAATCAAATCTTATAACAACTCCGATTATTATGCATTGGTTGTTAGTTTGTTATCTAAAGAATTTGCTTGATGAGTACACAGCTTTTAAGTGCAATTAGTTCACTTGCTAAATATCATAACACCGATGAGCACGAGAAAGCTTTTATAGGTTACCAATCTCTTCTGGGCGAACACCCACATTCACCAGAGCTCCATCATTTAATTGGCATTTACTATGCCCAGTCCAAGGAACCGAGCAAAGCACTATCACATTTTCTGGAAGCAAATTCACTTGATCCTGAAAATATTCAGTATAAAATCTCCCTGGCAAATATATACAAATATACTCATCAAATGGACAAAGCCATCTCTATGCTAAGAGGCATAGAAAGGATGAACCCATCCAATGATACAGTAAGATTAAATCTTGCCACTTGTTATTTACAAGATGGTAAGGTATCGCAGGCAATCGAAATTCTAGATGCACTTATTGCAAAAGATACAAATTTGGCCAATGTATATTTTCATCGCGCGCTCATTGCAATGCAAAATAATGATGCCATAAAAGCCAAATCGCATCTTGAAAAAACACTGACATTAGAACCCGGTCATTTATCTGCAGTGAAACAAATGGCAAAAACCTGTCACCAATTAGAAAAATACCAAACAGCCAAACAATACTTTGAACTTGCCGCTGAAAAAGATCCTAATGATCACGAGTTTAAACACTGCGCTGCTGTTAATGCACTTCAGCTTGATGAGCAAAATCAAGCGCTGACATGGCTTTTGGAGGTCTATGCTCTAGCACCTGAACTGGAGGATCTTAATCATAATATCGGCGCTATATACTTAACCCAGGGACAATTTAAAAGTGCACTGTTCCACTGGCTTAAAGAACATAATAGTAATCCTACAACAGAGTCTTTTTATAATATTGGCATAACTTATCAATATCTAAATCGGCTAGAGGATGCACGTAATTATCTCAAAGAAGCATTAATTCGTGAGCCAGAACATTTAGGGGCATTAGTTAACCTTGGGGCCAATGCACTGCAATGCTTTGACCATCCACTTGCTATTAATTACTATCAGTCAGCTTTGAAAGTCAAACCCGATGACCCGTCAATACAGCACGTTCTAAGAGCACTTACAGGTGACAATGTTAAAGAGGCACCTGAACAATACATAAAAAGTTTGTTTGACCAATATGCTAACCACTATGATGACCATTTGGCAAAAGTACTTGATTATCAAGTTCCCTCCCAGATGGTTCGCCTCATCAATGAATACACACCTGCATCTGACTCTCTATCTATTCTAGATGCTGGCTGTGGCACTGGTCTAATGGCACCGCATCTGAGACCTTTTGCACACAGATTGGTGGGTGTTGACCTGTCAGAAAAAATGATTGAAAAGGCCAAGAACAAACAAGTCTATGATGAGTTAGTCGTTTCATCTATTGAAAAAATTGATAATGAGAAATTTGATGTAATTGTACTGGCTGATGTTATGCCCTATATCGGTGATGCAACCGATTTAATGCAGTGGGCGTCGCATAGATTAAATCGCGATGGGATTATTTGTTTATCATTTGAAAAAGCTACTACAGAAAGCTTTGTACTCCAAAAAACTGCAAGATTTGCGCACTGCCCTGATTACCTTGTTAACTTGGGATCACACAACAATTTAGTCTGTGTAGAGCTTCACGAGTGTAAATTAAGAAAGCAGCTAGGAGTGGCTCTCAATGGATATATCCTCGCTCTAAGATATATCTAAACGTCACCTCCATAGCGACCTCTGTTAACTTCTTCACTAACTTCAGGTCTTACACTAATAGACTCTGGAGAATGATTGTTTTGAATCTCTTCACCATGTGCACTATTTGACAATGATATTTCCGCAGAAGTTGCATACTGCTCTGCTGGAACCATCGCATTTATTTTATCGAAATTTTTAAGACATAGCTGAGAATCTTGCCTTTTAAAATATAATAACAGTCCACTAAACAAAAGCGAAAACCCAGCCAAACCTAATGACACTGGCAATAGATATCCTATCTGAAGGTGATAGTAGTTCATCCGAATAACAATTGCAGCAATGACTAGTAACGTTGACATGATAAACAGACCTGCTGAGTACCAGAATCTCCTTGATATTTTCTTAAGAGACAATCTACTCTTCACGTTATCGCTGACTTCCTGGACAAAACTGTCCTTACTCTCCTTGTCTAATCCACCAATTTTACTCTTAACATCAATTTCATTGTTATCGGTAATATACCTTGCAAAATGAGTCCATGCGTTCACAGGTGCTTCATGAGCCATAATGTCTCTAATGAAATTCTCATGCTCCCTGATCGTTTTCTCGATATTATAAAAAGTGATATTACCCCGATCTTTAAATTGCTTAGCATACTGTTCAAGTGATATGTATGAATCATGAAGTGCCTGAATTCTTGCCTGGTGGTCATCAACCCCAACTTGAGCATAATTTTTTACAGCTTGTTTTGCATTACCTAATTGAGCATTAATTTCTTGCTGAATTGAGTTACAATCAAGGTGAAATGCTTTTGCACAGTCCTCGCTTGACCTTATTTTTACCGATTCCCAAATTCTATTTGTCGAGTTTTTTGCCTTGGCACGAGCTAAAGTTTCCTCCATTTTCCTCAGCTTAACAGCAACTGAGTCAGCTATAGGCGTTAAGTTGACTGTGAAGTCATCTGTTTTGAGAAATGACTTCATCCACCCACCCATCATTTGATTTTGATCATCATAGGCCTGTTTTGACTTTTCATGGGCCCTCTTCAGCACCTCTATATTCTGATCAAGCTCTTTTAGTGAAGTCCTTGCAAGATAAATTAAATAGTCATCTGCTGTTTGCATATATGCGACAATTCTTGAGAATACAACCTCGCGATGTAAATGAAGTGCGTCTAAAATTGCAGTAATTCCTCCAATCTCATTTTCAAGATTTGGCATCTCTTCAAATAGATCGTCGGGATTTGCTCGGGTTTGATCAACTAAATCGATTATAAGATCCAAACGACTTAAAAAAGGATACTCATAAAATGCATACACTGCATATGATAATAGCCAAGCAATCGAATGCGATGTATTCATGCACTCCTGCTGCGTTGCAATTCCGCTGGTTAGGTCCAGCCTATCTCTACGGTAGATTTCAGTTTTACATGCTTTGAGTAACGCTTCTGATTTATTTTGGATCGCCTCTATATTACCAGCTTTAATTGTATCCTTAAGTTCACGAAATGCTGTTGAAGCATCGAACAATCCTATCTTGCTTAATTGCGATGCAGACTCTTTTGCAGCATCGGTAAGACGAGCATAAGACGCCTCCAACTGCTTGGCACGGTCGATGAAATTTTCTATAGAAAAATTAGTTGTAGCATGTCTCATGAGATCGATCCTTGATTCATAAGTCGATTATAGCAAAGAAATTTATTTTTCCATTATTACAAAATCAATCTTTTTATCCCAGATACTTACTTTTTGGCACTGCACGCATAATAAATCACCCAAGGTAAATACTTGACTATTTCTTTCACCGGTTAAAGTAAGTAGTGTAGAGTCGTAGCGATAATAGTCATTGGGCAATTCAGTAACATGTACTAAGCCATCAACCCCCATCGCCGAAATATTTACAAAAACTCCAAAAGAGGCAACGCTGCTAACAACGCCTGAAAATGTCTTACCAATATGTTTAGACATGTGATCTGCCTTAAGCCAAGCAACCGCGTCTCGTACCGCTTCCTCAGCACGACGTTCACGTTCAGAGCAATGATTCGTAATATGCCCCAAACTATCAAGTTTTTCATCTGTCAATAACAAACGGTGAACCATCAAATCAGGATAGCGCCTAATTGGCGAGGTAAAATGAGTGTAATGCTTTAAAGACAGTCCATAATGACCACGTGAACTATCTTCGTAGCGAGCTTGTTTAAGCGAGCGGATAAGTGCCGTTTCAAGAATGGCCCTTACCTCCTCTTTTAACTCTGGAAGGCTCGATATGGTTCGCTCAATTCCTTGTGAAACATCTATACCAAGATTACTTACCAGCTCTGATAATTGGTCTAACTTTTGCTCATCTGGTGGTAAATGATTTCTATATACGCCACTTGTACGGCTTTTTAATAACATATTCGCCATTGATTCATTACAAGCAAGCATTGCTTCTTCAATAAGACAATGTGAGAAAAGACGTTTTGATTCTTGTATCTTTTTTATTTTCTTATCTGACCCTAGTTTCATCACTACTTCATTTTGATTAAATTCAATTGCGCCTCTTTCTCTTCGAGCCGACAGTAAAATCTTTGTAAGATGGGTTAAATGTGCTAATGACGAGGCAAACCAATCAGGTATCTGCATATTTTTATTAATCATTTCATTTACTTTAGAATAAGTAAGGCGAGCTTTTGAACAAATTACAACCCGATTAAGTTCCCAGGAGTGAATTTTACCCTCTTGATTGATATGCATTTTCACGCCCACTGCATACCGATCACAATCAGGCTTCAATGAGCACAAATCATTACTTAATTTTTCAGGAAGCATCGGAATCACTCTATCAGGGAAGTAGACTGATGTTGCCCTGTCAAATGCCTCTTTATCAATCGCACCACCAACTTTGACATAATGCGATACATCAGCAATCGCAACATAAAGTTCAGTCATCCCATCCGAACCCTCAGTCGCAAAAACTGCATCATCAAAATCTTTACTTGATGGCCCATCGATTGTAACAAATGGAAATCCACGCCAATCTTTACGATTGTCGAGTTTAATCTCATCTGAAATAGAATCAACCTCCTGCATCACCTCATCAGAAAAACGCATTGGCAGCTTATGAATTCGCTGTGCCACAATCGATTCAATACCAGGAGTTTCTTGGGTACCCAGGTTCTCTACCACTTTTGCAATCATTGGCTGATGTCGATGCGGATACTGAAGAATTTGTGCAGCCACAATATCACCACTTCGACACTCAATCTCTGAATCTGAGTCGGCTAGCACTTCATGCTTAATATAATTCTGCAAAGGCTTGATGGCACCTTCTCCATCTAGCATGCCATAAATACCATAGACCATATCAGTTGCACGTTCGATAATATCAACCACAACACCTTGAAGCTCATTTTGGTCATTCTTCTTTGTTGGACGAACGATTATTCGATCTCCAGGCAACAAATCTCTGGTCTGATAGTGAGATAGAAATACTTTCTGGTCCTTCACTGTTTCATCAACAATATATCCACCACTGTCCTTTGTTTGCATCAATGCTCCTTGCACCAATGCCATACGATTAGCTAGCACAAAAAGACCACGTTTATTTTTTGTAATTTGCTCATCACGTATCATCGCACCAAGACGTTTTACAAGCCCCTCAATTTGATATGGGTCTGTGACATTTATCATTTGGGCAATCTTTGAGACTGATAAAGGCTTTTTAATACCTTCCATCTTATTGAGGATATACTCTCTTGATGGGAGCGGTGCATTATATTTACTCTTCTCGCGATCCAGATACGGATCCATACCGCTCTTTGAATTTCTTTTCTTTGACATTTAAACTTTCCTTCGAATAGTGTTATGATATACAAATTCTTAACGTATAGCAAAACACACTTTAATCCCGATTATAGTCTATAATCTCGGTTAATAAGGGAGAGAGAGCATATATGGACATTCATTTTCTATCCATAGGTGAGCGGCCGAAAAACCATTTCGCAATTCTATTAGTCGAAGATCTAAAATCACCAAGTGAGTGGACTCATTATCATGATGCAACAATGTATGCAAAAAATATTCCGCTCGTAAAGCCAGTCACAATCCATCAGAGTTTTCATCATAGCCAACTTGCTGTTGATACTGAGTCAGTTATTTTTGTAAGAATAAAGAAGTCAGTTCTAGAAGAAGATAGCCCGATGGACAAAGTGGGTACAGAGCTTGCACAGTGGTGTCAAAATAATAACATCTCATATCTTAGTGTACTGAGCCCTTTCTCTAGTGAACAAACAGCCCAGCTGGTTATGGCTATCCATTTATCTGCGTATCGATTCAATCACTATCGAACAAAGAATATCGATAAACTGCATAAAATTCGCAAATTAAACATTATCCATACTGACCCTCAAAAAGTCAGATATCACTACAAACCACTTGCAAGTATTATTTCTGGAGTCAATTTTTGCCGGGATCTTGTCAATGAACCTGCCAATGTGCTTACGCCTGTCAACTTTGCAAGAGAGTTATATGACGCTTTGAAACCTGCTGGACTCGTTGTTGAAATTCTTGATGAAGCTCAAATGCAAGAATTGGGCATGAACTCACTTCTTTGTGTTGGACAAGGAAGCACCTGTCAATCAAGAATGGTGATTATGCAGTGGCAAGGCGGTAATCCTAAAGATCAACCCATTGCCCTTCTTGGGAAAGGCGTTTGTTTTGACAGTGGTGGTATCTCTTTAAAGCCACCAAGAAATATGCATGAAATGAAATTTGATATGGCAGGTGCTGCTGCAGTTGCCGGAACCATGTTAAGTGTTGCAAAGCAACACCTCCCAGTAAATATTGTGGGAATCGTAGGATTAGTTGAAAATATGCCCGATGGCAGTGCTGTAAAACCAGGAGATGTGATCACTTCCCTTTCGGGGCAAACCATTGAAGTTATCAATACCGATGCTGAGGGACGTTTGGTTCTGGCTGATTTACTTTGGTATACACAAGATCGATTTAACCCGCTACATATGATTGATCTGGCAACACTTACAGGGGCAGTAATCGCAGCTCTAGGATCAGAATACGCTGGAATTTTCTCTAATGACGATGAATTAATGAATACCCTCAGAACTGCTGGTGAGGAAAGTGGAGAGAAAGTATGGCCAATGCCTATGGGAGAAAACTACGATAAAGAGTTGGAATCACCGATAGCAGATATGAAAAATCTTGGCGCACCCTATGCCGGACATATCACAGCAGCACAGTTTCTCAAACGCTTCGTCAATAACTATTCATGGTGCCATATTGATATTGCAGGCGTTGCATGGTCGAATAAATCAATTGCTTGCTGTCCAAAGGGAGCTACAGGATTTGGTGTTCGGCTTCTTAGTGAATATATTAGCCAGCTAACTTCTAGCCCTGATGAAAAACCAGGCGATACAGAATAATTCCAGGCATATCAAGAAACTTGCTTAACAGTTTTGGGTAGTATGCCGGGAATATATTGAATATTGCAGATATACCCCCAGCAATAAAACCATAGACATGTCCTTCCCAAGATACAGATGGATCATCAGGCATCAGCCCCATCAAGATCCCACCAATATAATACAGCAGAACAATCAGTATCGCAGTATTTACCGCGCTCTGATCAAAATACCAAAACACAATAAAATATCCCATATACCCAAGAACTAATCCACTGGCTCCAACATGAATCGCATTTCGCCCCAATAGCCATGTGGCAACCCCCCCCATAACTGCAATTTGAGAGGAAACAAGGAAGAAGCTTATATAGCCCTGCATCAATAAAACATTCATTAATATAAACATCGGCACACTGTTGAAAAGTAAATGAGTGAAACCACCATGAAGAAAAGGAGAGAATATGATACCAGGCAGACCATACCATTTTCTGGGGATAATACCCAATATCAGAAAAATATTACCTGTTAATGTATTAAATATTTGTATGCCTAATAAAAACAATATTATAGAGCCCGAGAATTCTAAATTATGATTCATCATATAGATAAAATTATTTAGCTCATCCATTTATTTTCTCTATAAACTGTATCGATAACTGCCTGATTGCCTGCTCAACTTTAAATGCAAATTCTATATTGGTAATCGGCTTCTCCCCAGTATGGCAGCAATCAATAAAATGGTTAACTGCAACACGTAACGGTTCAGTATTAGGTATTTCATGTAACTGTTCGCTATAACTCATCGGGTTATGAGACAATGTCAATTCTTTTAAATAACTATTACCTTGTGCCAATGCATCAAACACCCACGCCTTCTTAGGAGAAGTAACAATGACTTTTTGCTCTTTTATAGGACTTATACATGAATTCTCAATACGATAGTGGATATGGTTATTTTCTATCTCAAGTACAATTGCATCTGGTAGTTTTGAGTATTGAAGACACCTTTGAGAGATCAGCTGAGAATTTTCTACGTTTAAATCCCCAAAAAGATAAAACATTAATGCAAGATCATGGCATAGTAAATCCCACATAACCCCTTCGGGTCTCCATACTCCCCAAGCTTTTCTTCTTGATTCAACATTAAAAATGTCCTGTGCACCCAATAGCTTTTGCTTGAGCTCAGTAATTGCAGGATGATAAACAGGTAAGTAATCTACAAAGATGGTTTTTTCATGACCTCTGGCACTCATCAAGAGATCCTCAGAAACGTCGCCACTAATACACAACGGTTTTTCAACCCATGCATGTTTACCATATTCAATGGCTAATTTTAGATATTGCTCATGATACTGAACAGGCGTTGCAATAATAAAAGCATGAATCGAAGGATCCTGGCATGCCTGTTCAATTTCCAGAACTGGCACTTGATATTGCGCAGAGAAAGTCTGTGCAAGCTCAAGATTGTGATCATACACACCAGCAAGTGCATTAGCGTCGCTGAAATTTCTGCATAGATTCTTACCCCAACGCCCTAAACCAATTATAATTACATTAAATTTACTCATTAGAACTGATTTTAATTTCCTCATCAATATGAAGATAATACTTAAACTCGATGTGATGTCCACTGACAGCAATTATGGTAAACGCCTGCATTTTCACATGACCAGCAATACTTCTCAGGTCCTTGATAATTTCTACCTCTTTAGCATTGATACAAATATCATATATTTTTTTAAAACTTTCTTGATTAGGAACAAGAATGGTATAAAAATTTGCTCGCTTCTCTTTTCGGTAAGTTGGGTCAAAATGAAAGATTATCTCTTGATCAAAATACTCTACATGAGCAAAATGGTCGGATTGCTCAATCAAGCGAGCATGCAGTTTATTACAAAAGAAATCAATAGAACCCCTTATCGTATCAGTTGGTATCTCTATAAAACTCATCTACACTCCCGAAAATAATTCCCTGTTCAACCGTTCTTAGCTTTTCATCTTGAGTTGCTGGCGCTTACTTTGGTTATGCTCAAGATAATGTGGCTTACTGTTGCTATCGACCGCAGGCAACTTTGTTGGCTGTTCTTTGGTAAAGCCAGAAATAATGGATAAATACTTATCAAGTTTATGACCTGATATTATATATCCTTCTTTCGTCTTAGTAATCGTCAGCTGATTGGGATTCGAAAGTGCTAGCTCTATCAACGCATCTGTCATTGGAACAACCTGGAATTGGTTTGACATCGGGCTAGCTGCAATCGCTGAGAACAGCTGCTTAGGTTCTTCGCACCAATCATTGTTACACTGTCCGATAACACTAAGTGCGATTGATTTAAGATTGATACTACCGTCTGACTCCACACTGAGCATATCTAGGTTGTCACCAGTAAGTTTAATTTGCATATTAAATTTGCCAGCAGCATAATCCTTTGTCTGCGGAATTGATGATGAGAAGTCTAGCAATAAAAGTCCTTTCTTATAAATGTCAAAATAAGCTTTTGTAGATAAGTATTTAAGGATATCTTTAAGTTGATAATCAATCTTCAAATCAAAATTAGCCCTATGTGCTGCAATTTGATCAAAACCACTGGATAACAACAGATTTATCAGATGTACTGGGTAATTGTTAGCATGGTCTAGATAAAATTCAGCACCATGTTTCTCAAAACCAAGGTCATATCCTAATGCATGTAAAACAGATTGTTTACCCTTGATAAAATTAGAAGAAACAACTAAGAATTTTTGTAAGATCTCAAGATCATTCTTTGAATTATTCGCAGTTGGCCTGTATTGTCTGGACAAATGTAGATTAAAAGCATTATTATCCCCTCCAATTGCTATTTTAGTGACAGCTTGTTGCGAGAAATCAACATATTTGTCAATAGTCGTTCCACTGACTTTGAATGATGCTTTATCATAATCTATCTGATTGGCCTCAGAGAATCTCTTCATCTCATTAGTCTTTACATCGAAGAAGCTCTCAGAATTAATCTGACCAAATTCGACAAGAGACTTTAGCAGTGATTGAATTGATTTCTTCAATTTCAATCCCTTATTAGGATCACTGTCAAAGTTACTTTCATCCATTTCACTAACAAGTTTAACAATTGGCTCATATGCTCTGAATGCCCACTTTGCCTTAAGATTCATATATTCAGGGAATGATTCACCGGAGAAGTTACTATTAAGACTCCCAGAGAAGGCTTTTTCTCCTTGATGAACATATTCGATATTTTTGAAATCAATACCAAACTTAGGGCTTTGCTTGTGCTGTAAGTCAAGAGCATTAGAGTTAACTTTAAACCCACCCATTCGCAGCTGGCCCCAGTCCGCATCAATGAGGTTATCATCAATCTTGAGCTGAAAATCATATGCATCAAAGTCACTATCTGATGAAGATGACTGTAGAAGAAATTCAATCCCTTTCAGTTCAGTTTTATCAAAAATCTCACCGAACATAGACCCGCTAACAGAGTACTGATCAATATCTGCTTTAACGGATGACATTGAGATAAGTTTATCTTTGCTACTGATTGTTGGATCCAATAATTTATCAGTAATCTCATTAAAATCAATGTTCTTATGATCAAAAATAATATCAAAAACAGTTTTGTAAGATGTGATTTTGAATACTGCTTTAAGATTTACTTCTTTGGGAATTAACTCGCTAGGAGTATTTTCTGATTTAAACTGTGCATCCATGTAGAATGATTTCAAATCAAGTCCCTGGGATATCACAACATCTGCAAAAATATCACCCACAGGGATGTTTGTTCCAATATTTTTTGTAATGACCGTTTTAAAACCTGATAGTCCAAATACAGTAGCTACAGTTTGAGAACCTTGATCTTGATGTTGCTCATAATACTTCTCAGCATATTTTGCTAATTTTGTCATGGTTATGTAGTTAACTGTGAGAAAGCCAAAAAATAGAGTACTAATTATAATAGTTATACCCAGCGCGAATTTTTTCATATAGAATCCCTTGTTATGCTTATGTGAATTTACCACATATATAAATAAATAAAAAGAGACCCTCTGAGACTATTCTGATTTGTAAAAATTCACACCGGCTCATAGTAATTAAATTCATATATTTACTAGGTCAAATAGACCATTTAAAAGTGCTCTAAATGCTTGACAGTAACTGACTTGATCGCTATTATAGCAAAATCCAGTGGGGCTATAGCTCAGCTGGGAGAGCACTTGCGTGGCACGCAAGAGGTCGGCGGTTCGATCCCGCCTGGCTCCATGTGTCCCCATCGTCTAGAGGCCTAGGACATCGCCCTTTCACGGCGGTAACAGGGGTTCGAATCCCCTTGGGGACGCCAAATTTATTGTTATGAAATTGAGCGACATACATATTAAAGACACTAACGGCAATGCCATTAATTGGCATAACTTTGAAGGCAAGGTGTTGATATTCTGTAATGTTGCTCGCTTTTGTGGCTTTTCCTCCCAGATTAATGAACTGACGACTCTCCATGGAAGGTTTCAAGAGAACCTTTCCATCATTTTATCACCTTGTAATCAATTTTTTCAGGAACCTGGATCGGACAAATCTGTCTGCGACTTCTACCAAGATCTTCCTTTTGTAATCACTGAACGAATTGCAGTTAATGGTGCCGATTGCCACCCACTCTATGCGATGCTCAAAGCAGAAAGCAATAGGAAACTCGCTAAAAATATAATTTTTTGGAATTTTACAAAATTTCTTGTTAGCCCTGATCATTCTCGCATATTAAGATATGACCCTTGGGCAAGCCCACTGCTTATGGCCAATAAGATCAAGAGCATGGCATCAATCTAACAGTGCTTTCGTAGCATATCTGAGAATAGCGCGGCATTAAATTCAGGCGCTAAGAAAAATGCTTCTCCCACTGTATCAATCACAACATTTGGATAGCTTGATCTAAAATCATCCAGCTGAAGAAGATTTGACGTCATACCTGGCATCGAGTATAGCAGTACTTTTTTAAGTGTTTCCTTTTTATAAACTTGCAAAGCCCCTAGTATGTTTGTTGCCACCTGTGCATTTTCATTTAAATCCATTAGATTACTCATCATATGGTACACTGCTATCCTTGCGTTTTTCTCTTGATATGGACTGCGGTAAACTTCAAGTGTTTTTGCATCCAACTGACCTTCAGCAACAATGGGAAGAAACTCATCAATCATGAAATTATCATCCACAATCAATTGCTCAAATGTTGAAGCATCGAGCTGCGATTGCAGCTGATGGATTGGCAAGCCCAGCTCACTCATCTCCTTAATGGGCCGCAAATAGCCCTCATAAAACACAACACAGTCAACCTGGTCCTGGAGCTTGGTCACTAGACCATGAACAATAATTGATCCATAACCATGACCAACAAGGGTAACATGCTGATTTGGAAAATCTGTTTGTATCCATCTTTTGAAAAGATCCACCTGAACTGACACATCCCATGAATTTTCAAAAGCCGGACTTAAGCCACAACCTGAAAGGTCTAGCGCATAACAGCTAAAATCAGATCCCAGTGCAGCGATAACATCTCTCCACATGTAGCTTGATACGGGCAGCCCGTGAATAAATATTACCACTTTGCTACTTTCACCACATCGAAGCAGATGTATTTTCTTATCACCCATCCCAATAAGCTGGCTTTTGACCCCGCTGGGATAATCTAATTTCATAAATTCTCATCCTCAGCACGATCTGTGAGAGTACATAAAGTTCGCACTGCAGAGGCGATAATAGTAAATGACAAACCTGATGTAGACTTAACATTTCGAACAACCTTGAGCCACTGTTGAACAAAATGCTTGTTTCCATCTACCCACACCTTCACTTTATCATCAGAAATATGCTCGCTGGTAATCTCATTACCATAAATATACACAACAACCATAAGACGCCCAATACATTGATCAAGCTGACGATCAAGGTATTGCCGCTCGTATACATCCCACTGTGAGTCAGCAACCAAGTTCATCAAATAAATGCGAATAACGCCGATTGATAATCGGCTTGCAATCCCATAGTAAATGTTCATTGCCTGCTCAACGGGGATGCCTCTATTGCTAGCGCGATATACAATTTCCATTGTCTGTGGCCAATGACTGACACTACTAAGAATACTACTTGAATCCTCGTCAAGCATCTCACTGTAAAGCTGCATGGACTTTTTGTAATCATTTAACGAGTGATCTGACAAGTACTTACCGATAGCGGGGATAACCTGACGACAGCTGGAAAAGCGCTCGATCACAGCATCTAAAGGAAAAAGGGTAATGCTGTTAAATAGCAACCATCGTATCGCTTTGCGAGCTGCCTTACCCATCTCGTAAAGCTCACTTTCAACCTGCTTGTACCCGATAACCTGAATATTATCCAGCAAAAATTGTCGCCATTTATCTAGCTGAAAGATATTTGATACACACAGGTATGCGCGCATTACATCAGCGACATCGAAACTACCCCCATCCACTAGGTGATGAGCAAAGGTTATACCCGTCATATCAATCATTCGGCTAGAAAGGCTCATTGATAGCATTTCACGCCACAAGGGGTGCTCAGAAAAGTATGATTTGTATTTTTGTGAACAGACCTCTGGAAATAAAGTAAGCAAATATCTTTTGAGATATTCATCAGAACCAAAATTCGCATTCATCAATCTATCACTGAGAATAATTTTACTATATGCAATAAGCACTGATAATTCTGGCCGGTAAAATGGATCCTCTGAACGGGCTTGCCTTGACTGAATAAGCTCCCGGGAAGGCAAATATTCAAGCTCAGGATCAATCTGACCAGATGCACTGAATGACTCGATAAAGAATAAATAGGAATCAACGTGTTTTCTTGCACTTGCCTGTGCGATACTTAAACCGACGTTTTGCTCGAAGTTATGATTGAGTACGAGTTTAGAAACAGAGTCTGTCATCTCAACTAATAGATCATTGCGATCTTCACTGTTGAGCACACCAGCAGAAACGGCCTTTGCCAGCCCAATCTTTAGATTCACCTCATGGTCAGAGCAATCAACCCCTGCTGAATTATCAACAAAGTCGGTATTAATTAACCCTCCTTGCTTGGCAAACTCGACCCTGGCAAGCTGCGTTAGGCCAAGATTTCCGCCTTCCGCTACCATTAGTGCCCGGAGCTTATTTGCGTTGACACGGCAATCATCATTTGTAAAGTCTCCGACTTCGATATTTTTCTCTTTTGATGATTTAACATATGTCCCAATGCCCCCGTTCCACAGAAGGTCAACTGGCGCGCTGAGTATAGACTGAATTAGCTGATTAGGAGACAATGTTCTTAGACTGATCCCCAGAGCAGCCATGGCCTCATCTGTTAGCGTAATAAATTTACAAGAACGGCTATAAACGCCCCCTCCCTGAGAGATTAAACTATTCTCATAGTCAGACCATTGAGAGCGCGGCATCTCAAATAACCGCTTCCTCTCTTTAAAGCTGATTGCAGGATCAGGACTTGGATCTACAAATATATGACGGTGATTAAATGCGGCAATTAGCTTTATATTCTCCGATAATAACATTCCATTTCCAAAAACATCACCAGACATATCTCCAATACCGACAACGGAAAAGGCCGTATGATCTATATCTGTTCCTTTGGTCATAAAATGCCAACGCACTGACTCCCAGGCTCCCCTTGCAGTGATTGCGATCTTTTTATGATCATAACCATTTGACCCACCAGATGCGAATGCATCACCCAACCAAAACCCTCTTTGGGTCGCAATTTGGTTGGCAAGATCTGAAAAAGTTGCTGTGCCTTTATCAGCTGCCACAACAAAATACGGATCATGCTTATCATGACAGACCACACTTTGCGGGTGTACTACCTCACCGTCAACCATGTTGTCAGTGATATCAAGTAAGCAATTAATAAACAGCTTGTATGCCGCCTTACCTTTTTCCGCAACATCATCTGGATTATCATTGGAGTGAACGAGTTTTGCAATAAATCCTCCTTTTGCCCCAGCAGGTACAATGATACAGTTCTTAACTTGCTGCGCCTTCATTAAACCAAGAATCTCGGTGCGATAGTCATCTCGGCGACTTGACCAACGCAAGCCCCCTCGAGCCACCTTGGCTTGTCGCAAGTGAACCCCCTCTACTTCGCTTCCAAAAATAAACGCTTCTAGCATGGGAGTTGGCTTTGGTGCATCAGTGATATGACGTGTTGAAATCTTGACGGCAATTGGGCCTGTATCTTGTCGATAGTAGTTAGTTCTCAAAGTGTTTTCAATCAATGTTAGGTATACTCTTATCGTACGATCATGATCTAAGCGCGGGACCTCAGTGAGCATACTAAGAATCTCTGCTTTAAGCATATCGTAACCAGGCTTATGGTGCGCCGTGGGCGAGAACCTCAAGTCAAATAATGCAAATAACTTGTTTGTGATCTGAGGATAATTCACCAGTGCCTGATGAACAGTCGATGTCTCAAGAGAGAAATTAATCTGTTTTAAGTACATCGCATATGTTCTAATCAGTTCAATTTTCCTTGGTGAGAATTTTGCTCTTAAAGCCAAAGCACCGAGACCATCAGCGATCGTCACCCCAGAAAAAACCTGGGCAAGATAGTCTTTTATACATGTTTCTATGTCATCAAGATCATTTATAATTTCATCTGGCGACTCACAGTGCAGATCAGCAATCATCAAACTCAATTGATTTTGGAAACTAATCTCACTGGTTGACTCTTGAATGACCCGAAGTCCCATAGCACTGAGAACTGGAAAGATATCTGATAACTCAACCTGCTCAATATCCTTCTGAAACAATTTTATCCCGATTAATTGATGACCCTTAATTGGCCGATAAACTGCAATACTAAGATTACTCTCGCCTATGTTTTCAATATACTTAATATCTTTTACAGCGATTTCTGCACTGTAGCGATCTCTATATCCAGCCCCCATCGCAGGCGCATAATGACTGAATATGGTTTTCGCCTCATCATAATCATACACCTCATTTAACTGCTCGAGAAAATCATCACTCCAACTTTTTGCCATATGATGGATATGTGTTTCAATTTCCAGTTCGTCATATTCAATATTATCCATTGATTTTGGCTGAATAACGAAATAAATCCTCACCAAGTTTGATTCGGAGAAAAAAGGCTGATGAATAATATCTGTGCCCTTAAATTTCATTCTCAAATAGTCATTAATCTTTTTCACAATATCAGTCGAGTAACGTTCTCTGGGGAGATACAAAATTACTGAGAAAAAGTGGTGCATCACGTCTTGTCTTACAAAAAGACGGACTTTAGGTCGATCATATATCGTGAGCGCACCGATGGTCATACGACACAGCTCATTAAAACTTGCCTGGAATAACTCTTCTCTGGGGAATGTTTTGATAATATATAATAGCGACTTATTCAAAAATCTAGATTTTAAATCCGCATAGTGCAAAATCCCCTGCACCTTTCTTCTGATAAACGGAATAGTCAATGGATTACTCTCATATGCGTCTGAGGTTAACAGCCCAATTAAACGAAGCTCACCAATGATCTCACCAGTTGAGCTAAAGCGTCTGAGAACAATCAAATCAGTATAGGTAGGACGGTGAATTGTTGACGCTGTTCTGGTTTTAGATAGATAAAAATATGATATTTCATCACTGTCATGCTCAAGCTGGCTGGGCAATACCTGAACATACTGTTTGATGTAAGAATGAGGTTCATCAGAAAGAACCCCTAAACCCGAGTTTTCTTCAAGCCTTAGTATCGGCGCATGACCTGCCTGCTCCTCTAACACATAGCTTCGAGATCCAATGAACGTGAAAAACTCAATAATCCAATCAATAAAGGCAAGAGATTCAGCAAGGCTATCAGCAGCTGATTGTGAGTCAGGATGTTTATAACGCCAACTGGTTACCACCTCCCTCAAACTATCCTGCATCTTTCGCCAGTCACGAACCGACTGAAAAACATCATGAAGTACACCCGCAATCTTATCCTCAAGTAAACTGAAACTTTCTTTTTTTCCGAACCAATCAAGTTCAAACCACAAGACCGATAAGTTATCATCAAGTTCAATGCCAAAAATCTCAGGTTTTAGCTGAACAGCATTGAGCATATGCAAAATTTTATAACCCATCTTCTTGAAAACCATTCTGACAGAATCAACAATAAATGGCATATCATGGGCAACAACAAAAACATTGGTTACTGGCTGGTCTTTATTGGCAATCGATTGACCGGTTTCACAGTGAATGATGGAGTGTTTGAACTGACGATCTGGTATTTTGTCGGTAAAATTAAGTAGCAGTTGCGCCAGAGCAATTCGCTCTTGGCGAGAAAACTCATATAAGTTGGTTTCATGTAGAATCTCAAGCGCGGCAATATTGCGCCCCTCAAGGGCCACCTCACCGAGGAGCTCTTTCAATAATTTGCGATTTCTCTCATCCATCCAACCACTCCCTTGTTGCACCCCTATCATATATTAAATGGATCTCAACAACAATTAAATCAGCACAAAAGACATGCAAAGAACTTGAATTAGCTTACATTATTGATATAATAAGGTAAAATTAATAAAGCAAGAGAGAAATATGCGAGTACTATTAGTAGAAGACGATACCTTGTTAGGTGATGGCATTCGAAATGGCCTCAGTGAATTTGGATACACAACCGATTGGATGACTGATGGCGTTATGGCCCTTCATGCGATGCAAAATGAACACTTTGATGCGATTGTCCTTGATCTGGGACTGCCGAAAAAAAGCGGATTAGATGTCATTAAATCCGCCCGTGAGCTTCGTCTTGACTTGCCTATTTTAATACTAACTGCAAGAGATGCCGTTTCTGATAAAGTCAAGGGACTTGATGCGGGCGCAGATGATTACATGTCAAAACCATTTGATCTTGATGAACTTGCGGCCAGAATACGTGCACTCATTCGAAGGGGCTCCTCTAACACAAAAACCCCTTTGCTCACCATTGGAAATGTGTCTTTGAATCCAGCTGCCTATAAGGTAATGCTTAATAATGAAGATGTTGCTATCTCAAGAAGAGAATTTACCATCCTACACAAACTTATGGAATGTGCCAATCGAGTTGTAACCCGTGAAATCATCACTCAATCACTATATGGATGGGGAGATGATGTTGATAGTAATACCATCGAAGTTCATATACACAACCTAAGGAAAAAACTAAGGGACGGTTTACATATCAAGACCGTAAGAGGAATTGGTTATATGATTGAGAATGAAGCATAAAACCCGCTCAATTAAAGGATTTTTAATCCGCTCAATGTTTGCCAGTGCATTTGCTGCTGGCATCTTGACCATTGGCGTCAGTTACTACTTCAATCTAAAAGATTTACGACCATTCCTTGATTCCCAAATATTGTTAAAAAACAAATTAACTCTTCTTCATGTTTCACAATTAAGAGATCTCAGCAAAGAATCTATTAACTCTGCTCTTTCAAAAGAAAAAATATCAAAAGATTTCTCGTATGATTACAAAACCACCTCAAACTTGGTTGATCAGATAATAAACAGCACCGAATCCATCATATGGGATTCAAAAAACAAACTCATTTTATCAAACAATAAACACCAAATAAAAACCGCACCAAAATTGGGCTTTTCATATGTTGACCTAGCGGGCGAACTCTACCGGAGCTATGCCGTCAAGCTGAAACAGCCTGACCTAACCATTGTGACATTACAAAAGCGTGATACAAGAGCAATATTTGAATCAGGTATTGTGACGAAGTTTTTATATGTATTTTTTGCGATTTATGTCATTTTGCTTATCACCATTCTTGTTGTGCTAAGAAAAGGCATCCAATTAATTGAAAAAGCGTGTCAGCTTCTTGAGCAAAAACGTGCCGATCCTAAAAAACGGATTTCAGGCGAAGACTTCCCCACTGAAATTCAGCCTTTATTTGCATCACTAAACACACTCATTAATCAGCTTGAAGATACATTATTAAGAGAAAAACGCTTCGCTGCTGATGCTGCTCATGAGCTTAAAACACCCTTGGCTGCAATCAGCGCTCACCTACAAGTGGCAACCATTACGCAAGATAGCGAAAAACAAAAACAATCGATTCAAAGCGCTCTGGCAAGTGTTACTAGAAGCTGTCAGACCGTTGAACAACTACTTTTACTAAGCAAAGCATTACCCCTGATTAAAGAAAGTGAACTTGAAGACGTTTTTATCAAGGAAGTGATTATTGGGTTGATGAGTGACTATCCCAATATAGCAATAAATACTGACTTAGTGCCAGATAGAGCTTCCCTGCGCATGGATAAAAATTGCCTTCAAATTCTTGTTAATACAATCATCAGTAACTCCCATAAGTTTGAAGCTTCAACGCTTGATGTTGCGTTAACTGAGAGTGACACAGAAGTATCCCTGACGTTTACAGATAATGGCCCTGGCGTTCCTGATGAACACCTTCATCGATTGGGAGAGAGATTTTTTAGAGTATATGGTCAAGACAAAGACGGCTCAGGCATAGGACTTAGCATCGCACAGGAAATTGTTCATTTTCACAACGGTGTTCTGTCGTTCAAAAATTCCAAACCCAGTGGACTCATCGTTTTAGCTCAATTTAATCGAACAAAAAATTAATAAAATATGTGCTTGACTTAAAGATAACAATTAAAAAAAGCAAGCAAATCAACCCTATATTTTATCCAAAAAAGTTTCCCACAGAACCTGTGGATAACTATGTGAAAAACCCCATGTGAAGTTGTCATTAGCCTTATAAATACTTAAGCTAAGCTTAAGGTGTAAAGATATTTTACAGTTTGTATCCCATTGATTTTATTGTATAAAAAATTATAAGTGCGAAAAAACAACCATTGATTGTGGATAATTCACCAGTTTTCGGGGGGTGGATCAATGACTGTTAAAAAACAGCAATTAATTTCATTTTTTTCTTGACATAATTAAGCCCAGATCTGATGGTACCTAAATGAGTAACGATAAACAAATTGACTTAGTTTTGTATCTTGCCAAAGTATATCATCAGCTATGCAAGTCATCTCCCTTTCCAAATCATATATTATTTGTTCAGATGGCAGCACAGCAAATTCTTATCAATCAATTTAACTTTAAGACAAAACATTTTTTATCAGAACATAATCTAGATTTTAAATACAAGCCTCTTACAGTTTCGCCAGTTGTCTTTGAGGCAATCAATACTCCCAGCTGGCAACGCAAAAAATACCGTATGCCATTTTCAAATCAACTGATAAAATTAGCACAATTGATAAAGAGCCCAAACTGTCAATCACTAGCAGCCTATCTATCTGATATTCCATCGATACCACAACACATAATTCAGCATTTTATGCGACAAGGTCCTTCAATCATCAGCGCCTCAGATTTATCCAAGGCATTCCTTACAGATGACTGGTATCAAAATGTGCTACAAGCAAATTATATAAATCTAACAAAGAACCCTTCCTATCATACGAATGATGATCGCCAGCTGATCGCAGCATTAGGCACCATTGACTGTGATATAAGCTCGCTCCTGGCACTGATTGATCATCACCAGTGGAAGATTCATCAGATCATATATGTGCTTGACGCAGCCGGCGTTATCGCCAGCACATGTGATTTATCACCTGCTTCTTTGATTCCAAGAGGCGTTCTTAATCAGGACGGCATTGATCACTTAGAGCAAATTTTAAAACATATTCGCATGCAGCCACTAATCATAGAATCTGAATCTTATAGCCATCCGATAACCCCCCTTCCCGCCACAAAAGTCAATCCGCTTAACGCTCCCAAACAGCTATCCATGAGTGATGCAATTCTTTACAGCCGCTGTGCCTTTAGATATTTTGCAACGAAAGAATTAAAATTAGCGCCTTACAGCGACCCCTATCAAGAGTTCTCAAGGCAAATAGGTATATTAATTCATGAGATATTAGCAGAGCATCTTACTGATGATATAGAAACAATCAAAACAGTAATCCAACAACAACTTAACAACATTTCATATTTTGCTGATCAAAATTTAGCGATGAAGAACATTATCTGCGAGCATTTAGCCACATTGATTGAGGAATTAAAGTCATATGAGAGTACTCGTGCACCTTTTAACACCATCCACCGTGAAATTCCAGTCACCTATCAATATCGGCTTATAACTCTCAAAGGTCGGCTAGACCGTGTTGATCTCATAGAGGGAAACAGGCGCATGGTTATTGATTACAAAACTGGCTCTCAACCGCTGAATTGGTATCAAACCAGTGAATTATCACAGCTTCCACTATATGCTGTTATTTACCCGGATAAAGTAGATGCAGTAGCTATCTTATCTTTGAAACCCAAACAGGTAAGGCTACAGGGGCATAGTAATGATGCGATTGAATACTCCCCTCTTATTCCCCTTAGTAAACTTAGAAAATACTATCCAACAAAAGATAGCTGGGATAAGCAGCTTACATGGTGGAAAAAACAGCTCCATACCGCTCTGGATAATCTACAATCAGGGATTATCACGCCGCAACCAAAATCACAAAACTGTCTTCACTGTCACTTCAAAGCCATCTGCCGGTATAAAATGCGAGATCAGTTAAATGTTAGTTGATCAAAAGGCAAGAGAAGATGCCGTTAATCCAAATTATTCATGCTTGGTTAATGCACCTGCTGGATCAGGAAAAACCAGCTTAATTATAAAACGAGTGATGAACCTCATTGCAGTTTGCTCTCACCCTAGCCAGATTACGGTATTAACATTTACTCGTGCGGCAACTGAAGAAATTAAGACGAGGATAAAAATTGCACTCCTAGCGTCACAAAAAGATGTATCGATCGTTCAACAACTTAAAATTTTCACATATGATGAATGGGGTATGCGTTTGCTGGGTCAAATTGCACCGCAACAGGTATTTAAAATTCATCCTAACCCAAAAGGGCTATACCAATCAGCTTATGAGCGATACCTGTTGGCCAACCACACAAATGATGAAAATCCATTCACAGCAATCTTAAAAGATAATCTTGCAATATACACACAGCTTGAAGCAACCTTTATTCGCCTGCTTGCAAAACGCGACCAATGGCTGCCTTTGGTGATGCAAGGCAATCAAGAATGGATGTATAAGCAATGGGAAATAACATTTCAAGATATTGCTGGTCGGATTAAAAATATAATGCGGGCTCACTTAAACTCCTTAGCTACCATCGCAGAAGAATATTGTGTTGATGACACTGTTGATTTCACTGACCTGAACCCCTCAACACTTGCCGCAATTGCCAAGTGGATGCTTACGCTCAGCGGTAGTATTAGGCACCCAACAATCAAAATGGGATTTCCAGCAGGAAAGAATAGCAAAGAGTGTACTGATAAAGCTGTTTATAAAGACATAAAAGCATTTATAGAAACGAATAACGAGCTATTATCTTACTGGCAATTTATTCAATCTTACTCTTCAGAAGCACAGCAGTCATTTACTGAACAGTTAACCCAAATGCTTCCCGAACTTCTGGCCCATCTAAAGGTGATTTTCAACGAAAAAAATCAGTCTGATCATTGTGAAAATGCCCTGAATCTATTAGCCGTTCTCAATGAGGAACAACACCACCCAGAATTGCGGCACACTCAACACTTATTACTTGATGAGTTTCAAGACACATCGCCCCTTCAATTTGCACTTCTGGGCCAATTTGTAAAAGAATGGTCGAATGATGGCCAGTCTTCTATCTTTATAGTGGGTGATCCTATGCAGTCAATCTACGGATTTAGGAATGCAGATGTGCGGCTTATTTTAGATATTGGTGATAAACAACGATTTCATCACATGCATATAAAAACCTATTCTCTACAGTGTAATTTTAGGTCAGCAGCTAAAATCGTTGACTTCAGTAATGATATCTTCTCATCAATTATGCCACAATCACTCAATATTAACTGGTGCTCCTTACCATTTAACCCAAGTATTGCAATATCAGATTCTATAGGCGCTATCGATGAATATACTGTTTTACCGGACAATACACTTGAACAGCTAAAAACAATTATTGAAAAAAACCCAAGCCAAGAAATTGGCATACTGGTCGTCACACGTCAGCAAGGACATGATATATCACGTTATTTGAATCATTTTGGGATTGAATGTGATCAATCAAATATTCAAAATATTTTAGATGACCCGCTTTGTTACGACATTATTTGTCTTTTTTCAGCCATCCATCGTCCTTTTTGTAATATTGCCTGGGCTGCGCTATGCCAAACAGCATGGCTCGGTATTGACTTTGACAACATGAAAAATATGAGTCAATCAGGTGACATAAGAAGTGCTTTATTTAACACTAATGATAGCAATATAGACGGGTTTATATCTCAAATTAAAGAAACAATGCAATCAAACGCAAGTAGCTGGGAGCAATTTATTGAAGTACTGAATACAATCAACCCGAGTATTGTCCATCTGCAAAAATTACAAACACTTCTTGAGTACTTATCCTCATTAGATTCTCAGCAAACATATCTACCACACCTGCTCGATGGCGTTGAAAGCTTACGCCTTGAGAGCACACCACATAACTGCGCAATCACAATAACAACAATTCATCAGTCCAAAGGGCTAGAATATGATCACGTTATTCTGCCATACCTCAACTCAAAAACCCGTGCCATGATTCCTGAGATACTTGAATGGGACACGTGGATTTTGCAAAATAGTTCACTTCCGGCGATATTATTAGCTTCAGGCCTCGATGGAAAGAACCTTATTGATCCGCTGATGCAAGTTTCAAAAGCCAAGCACCAACAAGAACGAAAACGACTATTGTATGTCGCCCTTACTCGAGCAAAAAACAAAATCAGCTTAATTTATAATAAAAAACCTTCCGCGGGGAGCTTTCAGCATATGATTGGGCCTACTATTAGTGAAGAAATAGCACCGTGATATCAAAAGGCATAACTTCAGAAATTTTTAAGATTCATTGTGTTATCTTTTATAAAAGCGTTTGGAATAAGTTATCAATATCAAATTTACAAAATTAGCACAGCAGATTGAGAAGCAACTTAGCAGTGGCTGTAACTTCCTTATCAAGGAGTATAATGAAGCCATAGAGCACAAGAGATATACCGATACAACCCTTCTTGTCAATAACCACTTGATTAAGAAGCATCCAGAAAATATCCATCATTTACTTATAAAAATTCAGCAACTTGACTACTTAATGATATCCTCAGTTAATAAATCAGAAATCGTTCACTCACGCCATGCACTTACATTAGAAAATGCGCATCAAATCTTAAGATATGTCACTAATAATTGCTGCAAAATTCGCAATTGCAAAGCAAGCACTGCACAGATTACGTTAATGGCTCGACTTCAAACCATTCGCCAGATAATTAACGACGCTCTGATTACCCGTCAGAAATGTAAAAAAATATCAAAGTGTTTAAAGGACATCACAACAATTCTTGATAGCTGCCTTCAAATTTCAAACACAAATGGTTTCTTCAAACCCTCAAGCTAAACGTTTACATAATTATTTAAAATGTCTAGGATACGGCATGATCTATTTAATTTATTTCAACCACGCCGATGGTCATAAGGGCCGCCTCGAGTCAATCGCAAAATTGCTATTACCTTCATTTGATATCAACACAAATCAGCTTATCCGAAACAAACAAACAAAACCCCTGATACTTGATAATTCTGGGTTTATTTCATGGTCCCATACTACCACCTTGGGGGCCATTGCTATTTCAAAAACTCATGCGATTGGCGTTGACTGTGAGCTGATACGAGAAATTGATTTTGCAAAAATTAGTGACCGATTTCTTCCCCGCGAGGACATCAAAAACAAAGAGAGTTTTTATCAAAAATGGACAGAAAAAGAGGCGAACTGCAAGCTGAATAATCAATCTATTTGGGAGGGAATGTCCTCACCAACTCTCGGGCATAAATATTCTCTAAAGATAGGGAATTGCATGTTGAGTATTGTAAGTAATAATAAAGCCCCTGTTGTAACTATTAATGGGGCTGTCCACTATGAAATCTAAAATTTGATTCCTCGGCCGCGATTGACCGATTTTCAATTATACGAAAATCCTCTACTCGACGGTCAACTTCACTGGGTGAAAAAAATTGATATCCATAGTCCAGGTATAACTGAAAGTGACGCTGCTCAGCATCAAAAAGTTTCCCATAAAATATTTTTATCTCGTCAATTGGATGTACCTGACATAGTTTATGAAATCGTTCACATGAACGTGCTTCTATAAACGCTGCAGTAATAAATAGATCAAGCAACTTACTCTCTCTATTACCCACTCTGATGCCACTATGAAGTGATTTCGCATACATACAAGGAGAGAGTGGAACAAAGTTTATATCGTATTTTTTAATCAATTGCAGTACCAATTCAAAATGTCTCATTTCCTCACGAATCAACTTTGATATTGTCATCTGAATATCTAGATAATCAGGATATGATTTGAGAATATTGATCCCAAAATCTGCCGCTTTCCTCTCGCAATGAGCATGATCTACCAAAATAATCTGCCACTGTGATTGTGCCTGAGTAAGCCATGATGATGGCGTAGGAAGCTGACAAAACTCCCCGGGAGATAGGTTCTTATATCTCATATGATTTACCATAAAAGATACAATATATCGATTATGCTGGTAAGATGGCAAGTTAAATCGTTGCCGATAAATTTCAGCTGTGTTAAATTCAAACCAACAGTTTAGGAAAGTAAATGCTTGTTTATTTTATTATCGTGGTTTTGCAGCTGGGTATTTGCTTTGCTAACCAGATTGAACAAATTGAATTAGCGATTATCGGGCCAGAAAATACTCTAAAGAATGCTATTCCAAACCACAAGACATTTGCAAAATATGACATTAATAAACCTGAACTGATTGACGACCAGGACGCCTACCATTTTCAATTTCTGAAACAGCAAAAGGCGCTGCCTTTACTTGGCATGGGAACATGGCACTTTCAGCTCTTACCTGCACACAAAGAATCAATCGTCATTTCAACTGAAGATATCATGGAAAATGAAACGTCCTGTTTGTTAAATTTTGAGTTTGATTATAATCGCTATGTAGATACTACAATGCATGGTATATGTTTCCATCCCGATAGATCGCCTACTATATTTACTCACGAGCGCCGAATTAAGCCTGGCAGTATTCAATTTTTAGACACCCCTGTTTTTGGCATGCTATTTCTACTTGAAACCAAAGAATCCAATCACAAAAGAAAGTAATTTCACCCCAGTTATCTATACTTATTATAATAAAGTGGTGCAGCTAATGTCGTTACGGCTTAATTTATTAAAATATTGGATCCAGAGATCTACAAATAAAAATCACGAAAAAAGTATTTATGAACTACGTGAAGAATTTACTGCGGCTTTCAATAAACATGATACGCATCCCCATGTCGATACAGATATTTCAAATCACAAAAGCCCGGATGGCATATGGTACACCCCTAAAAAACATATACCCCATCAAATCATACTGTATTTTCATGGTGGTGGGATGTGCTTTGGCGGTAGTGATACGCATGCACATATTGTTTCCGAAATAGCTCATCAATGTCAAATGCGTCTATTTTTCCTCAACTACCGTCTAAGTCCTGAATTTCCCTTCCCAAAAGCCATTGATGATGCATTTGTCGCATATAAATACCTATTATCATCAGGGTATGAGGCACGTCATATATCAATTGCGGCAGATTCCTCGGGAGGATTATTGGCTCTGGGACTTTGCTATCTCATTAAGGAAAAGGGCCTTGAAATGCCGAATATTCTTGCCCTATTATCACCAGCAACTTCAACACATATATGTTTTCAAGATGATCTATATAGGGACTGGGAAAGAAGAGATCCTGTTCTAAATATTACGCTACTAAGACGATATGCTGTTGCCTATCTTGCAGGGGAGGACGCCAGAAGCCCTTTATGCTCTCCAATCTACTCAGATCTAAAAGGATACCCCCCTATTTTTAGTGTAATCGGAGATAATGATATACTCATTGAGCCACTGCGTCAGTTGCATCTAAATGCATCAACTGATGGAGTGATCAATAGATTGTTTATCCAACCAGATGCATTTCATGGACATTACTTATGGCTAAAAATATTGCCAGAAGCCCAAGAAGCAATTGATACCTTATGTAGGTTTATTATGCAACAAAGTCTATCATCAGGGCGCTGAGCAACATATAAGTGCAATATTCTCATAAGGCATAGAGAAAATCATCATTAGCAATAAAGTGTCAAAGATTACAAATAGCTGTATTGTTATACCGATAATCCTTGCTAACCGCGTTGTTGTGTTGCGTATTGAACTCACATCTGGTTTTATATACCATGAGTTTATAAAGATGAATACCCGGAGGATTCAATGCAACAATATCATGAATTTCTAGAGTACATTTTAAACAACGGCGATGATACTGATGACCGAACCGGCGTTGGTACCAGACGAATATTTAATTATCAAATGGATTTCGATCTTGAAAACCAATTCCCGCTTGTTACTACAAAAAAATGTCACTTCAAGTCTATTGTTGCAGAACTACTATGGTTTCTAAGGGGTGATACCAATACAAAATACCTAAAAGAAAATGGAGTAAAAATTTGGGACGAATGGGCTGATGAAAATGGCAATCTAGGACCTGTTTATGGGCACCAATGGAGAAATTGGGAAAATCACGCAGGCAAGCAAATTGACCAGATCAGCAACCTCATTAATGGACTTAAAAAGAATCCTTCTTCTCGGCGTCATATTGTAAGCGCATGGAACGTTGGACAACTAGAAGAAATGGCGCTGCCCCCCTGCCATGCATTTTTCCAATTTTTCTGTTCTAATGGCAAACTCAGCTGTAAACTGACGCAAAGAAGCGCGGATGCATTTTTAGGCGTTCCGTTTAACATAGCATCGTATAGTCTCCTCACATACATTATTGCACATGAGTGTGGATTAAAGCCTCATCGCTTTATATGGTCAGGTGGTGACTGCCATATATATCAAAATCACTTTGATCAGGTCAAAATCCAGCTCACAAGGGAACCCTTCCCGTTACCTCAAATCGAAATTGATTACCAACCTATTGAGCAATATGAGCTAGAACATTTTAAACTGATAAATTACCAAAGCCATCCCGGGATAAAAGCTCCGATAGCAGTTTAACTTGTAAAAGCTGAGCATTTCTATTAAAATTAAAAAAAATAGAGTTTATTATGCCAACCGCTCGTGATTTAAATCTTAAAACCAATATCCTCAATATTATTAACCACTTGGAGAATCACTCAGACGTCAGTGACCCGAGCAAGGCAGAGACTGTTTTTAACGGCATTAAAGAGGACTATCTTGGTGAAACTATAAAAGATACCCTTAAAAAGAGAGATCTCGACTACAAACTCAATAATTTAATAGAAAAAGATCTAGCTGAGGAATATCACTTTTACCTCGCTCTTAGTAATCTCAATCAATTTTCTGTAATCATTGATGATCATTATGTAATAAATCAAGACACTTCTTTAGATGAATTTTTATATCAAGGGCTCCATCCTATCCCAATAGAAAAACTCCAGGTATTTATTCTTAACCGAGGAAACAATCACTGGAACGTATGTGCTTTTGATAAAGAGAATAAGGTATTATTTTTATTTGACCCATTGGGAAGTCCCCATAACCATGAATATTCAAAGGGAGAGGAATTAAAGACATGCATTGAGGAATATTTTAATTCAGCGAAAGACCCAGAAAATAAGGATAAAAGATCTAACCATTCATTAGTTAAGGGGATTTTACAACTTGCAAAAGCATCTCGGATTGCCGACGTCAATTTGAATGATTACACCATCATAAGCACGAAAAAAGCTTGCCAAAGAGACAGCAATAATTGTGGATATTTCTCAATTTTATTCTGTCAGTTTATCGCAGATTTAACCAAAGATGAACGATTAGATCTTGTTAATAACCTTGATGGCAAAATTAATGAATACTTGCTGAAAAAGAAAATTGATGTGTCTAAGGGGAAAAATCATTACCATTCTTATCTTCGGAAAGCAGTTAAACAACTTCAATACGATAACACTAAAAAGTTTCTAACCAAGAGCTCAAACCCTGTCCAGGGCAGGCTAGAAAAACAATTAAGACGTGTGCGAATATTCCAATTTGGCGTATTTGACTTAATTATTCTATCAATGACACTTTTATCTTGCGCCGTACTTTATCCATCGAGTATGGCTATTGGCGCATTAGTTTTAGGCGTCACTGCTGCCTATGGGATCTCAGATTACCTATTCCCTTCGTCAACATCAGAGTATTCAACAACTACATCCTTCGTTCCTACATATGATTTTAAAGATCGTTACACAGATACTCCACCTATGATTGTCAGTCACCATAAAGAGACTGATAAACCTGCTCCTCAAGCAAAATCAGAGCCCATTGTCGGAAATTAATATACTCCCGCCATCATAGCTGGCTCTCCAGGTTTTTTGTCTATCATGGTGCGGGGCTACAATAATATCAGCTCTATAACGACGTACAACCTTGCTATCAAAAGACACATCCCCAGGCAGTAGTATATCAAAACCACTTTTAGATATGACTCTTAAAACACAACTGGCATCATTATTCTTTTCCCTCAAATCTCCATTATTTTCAAATATAAATTTCACCCCATCAACCTCCCAATTACCTCCCGCCAAACAGGTGCCCGCCCGGAAGTAATTTTCATAATTAGATATCATTTTCACACCAGGAAGCAGCTGATGAAGATAATCAAAACCACCAAAATGATCTTTATCTGTGTGGCTTACAACAGCGAGATAAACGCCTGAAAATAAATTATAGTGCAAATCTTTCTCGAGATATTTTCTTACATAGGCTCCAGATCGTGATAAATCATAAATTATATTACTTGTTAAAGTTCTTACCAATACCATTAAGCCATGCTGAACAGGATAGATTGTAACGGAAAAATGTCCATAAGGAACATAACAAAAAAAACCTCTCATAATAATTACCAGCACAATTAGAACAAGGGATTCATAGCTTCTGAGATAAAAAACAAATACCAAACTTGCGATAAGGCCCGCCGCGATCGCATAACTATCATCAACTACCCATCCAACTTGGTACCAATAGAGCAGTAACTGATCCAACAAGTATAAAAATTTTGATATAAGCAATATCGGGGCATAATAATGAAAAATAATTGATATGTATCCTACGCAAATAATCGCAATTACCAAAAGCTCATAAACGGGAACAAGCACCCAGTTAAGGAAAAACCCACACCAAGGGAAGAAATGAAAAAACCATAGGCTAATTCCCATTGTACTAATGGCGATCATTAAGTTACGTCCTGGCGCCCAGATTAGTATGGCCGATAATCCATATGATAAATAAAATCCATAATTATCGAATACCTCAGCATTTATATATATCGTTACGAGTAATGCCAACTGCCATCGGATCCAACCTGACAAGTTGATGCAGTAAATCTGGGCGATTATTTTAACTAAACGCATGATAAAGGCCCTTTGAACTGGAATGGCAAAGCCAACCCAATTTCCATATAACAGGAGCAATATGATCTGTATAAAGGCCGTTAAAGGATTAATAATATGATTGGGAAGTCTAGTTAGCTTAATTAGTCTATCAATAAATGATGCAATCACCTCAATATGTAAACCAGATATAGTTAAAAGGTGTACCAGTCCTGTTGCGCTCATAAGCGACTTTTCAATACTCCCTGTATTTGAAAAACCCAGCAAAAAATAGCTAATAGCCGGATGCAGCTTAAGTGCCTCAAGTTGCATAGCAACAATCTGCTGAGCCCCTACCTGAATGTGATGTGTAGTTTCACACACTGAGGATCGATATGCCCCGTGAATATATAGGTATGAGGGGAGATACTGCTTCCGATCACAGTCGGACATATAAAGATAGTGCTCATGTAACCATACAGACAAAAAAGACAAGATGACTGGCCAAAAAGAAAACTTTCTCTGAATAATAACGAGGAGAAAATAGCAAAATATTGAGAGATACCCTGGAGTAAGATTCCCTTTAAAGACCAGCTTAAGCCCAGATAACAAAAATAAATTCTCAAAGACAAGCATTTATCTATGTTATTGAACTATCGATTTATTGATATACTGGGGTTAGTGGGAAAGACTTTTTTTCTTGCCAATTTGATGTGCGTATTTCTCGATAAAATATGATTGATTGGTAATAAGCCTTTTAATCTCTGCTCTATACTGCATATATACTCTGATAGCCTGAGATCTTTCTCGGCAGACTAAATCAATCTCATCTGCCAACAATGTTTTTCTTTGATAGTCATGAACAATCTTTTCTCCCATTACAACACTGAAGCCAAGTGCTAATATACCGACCATGAAAACTGGTGCAAAACTATTGCCCAATACCAAAGATAATCCAAGTAAAACTGGCATCGCTGGGAACCATAGCAAACCTGTGAAAAGAAAATGTCTTGATATACGTTCTCTTAATTTTGCTTTTTGGTTCATCAGTCCAGTTTGCTTCTCAATGATGATATCAATTTCTTTTTTTAAATTGTTGGTATAGTCTATTTTTCTTTTTATTTGAGTCATTCTTTGATGCTTAAAATCACGAATTTGATCTCTTAAAATCATAAATTGCATCATGTTTTCCATATGACTTAGCATCGTTAACTTCTCTTCAATCTTAGAGGCAATTTTTTTCTTTTCCCTTTTGCTATTGCTAACATCGCTCGCCAAATCTTCCATCAGCTTGGTCAATAAAGCATCATCGTAACGATTCAATAAATCTACGTCACTTTTCACTGAACTGGGAGAAATCATAAGTTTGTGCTCTTGAAGCAATTTTTTATTATCCGACATAATTTTGCTATATTTTTTAATATTATAGCATATATAATTGATTGTTATTATACTTCATCGCATAAAATACCCTTCCTAATATCTGCCATAAGTCGATTCATGTATGCAACATTATGAATAGTGGCCAGCTGAATATAAGCAGGCTCACTTGCTTTATAAAGGTGATGCATATAACTCTGAGTATAATGCTGGCAGGTATAACAGTCACACTCGCTATCAATAGGGACGTGAGCAGACTGATATTTTTTTGACTTAATTCTGATAGGCTCCTTATTGAGACGGTATAATACCCCATGCCTTGCCGCCTTCGTCGGATAGGCGCTATCAAAGGTGTCAATCCCGTGACGCACCCCCATTTGAATTGACCTAAGATCTCCAAGGCCCAACAGGTGCACAGGAAATTCAGGGGGCAGCTCACTCATCGTAGATTGCAAAACTTCTTCCAGCTCATTATGGTTTTTCCCGAGTGAACCTCCAATCGCAAAACCATCAAATGCCATATTTGTGAGCACCTTACAAGAGTGTTTTCTTAACTCATCATTCACACCTCCATGGATAACCGCATACATACTCTGCTGTCTTGGATCACTCAAGTGAGCATTCAATGAGCGCTCCTCCCATCGGTGTGTTCGGTCTAAAGATGCTTTTAGAGCAGTTAAATCCATATGGTAAGGAGGTAGCTCATCAAACGGAATAATAATATCTGCTCCGAATACTTTCTGAGCAGCAACAGAGGACTCTGGGGTGAGCTCGAATCGTGAGCCATCACGATAAGAGCGAAACACAACACCCTCTTCAGAGATTTTTATCACTTGGGATCCTGTTTTTTTTGTACCTTTACTTTTAAGCTCATCAGCAACTGACCCATATGCTAATGAAAACACCTGGAAGCCTCCTGAGTCTGTAATGATTGGGCCTTTTCTACCAATGAATTTATGCAAACCACCAGCAGATTCAATGACATCGATCCCTGGCTGAAGCATCAGGTGGTATGTATTACAAAACATAAGCTCCAAATCCT
>CAJVZW010000004.1 GCA_913020085.1 uncultured Pseudomonadota bacterium | reverse complement strand
GGGTATGGCTGTTCGCCATTTAAAGTGGTACGCGAGCTGGGTTTAGAACGTCGTAAGACAGTTCGGTCCCTATCTGCCGTGGGCGTAGGAAATTTGAGAAGAGCTGCACCTAGTACGAGAGGACCGGTGTGGACGTACCTCTGGTGTTCCGGTTGTCATGCCAATGGCATTGCCGGGTAGCTACGTACGGAAGGGATAACCGCTGAAAGCATCTAAGTGGGAAGCCCTCTTCAAGACTAGATTTCCCTCCGTAAGGCTAAAGGTCTGTTGTAGACTACAACGTTGATAGGCTGGATGTGTAAGTACAGTAATGTATTGAGCTAACCAGTACTAATTGACCGTGAGACTTGATTACACTACCTTAAATCATCACAGCCGTATAAAATACACGACGCATTACCGATTATTTCCGCCTGATGGCAATAGCGAGTTGGTACCACCTGAATCCATTTCGAACTCAGAAGTGAAACGACTTAGCGCCGACAATAGTGGGGCACATGTCTTGCAAAGATAGGACACCGTCAGGCATTTTATTCTAGATTAACCGAGATAGTCATTTTGATCATCTCGGTTTTTTTTTATTTTGGTTTTATCCACCAGATTCACTCTACTTATTGAGCTAACTCATCAAATACTATACCAAATGTGGCTAGCACACATTCCGCGGTTATAATTTCATAATCTTTTCGCTCCATCCGGCGGCTTCGCGATAGTTCTAATTATATAATCAATATAGCCTGCATTTGGGTCTCTCCTAATCATTAATTAGGTGTTTAATAGCTTTGACAACGTAGCTTAGGTTGGATATCTGTATATACAATTAAGTGCTTTACCGTGCCCATATAAAATATCTTCGTTAAGATCATTCGTTGAATGTAATCAAATATTGTTTGATATTGGCTTTAATTTCTGGATGATGCCTACAAATTGCTTTTGTACCTTATATTTATGCATTGCGCCTTGCAGTTACTCTAGTCATTTTATTAATCTTCTTTTTTGGTAATTTTTGTTGCCTCTCTTCAATGACAGCTTAGCTATTGAATAACGCCTTGGGTTAAAGAAGGTTTAAAATCGGAAAGGTATTTTATAGTTAAAATTCCTGCGTAAAACAGTGGCGCGCTACAAATAGTGAAAAATAATTTCCAGCTATAACTATTTGCTATTAGTATCCACATTTGTTCAATAGGAAAAATATTAAATGTTGTCATAAATACAATAATAATAATGGTATCAATAAATAACGAAATGCTTGTGCTAACAATATTTCTTAACCAGAGATATTGGCCATTAGTTAGTTTACTTATAAATAAATATAAACGCACATCAATAACCTGTGAAGTATAGCAAGCAATCATAGAACCAATAAATGCAACTCTATAATAAACAAATACATCATGAAACATTTCATCATTTATTTTTGACCAGGTTGTAGCTGGCAAACAATCCATAAAAGTTATTATTATAACAACCAATATATTGATAAATACTGCCAGTTTTACACAAAATTGAGCCTTTTCTTTCCCGAAGCACTCTACAATTAAGTCTGTGACAAGAAAAGTTAACGGATACAATATTACACCAACAGACAATTCAAATTTATAAAAGGACAGTTGTAGAATAACAAATTTTTGGGATACCATATTACCAAGCACTATTAGTGATACAAAGAATATGCATAGTCCTGTATAGATTTTCTCACTGTTACTCATTGTTTATATCATCAATTTTTGCAGCTAATATAAAATCATTTTCAGCTAAACCATTAATCTTATGAGTCCATATTTCAACAATACATTGTCCGTAAGATATCAGCAAATCTGGATGATGAGCTTCTTGTTCAGCAATCTCTGCAACTTTATTTGCAAAACTCATAGTCTCCACAAAATTACAAAATTTATAAATTTTATAAAGATGTCCTACGTCGTTTATCAGCCATTTACTTTGTAACTTGCTTAAAAGCTTATCAAAGTCTCTCTTTTCAAGTGGTGGTATCCCTCCATGACAAGGGATACATTTCTTTTTACTTAAATCACACGTTTTACTCATAATAACTCCTCTAGTATATTTTTTCTTGATCATTGAGCGCAATTCCTTGCTCAATTTCTGGAAACAACATACAAGTTTTTTTTACCTCGTCCCAATCTAGATTGTGCAAGGCGTCAAACAATTCTTGGAAGCTGTGAATAACAAAGTATGTTCTTTGGAATGAATCAATATGGTATTTAGTTTTCATGACTCTTAATGCATTAAATTTAATACTAGCTGGCACGTCAGAGTCTAAGCAGTAAATCGATTCACCTTTTGAAGAAATGATGCCAGCCCCATATATTCTTAATCCATTTGCAGATTGTATAAGACCAAATTCTACTGTAAACCAGTATAAAGTTGCAGCAAATTTCAACATCCCTGCGTTATGTGCTTCTAGTCCTTTATGTCCAAACAGCTCCATAAAATCTGCAAATATAGGATTCACTAGCAATGGTACATGTCCAAAAACATCATGAAATATATCAGGTTCTTCTAGATAATCGAGTTGGTTGGGTTGGCGAATAAAGCACGTAGATGGAAACTTACGTTCTGATAAAAATTTGAAAAATAAATCCTCAGGAATAAATTCCTTAACTGGCACTATAGTAAAGCCAGTTTTTCTCTTCAATATATTATTTAAATCAGAAAATTTAGGTATTTGATTACTACAAATCTCTAATTCTTCTAGGCCTAATTTAATCTCTTTAGTAGCTCTTTTTTGTAACAGCAATGATTGTCTTTCAAATAATAATTTCCAGGTATTATGATCTGTTTCGGTAAAATTTCCCCATTGCTCATGAGTCACCATATGGTGATTTAATAAGGTAGCTGACATTGTTTTCTCCAATATATGTATTTTAAACAAGGTAAGAAACGTATGTTTAATATCGATAATAAGAAATTGGAGGGTAATAATAAGAAATTGGGGAATAATAAGGTGGTGGGCTATAATTCAGAGAAGTTGCGGAAGAAAAAGTAAAAACTATTGCTTGAATTGGAATAGAAAAAAGAGAATTTAAAACTGATTTGACAGTGATGATATCTTGGTTAGAGAGAAACATTGTTTAGTCCTATGATTAATTGCATTACATAATTGAAACTTATCTAAAGTTCTATAAAAGTAGAAATAATAGTACATAACTCTTCCTCGAAATGGTTAAAAATCTTATGATTAGTCTATTTAGCGTAAATAATAAGTTATGTTATGTCAAAAAATTTTTGACAAAAGAGTACTCCACCAGCCACTTTTCAAAAAACGAGCCTCAAATTGCTAAAATCGCACAAACCAAAGAAAATTAGGGCTTGATGGATATGTGCCTTCAGGGATGTCGCTCGCATGTTATGGATAAACGGAGAGTAAAATAGGAGATTTTGCGATTCTCTAGCTACGCACTAAAATTTTAAGAACCCGCTTAAATGCCACGGATTTTCCTGAACCAGTTTTAAAATATTCTGTGTCATCGCTTTTGTTTCAACGCCAAAATAAATATTGCCATATCTTCTGTAGAATTATACTTGTCTTTTAAGGTTAATAGGACTCTGCTTGAAATCCAATCATCTTTGTAAAATAGTGCCGGGTTTAAGCGCGCTTGATTTATGATGTTCTGATAATCCATCCCATCGAACGCGTGTATTTTGTCGCGAATTTTTTCGTTGATTGGTTACCGGTCAACACCTGTTCTGCAATGGATCTCCAGTTGACTGATCTGCCGACTTCCATCCCGAGGAATCTAGCATATGCAGATTTTGGGATGAATTTTACAAAACACGCTTCGCTTTCCTTACTGTCTTAGTTTAGTGAGGAGCTAATCAAACCAAATCTAGCCTTTTGCATGAATGTATGCCTGATTTAAATACGGTAAATAAATTAGGTATAAACATGTCTTTATTTGCATTGTCATGCGATTGTCCAAGATCATGTCTCCTTGACACATTTTTACATAAATGTTAAATTTTTGGTATAAATCAGAACCATAACCATGAAAAATAGCTCAATAAACCCAAACACTCGATCAAATGGTCTTTATAATTTTATAAGAACGAATCTCCCGGTGCAGTGCGATGAAAATAAAAATTATCTACTGGTTAAGCCGCCAACAGAGGCTAACATAGTCAGATGTCTTACAGATTTGGGTGATGTTGATATGGATTGTCATTTGCGTATTGATGAGAATTTTGTTGATGGCTGTGATAACCCCGACACACTAGGGAGAAAATGGGCTCACCTTTCCCCAGCGCACTATACTGAAAGATACTCAAAAGATGGTGCTGAAACTGCGGTAGTCCATGTTTATTTTGGGTTGAATGGAGAGGTCCTTAAGGTCAGCTCATATCGATTTACTGCAGAATCTCCAGTAAATATCGAGCTGACTAAAGATCACTATCAAAATATGAAAGCGGCAATTTTATGGTCTCAAGATAAACTGCATTCTTTTAGAGAACAAAGAGATAATAAAGTGAACGACTTACAGGTTCAGTTGTCTAAAATAGAAGATGAATTTAACCAGTATGCTGATAAAAACACTAGAATCAAAACTTTTAAAAAAATGTATGCCTTGAGTCAAAAATGTGATCTTTACTCCGGTATTGTTGCCTCGGTATATACAAAAAGTCTCAAAAAGGTGATTGAGCAATCAACAATGAATACTACAGGTGTGTCAGATAACACCAGCAGCCTCTTTGCGTGTGATGAGAACATTGAAGATGATGAGCAGACAGAAGATATTGAAAGGAGTGATCAAAAATCAACTGTTACTCTTCCTTGTCCAGTGATTACTGAGATGCAAGAAATTTTAAAAGCGCTTGAACAGCCACTTAACATCGTTGAAGTTTATGAGCAACAACTCAGAGTTTTTGTACTGTATTGTGATTCCAAAAGTGCCTTAGAGAAAGACCAGGATGTTTTTAAGGCTGCCGAGCTGATTTATAAAAACTTTAAGTCTATTGATTGCCAAATTATAGATGTTTTGCTCTCAGGAAATATCAGCGACCTAAATGCAGTGTGTAGTTATTACAGTAATCAAATATCATACAGGATACTCTCGAAATTTTCTGATTTACCAAAATATATTGAAAAGAATAAGGATAGCGATTTTAATCTCTCTAGATCTATCGAATATATCATTAAAGAAGTAGGGATATCTGCAGAATTATTGGATGCAGCTTATGTCGGTTTGAGGTGTAGAAGTAGATCAGGAAATGCCGCTGATTCTCAAATGATGGTGTCTCTTAAAGAGTATCTCCTGCATATACGCTTTTTGGAGACTTTCAAGGTTTTCCAAAAATATTATCCACTGAATAGTATCAGAATGATTAATAGCACAGATCGTAGCGTGCTTATTATGTTATCTGATGTAGTTAAAGATATCGGCTTAGCAAAATTCTATATTGATTCTGGTGGTCCACTTACTAGCTATGCTGATGATAGGCCACAACAAATATTTGCATATAACCTTGAAGAACTTTTAGGTAATAAGATCAGTTATGCGAGTGATATTAGTGATTTACTAGGAAAAACAGGAGGCCCTACACATTTTGATTCCCTGATGTATTTACTTTATGCCAATAAGTTAGTTCCCAAAGAAGAGGAACTTAGTTTCCTCATACATTGTGCAAAGAAAATGTCCATGGTTGAAAACCTTATTAACTTTGCACAGTTATCAAACCAGTTGTTCATTAATACTATTTATGGTATTTCTCAGTTCCCAACTGTCACTGCTGGAAAAGACCACCAGAGCGTTGCTGAATCTTGTATGACTGAAACGGGTCAATTCAGTCACCAAACAAACATGAAATTTATGTGTATGGGCTTTTACGTGAAAGAAGAGAATAAAAAAGCAACCGAGTATGATTGGGAAAATATATTGTTGGAATACTTAAATTATATGGTTGCCAACAGTAAAAATATTCTCAGTGTTGTTGAGTTTCTTAACAAAGGGCCAAATAGCTTTAGTGAATCACACAGGCCATTAAATTTAGTTAAAGCTCGGCTCATTGGTATCCATATTTATACTGCTGATCTGATTAATAAGAATGAATCACTGACGCTTAATCAGCGAGTAGATCTGTCAAAAATGTCCATTCAAGCAACCAATAAAAATAATTTAAAGCAAGAGAATGACGACCGTAATACGCAACTACTATCTCGTGTCTTAAATTTGAGAACGCAGTTAGTTGACGATTATAGGGATCTATTAAAGCAGTTGGTAGTGGACAATAGGTCTGATAATATAGTGCAGAATCGATAGGTCATGTGATGAGACAGTATAGCTTGAACGGTGTTTTTAACTTTGTTTGTGATAAGCAGGGCGATATCGCCAAAATAAGCGAATTGGCTCCTATCTTTAAGGAGAATTATTTCCTAGTATCGAGAGAACAAAATGACCCGCATACTTTTTTTGACAATCCAAGTTATGCGCATCTAAGAGTAGATAGTAAATTCCATAAAAGTCAAAAAATAGATCCTCTTTCAAGAAAGTGGGCTCATTTATCTCCTGCACATTATACTGAGTGCCATGATGATGGGCAGAGCACAACTATTTTACATGTGTATTTCAGTCTTACAGGCGACATAAACGATATCACGCTTAGCAGGCTATCAATGGGTGAAAAAGAAGTAGCCACTTTTAGCAAAGATCAGGAAAAACAAGTCACAGCTTCTTCTTTATGGGCAAGAAATAAATTAGATACATTGATACGACTTCGTGATGAGTATAGTTATGAGCAGCATAAAATTGTTTTATCCATGGAAAAAGAATTTATGTCTTTGCCACATGAGAGAGATAAGTCTAATTCTCTTAATCTGCTATCAAAAATGTATCAGCTGAGCAGTCAATGTGATCTGTATGAATTTGGCGAAACTTCTAAATATACCAACGCATTGAAAAAAATGACAACTAGAGCACTAGCTAGGATTTCTCCTGCAGCGTGCAGTAGTCGGAATCATTTTTCAGTATTTAACACATACGAATCATCAGATGATGAGACACAAGATACCTCTGAATTGCAAACTACCAGCAAGCCAAAGAGCAATGAAAAAAGAGAAATCGCTGCCGAAAATATCAAAGAGAGGTTATACTCAAAAATTGATAAAACATTAAAATTATTAGCTGGTGAAGATGATATTATCAAACAGCAAACTGCTTTGCACGATCTGTTGATATACTCATATGATCAAAACAAGTTATTATCAGAGAATAAAAGCCTTCTTAAACAGGTGAACCAGGCCATATCAGATTATCGTTCGATTGATAGTCAAATCTGGGATATTTTTCTCAAAGGAGATATAGATAACTTAACAAGGATTTGTGACTACTATGGGAATCAAATGCCAGTTAGAGTCTGCAAAATCATGATGCTATTTGCTGAGGATGCAAAGCGGGTGAGTGAAAATGATGCTAATATCTCCAGATCAATGCGGTGTATTTTTCAGGAAGTGGGTATCTCAGAAACAATTTTAGATATTTCCTCATACACAATTGGAGATGCGAGAATAATGGTCTCGTTTAAAGAAATGCTGCTGTATTTGGATTTAGTTGAGACATTCAAGGTAGTTCAAAGTTATTATCCGCACGCAGCGATTAGAGCTAAACACAATTTCTCAACAAGCGCTCTTTGTTGGCTTGAAATGCAAAACTATGAATTGACAAAATTTTATATTGAAAGTGGGGGTCCTCTCTGGAGCGCAGATTATTCTGATCGTCAGATAAATACCAATAGAGAGGTTGTCTGCATTGGGAGTGAGGCGCCTAAAAAACCATATTCTGATATCATTCAAAGAGCAATGCAGTCGATGGATGAAAACCCTCGTGTCCTTGTATTACTCATATATGATATCTTTTTAAAACAGAAGGTGCCGAAAGAGGAGAGTATGGCATTGCTAAAGCAATGTATGGGAAATATCGACACTTTACATCTTATGCTTACTCTTGCAAAATTGGCTAATCAGAGAATCATTAATACTGTTTTTTATATATGGCTTACACCCATCTTGTCAGCTCATTCTTCCAAGAGTGAGATACTATTAGAAAGAGATTCCTCTGTGAGTAATCCCACCTTTATGCCAGAAAGCGCATTATTTTTAAATCTTTCATTTTATGTCACGGCAGAAAACACTGAGGATTGTTTCTATAACTGGAAGGAATTGCTCAATGAGATTATCAGTGAGTTAGAACAACGTGGCGATATGGAGGAGGTAATGAACAACTTATGGGATAAGAGAGAATTATTTCTTGAAGTGTTAGATTTGTATGACTTGGTCAAGGGTATTTTAATGACGATTATTATTTTTGCAAAGCAAAAAATCAAACATAATACTGAGCTAACATTGCAAGAAAAATTAGACTTAACGAAAAGGGTTATACACGCAACAGGACTTAAAAAAGATTCCAACGATAAGGCAACTCCGGCAAAAGCAATGTTTATGAATCAGATGGAAGCTCGAAATAAGGAATTCAGGGATCGATATAGGGCCTTGTTATCACTTAATATAGATAATCGTTTAACCAAATAGGATAATTTTCATGTATACCAATGGGCTTTTTAATTTCCTTATTGATAAAAAAACAAATTCAAGTAGAGATTATCTTCTTTACAAAAGACCAGAGAATAGCCTGGATACTTTTTTCGATAATCCAGAATCCTCTCATTTAAGAATTGATAAAAACTATTATGACAGTGATATTCATGACCCAAATGGTAGAAAATATGCCCATCTATCCCCAGCTCACTATACAGAACGCTGTTTGCGTGATGGAGAGGAACATATCTTACATGTTTATTTTGGCTCTTCACATGAGAAATTGAAAGTTACACTTCAAAAAAGGCGAGGAGAATTGTTATGTAGTGAAGAGGTAGACTTTGTTAGAACCCAAAGAATCGATGTATCAATTGAGTGGGCGATACAGAAGCTGGGATCTTTAATTGAAGAGCGAGATCAATTTTTAAAAGAACAGCAAAAGGAAATTCTTGCATTAGAGCGGGCAATTTATGAGCGTGAAGAGCAAATAAATAGAGCTGATATTATTAATAAGTTGATTGACCTTGGGGTTCAATGCGATAGATATAGCTATGGGCAGGAGTGTGGGGCCACGAGATATTATACTCAATTAGCAAAAAATCTTAAAAATAAGCAGTCAAATAAAGCACTGAATCGGTATAGTGTCTTTGCTCGAGATTTGGGAGATGAGCTTGATGAGGATACATCAGAAGATTTGCCGTTAGTTACTGAATTAGCGCAGCTTGATATCAAAGTGCCTGAGCCCAATGAAATCCAACTATTAATTGCTGCTTATGACAATGCAGACAATGTTATTGAGCAACATGAAGCATATATTGATATACTGGCTTATACCTGCGATAGCCCATCAGCAAAGACCAAAGACATTAATCGGCTAAATTCAATCCTCAATAACTATAAATCGCCGGAAGATTGCTTTTGGGATTTTCTTCTCTCAGCAGATCTTAAAAATCTTAGGGCAATGAGTGACTACTATGGTAGCCAAATGCAATTCAGAACATTCCTAAAATTTTTAGATATAGGCAAACAGCTAGTGCCTGTCAGTCATAATGATAAGAATTTTTCAAAATCATTAGACTTCATTATTAAGGAGATAGGCATATGGTCGAATTTGTTACCCAATATTTGCGGTCTAGCAAACAATGTGCCATATACTCTTAAACAGACATTTATCAATAATGAAAATTACCACTCATTTAAGGTTCTTCAGAAGTACTACCCACGATGTGGGAATGCAGTGCCCGGAGGAACAACCACCGTAATCTGTTGGGTTATGAATTGGGCCATTAAGAAAAATGATAATAGCTTGATTGAGCATTACATTAATACAGGCGGTCAGCTTAGATTCCAGCAAGATGATAGTGATTACATCGTTTTTGATCCAGAGAGCTCTATGAGCAAAGAAGAGAGTAAGATTTCTTCATATTCGCATTTAGGCGAAAGGATGCCTCGAGCAGAAAATCTTCTAGTGGATTTAGTATCTTCACAGCATCGATTGGGTAAAGGGTCTAGTGCTATCATCAAGATGTGCACCGATAAAATGAATCTTGTTGACTTGTTACTTTCTGCCGGTGAAATTGTAAATGACCCTAAAATTAATACAGTAACAATATTGTCTGGCAGTTGCCAGATTGGCTTTGCTCCCACACGCGACCAGGCATACGGTAGTATAGGGCAGATGTTCGGCGCCGGTGAAGGTTCTGCTGAACAGCGGCTTTTAAGTAATATTTTCTATGTGGGCGATGTAAGTGAGGAGCAAAGAGAAATTAAATCGAACAACATAATTTTAATACTAAATACAATATTATCCCACAACGATGATATAAGGCAGGCGATTAAAACAATGCAAGAAAATACGGCTTTGTATTGCAAATCCCTTCATCCCTTTGCTCTGTATAAGGCATTTTTAATCGCTATAACAAAATGCGCTACGCAAGAAACATTTGATGCGGATAATTATGAATATCTTGCTAAAACAACTTTAATGGCAATGTTCAATGTATCCCGAGAGATTAAAGAGCATGATAGGGATAAATATCCAGATTTTAAATATATGGAGGAATCGAAGAAATCAATATTAGAAGAGCTGAAGAAATTTACTGGAAAGAAAAATAAAAACTCATCCATAACTTTGAAGAATTACTGACCCCGTGTCGGCCCCGGCCCCGGCATTGATCTTTGCGGATTTTTAGGCTGACGGTCAACCATCAACTTTACTTTTTGTGTTAGCGCACCAGTAGTCTTTGACCGATCACTATTTAATTCCTGACTTGAAGCTGAATTTCTTTGATCGGCTGGCCCTGAAACACCTTTTTTTAAATTTTTGAGCTCTTCCCCCCGATCTTGTTCATTATTGCCAAAAAAGTTCAGCTGCTGTACATTTTTGTTCATTGGCCTCCCTGCAACCATAATGGCTCTTGCGTGGGTGTTTGTATCTTTATCATGGAATGCTTTTAGAAACATTTCCATATTGATAGCACCTCGATCAATGCCATCTTTGCACACAGAACACATTTCAGCAGGTTGATAGCTTTTGTGTGCTTCATTCATCAGCCTCAAATTTATTTTGGTGAGTGCCTTAGCAGTAGCAGTGTCTTCTGTATTCCTGAGTTCATCATTAACGATTTCCTCAAAAACTTGTTTTAATTCGTCCGGAATAATATATTTTTTAGAATTATCAATAACGTTATGAAAATGTTTCGCTTTGGTAGCGTGTGGAGAAAGATTTTCCTTGGCTTTTTCCATGTCTTTAACAATATGCTCTATCTCCTCTTTTGGGGGCAGTTTCATAAATTTAAAATTTGTTTTATCAGTTGTGCCATCTATAATAGCGTTAATTAATCCAATCTCTTCAGGTTTATCCTCAAGGAAACATATATATAAGAATTTTTTTTCACCCATTATATCAAGATGATTGGTGAAATTTTTGGAAATTTGAAACTCTCCATCTCTTTTGATAACAGGGGCTCCCATTGCTATTATTTTAGTTTCTTTGTCAACTGACTTTAATGTTTCCATAGGGTAAGGGGCATTACCTGTGCTCTCAGGGGAAAATTCCATAAATTTATACTTTGGATCCAGGCGGCGGAATGAGAGTCCAGCGAAACCAGGGTTTCCCAGAGTGACATTGTACAAAAATCTCGGGACTGCACAAATTATTGTTAATACTGGTAGTAATGGGAAACGTATTAGACCAAGCCAGTTGGGCATGGCACTCTTTAGTAGTCTAAAAGTGTCGATAACTTCTGCAGCGATTCGACTTGATATAGGGAATTTATGAGCAACTGTTGCGAATCTATTAATGTATGATTCCTTGAGATGGAAGTTATCTCTGGTATTTTTGAACGATTCTTGTATTTTTGATAGATCTATTCCATCTTCGTTGCCAGAAAATGCTTTTGATTCGAGAAGTTTATATAAATTTTTATGAATTTTTTCATCAATACCATTATTAAATGTATCAATTTTAGCGGCTTCTTTTATATTAATACCAAGTGATTCTAGTTTCTTTTTACTATCTTCTCGGGTGCCACCTTCCTCTTTGTAGGTAATAAAGTCCCTATATATGTCATCAGTTTTTCTAAGGATATTATCGTACTTAGTGCCAGATTCTGCCAGAGTTACAAGCTTTTTATACTCTGAAGTCTCCTGTGACAACGATGTGATGATGTCTTCGTATAAAGCTTCGAGTTTTTTACCTTCTACTTTTAAATCTTTTTTCAGAGCGCCTTCTACTTTTAAATCTTTTTTCAGAGCGCCCAGAGCAGCCAACTTTTTTATTTTATCTACAACTAAACAAACAGCTTCTCTTTGTGAGGATGTTAAAACTTGCTTTTCTTCTGAGCTTACTTTTTCATATCTCATTATTATTCTCCCTACTTAAATTATAGCGCAATTAAAATAATAATTCTCGATACGCAAACGCTGATAGGTATAAGATAATAAAGAGGAGTAACCAGCAATTATTTAACCAAAATGTGCAAAAATTGTTGTTAATTTGCTTCAATGTTTAATATTTTGTCATATAGAATAATTATCGGTATACGGATTTTTGTATTCACATAATAAAATTAATTTTTATAACTTAAGATTATGATTGAAGAAAGATTGAGTGTAATCAGCGATGAGATCGCTTCGGAGTTCTTAGAGTTCTCTGAAGATGCTTCTGAAGATATTCAGTTCACTAAGTGCAGTATTATTAATAAATACTCAAAAATCTATAAGGATGTTAATTTAATCCGCAGGCATATTCATATATATTGGTGTCAATACGATAGTAGCCTTGAACAAAAACATATAGATAACCATAATCAGAATATCGGTTTTATTGCTGATAATTTAGAAATGGGAGCAAAAAATGCAGGTAACTTTATTGAGGGTGTTATTAGAGCAAACAGCCCTACACAAGATGGCTACCGATTTATAAGTTCATCTATACCAAATAGAGATATTCCCCCTATGCTCTATGTAATACTCTTTGCTCTTTCAGAGAATATTATGTTTAGTTCTAGCAGTAGAGAGCTTGGGATCTTTTCGCGATTGGGTAGAGAAAATTTTTTTAAATGCCTCGTATTTTATCCAGGCTTAATCAATTTAATAGCGCGGTGGACACAAAATACGAGAAGTATTAGACAGCATGCTGAAGATTTTTTTAATGACAAGGGTAATATCGAACAGATAGCTAGGATAGCTAAAGGTCATCAACAAGGGAGCACGATAGCTCTGAGCCTTCTTGATTCTAAGTTAGTTAATGTAACAGAGAATGAAGAGTTTCTGATTCTTCTAGCATTCAATGGGCATTGTGAGTGTTTTCTCAATCTTTTAAAACAATATCTTAGTAAAAAATTAGATGCGTTTTTGGCGGTGACTGAATTTACAGATAGGTGCCTTGAAAAGGTAATCGATAGTAAGTATATAGATGTATATTTTGTCATTAATAATCTTTTTAAAATTTACAATCAAATTGAAGCCATAGAGTCTAAAACTGCCCAATCTCTTCTTGATTATTTGTTGCGCCTAGCCGAGAGGGGTTATCGGAATATAGAGGCTATCTCGTTAATACTTGAGCAACAGTGCATTAAAAATGCAGTCGCATCTGTGCCCAAGGATGTGCTAGAGCGTTTTCTGACCAGTATATGTAGTTACCAAAAGCCACACTATTTACTTGCAGAATTATTAAGCAGGCAAGAGTTCAAACCGCTGCTAGATATCTGGGTGACACTCGATGCTGAAAAAAAACAATTGACAATCGCAACTGATCTTATGATGGGAGAGGGACTATTACTTAAGAAAACTTCCAGCAGCCTGCCAGCTGATTTTAATTATAAAAAATGCTTGCTTGATTTGATGAGCGCCCCAAGTTATTGGAAAAAAAAGGAACTATATTATACAGTGAACGAAACATGTTCAAAGGTGGCATATTTTGCTTCGCTAGTTGCAGGATCTTTCCCGAACGATATATATGACAAAGCCTTTTGTAGAGCAATTTTAGCTAAGATGAGAGAAACTTACCGCCAAGAGAAGAACAAGAGCTATTTAGAGCAGCCGAATAACTCTTACTTATATCTTTCTATTTTATTTCTAATCAAACAATTCAGAGACAATGTAGATCCAAGCGAGTTGAGCATTGTTTTGTTTGATTTTAATTTTGACGAAAATATCTCCCCATGGATAAAGTACACAATTTGGTTGGAACTTGATTTAATTAATGAAATACTTGGCCGTGCTAATTCAAGGCTAGCACCAAAATGGGAATCCGATTTAAAGCAATTTGTTGAAGAACATGATGATGAGATAGCCAAGCCTGGATGTTGGCAGCAGCTGATTGAGAACGCCAGTATAGATCATAAAATATCTCCAGCGCGTATCGATGTGTCTTTCAATGGCTTGAAGGTCTAAAAGGCTTTTTTAGCACAAAAAATCTCCAGTTAAAATAGGGTCTCTAGTAAACTAAATTCTCATTGAATTGATTAGGTTTGTGAGTTATTATTGACTCGCAAAATTATATGCCAGTTTTTGGAGATGCTCAATCTATGCGCACTTTTATTCGACAAAGTTCTTTATATGATATCTCAGGGGTTTATCTATCCGGTATCATATCATTTTTGGCATATTTTTTGCTAACTGCTTCGTTATCCAGTCAGATGGCTGTTCCCGAGTTTGGATATTATAACTTTTGTCTTAAACTCACTGTGATGGTTTCTAATTTATTGGTGATGGGGCAGCCACTCGCGATAAGGGTTTTTCTTTCAAGTGCGATGAGGCAATCTGCAGATACTTGCGCAAGGTCACTTTTTAACTGGGCGTCTAGACAAATAGTGTGTTTATGTATTGTTTGCGTCATTGGTTTTGGTTTGGTGCAGCTGAGTTTAATTTATAGGAACCTTGATACAGGGTTATTCTACTCCCTAAGTTATCTGATTCTTGCCATTCCTTTTCTTGCTATTGTCAACTTATTACCACCAATACTAGATGTGCTGCACTTTTTTAAATTATCGCGTTTGACACAGCATGTTTTAGGGCACGCTATATATTGTAGCATTCTAATCACAGCAGCGTTCCTCGGTAAGATTTGGTCATTAAAGGAGATGATTATTTTGTATATTGCTTCTCAGCTGATTGTAATTGCTGCGATTACTCTAATTGTGATGCCACATATAAGTCGGATATTACAGCGGCCAGTGTTAATCATACCTCAGCCTAAGAATTTATATAGCAGAACCGCAATGCTTGGATGGATTGCGAATGGTTCGTATCAAGTAATAACAAATTTATCAATACTTGTGGTAGGGCTGTTTATTTCAGAGCCAGAAACGCTTGGGCACTTTAGTGCTGTTTTAACAATTGTTAGTTTTTATTCGTTACTATCAGACTCTCTGCGTGGCTTCCTATCACAGCGTCTAATGGAGCTGTTAAGACTCTCTCCTAAAAAAGCATATGAATTGCTAATGGAGGCCCTTTTACTGAATGCAATTGGGACGTTGGTCGTTTATTTGGTTGGAATTTATGCACAAGGTCCGATATTAAGGTTTTTCGGTGAGGCATTTATTGACGATTTATCTATTTTACACACTGCATTGACCTTAAATGCATTACTGAATATCTTTCAGCCAATTTGGTCGTTAGTCGAGTATAATCAGCCGGGAGTTCATGCGCGCTTATGTATGATGTGGCTGATGATCAGCGTGCCTCTATTATTAGTGATGACAGCAGAGTACGGAATTTTGGGTACAGTGATAGGTGAAGTAATGGCAGAGTTTCTTGTGATTTTTGGGCTGTTGTATCAATGGTCATTAATTGGGAGAGGAATTGGTGCTAAATTCACTGAATATCTTGCTGAAGTTGCTATAAATGACTAAAATGAATCTTTACACACCATGGAGGTGGAATGAAAAAAGTATTTTTACCGATTCCTGAGCTATTTTCAATTTACGCGATGCAGTTTTTTCGCACAGTTTTAATTGTGGGTCTTAACCTGTCAATTGCGCGTTTTTTAATCAGTTCTGAATTATTCGGAGACTTTCGGGTAGCTGTAAAGTTTATGTTAATTTTAGGGACAGTGCTTTTTATGTTATATCCATTACTTGAGCGAGCGATAAGAGGATTTTCTTCATCGCAGAGGGGATTGATTTACTCAGCGGTCATTCTAGGGATTACAGGGCTTCTTAATGGTGCCTATATCATCAGCAGAAACGTTGTTCATGATTGGAGTATTGTGGATTACCTTAATCATCACCCAATCCATATTTTATTATTCGGAGTAATAATTTTTACAGTCATTCAGATTATCGCGGCGAGAGGTTCTGCATTGGCGATAGAAAGGATGAACAGCATTTCATATTTTTTATTTGCAGTTTCAATGTTGGTTGCAATCCTGCTTTTGCCTGAGCTTGATATGGCGGCAATGGTTGCTGTGTTTTTATTCTCTCAAATGTTATTGCTTGGTATTAGCTGGGCAGTTTATCAGCTAGGACCAAAGCACACTGTAAAGACCCACCATTCATCTGGGCGAGTCAATTTGATGCATCAAAGTGGCTTGGCACTTAGTCTCTTTGTTCTTGAAATATTTAGTCCAAGAGAGATAGATGTTACTTATTTTGCCATTATTATGACGCTTGCTTCTCTTATGTTTGTTGTGACACAGCCTCTAAGTAAGTCACTTGAAGATTTAGACGACTGGGTGCCTGAATATTTACCACAAGTTAGCAAGCTTATGTGGATAAATGCGCTTTTCTCATCTACCATGTTTTTGCTTCTTATGCCATTGTCACGTGTTTTGCTTGGATGGATTGATGGGGGAATTGTCCTGGATTTATCTTCAAATGAGCCGATGCTTATGCCATTACGTATTGCACTAGTTGGATTTATGTTAATCACATGGCTGCGTCCGTTTTTCAGTATTCTTATGCGATATAATGGTGAGGTGGCAAAACGAGTACAATTCGCTAAGTTGATTTTACTATTAGTTCTTCTTCTCGTTCTGGTTCCGCCATATGGATTATATGGCGCTATCGCATCAGAGTTGATGTGTGCAGCAAGCATTTATGGCTTTATCCTCTTTTATCTCTTTGATAAAGGGGCTGTAAGGCCATCAGGCTTTAGTTTGTATGACCTTTGAGCCCACAACTATTGCGTCAAAATAAAGCAAAATTAGCGCCATAAACTCTTTTTGAATAATTTCGGATTGAATCGTAAGTAAATGATATTAAACAATATTTATTTTCAATAAGATATATCCCGTTGTTTAGTATATGTTTTTTTTGCGTCAATATTTTTCCTAATTGCCATTTTACCGGATTGAAATATTTAATTTTAAGTGCTATTTGTGGGATATGTCCTACAAAAGTAGGGCGCCTTTACGGATAAAGTATGCAAGCTCAGTCCTAGGAGATAAAGATATGAACACCGAAATATATACTAAAACGATCGAATGTGCTGAATTGATCAATTCCAAAATTAGTTGCCCTGATCCAGTACAAAAACTTACTAATTTTATTGAAAATTTTCAAAAAGCAATAGCTACTGAATCTATTACTACTAGAGAGAAAAAAATTAACAGTTGTATAGGCAACATTAACAACATATCTCCAACTGTTATCACAGGGTCTAAACAATGGCTTGCCACGCTCAATGATAAGCTAGATGATGAAAAGATTGTTGACTCATTTCTCTCGCTGTTAACTCAGCGCTCTTCGGATCAATTCGAAGATTGCTTGGAGATATTCAGTCTCTATGTAAAAAACGATGAAAAACTATTTGCAAGAGTGTATTCCGAACCGGGCCAAGATTTTGACAAAATCAGGAAATTACGAACAGATATTGTTGAAATTCAAAATCAGTTATTAGAATTTGCAAATAAGCGACCAGATGAAAGTATTCGTTTCAAAATATCTCAACATATACCTAGTATTATGCAACTAAATGATCAATTAGGTAGTGCTCAAAGCATTCCAGATTTATCCGATAGCTTTAAAGAATATTCTAAAGAACTTTCAGCCCTACAAAGAGAGATCACGGAGGCATTAGCACAAAAAACAGGATATACAGGGATTTTTCAAGCTTTAGGGCAAGCGTTTAAAGACCTAGCCCCACAGTGGCAAACAACAACAGATAGAATTTTTGTTTTTTTTGATGATTGGGGTCCGAATTGCTTAGACATACAATATACACCTGCAACTGGTAACCAATTGGTAACTATGGGACAAAAATTCCAGGAATATCAAATGACGACTTTGCAAGATCAGTTAGATGAGGCATGTTTAAAGCTTGCAACTAAGGAAGGAGAGGTCGCAGCTCTAAAAGCAGAAAATATGTATACAACTGCGCGTCTTGAGAGAGCAGAAAAGCAGTTTGAGGAATCACACAAGAAGAATGTAGAATTTGCTGAAACCTTAAATAATACAGCAGCACTGCTGGCTTTAATTAACAAACAAAAGGATGAACAAGCAGAAACGATTAAAGCGCAAAACAAGGAAAATAAAGAGCAAGCAGAATTGATCGAAGCGCAAAAAGAACTGCTAGATTCATATAATAATATGGATGAAGAACAAGTTGCTGAAGATCTGACTGAGTCTGAGAACATAAATCCAAATAGTTCAACGTTTTTTTCATCCCCCAAATCCTCCAAGGTCTAATTAATTCATTTAAGGACGCAGTTATGATGTTATTAAATATAGTTTGGAACTCCTTATCAAAGATATTTGCCTGGATCACAGAGAGTGCTATCTTTCTGTATCCCAGCTCACCGATAATGATGTTCGTATTAATCACGACACTTTCTCTCACTGCACTACTTTGCTACAGGCGATTAAATCAACCTTTCAACTCACCGAAAGTAGTTAATAGCCATTTAAATAAACCTACACCCAGAGGGATTAACCTTGCCAATGATAACGCTATGGGTGATCCAGCAGATATAATTCCCCCTATCGTCGGATTAGATAAAAACATAACCGAATCTAATAGCTGCGAAAACCTAAAAAATCCAACTAAAACACCAAAAGTTCGTGATCGGGAGTTTGTTTCAGATACAATAAAAGATATTGATCTTCCGCAAGGCGTCCGTTTCGAATCTAAATACTTAGAGTATCTCACAAATATGTTTGATAACGACGAAGAATTAAGAGAACAGTTCATTTCCAAACTTCAATCTGTTCCTGATAAACAATACCGGAAGCAAGTGGCGTATGACTTAATACTCAAGGAGTCAAGAAAATTAGGCGAAGCTGCATTTAGTCTATATAAAAAATTATTAAATCAATTTCATGACCCACTAACAGAATTTATCAAAAAAAATTCCAATAACAATAGTAGTTTTCCTGATGAGCTCAATGAATTGATTAATGATTTTGATTGGGGCCTGGGTAGGCAGCCACAATGGATTAGCGACGAGATAGGAGCGATGACAAATTCTATCAAACTTAATGAACTATTATTAAATATCGCTAATAAAATCAGAACCCGCTTAACAGATAACCTAGCAGGCGCTCAACATGAGGATTTTTATCACAATTATGTGAGTACTTTAACCACCACTAATACCTATACAAGCTATATAACAGAATTTATTAATATATCTAAGACGCCATTTATATCATCAAGTTTGCACGCTTTTGAGCCCGAACACAGAAATATAGACTTAACTGATAGCTACAAAGACATGCATGGAATAATGAGAATAAATCAAGATATGCGTAGTGAATTTATCTCAGCCACGAAAAGGTATACTAGGGAGCTCGAAATGAATATCCAAGAAGCCAACAGAGAAAAAGATGAGAAATTTACTAACTATTTAGCTCATGTAGCAAATAGTAACCTCGGCCTCCAACAACAAGATGCTCCAGCTACTGATCCTGCAGCTAATATACCAGATCTATCAGGGTATAAAGCGAAAACGGATGATCAAACTAGTAAAGCGGATGCGGCTATTGAGCAAAGAGCGACGCTTAAAGCGGGTGCTAAGGAATCTATTGCAATAGCGAAAGCAAAGCTAGCTGCTATGAAGTTGAAAAAAAAGAAGTCCAAAGAAACTCACGCACTGAAAACCAAGATTGGTGACTCAGAGAACACCCCCCCAAACGAAGAAGTTCCTCGCATATTACAAACTCGCTGAACATACAAGGAGATAGACGATATGTATGAGACCCCCATACAATACGCCGCTACTCGAATCAAAGATGTGCTACGAGATAGACACCAAAAATCGATACTTACTGACTTTATAGATAAGTCTGAAGCTTCTTACTTAGAAAAAGACAGAGAAGATATATCAGAAGCACTTTGCTGCTTTAAGCAATTGGATCAGGTTGCTCGAAATTCTCTTAATCCCACTATGGACGGGATAGGCACTTTTAGTTGGTTAGCTGCGCAAGCAGACAGACAGATCACAGATGAGCAAATTGTCGACTCATTTAACATTTTACTATCTACTCGCGAGCAAGACTACTTTGATCAGAATTTGCAAATATTTACACTATATGTAGTGGGCGACAAAGAATTAGCTAAATTGGTTTACTCCACTGATGAGGGCGGGCAAAGTAAGCTTACAATGTTAGCAGGTAGTCTGGCAGAGCTAAACGCCTCATTAGCAAATGTTTACGTTGACGCTGAGCGCGCTGAATATGCCAGCATTAGAAAATTCATACCAAAATCAATTGAATTTGTTAATACTATTATGGATCTCAAGGGTAGGAGAGTTCCGGCTATTTTTAATGAATTCAAAGATCTTAGCAGGTTGATTGTTGAAATGCTGGAGCAAACTGAAAAGAACTTTAGCATTGCAAATCCAGAAGTTAAGGATAATGTTCTTGTTGTGGTTACAACTGCATTTAATGCATTAATTAATCAGAGGCAATTGCAGGCCTGGATTGAAGCTTCAAAAAAAATCAAGAATTTTCAGAAACAATGGCCAGCAGATTCCTTGAAGATACCTATCCAAGAATATAAGAAAAACGCATACCAACTTATTAATGTCCATAATAACTCTACTCAACCAAGAGAAGCCAGCGAAGCAGTTTGGAAAGCTAGGTATGAGTCCACGCTGAAACAGGTCGAACAATTAGAAGGGGAACTTGAAATATCTCAAGGTATGTTATCCCAGCTATCTGATCAGCTAAAAGAATGTGCTCAAGCCATGCAATCTCAGTATGACAATAATATCGTCATAGAGAATGAAAATAAAAATCTTAGAGAAGAAATCAACCGGTTGTCAAAAGGAAGAAGTCAACAAGAAGAAAACAATGATCCTAATGCCCTCCATCACAGTAGTAAATTTTTCAAATAGCCAGGATGTTTCTTGATATACTTTTTATCTTTATTTGATCTCATTTTTGTCGGCAGAAATGCATTCACCTAAGACTTGAATGTTTTATCCAGATAGGTGAATATATACTCAGTAATTTGAGACGTGTCGTGATACCTTTTATAGATCTAGTTAAGCAAGGGAAACGTGTTAAAAGTAAGATTATTGACAGCGTCAGTGAGATAATTGACAGTGCTGCTTTTATAGGTGGTAAATATGTTGATCGCTGCGAAGAAGAATTGTCTGTTTGGTCTGGTAGAAGTGCTTTGTGCGTATCAAGTGGAACGGACGCATTATACCTTGCATTGCTTGCACTTGACTTAAAGCCCGATCAGGTTGTATTTGTTCCATCCTTTACCTTTGCTGCAAGCGCCGAAGTAATCGCGTTGATTGGTGCTATTCCATACTTTGTCGATGTAAATCCAGATGACTTTAATATGTGCCCTAGGTCTCTCAAAGATGCTATATACCAAGCGAGGCAATCTGGATATGATGCTGCTGGAGTAATTGTTGTTGACCTATTTGGGCAACCGGCTGATCATGAAAGTATAGGGCAAATTGCAGAAGAGCACGGGTTATGGGTAATTGATGATGCGGCCCAGGCTTTTGGGTCAAACTATCAGGGTAAAAGTGTAACCACGCAGGGCGTTATTAGTACTACCAGCTTTTTCCCTGCAAAGCCCCTTGGCTGCTATGGAGACGGCGGGGCACTCTTTGTGGACGAAGGGCCACTACTGGATAAATTGATTAGTTTACGGGTCCATGGTCAAGGTAAAAATCGGTATACATATCAGCATGTTGGAATTAATGGACGACTGGATAATATTCAGGCAGCTGTGTTAGTACACAAGCTCGAGTTGTTTGCAGATGAGATTGAAGCGCGGGTAAATATTGCTTCACGCTACACGCAGCACTTAAAAGAGTGTGTTAAAACTCCAATTGTTCATAGTGACCGAAGCTGTGTCTATGCGCAGTATACAATACAAGTGCCAATGCTTGAGCGTGATAATATGATGGCTTCCCTCAGAGAGAAGGGTGTGCCCAGTGTTGTCTACTATCCAACACCGATACATCAGCAGCCAGCCTATTTATCTTACCCTGCAACGCCGATGCCAAATACGCAGCGTTTATGTCAAACAGTAATGAGCCTACCGATGCATCCTTACTTGGAGGAAAACGACCAGGAGCAAATTATTGAAGCGGTTCTTGAGGCATCACATACATATACAGAGGTTGCTTCATGAGTAAGTCAGCAATTAGTCCAACCCGCCAAGAGGATTACGCCCAGTGGTATCAGGCGGTAATAAAGGCTGCAGATTTGGCAGAGCATGCCCCAGTAAGGGGATGTATGATCATGAAGCCTTGGGGCTATGCTATTTGGGAGCAAATGCAAAAGCAGCTTGATGAGCGTTTTAAAAAGCAGGGGCACCAAAACATATATTTGCCGATGTTTATTCCTTTAAGCTATTTTCAAAAAGAGGCTGACCATGTTTCTGGTTTTGCTAAAGAATGTGCGGTAGTTACCCATCACCAACTTAAAAATGATCCGGAGAAGGGGCTGGTTCCAAGTGGAGAGCTTGATGAGCCCTTGGTGGTAAGGCCAACCTCAGAGCCTTTGTTCGGTGAAGTATTTAAATCTTGGATTCATTCATATAGAGATCTTCCTATGTGTTTAAACCAGTGGGCAAATGTTGTGCGCTGGGAAATGCGAACAAGATTATTTTTGAGAACCTCAGAGTTTCTCTGGCAGGAGGGTCACACTGCGCATGCAACATCAGAAGAGGCTCAGGAAATGGTCCAGAAGATGTTGAGCACTTATCAGTGGTTTGCGGAAGAAGTACTATCCATCCCAGTCTTCGCTGGAGAAAAAACAGAATACGAGCGTTTTGGCGGTGCAAAAAATACATATACCATTGAGGCAATGATGCAGGATGGAAAAGCATTACAAGCTGCGACCTCACATTATTTTGGGCAGAATTTTTCACAAGCATTTGATGTTACATTTCAGAGCGAAAATAACGAATTGACTCATGTATACAATACTTCCTGGGGTATCACAACAAGGATGATAGGAGCATTGATTATGGCTCATGGAGATGATGATGGGCTGAGACTGACGCCAGAGATTGCGCCATATCAGGTAGTGATTCTTCCAATTCACCACAAAGAGAAAGACCCCTCATTAGAGAAGTACATCGGTCAAATTGAAACACTGGTATCTAAATTAGCATTTAATGAGAGGCCAATCAGAGTATTTGTTGATAACCGAGATCTTAAAGGCGGTGAGAAGGCTTGGTCATGGTATAAAAAAGGAGTGCCAATACGAATTGAGGTTGGTATGCGAGAGTTTGCTGATGAGAAGTTGTCTTTGTCATTAAGAACCAATACATACCGTGATCGCGTGACGCTATCCATTGAAGATTTATCCAAAATTCCTTCCTTGTTGGAAGAAGTGCAGACAAAACTTTATGATCAGGCAAAAGCATTCCAGAGTCAGTCCGTTGTTCAATTGGGTTCTCAAAAAGAGATCGAGGCTTATTTCTCCCAATCAGGTTTTAAAGGTTTTGTGAAGGGCTATTTCGGCGCTTCATCAGCGCAGGAAGCCGATTGGTGCAAAGCAAATGGCATAAGTGTTAGATGTATCTTACCTAACGAGAAGAAGGGCCCATGTATTCTGACGGGGAAGGAAGCGCCTTTAGTGATCTTTGCCAGAGCTTATTAGCCTGTTTTCTAGTGGCAGCAACAGCGCTATCCGAAGAACTAATGACCCACTTGCATAAGGATTGTTGTGCTGGCGCAATCATCGCCTTGGTGGGGCTTAAGAATAAAATTATCACCGCAATAATCAAGCCAACAGGCTCAAATAGGTTAAGAAAATATCGATGGCGCTTGCTTAAAAATGATTCAACAAATCGCCCCATATCCATTGGGGGAATTGGAAGTAAGTTCACAAGGAAAATGGTCATGTTGATACTGATTCCATTATTTCCTGTTTCGTTGATTATGAGCGCAAGCTGATTTTGTTGCATGCTTGCCAGGTAGTCACCTAAATATAATAATAGTGAGAATAGGAAAGCCATAACAAGACACATTAATAAGCCAGATATCGCTACAAGTGGGCGGTCAATTTGTGGGTTTTTAAGAACATTGGGATTGATGGGCAAAGGTCTTCCCCAGCCATAAACTAAGCCACTATTCATTAAAATCATAACGACAGGGACAATGATTGTGCCAATCCCATCAAGATGGTAAAAAGGATTCCAGCGCAGTAGGCGGCCTTCTGTTGCGGTTTTATCACCTCTGAGTTTTGCGACATATGCGTGAGCAACTTCATGCCATGTGACAGAAATGATCACTGGGAAAACCCACAGTAAAAGTTTCTGAATCCACGCCTCCATCTATTTCTCCGTTGACACACTAAGATATGATAGCACTTTTCTGCCCCTAGCGTTGGATTTAACTAAATTTTCTATACCATAGAGCTCATTTTTTGGAACTTGACCGATAAGATAAACTGTTCTTGAGTCACATATCACTTGAATATAGCTTGTAGTGAATCGAGAAGATACGAGAGCGGCTTTTATTTTTGCCTCTAACCACATATCTTGACTGTTATAGTTTTGGGGTGCAATTAATAGTTTGTTATGGATGGATTTCACTTGATAAGATTCATTATCGATTCTCACAGTATTTCCAGCTGCAATATAATTGGCCTTATTTGAGACGGCCCCAATGATGTAGACATCTTGATTGAATGTAATGATTCGTATCTGTGATTCTTGTTTCAAGCTGGGATGATGACGCAGCTCAAAATAAATTGCTTTCGACAATTTTGAGTCTTGTACAATATGTTGAAGTGTTCTGGTTTGTACTTCGGGTGGAGAAAACGCTGTTGACTGCGTGATTTGATTGATTATTCGTGGCTCTGAAGAGCTACAACCTGATAAAAATAGATGTAACACTAAAAATATTAACCCAATACTATTGATTTTGTTACTCATGATCGCATATACTTCCGATTGTGCTGGCGTAGCTCAGTTGGTAGAGCGGCTGATTTGTAATCAGCGGGTCGTGGGTTCGAATCCTATCGCCAGCTTTCAGTTCACAATCCAATACCATATAAATACATGCCCATTACAACTTTAAATAGTGGGTATATTATTGCCCCAAGAATCCCCGTCATTGCTAGAACCAATATCAATAGTATACCATACTGTTCGTATTCGAAGATGTAACCTCTAATCAGACGAGGCATCAGGATAGTTATTATTTTTGAGCCATCCAGTGGAGGGATGGGGAGTAAATTGAGAATGCCTAGTATGGCATTAATTTTCATACCAAAAATACTAATATCAATTACAGTTTGACGCACTGCAGGGTCGGTAATAAATGACGCAGATATCATTGCAAGGCCCCATAAGTACCCCATGATAAAATTGCTCATTGGCCCCGCTAAAGTTACTAGCATCATATCTCGCTTAAAGTTCTTAAAGTTATGTGTTGATATGGGGACTGGGCGAGCATAGCCGAAGAACATGGCCCCTCCAGATGAAAGTCCTAATGCAAGGGGAAGAAGGAGAGTGCCAAAAGGGTCAATATGGTTAATTGGATTTAAGCTCAACCGGCCCATCATTCTAGCTGTTTTATCACCTAGGCGATCGGCAACAAAGCCATGTGCATATTCATGTATGGTAATGGCAAATAGTAATGGGATTGACATCTTCAGAATCAATTCCAACGTATTAGGATTCATAAAGACACCGGAATAATGGTTATAGTATCATCCATCTTTTGTATCGATGCTTCAATTTGGTCAAAAGAGGCTAGTACATCTTTACCAATTACATAGGCAACTTGATTCTCAACTTCGATAGATTGGCCGTCAGCAAGTAATCCATTTTTTCTCATCAGTTGGCTAATTTGAGTATTGATGGCAATATCAATCGCTCGTTGAGAGGGTTTAATTGGGGGCTGTATGGTGACATAATTAATTACCTCCTCAACTTGAGGGTGCTGATAGACAATCTCTTGTGCCTTATCAATATAGTCTAGAGAGGGCGATTGACCTAACATTATAACCTTACGCCCCTGTGCAATAATACGAATGGTTGTATGGGCGTGAAGATTGTCATCATTGTTAATTTCAATATTGACGTGATGTGCCAGTTGGGCATTTGTTAATTTTTTTTGCCTGACAACCTCGGTGGGTTTTACAGGCTCAACCTTTAAAACTTCAGTGGGAGTAGGTGCGCACCCTGTGAGAAATATTGCTATAAAAAATAGTATGTTCAGCATGATTGCTCCATTACAAATTATGAGTATAGTTAATAATCTGGCCATTTTGATATTTCCCCCAAAATAACCGTCGTTTTATAACATTATCATCCATGTAGATCTGGCCAGTCGCACCGGTGAAGCCAAGTGATGGAAATGACTCAAGTCGATGACGGAGCAGCTGTGTATGATATGCGTCAATACCAAGAGAATAGAAGCGGTACTGATCTTTGTACTGTTGGCTGTTATTTTTCTGTAGGGTATTGAGTAATTTAATAATACGGTCATGTATTCCAGATCGAGGAGCATCATTTAAATTGGTTAGACTATCACAGAAAACCAAACCATCTAGATCTTTATCTCGATGTGGGATCGGGCGATCATTTAAAACTGAAGAAGTTGCAAAGATTGGTATGTCCCCAGCAAGGTTGTACTTAAGTAATGGGCGCACTTGAAGTGCTTCGTTAGGGCTGGAGGCAATAAAAATGACATCAATGTCAGTGCGAGGGGAAGGGATAAATTTAATCGGCTGAGAGGTCAGTGCTTGAACACGATGAAAATGGTACTGGCTAGTATCAATTTTAAGTCCGCGGTGAATCGCATCAGCGTAGCGTTTGCCTCCAAGAGAAATATGATCTACAACATGACCGCCTTGATTACTAAAAACTGTCTCGAAGCTCTCGCTTTGACGTGCTGACCAAGGATGTTCGCCTTCAATTATCAGTGCATTACGATATCCAAGTTTTATCAGCTTTTTAGCAACTTGTGTTGACTCGTCTTCTGGGCTGAGAGAGAAAGAACGGACATGCTTTGGAAGGTGATCAACACTATTGAGAATCAGCGCGTTGGAGTTTTTATCCACTATATTTGCAAAATCTTGGGCTTGATTTTTTTCTAAAGGGCCTATCCAGTGAGTGACACCGACAGATTTTCCTTTGGCATAAATCTCATCAATGGGGCCTTGATTGGTGTCATAAAATACCAGTGACCATTCACGTCTTAGTGAGCTGGCCATGTGCGCTGCGATGATCCCCTCGCGCACACTGATGCCTGCCTGCTGCATCTGACCAGACAGTGGCAGCATTACGCCGATCACAGATTGGCCTTTAGCGGGCAGGGCAATATCTTTTAATAGGCTATTAGCAGGATGGTGAGGGTTCTCTTTACGCCATTTATTAACTTGATAGGCATAGTATTCAGGCGTATCGTAATGACTTTTGATATCAATAAACAGTTGGGCCCAGCCCTTAGCCTCTGTGTTCATTATTGAGGAGGGTTCTTTTAACTGCTCAATTGTTTCAAAAAACAACATCTGTTTTGCTTCAGCAACACGCGCATATTTTAATGCTTGGTCCCAATGGCCGGATTTAGTGAGGATCGAAAAGAACAACAATCGGTATTTAGGTTCAACAGGCTTATTTAAATAAGGCTTAATCTCTTCATAGGCAACCTGAAAGTTGTTTTCAATAAGAGCAATATGGGCTTTGACCATGTCTTGGTCTTGGAGGTTGGGAAACCCTGATAAAATACTTTTCGCGACCTTGTAATGAGCATGGTTGAGAAACGGGGCAACATCTTGATAGCCCAGAGAGGATTCCGTGTCTTGCAGCGCTTTCCAGTTCACTTGCGATAATTCTGGAGTTTGTAGAGTGGGGTCAACACTATCTTGCGAACAGCTGGTCAATAATACCGCAATGCACAGCAATATAATCTGCAAGTGTACTTTCATGTCATTCTAGCCAGTTTGCTGTTATGATTGTACTTGAGATTGATGCGTCTTGCCAATATTAATGGAGTATTTCTATGAGTGAGCATGGCTGTTTGTATGTTGTGGCAACACCAATTGGAAATCTAGGGGATATATCCCAGCGTGCGATTGATACGTTAGGCAGCGTTGAAATAATCCTTGCAGAGCGTCCATCACATTCAAAAAAGCTGCTAAATCATTTAAATATTGCTGGGTGTCAGGTGTTACCATACCAGGATCAAAATGAGCAAAAGATGACTCAGCTAGCCGTATCGCGGTTAAAAGGTGGCAGTGATATTGCACTGATTAGTGATGCAGGAACGCCCCTTGTCAGTGATCCTGGGTACCGTCTAATTCAGCAGATTCACCTTGAGGGATTAACAGTGAAATCTGTGCCTGGGCCATGTGCGCTGATTAGTGCATTATCAATTGCTGGGATTGCCATGGATCGTTTTATATTTTTAGGTTTCTTACCAGCCCGAGAGCATGCGCGTAAAGAGGTGATGCAGCGCACGGATGAGCTCGGATTTAGTTTTGCATATTATGAATCACCGCATCGACTGTTAAGATCAATCCAGGCGCTAAAAGAAGTAGTGGGGAAATCTCGAAAAGTAGCGGTTGTTAAAGAGTTAACAAAGATCAATGAGTATGTGTTAAGTGCTTCTTCTGAGGTGGTTGAGCAGTATCTCATGGCCCAAGATGTGATTAAAGGGGAGTGGGTGATCTTAGTTGAAGGAGCGCCAGTGATATCCTCGGAATATCCAAAACAATTAGCAGTTGATATGGCGGCACATGTTGGTGCAAACGTCACAAGTAAATTGATTAGTGAACATTACAACGTAAGTAAAAATAAAGTCTATCAAGACCTATTAAATTCTAGCAAAATGGGATGACAATTTTGTTGAATTATACTACAATGTGTGGTGAGTTAATCATGCAATCGCTGCGATTAGCAGAGGAAAGTCCGGGCTCCATAGAGCATAGTGCCAGGTAACGCCTGGGCAGTGAGAACTGACGGCCAGTGCCACAGAAAATAAACCGCCTTCGGGTAAGGGTGAAAAGGTGCGGTAAGAGCGCACCACAAGTTTGGTAACAAGCTTGGTAGGGTAAACCCCACTTGGAGCAAGACCAAGCAAGATTCGCTAAGCGTTGCTCGCGTGATGAATCTGGGTAGGTTGCTTGAAGAGCACGGTGACGTGCCCTCCAGATAGATGATTGTACTCGACAGAACCCGGCTTATCGATTAGCTCACACTGATTAATTTTGGAGACATGACAGAAGTGGAAAATACAATCCTCTCATCAATATTTATGATATTTCTCGGCTCAAGTATTTTGGGCACTTTGGCGATGTTTACACGGCAATCACTAATGCTAGTGTATATGCTCGTTGGCATGGTGATCGGCCCAGTTGGCCTCAATCTAGCACTGGACTCCCTTATCATCAAAGATATCGGTGAGGTGGGTATTATTGTTTTGCTTTTCTTGCTAGGACTTCACCTTGATCCGCACACTTTAATTAGAGGTGCAAAGCGAACTGCACTTGCAACGCTTATTAGTGCGGGGATTTTCACTATCATCGGTTATGAAATCGCAACTATGGCGGGCTTTGATCGTATTGTTGCATTGGTCGTTGGTTTATCAATGATGTTTTCAAGTACCATCATATGTTTGAAACTATTGCCATCGAATATTCTTCATCATGGCTCGATTGGTGAGAATATGATTTCAGTTTTGCTGATACAGGATGTGTTGGCGATTCTTGTCCTTATCGTTCTTAAAGCCGCTGGTAGCGATGCCCCAGTTGATATCGCATCAGTAGGATATCTGGTAATGGGAATGCTGAGCATCCTATTTGTTGCCTTTATTGGAGAGCGCCTGGTTGTGGTTCCTCTGTTCCAGCGATTTGAAAAAAATAGAGAGTATTTGTTTTTGTTGGCGCTTGCCTGGTGTTTTACTATGTCAGATTTGGCCCATCATTTTAATTTATCTCATGAGATTGGCGCTTTTATTGCGGGGGTCTCTTTTGCGTCAACCGCAAATGTATCGCTATACCTTGCTGAGTGCTTAAAACCATTAAGGGATTTTTTCCTGGTACTATTCTTCTTCTCAATTGGGGTGCAATTTAACCTCAAGCTGTTACCACAAATGTATCAGGCGATCATTGCCTTGTCATTGTTAATGGTTATCGTCAAACCACTTGCATTTAGATATTTATTTGCACTGTCGGGTGAGGAGGTTCCAGCTGCATGGGAGCTTGGTATTCGACTAGGACAAGTAAGTGAATTCTCAATCCTTGTATCGGAGATCGCAGAGCAAAGTGAAGTTATCGGCGCAGATGCAGCATTTTTGATCAAAGGTACAACTATTGCTACATTCATCGTTTCGTCGTTCCTAGTAACTAGGAAATACAAGACACCGATCGGGGAAGTGGGTTAATCACTTTTATCTTCTAGATATTCCCAACGTTGATATTGTTCTTGAATCTGAGCATCTATTGAGGCGATTTCGGTTTTCAATGATTTTAGTTTCTCCGCTGCATTACTTTTGTAAAGGTCCGGATCAGAGAGGTTTTTAGCCAACTTGTCTTTTTTAAGCTCTAGTTTTTCAATTTGTTTGGGCAGGGCTCTGAGCTCGATACGTTCGGATTTGTCCAATGATTTTTTCTTCTTTGTAACAGTTTTCTCTGAGGGTGACGGATCCTTTATTCTCTGGATATGTGCTCCGTGATGCCATTGCCACTCACCATTGCCATCGAGTTGTAATGTGTGTGTCGCAACTTCTTCAATCAGTTGTCTATCATGAGAGATAAGTAACAGGGTTCCCTTGTAAGCAACCAGATATTGACTAAGATACTCAAGAGAATCCATATCTAAGTTATTTGTTGGCTCGTCAACTATCAACAGATTTGATGGCTTTCGCAGTGCCAGTGCTAACTCTAACCGTTGTTGCATACCGCCAGAAATTCCATTAGGGGCCATATTTGCAATCTCACCTCCTAGCCGAAATCCGTCCAAATATCTAAAAATGGAAATGGATTCTTCCCCAAGCTGAATATGTGTCGCACCTTGTCCCACTTGGTCAATGATTCTCTCATGCAATTTTATTTGTTTCAGCTTTTGGGTAAACTCGCTGATTATTAAACTGGCCCCGTGTTCAATTGTACCTTTGTTAGGTGGGATTTTGCCTATTAAGGTATTTACTAACGTTGTTTTTCCTGATCCATTGGGTCCACAAATCGCAACTTTTGCTCCTTTTGGAATAATGAGATTCAGGTTGCGAATCAAAGGGGGCTGCCCTGAGTAACCAACATCAACTTTCTCTGTACAAATAATTTTACTGCCTGATTTGATACCATGTGAGGCTTTTAGGTCTGATCGTTTTATTTCTCTATTGCTCTTAAACTGTTCTCTTAGGGTGTGTAGCTGCTCCACTCGTCGTTGGTTTCTTTTGCGTCTTGCTGTAACACCATACCGCATCCAATCTTCTTCACGCTCAATTTTTTTTGCCAGTTGATTTTGTGCCCTTTGTGCCTGTTCTTCTCTAACTGATCGATATTCCATACATTCTTGGTATTTTCCCGTTGAACTGAATATTTTCTTATCCGCTAAATCAAGATAACCAGTAGCTATCATGTCTGCAAATTTCCTATCATGAGTAATTGTAATACATGCGGTATTAGCTATTTGAAGCTGTTTTTCCAGCCATAGTATTGTATCAAGATCAAGGTGATTTGTCGGTTCGTCGAGCAATATCAAGTCCCACTGCTCGGCCATCATCACTGCCAGAAGGGCTTTTTTTTGCTCCCCCCCAGAAAGAGAGGAAAAGGGGCGAGTCATATCAATGCCCAGCTCTTTCCAATGAGAGGTGATGTTTTCGGCAGTTGCTTCTGCCCATTGTTGGTGGCGCTGTAGCTCAATTGAACTTGTTCCTTGAAGACACATTTGTTCGAACCATTCAGCCTCTTTGCCAAAAAACTGTTGGGTGCAATATTTTACTACAGGGTCATCGCTGGGGGATGGGCTTTGTGGGAGGAATCCAATTTTTAGATCATTTGCATGCTCAACAATCCCGCCATCAGGTGAAATAGTGCCCGTTATGATTTGAAACAGTGTGCTTTTGCCTGTGCCATTATTGCCGACTAATACCCACCGGTCCGTATCATGCACTGTCAAATTAAGTGCATCAAATAGATGATTTCCATCGCGATGAAAATCAATATTATTGAGTCGAATAATGTACATGCGGTCTATACTATTCTAATTCAATCAAAGGTTCAACAAATCAAGTATTTCGCTTGATTTATGTCGATGAATTACTACAAATCAGTTGCTATTGGGTTTAAATTCAGCATTTGGCGAATTACCTGCGTTGCCAATGTAATCTGGATTTAAAGTGCCACATATCTTAGAGATGTCACGCGCGCTGATGGGTTTTTCTTTGCTTGGCTCCAAAGCGAGTTCAATTTTCTTCAAGGCGAGAACGCCTTTAATAATTTTTGCATCCCCGGAGTCATCTGGTATCCACCTACCCATTAAATCAGATATAAAGCCAATAGCCCCTTTGCGTATAATCATACTATTACAAAGGACCTCAAAGAATTGATTTCGGTTTTGGGGGGGAGTAGGTGGTTTTCCTCCGTCAAATTTGCACAGATCTGAGTTGGCTTTATAATCCACAGCTGCCAGTTGATCAACACTAAGAATAGGGTTCTTCTTGCCAGTTACTATATCAGTATGAGCAGGTTCAACAATGCCCTGCTTAATGTATTCAATAAAGGCATCTTCTAGACTTAACCCTGTCATAGCTTCAGAGCTATTAGCAAGACCGCTTACTATCTTTGCACATTTATCTATACTGGACTCGGAAACCGGCTGTTGAGGATCCCTTATTTCATAGGCGTGTTTAACAAATGCTTTTTTGTATGCTGATATTAGCGAGTTAACAAAATCATCCGTCACAACTAAAGGACGTTTCCATTCTTCAAGCAATGCTCTTATTTGGGAGTCTTCATTACATGGTTGGTGTAAGTTACATAGGTTTTTTATAATAGATATTATATCTGGGGCACTGAAGCATGTGATTTTGATAAAATTTATCTTGGAGGTTGAGTTTAAAATACACGGAATAAATTCTGAATTTTTTGCAACGAGGTACTTCAATGTCTGGTTATTATATTCATACTCTTGAACATTGAGGTAAGTGTCATTGAGAGGTAAGAAGTCATGTATCCCGGACAGCGTGCTTGAGAAGTTATAAGAGAATAAGTCGCCAAAATTCATGCTAAGTACAGCTCTACATTGCTTAAGTGGCAGGGAGTTATCTACTTCCTTGTATTTTAGAACGTCTTGAGCAGAACCCTGAAGGATATAGCTCTCTTCAAACCGTTCTCTTAGTTGATCAAAGTTCAGTGTGCGATCACTCATAATTATATATTTTTTTAGCTGGGGTAAAACGACATGAAGAAGGTCACATAACCTTCCATTTCCTGAACCAAGCTCCAGGATAAAAGATGGCGTTTTACTTCTGAACATTTCAATGTCAAAAAATTTGGCGATTAGGTCAAGAATAAATTTTGCATTATCGTAAAGATTAATATCTTTGTTTGCCAAGGGGCCTAATAAGTTGTTACAAGATTTTGGTATCAGTTGGTCTATAGAAAAATCGTTTACATCAACAGTGATTTTCCTATCTCTTATGTTATGGGGAATGTTATATTGATTGAGCAAGCGAGATATGTCCTCGCTGACTTTTTGTTGATCTGCACGATATAAGCTAGTTTTACGAACTTTCCTAAATCCGCCGGAAAGTAATTTTTTTTCAAGTAGAAGACAGCCTGTGTTTTTATGATTCATTGAATACCTGTTTTTTTGATTATTTTTTAACATGATTGGTTGTATATGTCAAAGCAACAATAGCGTGCGCTGTGCTTCAGACACCGTATCGCGTCTAATTTTGATTCGGTCATAATAAGAGAAAAAGGAGACTAGAATGCTTTATCGTATCAAACAATACTTAATTTCATATCTTCCTCGCCTTGGGGATGTGTCGATCACTTATTTAACATTTTTTGCAGGTCTTTTTGTTGGGCTATCTGTGGCGTGGCTAGGCTGGTCATTGATTATCTTAACCGGCGCATTGTTATCATTTGGTTATGTTATGGGGCGTCACAATCTTTATTTTCCTTTACAGTCAGATGATTTTGGTAAGATGGAAAAATTTCAGGGGATGCCGCCAATCACCATGGGAAACACCCCAAATGTATCAAATGAAAATAGATATGAGCAAACGCCGTCGCCTTAGATTTATCTGCACAGCTTAACCCCCCAATTCTGTACTATAATAATATGAAGAATAATTAGGATAATAATATGCACTATTTAATAATGTTATTTGCTTTTACCCTTACATTTGCTGAGGTTAGTCCAGAACAGGTAGCGCCAGCTCCCGTAGTCACTGAAGTTTCAAGTAAACCAGTAGAGATAGAGAAAGTTCTTAAAGTAGGTGTCGTTGGTAATGCGCCGTTTATTTACGAGTTAAGTAATGGGGACTTTGGAGGGCTTTCATTTAGATATTGGGAAATCATAGCGAAAGATTTAGGCTTGAAATACAAAGTTGAGCGGACCAATTTATCTTTTGACCAATCCATCAATGCTGTTGCCAGGGGAGATTATGATATTTTAGTTGGGCCTGTCTCAGTGACATTTGACCGAAGTCAGGTTGTGGATTTTTCAAGGCCTTACTTTGTAAATAATATTGGTTTGGTTGTTTTAAGTGAGCCTCTGAGTTTTTTTGAGGTAATGCTCTCAATGTTTGGAGACGCAGCACTTAATCTATTGGGTGCATTCTTTGTACTATTGTTCATTTTTACACATTTGTTTTATTTCTCAGAGCGAAGGTTCGCCGAGCGTTATCAAGGTGGCTATGTAAGAGGTATTCAGGACGCATGTTGGACGACCGTATCCAGTTTCCTTAGAGATGTTTTGTATGATCCTGTGTCGGGAATGGGCCGCTTTATTTTATCAATTTGGTTAGTGCTATCAGTCGTTTTTATGGCAGCTTTCACCGCTGTAGTGACATCTACAATGACTTATACCATGTCACAAGGCCATATTGAGATTGTGTCCAAGAGTGATCTTGAAGGGGTCCGGGTTGCTGTGGCCGCCGAAACTTCTATGGTCGGGTATGCAAAAGATTTTGGTGCTGTTCCCATAAGCTATACAAGTTCAGATGATGCGCTGAAGTTGCTCAGAGAGGGGAAAGCAAAGGCTATTTTGGGAAATTATTACGAGCTTAAATTAATGATTACAAATCTTGATGAGGAGCACTCATTTCTGATGTCTCCAATGAATTTAAGAAATGATGAGTTTGCCTTTGTGGCGCCTGAAGGGTCACCGATTATAAGAAAATTAGACTCAGGGATATTACACCTGCAGGATAATCAGAAAGTGGTTGATGACATATGTGCTGAGTTTCTAGGGCCTTTACACACACATGGCTGCGAATTTTAGCAAGAGAATAATATGCTGGATATAAATGAAATTTTAAGCGCGTTATCTGACGCGCGTTTAAAATCGATAGAGGATCAAACAGCAAAGAATAGCGGAATTAGCTATCGCAGAACAATTAGCCCTATTATCTTTAACAGTAAGGATTATCAATATGAAAGAGTAGATCTTCGCGTTCAAACTCTTTGGGCATTAGTAGAGGTTATATCAATTCTTAAAGGGTTTACGCCAGAAGACAAAGACCTACTTACGGATGCCTTAAGCCAGGCTGTTAAAAATCGTAATTATGATAATGCGATTGAGTCTGTAGGTACTGCAATTGGAAACGTAGTTGGTTACAGTAATGCCAAAAAACTTGTGGATCGTGCTGAAGGCATCATGATGACCCGAAAAAGGGAAGAAACGTCGATAGAGTCTTGGGAGCCTATCCCGGCTGATAAACCTGAAGAGACTCCTGAGAAGACTCGGACACTGGTTTCGCTTGTGAAGCAAGAAGGTATTGCTTATTCTTCACTGAATAAAGAAGCCAATGCAAAGATAAGAAATAAAAGAGCATATATCTACGGCAATGCGAAGATGGGGGTGCAGAAAATATCTGTTCACTCTTTTGTCACCGCCGGTGGTGAGCATAAAAATAATATGAACTCATTGATTGATGAGTCCCAACAATATTTTAATACATTCAAAGATTTTATGGGCATAGGTGATTCAGATCCGTCATATGTATATGCAACATTAGTTGATGGCCCAGAAGCCGCGATTAGTAAACTGACAAATAGTGTTAAGGATGAAAATGAAAATACACTTTTCAATAATGCGCAAGAGGCTGATAAGAAAATAGATAAGGCTAAAATTTACCGGGTCAATACAACACAAAAAGCAGGGTTTGTGTTTAATTATAAGCCAAACCCAGAGCTGACTGCATTGTTCGCAAAGAAGCTAGAGGTGCTGATGGAGGCTTATGACAAAAACATGCAAAAGGGTTCTAAAGATCTGGCAGCTCGATTTAACACCATGAACGCAAAGCTTATTAACCCGAATGTTGAAACAAATCAGGAGATAGATGTTTTGAAATCGTTTGGAGTGGAGGCTGCCACAGAACATGATGTTGTGGATATTTTAAAAGCAAAAAAAACGCAGCTGCAGGCGTTGGTGTCAGTTTATAACAAACTGTCAGATCTGAGTGATAATTATCATTACAAGCCAGCCCTGGAGTGCATGATTGCAAGCAGGATGGGTATTCCTGGTAGTCTGGGGTGTAAAAGCGGAAAAGATAGGGCATTTGTCCATATTTGTGTAGCTAACGTTATTGAAAGCAAGTTAACGCAAATCAGTGGGATGAACTTGGGTAAACTCGACTTTAGTCCTGAGAGATTAGCCCAGAATTTGAAGGAGTTTCTGGGTTCCAAGGAGTATGCCAAGGATCTAGCTAATGAGCTGATGAGAGAAAATCATCATGGTCGCAAAGTGGGGGCTGAAAATTGTGATGGTGCATATGGCACAAAAGACGCTGATGTTGTTATTCCTAAAAATATAAATAAAGAAGCCATGTTAGATAGCACTTATGAAAAACTAACCGATTATATCAAAGAAAGTAATAAGTATGCTCAGCAAAATAAATATTCTTTTAAGGCGAAAAAACCAACTATGTGGCAAAGAATTATAAACTGGTTTTTAAGAAGAACTGAGCCCCCACAGGTTGAATATCAAGTGATAAGTTTGTTATCAGCTGGATCGAATGATTTTTCATCAGCCAAGCAGGATACTGGTCAGTCAGGGAAAGGCAAAATTCAGCAAAATGTTGCAAATAATTTAAGTCGCGAAGGTCAGCAACAAGAAACAATCAAGAACAATAATCCAGAAAATGTGGGAAATAAACAGATAAGGTGATATAAACCTTAACTATTTAAGAGATATCCTACAGAGAGCATTGGGTAATTGCGTTATCCTTCATTTAGTGGAGGAGTTATGAAAAAATTTATTCAGTACATTGTTTCAGTATTTAGCCCGATGCATATGAAAGAGGAGCCTCTTCATGAAGATGTGGGTTTATTTGAGCCTGATCACATCGGCTCTGACTCGATATTACTAAATGAAGCGCATGAGAAAAAGACACACAAGGAGGATAATTCAAACCCCTTTTCACGTTTGAGTAAGCTAGTTCGTGGTACTGGTCTTGATACCAGTTGTACAATTAGCTAACCCCACTAATTTCGGCTCAATTTTTAATTGCTTCTTAGGCTATAAACTGGCATATCGTACGATTTTTATGTAAACTAAGTCGTCAAATGATCAGTATAAGTTAATGATAGATATAGAAAGGCAAGAATGGCTTGAATCACTCGAGTGGTTAATGAGTGATGAGGGTCACAACGGCTACCAAACCATGAGTAGCTTGATTCAACATTATTATCAGCTTGGCGGAGAGGGCGTGTTTGTTAATACCCCTTACACCAACTCACAACTAACAATAACTACCGAGTGTCCTAAAGAATCACTAAGAATAAATGAGCTTATTCGCTGGAATGCCATGGCGATGGTTGTGAAAGGAACCAAAGTAGCCAGTGAGCTTGGAGGACATATTGCTTCCTATGCATCAAGTGCTCAGGTTTATGACGTTGCCTTTGAGCATTTTTTTAAGGCAGGTCAGGGTGAGAATCAAGATTGTATCTTCTTTCAAGGTCACTCGGCACCTGGATTTTATGCAAGGGCATTTCTTGAGGGGCGCTTGACGGAGTCAGACTTGGTTAATTTTCGTCAGGAGGCTGATGGGGTTGGTTTATCCTCGTATCCACACCCACGCTTAATGCCAGATTTTTGGTCCTTCCCAACCGTTTCAATGGGTCTTGGTCCACTTATGGCGATATACCAAGCAAGATTTGATCGTTACATGCAGTCACGGGGACTGATGGATAATAAAAACCGAAATGTTTGGGCATTTTGTGGTGATGGCGAAATGGATGAGCCAGAATCTTTGGGCGCGTTGAGCATTGCTGCGAGGGAAAAATTAGATAATTTGATTTTTGTAGTCAACTGTAATCTACAACGATTGGATGGTCCTGTCCGTGGTAACGGCAAGATTATTCAAGAGTTGGAAGGTGTTTTTACTGGTAATGGATGGCGGGTTATTAAACTGATTTGGAATCAGGCATGGATGCAGGTGATCCAAGATGATCCCACCGGTCAGTTAATGGGCGTGCTCGAAAAACTGGTAGATGGACAGTACCAAAAAATAGCTGAAAGTTCCGATGCAGTAAAAGAACTAATTTTCTCACAATCAAGTGAATTACTGCGATATTTTGATTCGCTTCCATCATCAATTGTCAAACAGCTTAAATGGGGTGGCCATGATTATCAGCTGGTTCATGCAGCGCTATCAAAGGCAACATCGCGGGTAGGTCAGCCCACGGTGCTGTTAGTGAAGACGATAAAAGGATATGGTCTTGGTGCCGGTATATCAGGTGCAAATACAACTCATCAGCATAAAAAAATGGAAGAGGATTTGTTGGTTGAATTAGCCAAAACATGGGGGATCCCTCACAGTGACGAGCAAGCTAAGCGCGCTGATTTTTACCATCCTGGGCAAGATGATTCTGCGATTAGTTATATTCATGATCGGCGTCAAAATTTGGGAGGTTATCTCCCTATGCGCAGTTATCAAAGTAACGCAATTCAGCCATTAAGACAGGATATTTTCTCAAAATTAACACTGGGGAACGGGGATCGTCCGATGTCAACTACAATGGCATTTGTTAGAATATTGACCCAGTTATTGCGTGAGCCAGAAATTAAAGATCGCGTTGTTCCCATTGTGCCCGATGAATGCCGAACATTTGGTATGGAAGGTTTATTTCGACAAATCGGCATTTATGCAGCCGACGGACAAAAGTACGATCCAGTTGACCGTGAGCAGTTGATGTACTACAAAGAGTCCAAATCTGGACAGCTTCTTCAAGAGGGAATCAATGAAGCGGGAGCAATGTCATCATGGATTGCGGCATCGTGTGCATATGCTAACACGGGGCAGCCACTCATTCCATTTTATGCCTACTATTCGATGTTTGGTTTTCAGCGAGTTGGTGATCTGGCTTGGGCCGCTGCCGATGCCAGAGCTCGAGGTTTTCTTATAGGCGCTACTGCAGGCAGAACAACTCTAGCAGGTGAGGGCCTTCAGCATAACGATGGACACTCCCATTTGCTGGCAAGTGTCATTCCATCATGCCGATCGTATGACCCAGCATATGCCTATGAGCTTGCTGTGATTATTCAGCAAGGTATTGAGGATATGATGGTTAATAAGATGGATGTATTTTATTACATCACGGTGATGAATGAGAATATTATTCAACCACCAATGCCTGATGGGGTAACAGAAGGAATCCTCAAAGGCTTGTATCGTTTGAGATCAAAAAAATTAGATATAAATGTAAACTTATGGGGCTCAGGAACAATTTTGCCTGGGGTAATTGAAGCTGCTGATTGGCTTGAATCAAGAGGTATTGGCTCTGATGTGTACAGTGTAACAAGTTATAACGAGCTTGCTCGTACTCACGCTTTTGAAGCCCGAAAAGCCAGAATGGCCGGGGAGTCTTTTCACGGTTATATTGCTAACTTGCTTGAGCAGAAGGTGACTGTTGCAACGTCAGACTATATTCGTGCAGTACCTGAGCAAGTACGCGCTTTTGTGCCCGGAGCTTTTTATGTGCTAGGAACAGACGGTTACGGTAGAAGTGATACTCGTATTAAATTGAGAGAATTCCACGAAGTTAGTTGGCAATATATTGCAATTACGGCATTGTATGGCCTTCTCGAGGACGGTAGTATAAGCCAAGCAGATTATTTGAAGTATCAAAAAGAACTGCAAATAGTTGCTGATAAACCCTGTCCGGTGAACGAAGGAGTAACGGCATGAGTGAAAAGCAGATAAATATACCTGATTTAGGTGGTGTTGAACAAGCCAGTATTGTTGAGTGGTTAGTTACAGAGGGGCAAACTGTTGAAGAGGAGACCCCGCTAGTTACCCTAGAAAGTGATAAGGCATCAATGGATGTTCCATCTCCTCATGCTGGTGTAGTGAAAAAATGTATTGCCAAAGTAGGTGATATGGTAAAAGTAGATGATGCGCTGCTGTTAATTGAATTGTCAGAGCAAGCTCAGATCACAGCTGAGGGACGGGAAGAGGACATTGTTGCTGTAAATATTCCAGATCTTGGTGGGATTAGCTCTGCAGAGGTAGTGGAAATTTTAGCCAAAGTTGACATGTCCATTGAGGCTGAACAGCCGATTCTTACGTTGGAAAGTGACAAAGCATCCATGGATGTACCCGCACCAGTAAGTGGGCGAGTGATCTCTTTGCATGCGAAAGTAGGGGATATGGTGTCAGCTGGACAGCTAGTCATGATGGTTAGTACAGAAGCTCTTGTGGTTGACAAGCCAACAACCACTCCGCAGCATGTGCAGGAAATGACTCAGCCCATCACTCAGCCAAGTGTAAGAGAGAGTTCGCCTGGATACCAGCAAACCAGTCCGATTGTTAGAAGAATAGCATGGGACTTAGAGATTGATCTTAAGCAAATTCAGGGAACAGGCCGCAAAGGAAGAATCACTAAAGATGACCTAATGGGTCATATTAAATCAAAGATGGCGGGTGCGTCAGTTCCAAAGCAGGCACCATTACCAGACTTTTCCTTATTTGGCGAGGTAAAAAGCGAGCCGTTAGGAAAAATTAAGCGTCTATCTGGACCATTTTTGCAAACTGCCTGGCAAACTATTCCACATGTTACACAGTTTTTTGAGGTAGATTTAACTGATTTAGAGGCTTATCGCAAGCGAAACAAAGCCCAGTTTATCAAACAGGGCGCAAAACTCACGCCTATTTTATTTTTTATGAAGGCACTGGTGACGACTTTGAAGGCTTACCCAATTTTTGCCTCTTCCCTGTCAGAAGATGGTAAATCGCTTTGGTTGAAGTCTTACTGTCATATCGGCGTTGCTGTTGATACGCCCAGTGGACTTGTTGTTCCGGTTATTCGGGATGTTGATAAGAAAACCTTGCAAGAAATATCTATTGAGCTTGTCAGCCTGAGTGAAACTGCTAGAGATAAAGGTCTTAAGCCGAATCAAATGCAAGGCGGAACGATGACAATATCAAGTCTTGGTGGTATTGGCGGCACTGCTTTTACCCCTATAATCAATGCGCCTGAGGTATGTATTTTAGGTATATCGAAGGGTTATATGAAACCGATCTACCAAGATGGTCAATGGGTGCCTCGATACTACGTTCCACTTTCACTGTCATATGATCACCGAGTGATTGATGGGGCAGAGGCAGCAAGATTCTGTATGTCTTTACAAGACGAGTTAGAAAATATGCACAAGATTCTCGACGATGCAACGAAATAAATAGGAGTAAATTATGGCAAATACAAATGACAAAGTCGCCACCGGGAAAAAACATCCTGTGGTTGTTTTAGGCAGTGGCCCAGGTGGCTATGCTGCTGCATTTAGAATGGCGGATTTAGGGATGGAAGTTACACTTATTGAGCGTAACCGCGCACTAGGCGGTGTGTGCTTAAACGTGGGCTGTATTCCATCAAAAACATTACTTCATTTGGCTGAGATGTGTCATGAAGTGCCGGCATTAAAAGATCATGGCTTAGATTTTGGTGCCGCCAAATTGGATCAATCAAAGATTATTGATTTTAAAGAGCAGGTGATAAATAAGCTAACCAAAGGGCTTGAACAGCTTGCGTCTGCAAGAAAGGTCAATGTGATTCACGCAGATGCCAAATTTTGTGGTACTCACCAGTTGGAGTTAAAATCCAAAGATAAGGTAGAAGTAATCGATTTTGAGACATGTGTGATTGCGGCAGGCTCTGAGCCAATAAAGCTGCCATTTATTCCAGAAGATGAGAGAGTGCTTGATTCAACCAGTGCCCTTGAGCTGAAAAAGATTAATGGAAAAATGCTTATTATTGGTGGTGGTATTATCGGATGCGAAATGGGAACGGTCTATAACGCATTTGGCTCAGATGTATGCATTGTTGAGATGACCAATGAAATCATGCCAGGTGCTGATAGAGATATTGTTAAGCCTTGTCAGAAAACGATGGCTAGTAGAGGTATCGATTTTCGACTTAACACAAAGGTTGTCTCAGTAGAGGCATCAGCAAGAGGTCTAAAGGTAGAATTCGAAGGGGCAAATGCACCTGAAAAAGCAGAGATTTATGATCAAATTTTGGTCTCAGTTGGTAGAGTGCCAAATGGGCGGATGATTGATATTGAAAAAGCGGGTGTTAATTTAGACGAACGTGGATTTGTTATTACTGATGAGCAGCTCAGGACCAATCAGCCTCATATTTACGCAATAGGGGACATCACATCAAATCCAATGTTAGCTCATAAGGCAACTGGTGAAGGAAGGGTTGTTGCTGAGGTGATTGCAGGTAAGCGAGTGAAACTAGATGCTGCATGCATTCCAAGTGTTGCATATACTGACCCAGAGGTAGCATGGGTAGGGGCAACAGCTACAGAGCTTAAGGCCAAAGGTGTCAATTTCAAAAAGGGGGTATTCCCATGGCTTGCCAACGGTAGATCACTGTGCTTAGGTCGCTCAGAAGGTAAAACAATAATATACTACGATACAGATACCGGACGGGTTCTTGGTGGAGGTATTGTCGGAAAAGTTGCAGGTGACCTGATCGGCGTTATTGGATTTGCAATTGAGATGGGTGCAGATATTCATGATATTGCAATGACCGTCTTCCCGCACCCAACATTAGTTGAGACTGTAGGGCAAGCTGCTGAAATGGCCATTGGAGAGCCGGTTGATTTACTCCCAGAATAATGGTGCTGAAAATATTTCAGTGCCCGGGCTGTAAGAATACTTCCGATGCAGTACTGTGTGATTTTTGTTATAGAAACTTGCTTAAGTGTTTTATACCAGTAAATGATGGAGCCCGTTGTACATGGTTTCAACTATGTAAGCGCTGGGAGAAGATCATTTATAGTGCGCTTGAGCGTCAAGAATACTGGCCTGCTATCGTGTGTGCGCATATGATCTATCAATATGGCAATATATCAGGCGGTTTTTATACAAAAGGCGGTTTAATGTGGCAAGAAAACGAAATTTTGCTAAAATGCTTTAATGAGCTTTGGCAGCAACCTAACAAACTGCCTCAAATTCAAATAGCTTGGTGTGAAGATGATATTAGCACCGGAACACTGAACTGGGTAATGTTAACATGAATGATCGATTACATATATTAGGCGTTTGCGGAAAGTTAATGAGTGGTATTGCTGTCCTTGCTAAGCAGTCAGGATTTAATGTACTGGGATACGATAAAGCTTTTCTTCCACCTATGTCGATTCAGCTGAAAAAGTTTGATATCAACTGCATCAACGCTTGGGAAACAGACCATATCAAAAAAGAAGATGTCATTATTGTTGGCAATGGGATTTTATTTGATAATCCCATTATTCGCTTTGCCAGAGCACGAAATATTAAAATGATTAGCGGGCCACAGTGGTTGCAGGAAAATATTTTAGCCAATAAGAAGGTCATCGCAATTACTGGCACACATGGCAAGACAACTGTGACCTCATGGTGTGTTGATATATTTTATCGGCTTGGTATCAAAGTAGGTTATCTAATTGGTGGCACTCGTTTACCAGAGGGGCAGTCAGCTGACCTAGGTAGCCCAGAATCCCCCTGGTTTGTGATTGAAGCAGATGAGTACGATACTGCATTTTTTGATAAAAGACCAAAGTTTCTTCATTATTGGCCATATATATTATTAGTTAATAATATTGAATTTGATCATTCAGATATTTATAAAGACATAGCAGAGATTAATAAACAATATCAGTATCTATTTCGAACGGTACATCCCGACGGGGGTATTGTTGCTAATATTGCAACCAAAGACCTTGTTCCTGATAGCTCCTACACTTTTAGTATTGATGGTGAGGGGGCTCTCAATGGTTTATATCATAAGGAGATGCTACAAATTGGTGAGCAAAAATATCCGGTCTGGGGTCACTATAATGCCTATAATCTGATTGCCGTTATGGCTATTTTTAGACGTTTACAAATTGAGGTTCCAAGCTCTATATTTGATAATCTCACCTTGCCAAAGAGACGGTTAGAGGACCGGGGTATACATTTTGGGATCAGGTGGTTTGATGACTTTGCTCATCACTCAACAGCGATTTTAGCAGTATATAATACGCTACTTTTCCGTTACTCACAGGTTGCATTAATCATTCATCCAGCCAGCAGTACACAGCGCAGTGAGTATGGATTTAAGTCATTATTTAAGGCGCTAAAAGGCGCTGGGAACATTGCAATATTGCCCAGTAAGCGTCAAGAGAAGCATTTTGATTTGCCCAAAGGATGGGTCTATGTTGCGGATGAAGATAAGGCAGTGAGCTGGGCAAGGCAAAAAAATGTTGATGCTGTTTGTGTAATGAGCTGTGATTACCTTGAAGGAATTTTTAATTCACTTGAGTTAGAAAAACTTGGGAATTAATGCAGGTACTTTGTTTGAGTAATCTTGGTAGCCAGGTCGATTGTGCATAACACGTGCGGTCATTTTCACGCCGCTTACCTCACTAATAAGGTAGGTAAGTAAAGCAAAGCTAAGTAAGGATCCGATAATCTGGATGATACTGGTGGTTTGTGTTAGCGCAGCAAGTGTAAAGCCAAGCCAAACGAGGATTTCACCAAAGTAATTAGGGTGCCGACTGTAAGCAAACAAGCCAGTCGTTAGAATCCCTTTCTGGTGTGCTTGCTTAAATTTATAAAGCTGATAGTCAGCGATGCCCTCATATATAATGCCAGCGATACTTATACAAAGAGGTGGAATAATCAGCCAGTTCAAATTAAATTGCAGCATAATCACCTGTAATGGTGTGGCAATTAAGCAAGCCAAGAACCCTTGAAGGACAAAGACTTGATAGAATGAAAACCACCAATAGTCCGCAGCGCCAAAATATCTTCTGAAATTTTGGTACCTTATATCCTCTGGCTTTCCAATATGCTTTAGTTTGATTTGAATTTGCAGGCGGAAACTCCAGAGTGCAAGAATACACATTACAAGGACGTGAAAATATGCCCCGCGAATTAAAAAGGTGGGAAGCGGGGCAATCAGCAGAGATAATCCCCAATAAATATCTACATGATCGACACGTTGCATTATAAGGCTCTGCAGCCAGCCAACAAACATCAATGCCATAATTGCGTTGAATGCAAGAGAGGTAGCACTCAATAGTGTCCACTGATCGGGTCGACTGAAAGAGTAACTAAAGCTGAGTATAAATGAGACCAATATAATCCCTATTAGTCCGAGAAAAATAAAAAAAAGTCCTTTTAAATAGGTCATACGCTAGCCCTTATCAACAGTTTAATAATAGCACAGGGAGAAATCTCTTAAAAGTTAGCTATAATATTATTATATAATAAAGGAAAAATAATGAAATATATGACAATTTTAACTTCGGGTGTATTGATTTTGACAGGGTGTACCGATTCCGATCGATTGGCTGCAGGTGTGATTGGTGGTGCTGTGATTGGCGGCGCAGTTGCAGGGGACTCCGATAGAGGAACTGGAGCACTTGTTGGTGGGGTATTGGGTGGCATCATTGCTTCATCAGCACAAAGACAGGTTGGTCATAATTACAACTCCCGTTATGTAAATATTATTGCCTCAGGTATTCCAGGGAAGCGCTACTATTTTAATAATTTTTATGATAATTACGATATGGCAGTGTACCCAGGATATTTCTATTATCGAAATGTTGGAGGCTATACCTATAAATGTCGTTCAGTGGATGTGTATGTTTATGATTATGGTAGAACATATCATAAGACAAAAAATTACTGTTTGACTAATCGAGGCTGGATGGAGCGTTAACCAACAGTGCCGGGTTTTTAAGTAGCTCAATAATTTTATCTTCACTCAAGATAGGAATGTTGAGTGATTTGGCTCGTGCTAATTTTGAACCAGCATTTTCTCCTGCGATTAGATAGGAGGTTTTTTTACTGACCTGAGAATTGACAATCGCCCCATGCGATCTGAGAGCGGCAGTAATCTCATCTCTTGTCATTTTTGACAACTTCCCCGTTACAACGAATTGAAGAGAATTTAGATCATTCGAACTTTTCTCATCAGTAAATTGCAGGCCCATAGATACCAGGTGATGATATGTCTCAAGGTGAGTAGGTTCTTTGGTGTAATTAAGAATATGCTCGGCGACCGTCGGTCCGATATCATGTATGGCAATGAGATCTTCCTCTGATGCCGCAAAAAAGGATTCAAAGTCGCCAAAATGATCGGCTAATGTTTTAGCAATGGTGACACCTACTTCCCTGATACCAAGTGCGTAAATATAACGAACAAGCTGGCTATTTAAGCTGGCCTGAACGGAGAGAAGAATATTATCAGCTGATTTTTCACCAAGACGAGGCAGCTCACTCCATGTCGCTTTTGAAATACGATAAAGGTCTATGGGCTGGTCCACAAGTTTGTTGGCAATAAGTAATTGAATGATATTGGGTCCAATTCCCTCAATGTTCATTGCCTTCCTGCTGACAAAATGTGCAATCATGCGCTCTTTTTGAGCTGGGCACCCTTTGGTATTTGGGCAGCGAATTAGGGTTTGCTCATACTCCAGTTCAGTATTACAGCTGGGGCAGCGTAAGGGTTTTACAGGTGGAGCATTTCTTGCTGAATTACTGGGAAGAACACTAACAATCTCAGGAATTACATCACCTGCGCGGCGTACATAGACACTATCGCCTTCTCGAATATCTTTGCGTGTCACTTCTTCAAAATTGTGCAGGGATACATGTGTTATCGTGACGCCTCCAACGTTTACCGGCTTGAGTGTTGCCACGGGTGTAATAACACCGGTCCTACCGACTTGGATTGTAATGGTTTCTATCTGGGTCACTTCTGTCCGTGCTGGAAATTTGTGTGCGATGGCCCAGCGAGGATGTTTTTGTGTAAATCCAGCTTCTAATTGAGCATTATAATCACTGACTTTGTATACAAGACCATCAATTTCATAGGGTAGACTATCTCGCATTTTAGCAAGACGATCATAATATGAGTTGGCCTTATAGGCATCGTCTACTTTTTCTGATAGGGGATTGACTGGTAGTTGCCATTTTCGCATTATTGCAAGCGCATCAAAATGATCCACTCCACCAGGTTGAGAATCAATAAAAAGCTGGTATAGAAAAACCCTTAGAGGACGCTCAGCACTTACTTTGGCATCCAATTGCCTGAGGCTGCCAGCAGCTGCGTTACGAGGGTTAGCAAATTCTGGTAGTGACTTTCTTCGTTGCTCCTGATTAAGCTGGTGTAAATCTGATTTTTTTATATATACCTCGCCGCGGACAATAACTCGATGAGGAGGGCTTTCTGTGGCCAATTTTAGTGGCAGGGAGCGAATGGTGCGGATATTACTTGTTACATCCTCACCAATCTCTCCATCTCCTCTGGTAAGCGCTTGATGAAGTATCCCATCTATGTATTCGATACTAATTGCTAGTCCATCTAATTTCACTTCGCATACAAGGGGAGTATGATCGAGCTCACTGCGTTTGAAGAATTCGATCATTTCGTCTGAGGTAAATGCGTTATCCAGTGATCGCATCGGGATGTGATGAGGGATTTTGACTGACTTTTCTCTTGGGCTGCCCTGTACCCGCTGCGATGGAGAGTAGGGAAGCACCCAATCATCGTGTAATTTTTCAATTCGCTGAATTTCTCGGACCAAGGCATCGTAGGTATCGTCAGTTACTAATGGGTGGTCATTATTATGGTAGGCATCAGCGTATTTCTGAGCTTCTTTTAGAAGCTCAATATAATCGGTTCTATCCATAAATTATGCAGATTCAGTTGCAAAATACTGAGAATGCCAAATATCTATAGTTGATGGCTCTAGTGGGGACTGATCTTCAAGAATAATATTAGCATCAAGATCCTCAGCAATCAGCTTGGAAGTGTCAACGAATAATTTAAGATGTTGCGGATTAAACTGTAAAGACTGAGTATCAATAAATGCAGCAAGACCATTTGGACATTCTGTTTGGCCAAGATCATTCAGATCTAGTGCACCAGGCGCATTAGCATCACAAACAGAGAACACGATGCCACTGTCATGCATCAGGTGAAACATTTGGTGTTCACCGTATTTCAGCCCACTTGATGACAGCGTTTGGTAAATTTCATAGCCAGAAAATGCATTCGATTTCGGCTGAATAAATAAGGTAAGGTGCGCAGGTAAGTTGCTTGTATCTTTGGGGATATCAAATTGTTTTTGTTCCCCTTCGTAGCCAAGAGGGTGCTTCGAAACAAGATTGCTGCTGGATCTGGTGGTGAATAAAAAGTAGCAGCAAGTGAGATAGATGACTCCCATTGGTGCCCAATATAAATAATCAATCATTGGCCTTTTCTCGATACAATTGGTTCATTCTAAACCGCTTCTTTAGGAAGGTAAAGTGACAGTTTAAATTATTTATGATAAGTCTAACATATGCCCTGGTAGCTCAGCTGGATAGAGCAGTCCCCTCCTAAGGGAAAGGTCGCAGGTTCGAATCCTGCTCAGGGCGTTCTTCTAAGATGTTCTTCCTGTTATAAGAGTTGGTGAAATTCGATGAAATTTCATATGAGGTGGGACTACTCACAACTAAATTTTTGCTCCAACTCAATAAATGGATAATAAAATTAATCGGTTGCAAGAAAAGGGGGATGGCGTTTGGCAAATTCAGGAGCTCTGGATTTTTTTCATACCGTTTCAATTGTCTAATTGCTACTTTTCTTTGGTGGTATTCTTCAAGCGTGTTTGTGTGCTTATCAAGTGCATCAGCACTTTGCATATTGTTTATCACAGTTGGGATCGCTTTTTCATTACTTACGTTAAACATCGAAAGTTTTGAGGTCCCTAGAACCAACTGTGAAAATGTGTGAGCATATTCAGTGATATTATCATATATGTTCTCATGAGAGTTTTCATTTTGTGGGAACCGCATGCAGGTTTCTAAGGTCTGTGGATTCCAAAGAGAAGTCAGAGCATTACATTCAGCGGTTGTGACACTTTGTGTTGAATCTCCGATAAGCCAATTGAATGATTGAGTGTGCTCTGGCCACATCCACAAAAAGCAACCTGCCATAAAGAGCAGGGCTGTTCCTAGAGCAAGATAGAAATTTAATGCTGTGCTGATTGTGAGTATCGGATAAAGTTGGTTACCATAAATCATCAATGCACTCAAAAAACTAAAATTCACCAGGTAAGAGGCGATGTACTGACAATTAGCGTTGTAACAATTTTGCTGATATTGAGCAATCAGCCCGTTGATATAAGCGTTATTATCTAGCTCTGAAGAGGCAAGTTCATTTCGCCACTTTAGCTCATTATTCCAATAAGACTTAAACCGTTTTGCTTCGCAAGTTGAGGGGTTGCTTTTAGTATAATGACTGGCCGCTTCGAATACTTTTGTTGCCGGGATGAAGGGGTGAGCTTTGTCAGTGGTAAGATTATTTCCATAAGGACATTCTCTTTTACCCAGTCTCATCCAGTGAGTTATCATAGCACGCTCATATACATACTCTTCACTAATACCCTCAATTGTGACAGGGTCGCAATAAATAAGTCCTGTTTCTGGGCAGATTATGTTTGATGGTAGTTGATTTCTCACGTAACAATTTTTGGTAACTCGATTGCATTATAGTACGTTTACCGAAGTTGGTATGCTTAGAAAATAGTTTTTTTCTGGACTTTCAACGGGTGGGCTCATATACTTGGACACGAGTTCTGCAGACATAATGATATATGAAAAAAATTTTACGATACGGATTATTATTTATAGGAATTGCATCATTCACAGGGTTATTAGCATTCTTATTTATAATCCATAATGCCTCCATCCAGGTTCAGGGAGTTGCGAAATCACCTCAGCTGATAAAAGGAGTGACAATCACACGATCTGATAGTGGCATCCCTGTTATTAATGCGCAGAATATGGGTGATTTGATGTTTGCCCAAGGCTATGTAACTGCACAAGACCGATTAATGCAGATGGTGATGTATAAGTATATTTTTTCTGGTCGATTGAGTGAGCTTGTGGGCTCTGGTGGGGTAGAAGTTGATCGGTATATGAGGATGATGAATTTCGCAAATGCTGCAAAATCATCGTTTGCTAACTTTGACCCAGAAGTTCAGTATGCGTTGACGCAATATGCGAAGGGTGTCAACTTTTTTATTGCCCAAAACCAAAAACCTGTCTTGATGCGATTGATAGGGGTTAATCTTGAGCAGTGGAAGCCTGAGGATAATTTACTGGTTGCAAAGGCTATCGCTTGGGATATGCAGAAGATCTGGACGAAGAAGTTGTCGAATTTTAAAGTTGAAAGCGTCAAAGGACACAATAAAACAAAGAGCTACTATCCATCCATTGACTTGGGGATACCAAGTTGCAGTAACCAAGACTTGAAGCGCCATGGTCTTCCGTTTAATCAAGAAAAGTCCAAGTTTACCCAGCCGCCACCAGTTCCAAAACACGTATTGGCCACACTTGAAAAATTTGCTGAATTTAACCATCGCACAATATATCGAATGGGCGGTGCTGATGTCAGTATGCCAGGGTCCAATGCTTGGGCGTTGGCACCTAAACGCAGTGAGACTAAAAGTGCGATTCTTGCAAGTGATCCGCATCTTTCAGTGGCCAGTCCCAATATCTTTCACTTAGTATCACTTAAGGCGCCTGGGATTGAGATAACTGGTGCTGCAATTCCTGGATCACCAGGGGTGATTATTGGGAGGAATAAAAATGTTAGCTGGGGCTTTACTAATGGAAAAGTAGATCAAAGCGATATTTACTATACTGATAAATTACCGAAATACACGATTAGAAAAGAGCAGATAAAAGTTAAAGGACAGCAGCCAGTAGATGTTGAGTTTCTAGAGACTGACCATGGTGTGGTTGTTAATGAAGATGTAGATTTAAAGCATGGTCCATATGTGATTTTTTCATGGGTCGGTCGAGAGCTCAAAGATACAACCCTCCAAGGGATCTATTTTTTAAATAGCAGTAGCAGTGTAAATAATGCGAGAGTTGCGCTTAAAAATCATATCTCACCTCCTATCAACGCAGTTCTAGCAGATAACAAGGGAAACATTGCATACCAGCTGGTTGGTAGAGTACCTAAGAAAACCTATCAATCTCATATTCCTGTTCCATTAACCTCTGCTTTTTTGCCAAAAGGATTTATTCCATTCTCACAGCTACCCCGATCAGTAAATCCGGAAAGCGGTTTTGTATATAGTACTAATAATCGTGTTGTATCTGGGCACTACCCATACTTACTAACATCACATGGGTATGATGATGGCAGAGTTGCGCGACTAATCCATTTGGTGTCAAGTCACAAGGTGTTGAACATGTCCGAAAATATGAAAATTCAGGCGGATGTGATGGATAATGAGTGGATGTCACTGCGATCTGACTTAGTCATTAAGCAAGTGGATTCTAAATATCAAAAGGCATATAATCGTTTGTTTAATTGGGATGGCTATTCTAAAGTTAATGCAATTGAGCCAACCATCTTTGGGATGTGGTTAATTGAAATGTCACAAGCTGTCTACTCAGTAGAAAATAAGTCACTGCCAAAGTGGGGTAGAATTGATTTTGATGCTCTATTCTTGAAGCAGGTCATCAGTTCGGATCACCTGGCTGCTAAGTATGGCTATAAATCAGCTGATGATCTTAAAAAGATTACTTTTCAGCGGGCAATTGACCGGTTAAATTCTCAGCTGGGTAAGGATATGAAGCAGTGGAAGTGGGGAGTGCTTCACAAGGCAAAAATTGAGAATAAAATTGCAAGCAAGATCCCTGGATTTAGCGGGTTATACAATAGATATGTGCCGGTTGAGGGTGCTCGGCACTCAATTAACTGCATGCGCTGGAATATACTTAGTAAGCCGTTTGAGTTTTCACAAGGGCCATCACTGAGAATGCAGGTGGATATGATGACGCCACATGCGATGATAGTGATTCCTATGGGTGAATCTGAAAATCCGTTTACTAACCGGTTTGATAATCTTCTCAATAAATGGGCCAATGCGGACTATGTAAAATTGTCACCGCTACAAACGCCCATGGTTGACGATTATGTCTTAAAACTCATCCCGGATCCAATTAAAGGCGCTAGTAGTCAAGCGGTCGCTGCATCGACTCGCTCTTAAATATTCGGTTAAACCCCTCGCGGAATGAAGGATAGCGGTGAGTAAACCCTGTCGTTAAAAGGCGCTCACAGCTGATTCGTCGATTAGTAACATTGGCCTTGTCTTCGGTTGTGGATTCACTTGCATCAGGGAAGTTAACACCACATTTTGCTCCCAACCAGCTCATAACTGTATTAATTGATGTGGGCTCTTGATCACTCACATTATAAATACCTTCATTAAACTGCAGGCGCATTAGATGCTCAAGCGCACTGGCACAATCATCGAGATATATACGATTTGAATACAGTCTTGAATTGGCCATATATAGATTTTTTGATCGAATCTGATCAAGCAAAGGGTGCCTGTTGGGTCCATATAACCCAGAACATCTTGCGACAACGGGTGATCTGCTGAAATTCATTGCAAGTTCCTCCCCCACGAGCAACTTATCAGCCCGGAAGTGACTACGTGTTAACTCAGATTCCTCTGTCACCCACTCACCATGACTTGCAGCGTAAACAGCGGTTGATGAAACAAATATAAATCGGCTTACATTACGGTTACTGTACGCTTGAATAAGATTCTTTAAATAAATATCAAAAGTATTAATATAGCAGCTCTCCGTGCGACTATTTGGAGATACCATATAAAAAATTATATCCACATCAGGGAGTAGGCCGCCATCAATATGCGCAAGATCCATTTTTATATTGTGACATTGGGCGATAGGTGGCTGGCTTCTACTCAAGGTGTATACAGTGAGCCCGTCAGATATTAATTGACTTGCGAGGGCTTTTCCTAAGTAGCCACAACCAACGATTAATGCGCTTAATTTATCAGACATATACTTTCCTTAGCTCATTGTTTGCATGATTTGACTTTTGAGAATGTCAATCGCCTCCCAATTATCACCACCACCATTGACAACATAATGAGCCATACTCATGCTGGGTTTAACATATTTATAGTACATTGGGCGGACACTGGCTTGGTATTGATCGATAATATCTTCTAACAGTCTCCCGCGCTCAATTCTATCTCTTTGTATTCTTCTTATTAGGCAAATATCAAGGGGGGTGTCAATGAATACGGCGATATCAAGTTGCTCACGTATCTCAGCATCAGCAAGGAGCAAGATGCCGTCAATTATAATGACCGGTGTCGGTTCGATAATGGAAAAGTTCTCTCTACGGCAATGGGTTTTAAAGTCATACTTGGGGCACTCAATTGATTTGCCGCTTTTAAGCTGCTGGATATGGGTGCACAGTAATGCATGATCAAACGCACTAGGGGTGTCATAATTAAGGGCATCTCGTGATGCCTCTGGCAAGTGACTTTGATCTTTGTAGTAATGATCCTCAGAAATAATAGTGCAGGGTATGGATAGTTTTCCGACCAAGTTGTTAGCAAGACGGGTCTTTCCAGATGCAGATGCGCCGGCTATACCGACAATAATAGGGTTATCCATATGAGTAAAAATTTTGACTTCTTATTATCCGTGTTACAAAAAAGGATGTCAATGTATTATCTTTTTAGCCAAACCCAGATGCGACTCATTGAGGTTTTCCCGGCATGCTTATTAGTTGCATATAAAATATCATCACAGTCAGTAAGTATTTGAGTGACAGTATTTCTTAGCTGGCCAGAACCAATGCCATGGATAATAAGTATTAAACGATGTTGATGTTCTCGCCCAAAGCGAATTAGTGCATCGGTTTGATCGGTTGCCTGCGCTGTTGTTCTTCCATGTAAATCAAGGGTTAATGTTGGCATGATATCTGATTGGTCAAACTTTTTTTGATCCTTGACAGATAGGTCAGGATAATGTGTCGTCCACTGTGATTTTTTTGGTTGTTTCATTTGGAGGAAAAACTCATCCATATTTTGTTGATCATTGCCTGTCATTTTATCCCAAAAAACGCTACGCTTAGCTATATTATAGTTAATACCTGAGGTTTGTACTATGAAAATAGCAGTTGTTGGTGCAACTGGACTGATTGGAAAGGAGATAATCAGAGAAATCATTATCAGTTTAGGGCACGATGTTGAAATCAAAGCGCTTGCATCTGAGCGATCTGCTGGAGAGATCCTAGTTGTTGAAGGTCGTGAGTTTATTGTCCAAGTACTAAGTCAAGATAGTTTTGATAATTGCCAGTATGCCTTTTTTAGTGCAGGGGGCAAGGTATCAGAAAAATTTGTCCCTTATGCGATGCAAAGTGGAGCATTTGTGATTGACAATACTTCACATTTTAGAATGCACTCAGATGTCCCCTTGGTTGCGGCATCTTTAAATGACGATGTCATTGCTGATTCTAAGTTAGTGAGTAATCCTAATTGCTCCACAATTCAGCTTGTGCATGTGATTAACTTGCTCAGGGAGATCTCTAAAGTCATAGCGATTAATGTCGTGAGTATGCAATCTATTTCAGGTGCAGGTCAGCAGGCTCTTAATCGTCTAAAGGATGCAACATTACATGCACTATTAACAGATCAATACCATCATCTTGCCTTTGATTGTGAAACACATATTGATCAGTGGATGGATAACGACTACTGCAAAGAAGAATGGAAGATCGCAAATGAGCTGCCTAAAATACTTAACGAAAATATTCCACTACAGGCAACAACTATTCGAATCCCAGTATTATATGGGCACACTCAGTCAGTGACGGTAGACTTCAATGTGGAAATTGATCGCGATCAAATAGAGCAGGTGCTGCATCAATCAGATCTGATCACTTACCATAATCCAAGAGAAAAACTAACGCCTATGCAGCAAGCAAAAGGTAACTCAAAGATCCATGTCGGCCGCCTTAGAGCAATGTCGCCTCGGTCCAAAGTGTGGAATTTTATGGTCCTGTCTGATAATATACTCAGAGGCGGCGCGAGTAACGCAGTCGAAATTATGATGAATTTAGAGAAATTAACCCATGGCCAGTAGTGACGATAAAAAAAAGAATGCATTGATCATTAGTCCACTTCAAAAGTCAAAACAGCTTGCAAAAAAAGACGATGATACAGGAGAAAGTGGTGGCTCAAGCACAGGTCCAAAAGCTGATACTTACGCACAGATCATTAGTGATTTAGGTGGGGTTGACCCTCAGCAGCTCCAAGATTTTTCTGATGAGCACAGTAAAGATAAAGAAGTGGCTGCTGAGAAATCCGAGCAGACTACCAGTAAAGAGTTTGATCAGAAGAAAGCGAAAGAAAAACAAAAAAGTAGCGAAGAGACCAGCGAAAAGAAATACGAAATCAACCCAGAGCAGCCATTTAAACCTCGGGGGCCAGGGTCTCGTTAGTCAATGGTGATGCAGTTCTTTTGAAATTTTGCCTCAACGCTTCTCAAGTGTGACCTAAGTTCCTCATTGCGCCGAGTTTTGGGCCTAATATCATCAATAATACGCATTGCATCATCAAATAGCGACATATCGATATACGCAGAGGCAACATCAAGTTGAGAGTGAAAGCCCTCACCAGATGACATGAAATCATACTCCTCTTCTTCAATTTCATAGAGTTTTTTGATGAAATTTGCCTCTCTGCGCCCGGATGAGAAAGCATGTAGTATCATCATGACGCATAGAGTCATCAATGTGATTGAGCCGAAGAAATAAGCGTCAGTGTGAGGGTCAATCGATGGGATGACATCAACATGGCTGCTGAGCGTAATAAAATCGCCTGTATCTGTCGTTGGAAAATGTTGGAGAATATTAATTAGCATGTTAAATTAGCCGAATACTAATTGATTATAACGGTTTCGATACAGATGGTAAATACCAGCGATGAATTTCATAAGATTGCGATGGGAGTATCTTATTTTGGGCCAGCATTTCATGGCTTTCAATCCCAAAGCTCAGGCAGGGCAGTTGCTGATTATCTTGCAAATGCTGTGTCACAGATCACTGCTCTTAAGACAAGAATTATCTGTGCGGGGCGAACTGATGCAAAAGTACACGCAACAGAGCAGGTGATTCATGTTGAGCTGCCAAAAAAAATTGATATCGATGCGTGGACATATGGCTTAAATCGTATATTACCTCGAACCGTAAAAGTACTCTGGGCTGTGCCGGTCGATCACAACTTTCATGCCCGATTTGCTGCTTCAGCCAGAACATACCGCTATTTAATATATCAACAGAAGTTCTTTCCGGTTCATCTGTCGGAGCTGGCTTATCATAGTTACCGGCCGTTGGATATCGACCGCATTAACCATGCTGCAAGTCGGCTACTTGGAGAGCATGACTTTACAGGATTTCAGGCCAGTGGCTGCCAAGCACCGCATGCGGTTCGAGAATTAAAAACATTGAAATGGCAGCAGTCAGGTGAATGGGTGGTAGTTACCGTAACTGCTAATGCTTTTTTATACCGGATGGTGAGAAATTTAGTCGGTAGTTTATTGCGTGTTGGGTATCATGAAAGGGAGATTGACTTTCCCTACCAAAGGCTGATCGCAAAAACAAGGCCTGAACATCCAGATTTAGCGCCCCCGCATGCGCTTTATCTGGACCAAATCCATTATCCTGGCTATAATATCCCCAGGGTTAATCCTTGGTACGAAAATCTTTTGGAGAAATGATATGGTCTTTTCCCATCATTGGAAAAAATCGGATAAAAAACTGAGAGTGAAAGATGAATCTGAGATATTCCCAATAAAGTCTGGGAAGAAACTGATCAGCGGTTCAAAGCATGCGCAGATAATTGATCGGCTAATAACCCATACGCGGTTGGAAAAAGACAAATTCAATGAGCTGTACCTTGACTTAATTGAAAACTTTTTTGAGTTTTGCCAGAGTATTCCGTCAAAAGATAATCAGGCTTCTATTCATGCAAATATTGCGCTGAGTAGAGCCTGTTCAATGGTGGAGCAGGTTGGGCAAAAGATTGTGAAAGTCAAAAATGGATTTAAGGAATATGAATCGCTTAGGTTGTTGTATGCCATTTTCTCAAGTGCACTTCTTAATGGTATCGGACACATTGACCGTGATCGACTAATAAGTATAACGGATGATAAAGGCTATCATCTTTCAAATTGGTGTCCATTAGCGATGGGGGCCATGCCAATTGGTAAGCATTATCGTTTGCGCTACATGCGCTCACACAATGAGCAATATGCTGCAATGCAAACGCCCATGGTCGCTAAATCAATCATGCCGGATGCGGGCCTTATCTGGATTGCGGAAAATGATGACTTGTTTGTTTCTTGGGTGCGCTCGCTACATCACTTTGAAGATGGCTACAGTGATTTTGAGTTACTACACGATATTAAAGATTTATGGGAAAAATGTCACAAGGTGGATGCGATTAAGTCAGTTGTTGCCGAGCCAATAAATATTAAAGAGCTTGTAGAGGCAGAAGCGTTTTGGCAGTGGCTGAGAGAAAATCTTGAGAAAGGTAAGATAGAATTTAATAAGGAAAATTCTCCTGCGCATGTTGTGGAGGATGGCGGGATTAGTATCGATCTTGAGCGAGTGTATGCTGATTTTAAAAAAACATATCCGGATTTCAGTGGCTGGGTTGTTGTTTCAAGGCAGTTTAACCATTTGGGAGTTGCGCCACTCAGTGGACAAGATTTAAGATATCAGCAATATTTTAAGGTCGAACAGGCTAATAAAGACCGTAGTTTTGGTATTTATAAAGCCAACGAAAACAGTATGAAGATACCTCAAAATCTCGTGTATTTTGCGAACATAAGCAATTTTGTCAATCCTGCAGCTATCCCCAAAGAGCCAAGCTTAACCATTGTTGGGGGTAAAGGCAGTTTGATTGGTAACTTGATAAAAAGCCTACTGTCAGGCCTTTTAGTTGGGAATGAGCCAAAAATCAAAAGGTAGTTGAATGATAGGAGAAAAGGCAACGCACAAATCAGCGACACAAGTACCTAATCATGTTTGGGTTTTATGTCAAAACTGTCAGACGATGCATTACAAAAAGAAATTTGTTGAAAATTTATCTGTTTGTTCTAATTGTGGTCACCACCACCGATTAACAGGGAATGATAGGGTTACTCAGCTAACAGACCGATTTGAGCCTTTGAAATATAACTCAGTTAGTCATGATCCGCTGGCTTTTGTAGATATCAAACAGTCATATAATGATCGTCTGACGAAGGCGAAGAAAAATAATGGTGATAAAGAAGCTTTTATTGCAGGGGTTGGTTGTATTGGTGATAATCAGTTTGTTCTTGGTTGTTTTGATTTCTCTTTTATTGGCGGGTCAATGGGCGTAGCTGTTGGAGAGCGTTTTTATCAAGCTGCACAAACCGCAATCAGTTTGCGATGTCCTTTTGTTTGTGTTGCTGCTAGCGGCGGTGCGCGGATGCACGAAGGAGTGTATTCGTTGCTTCAGATGTCAAAAGTATCCGCTGCTATTGCTAAATTACGCTCAGAGAAAACCGCATATGTTGCTATTTTAACTGATCCAACTACTGGGGGCGTATCGGCTTCTTTGGCAACCTCAGCTGATATAATATGGGCAGAGCCGGGCGCGTTGATTGGATTTACAGGGCCTAGAGTGATCGCTCAAACTGTTAAACAGAAATTGCCTGAGGGGTTCCAGACCAGTGAGTTCTTATTTGAAAAAGGTTTGATCGATAGCGTGGTCGCTAGAAAAAATCTCAAATTTGAGCTGGGCCATCTGCTAGGGTTGCTCCCCGGCAATGAATGATTTAACGACATATCTCTATGCCTTGGCAAAAGAGTCAGACCCAAATCGAACCTGGAAAATTGATAATGTCCGAAGTGCAATTGATTGTCTGGGGCTTAAAAAGCCATCGAGGAAGGTCATTACAATCGTTGGGTCAAATGGTAAAGGGTCATGTGCCTGGATGCTGTCTCACTGTCTGCAGCAAGCCGGTTTTTCTGTAGGGCTGATCACCTCCCCACATGTACATTCCTATAAAGAACGATGTTTGATTAACTCAGAGCAGTTATCCCAGGAAAAATGGGAGCGCGCATTTGTAAAATTACAATCAATACCATTTCGAGAGTTAAGTTACTATGAGTGTTTAATGGTGCTCTCTTGTATCCTGGTTAAGGAGAGTTCTGTTGATTTTTTAATTGCAGAGGTTGGTCTTGGCGGTCGTCTTGATTCAGTAAATGCTCTTGAACCGGATTGTGTTGTGATGTCCAGTATAGATCTTGAGCACACTGATAGACTCGGTGATACCCGGGAGAAAATTTTTAAAGAAAAGATTCAGGTCGCCAGGCAAGGAATCCCTGTTTTCTCTATCGTTAAAGATTTAATGAGTGAATTCCAGTATTGGTCAAAGGTAATTGGTTTTGAGTATCATATCGTCGACAATTATCAAGGTGCATATCCGAAAGGGGTTAATAGAGATTTAGCTGGTTTGGTGGTACAGGCCTTATCACACTTTATGCCAGGTCAGAATTTTTCAAGGTTGCTGCCAAATCATATTCCTTATCGCTCTCAGAAAATTGCCCCTGGGCCTGTAATTATTGATACAGCACATAATGTTTGGGCGGTAAAAATTCTAGTTGAGCAGTTGAAATTGGATTATCAAATTAAACGATGGAACTTTTTTTTCAATCTTCGCATTGATAGAGACATCAAGGCATTTTTTGAGGCGATAAAATCAGATTCGATTCATATCTATTTGTGTCACCATCCAGAGTGTCATACGCCGAAGAGCATTCCAAAAGAATTGTATCATATCAAATGGCTATCACCCGATGATGCGATCAGTATATTGGCAAACCAGCCCGCAATCATCTGTGGATCATTCCATGTGTTAGAAGCGTGTATGCCTAAAGCGCTTGCAGATTAGACTGACATGGCATATGCTGTTTTTATATACTAATTGGAGCAGTTATGGGTAGTAGTTTAAGGGAAAAAATTATTAGCTATGTAGTGCTGGTGCTTCTATCAGCAACAGTATTTTATATTGGATCTAGTCATTTCAAGGACACTCAGCTGGGTCGTTACAATCTTAGAGCATCGGTAGGGGAGCTTGACTTTGATGGTGCCTCAAGTACTCTGGATAACCAGTTTTCATATAAGCCTGTTAAAGGCTCGGACACCAAGCCACTTGCAAAATTTCCAGAAGAAATGATGGATCAGCCACAAAAAAACACACAGACAGATGACAAGAGTGGTGTGACGCAAGACAAAACAGACAGTGCCTCTGGCGATGCGGTTGCTCCAATAGAAGAGAGTACACCAATCGTTCCTGTTCATCATGAAGATCAGCCAATGCCATCGGTGACAGAGCCTCAAGCGATGATGGAGCCTGCAATTAAGACGCCGGAGATAGCAAAGCAAACTACTCCCGAGGTTAAAAATGATAAGGGTGTTCAGCCAACCAAAGAAATCGATCCGATTCAACAGAAAAAGCCAGCAAAGCAGGTCAAGCCGCTAAAGAAAAATTCGCCAGCTAAAGAGATTAAGCCTGCTGAGTCAAAACTGCAGTCGTATTCCGTTCAGCTTGGTGCATTTAGCTCAGAGAATGCTGCAAAGACCTTTTTATCACAGCTAGAGATGATAGGGGTGGATAAGATTACAGTGCTTAAGAAAGATAATCCCGCCCGATTTATTGTAGTATGTGGTCAATTCCCATCAGCAGATCATGCGCGTAATCACAAAAAGCAGCTGCTTGAAAATGATATTGAAGGATTTATTGTTAAATTATGACCTTGTACGATCTATCTGCCTATAACCTTTTTGACTGGATTCTTGCTGGTGTAACGATTGTATCGATCGTTGTGAGTGCGCTTCGAGGCTTTATCAGAGAGGCTCTGGCCTTAACGGCCTGGGGTGTGGCTATTTGGCTTGCTTATCTATATGCGGTGGATATATCTGGGTATTTGGCTCCTCATATTCATACCCCATCTGTAAGATTAGCGCTTACCGTGATAGGGGTCTTTGTGGTGGTCTTGCTGTGTAGTGCATTAATTCGGGTATTCTTAATATTTATCATTTACAGTTCCGGTCTTGGTGTCTTAGATCACCTATTGGGGGCAATATTCGGATTATTAAGAGGTGTTGTGATTGCAATGCTAACGGTCATACTGCTTCATACAATCAACTTTGATCAAGATTCATGGTGGAAAAAGTCTGTTTTGGTGCCATATATTGATCAGCTAATTGACGAGGTTCCAAAACATATGCCAAAAGAAATCTCACGTGTCATGAATAAATATATTCCTTCTTTAGACTGGTCACAAAAACGATACGTCTCCGCCAGTAATTGATTAGATGCAATTATCTATATAATACGCTGCAGTATCATCCCCAAGTAACGATATTATCTCGTTTGTGTTACCGGCGTTTCTTACGTCTGTTGAGCTGATAGGGCGGACAGATTCTCTTATAATATGTATTTTATCTGCCTTATCTTGCCATTGGTCGGGGATATGGATATCATCAGCACTCATGCCTCTAGGGATAACAATCAGTTCACAATTTAGTATTATATCCTGCCAAAAATCCCAGGATGTTATGGATAGAAACGAGTCACTGCCCAGTATAAAGAACAATCGGTCATCAGGGTGCTTTTTTCGCCAAGCCTGCATCGACAAATAGGTTAGAGAGGGGCCGTCTCTGAGGATCTCGGAGAAATCAAATTGAATATAATGATGCTTGCGAAATAGAATTCGGAGCATATTCAAACGATGATAGGTCTCGATACACTGCTGTTTATGTGGTGGGAATTGGCATGGCATTAAGTAAATGATATCAAGCTCAAATAGCTTCTTTGCAATTTCTGCGATATCAAGATGCCCAAGATGTGGAGGGCTGAAGGTTCCACCTAAAATGCCGAAATTAGCCATTTGATCGCCCCATACTTAGGAACAGAAACATAATAAGCTGTTCAAGGTCAGGGCCCTTTGATCCTTTCATTTTTTCTTCAATTTGAATACACATTTGGCGGTATTGAGTAATTTTTTTTCTGTGTCTTGAATACCAAGTTTTGATTATTGTGTGCAAAGACCTCAATGGGGAGATTTGCATTAGTTCAGCTGAGGTTAGTTCAGGGGATTGGCTAAATACTCCCAATTGCTTGACGATGAGCCAGTAAGCGCTGGTCATCTGCTGGGGGTCTAATCGATCAAGGATTCTTTTAATAGCGGATGGGTCTTCGCGGTAGATAAATTCGGCGATACGAAACCCATTAGGAGATGAATGGTAAATCGCTGTCTTTTCGTTATTTTGCAAATCAAGGCTGAGAAGATATTGACGCTCACAGGCCTCCAATATATCATCGATATTAGAAGAATGTTCTTGAAGTAAATGGTTAAATGAGCAGCTGGTTTTTCTTTGCTTGGCAAAGTGATGGATTACTGTTTGAAGATCAGATCGCGATGGATATTGCATATCTTTGATTGTGATCTGCAGTTTACTGAGAGATTTGATTTGTGCATAGCTCATTTGGTTGATTGATAGAAAGATCGCTGCTGTATTTAATTTGATGCTTTGTGAGAGTAATGCGGGTTTGTTAAAGGAAAGATGATAAAATGGATTGTCTGAAAACAGGCTATTGTGTTGAGTGGATTGTATGTGCTCTTGAAGCTGTTTTTCTGTTTCAATGTGCTGGTGTGTCACGCTTCGATTTCCAGCAAGTATTTGACAATATAAGTCAATCCATCTTCTGTAAGGACTTACAAGACAAATTGTTTCAGGTGTTTGAGAATTTCTCATCATTTATCAGCTATAATCAGCTTCGTATTGTGACATAATTTCGGGGAGTTGCAAGTGATAATTAAGGACATCAGGTGGCAAGATGGCCACTTAAAAGCAGATCAAAAGAGTTTATTTTTATCTTGTACTGAGGGTGGCTTTAATGGTAAATTCGCGACACAAGCGATTTATGCTAATTACTTGTTGATGGTTGAGGCAATAATCTCAATCTTGATGACACAATTAATGGTGGGGATAGTTAGATGCCGATAAGATATGTTTTTTGGTTAATTGGCTCAATCAGTTTTGTTTTGCAGCTGGTGCTTCAGATCTCATCTGGGCTGGTTGCCCCATATATTGAGAAGGCATTTCATTTAGGCCCTCTTTATGGGAATATCTTAATTAGTTCAGTATTCTTTCTTCATATTTTAATGCAGATTCCCGCAGGTTTATTGGTTGAACGTTTTGGTCCCAGAAAGGTAGTTGGGGTGGGATCATTTATCTGCGTTTTTGGCTGTATAATGTTTTCATACTCCAATGCATTTGAAACAGCTCTAGTAAGTAGAATTATAATGGGGTCGGGTCTATCTTGCTCTTTTGTGGCAGTTAGTGCGATGATTGCAATTTGGTTTCCAATTTACCAATTTGGCATGATGGTAGCGATATCTGAAATGTTGGGGTTACTTGCAGCTGCGATCGCTGAGCAGATTCTGCCTAGCATATTTTTAAGTATGCCCTGGCAGGTGTTTTTTCAGTGGTTTGCTGTTGTGGCATTTATGCTTGGGGTAACTATTTTCTTAGTGATTAGAGAAAGGGCAGTAATCCCAACTGAGGAAGAGGCGAATGTTTCTTTATCAGAACAGCTGTTTAAAATGATGAGCGTTCCTAAGCTATGGGTTAATGGCCTATATTCGGGAGTCGCATTTGCTGTAATGACTGGCTTTATTGCGGGGGATGCCTCCCAGCTTCTTAGTTTGATTGATGGGATCAGTTATAATATGTCCGGTCAGCTATGTGCATCTATTTTATATGGAACGGTTGTTGGCGCAGCAGTTGTTAGCTATATCTGTTTAAAACATGACTACTACCAAGTGTTGAGATCCATGTTTCTGATGTCATTTCTTTGTGCGTTATTTTTAGCTTTATTTATATGGTTGCCTGGAGATTTTTTGATTCTACGATTTATTGCTGGCTTTTTGGCTGGTTTTTGTAGTGCTACCTATCTATTTAGCTTTCGCGTTGCCAGTGATATTTTTCAAAATGCTAAGGGCAAGAGCATACTTATGGGCTTCACAAATATGCTAAGTGTTATCGTTGGCCCTTTAATTTCCGTTACTGCAGGGTTTATACAGCGGTTAATGCTATCAAAGGGTGTGGGTGGTCAGTTTGTTGATTTGTTCACTTATCAGTTGACCTGCTCCATATTCATAGCGGCGCTCTTCTTGGGTTGTTTTATGGCTGCTTGGATGCTTAGGATGGATCAGCCTAAAGTAAGAGTCTCTTCATAGTGTGAAGGTGCTGTTTTAATAATGCTTTGCTCAATTTGTTTGGCATATTCAATGGGTGCTTCAAATATAAAAATTAAGTGTTGCTGACTTTGTGTGCTGTAAAACGAGAGTATTTGGCCGCCCAGTTTCAAGACCGATTGATTCAATTGTGAGCTAGGATCTGATATGCGCTGACTTAGGTAATCGGATAGGTTTTTTTCATAAGTCATTTTCAAGGCAAATAAAGACATACCAATTCCTTCCATTTAATTGATGACGGTATTATAGTTGATATGTTGAGTTTTGCTGTTATATTTTTTAATAGTATGTTGTGAGAAAAAGCAGGTTAGATACGTGAGCTGGTTATTAGCGAACTGGAAAGCAAATACTGATTTACAAACCTATCTAAAGCTGGTGTCAATGATCCCAGACGGATCCAGCACGACCATAATTATCCCCCCGCATCCTTACATTTGGCCGGTCTCAAAAGTACTGCCAGCTGGCGTAAAGCTCGGTGCACAGGATGTGTCAATTTTTGAGTCAGGGGCGCATACTGGAGAGGTGACTTCTGAGATGCTTAAAGAGATGGGCGTCAGTCATGTGCTTGTAGGGCACTCGGAGCGGCGCAGTAGTTCTGACACTTTTGGTATTGTAGATCGCAAACTTAGCCGAATATTGTCTGAAAATTTAATACCTATAATTTGTTGTGGTATGGATAAGGTGCCTTCAACTCAAGAAGATATAACGCAATTGGCTGATATGATTCCTTCCCTGGATAAATGCGCAGAGGCATTCATTGCCTTTGAGCCGATTTTTGCTATTGGGACAGGCATAACGCCGTCAATTGAGCAGATTGATGATGTGCTTAAAAAACTTGCAGTTGTCCTCAGGAGTCGTTATCCTAAGTGCAAGTTGAATTGCCTCTATGGTGGCAGTGTGAATTCGAATAATATCGAAAAAATCAATGCGCTGTCTTCTTGTGATGGTGTGTTAGTTGGCTCGTCCAGCTTAAATGAAAAACAATGGGAACATTTAATCAAATCATGCAAAATATCCTCTTAACATTTCACGTCATGGTCTGTCTGGTCTTGCTGGGCTTAGTATTGATTCAGCATGGTCGTGGTGCTGATCAGGGCCTGCTTAGTGGTGGCGGCGCAGGATCCTTATTTGGGGCCGGTGGGTCATCCTCTTTTGTAGTCAAAGTGACCGTAATATTTGCTGTGTTGTTCTTTTTTTCTAGTATCTCATTGGGCTATTATCAAAGTCATCACATGCACCAAATTACAAACCAGGTAATTGAGTCTAAGCAGGTGAACTAATGCCGAAGTGGTGGAACTGGTAGACACGCTGTCTTGAGGGGGCAGTGGCTGTATGGCCGTGTCGGTTCGAGTCCGACCTTCGGCATATTATTTATAAGTGTATGAATAATATGAAAAAATCGTCCAATATTGCTATAATTAAAAGAAAGAGGTTTTACTAAGTAATAACTAATGCCAAATATGGGTTGTAGCCGTAGGCGTGATTGGCTATAATGCACCGTAAATAGAGTATATCCAACCCTTTTTCTGTTTATTGAGAATTGGTATTATACATTGATATGAGAGAATAATGATGCTGCTTGAATATCTACCAATATTAGTTTTTTGTTTCATCGCAATCGGTGTCGGTATCGCGCCTCTAATACTTGCCTACCTCGTTGCGCCAAGAAAAGCAGTTCATCACAAGAACGACCCATATGAATGTGGTTTTGATGCCTTTGGTGATGCAAGGGTTCCATTTGATGTTAAGTATTATTTAGTTGCTATTCTTTTTATCCTTTTTGATCTGGAGACAACGTTCTTGTTTCCATGGGCGGTAGCAATAAGAGATATTGGCTGGTTAGGTTTGGCCAGTATGGCAATATTCTTATTATTACTAACAGTTGGATTTATATATGAGTGGTTTCACGGGGCACTGGAATGGGAGTAGTTAAAGCAGACCAGCAGGGTTATGCAATTACATCACTTGACTCGCTACTTAATTGGGCGCGTGGTGGCTCCATGTGGCCTATGACTTTTGGCCTGGCCTGTTGTGCCGTTGAGATGATGCATGCAGCGGCATCAAGATATGATTTAGATCGTTTTGGTTGGGGTCTGTTTCGCGGAAGCCCCAGGCAGTCAGATGTCATGATTGTTGCAGGAACCCTGTGTAATAAGATGGCGCCAGCGCTCAGACAAGTATACGATATGATGGCTGAGCCAAAGTATGTAATTTCAATGGGCTCATGTGCGAATGGAGGCGGGTATTATCATTATTCTTACTCAGTGGTCAGAGGATGTGACCGAATTGTTCCTGTAGATATTTATGTGCCAGGTTGTCCGCCAACGGCGGAAGCACTGGTGTATGGCGTTGTGCAGCTTCAAAACTTAGTGCGATCAGGGCACAGGGAGTTGTAGTGTGAGTTTGGTTGAATATTTAAAATCATCAAATTTCAGTGCCGTGACTGAAGTTGAGACCCTTCATGAGGAAGTAACCTTATGTGTTGACAAATCCGGGTGGCATGATTTTGCTAATATACTAAAAACTGACCCAAAATTATCCTTTGATGTGTTAATTGACGTTTGTGGTGTGGATTATTTGCACTATGGGTTAACAGAGTGGGCAACGAATGAGGTCACTTTTACCGGTTACAGTCGTGCCCGAACTGAACTGCCGGATACCATTGAAGAGCCGCGGTTTGCCTCTGTTTATCATTTTCTTTCTACAGAGCATAACCTTCGCTTGCGCGTGAAAGTAATGCTGGAAAGTAACGACCTTTCTATTGCTTCAGTAAATGATATTTGGCCTGTTGCCAACTGGTTTGAGCGAGAAGCTTATGATTTATTTGGTATTGTCTATGAAGGACATCCTGATCTGAGAAGGATTCTAACAGACTATGGATTTATCGGTCATCCACTTCGTAAAGATTTCCCGTTAGTGGGTGAAGTTGAGATTGGTTACGATGCTGCGAAAGAAGCCTGTGTATATCATCCGGTAGATATTCAGCCTCGGGTTGTTGTTCCCAAAGTGGTCCGCTCTGACGCCAGATATAATGAAGCTGGAGATAGTAATGAGTGATTATCAAGGTTACACGATTAATTTTGGCCCGCAACATCCAGCCGCGCACGGTGTTTTACGATTGATTATGAACATGAAGGGCGAAACAGTCCAAGGCATTGATCCTCATATTGGATTGCTGCATCGAGCAACTGAAAAGCTCGCCGAATCAAAACCCTATATTCAGTCTATTGGATATATGGACCGGTTAGATTACATGTCCATGATGGCAAATGAGCATGCATATGTGCTTGCGCTTGAGAAGATGCTAGAGGTAGAGGCACCACTTCGTGCCCAGTATATCAGGGTGATGTTTTCTGAAATGACCAGAATAATGAATCATTTGCTATGGCTGGGTGCTCACGCACTCGATTTAGGGGCAATGAGTCTGTTTTTGTACTGCTTTAGAGAGCGAGAAGATTTGGTTGATTGTTATGAAGCCGTATCGGGGTCAAGAATGCACGCCACGTATATTCGTCCAGGCGGTGTGATTCGTGACCTTCCAAAAAGTATGCCCAAATTCCAGCCATCCACTTGGCATACCAAAGAAGAAGTTAAGAAATTAAACGCAGCACGCGATGGTGACTTACTTGACTTTATTGAGGATTTCACGCAGCGTTTCCCGGCCCGAGTGGATGAATATGAGAACTTACTGACTGATAATCGCGTTTGGAAACAAAGAACAGTTAATATCGGTGTTGTCAGCCCAGAGCGAGCAAAGGCATTGGGTTTTTCTGGGCCAATGCTGCGAGGATCAGGTGTGGCATGGGATTTGAGAAAGCTACAGCCATATGAAGTATATCCGCAACTCGATTTTGATATTCCTGTTGGCACTAACGGAGATTGTTATGACCGCTACCTTGTCCGGATGGAAGAGCTAAGGCAATCTAATAAAATCATTAAACAGTGTGTTAAATGGTTAAAAGAAAACCCAGGGCCTGTTTCAATTCGTGATGGTAAAGTTGCGCCGCCAACTCGAGCCGATATGAAAGATGATATGGAGGCAATGATTCACCATTTCAAACTTTACACTGAAGGTTTTACTTTGCCTAAAGGCGAAGTTTATCAGGCAATTGAACATCCAAAAGGTGAATTTGGCATCTATTTGATCTCAGATGGAGCAAATAAACCATATCGTATTAAGGTGAGGGCAAGTGGATTTGCGCATCTGTCTGCAATGAATGAAATGTGTAAGGGACATATGTTACCGGATGTTGTTGCAATATTGTCCTCGATGGACATTGTATTTGGGGAGGTAGACCGTTAATGTCTCAAATAATTAACGAAAAAATGGCAAAAGAAATCGATAAATGGGTTGCTAAATTCCCATCTGATAAGAAAAAGTCTGCTGTGCTTATGGCCTTGAGAATAGTACAGGATGAATATAAGTGGCTAAAAAAAGAACATGTACAGGCGGTTGCTGATTATTTAGATGTTCCCAATACTGAAGTTGGAGAAGTGCTTACTTTTTACTCTTTGTATCAACAAAAACCGGTTGGCAATCACACCGTTAAAGTGTGTACCAGCTTATCATGCTGTCTTAACGGGGCGTATTCAGTGCTTGGATATGTTGAGAATGAGCTGGGTATCAAGTGCGGTCAAACCACTAAAGACGGTCAAATTACTCTTCAAGAAGCGGAGTGTATTGCAGCTTGTGCCGATGCGCCGGCTATGATTATTGATGATAAGGATTTCTACAGGCGTGTGACCCCAGAAAAAGTAAAAGAAATTATAAGTAATATAAAAGATGGAGACAGGCCATGAACAGTTTAAATCAAGTTTGTCTAAGAAATACCGATACAGACCAATCATGGACTTTAGAAGCTTACGAGTCAATTGGCGGGTATTCTGCTTGGCGGAAAATTCTCAAAGAGAAAACTGACCCCAACCTTATCATTGAGCAGATCAAAAAGTCAGGACTAAGAGGAAGGGGCGGTGCAGGATTTGCAACTGGTCTTAAATGGAGTTTTGTTGATCGAGATAATCCAACACAAAAATACTTGGTGTGTAACTCTGATGAAGGGGAGCCTGGTACCTGTAAAGATACTTTGATTTTGACCTTGAATCCTCATCAGTTGATCGAAGGTATTGCAATTTGTGCCTATGTTATGGGCGCTACCAAAGCTTATAACTATTTGCGCGGTGAATTTATACTTCATTACAAGCGCTGCGAAGCAGCAATTAAAGAGGCAACAGAGAAAAACCTTCTTGGTGCCGATTGCCTAGGTAGTGGTGTTGATATTGAAATTTTTAATGTTTTAGGTGCAGGCTCATATATAGTCGGTGAAGAAACCGCCATGCTTGAATCACTTGAAGGTAAAAGAGGTATGCCGCGCTATAAACCACCATTCCCTGCCATGCATGGCTTGTACGGGAAGCCGACAACAATTAATAACACAGAAACTTTGGCATCTGTCCCAGTGATTTTAGAAAAAGGCGCTGATTGGTTTGCCGAACTTGGTACAGAGAGAAGTGGCGGTACGAAAATATTTTGTATCAGCGGGCATGTCAATAAACCAGGCGTTTTTGAAGTGCCACTTGGGACCCCATTTAAAGATTTACTTGAAATGGCAGGTGGTATTCGGCAGGGAAGAAAATTAAAAGCGGTGATTCCCGGAGGGACATCCATGAAACTCATCAATGCAAATGATAGTTTGGATATGAAGATGGATTACTCCGATATTGCTAGCAAAGGATCAGCGTTAGGCTCTGGTGGGGTGATCATCATGGACGACTCAACTTGTATGGTTCAGGCGCTGTGTCATATGATGCGTTTTTATGAAGAGGAATCCTGTGGTCAATGTACACCCTGCCGTGAAGGCTCAGGTTGGGTATATGGTATTCTTAAAGATATGCTAGCAGGTAAAGCAAAGCCAGGTGATGTTGACGAATTATACCGGGTTGCAAAAAATATCGAGGGACGAACTATTTGTGCATTTGGAGAGGCAATCAGCTGGCCTGTAACGAGCTTTGTAGATTTATTTAGAGAAGAATTTGAATTTATAGTTGCCAATAATGGCAAATCCATGGTTGAATCAAAATTGCCAGGTGCAAATCATCTTGCTTTTGGTTGGCCAGCATACGAGCAGCGAGATAAACTATGACAAAAAACAGTAAGCTGACAGTAGAAATTGATGGAAAAAAACTCGAGTTTAAACCGGGGCAAAGTATCATAGAAGTAGCAGATGCCAACGGCATTTACATTCCTAGATTTTGTTACCATAAAAACTTATCTGTTGTTGCTAATTGTAGGATGTGTCTTGTTGAGGTTGAAAAAGCGCCAAAAGCATTGCCAGCATGTGCAACGCCAGTCAGTGAAGGCATGGTTGTTAAGACGAAATCAAAAGCGACCCGATTGGCACAAAAAGCAGTGATGGAATTTTTATTGATCAATCATCCGCTTGACTGTCCAATTTGTGATCAGGGCGGGGAGTGCGAACTACAAGATGTCTCAATGGGTTATGGTGCTACTGGTTCTAATTTTAGACAGAGTAAGCGGGCTGTAAAAGATGAAGATTTAGGCCCATTAATTTCAACCGTGATGACACGTTGTATTCACTGTACGCGTTGTGTGCGTTTTGGTAGAGAAATTGCTGGGGTATCTGAGTTAGGCGCCTGTGGTCGAGGTGGTCATATGGAAATAGGGACCTACCTAAAAGACGGGGTCAAATCAGAGCTTTCAGGGAATATGATAGACTTGTGTCCTGTTGGGGCACTGACTTCGAAGCCATTTAAGTTTAAAGGGCGTTCATGGGGCTTTGGGCAGCATAAAGGTGTATCGATGCATGACTGTATCGGCACCAATTTGTTTGTGCATGTTCATAATACTAATATCGGTCATGAATCAAAAGTGATGCGTGTATTACCCAGAGAAAATGATTTAATCAATGAGACGTGGATTGCTGATCGAGACCGTTTTTCATACATGGGCTTGGATAAAAATCGGATTAGTCAGCCGATGGTGAAACGTAACGGCACGTGGATTGAAGTTGACTGGCAAGAGGCTTTGACGATAGTTGCACAAAAGATGGAGCAAGCAAAAGCCGCTCCACAAGAATGTGCAATGATTATGTCGCCGTCCATTCCAACCGAAGAGGCATACATTGCTAATCAATGGTGGAATGAGCTAGGAATGGCTTACAGCTCCCACCAAATTAAGCTAACTGACTCCCGTGATTATAAATTTACTGGGGCACCGGTATCGGGTGTGAAAATGTCAGAGATTTCTGATTGGAATTCATTGGTCTTGATTGGATCAAACCCTAAATCACAGCAACCAATTTTAGGCTGGAATATCCGAAAATCACAGCTTGCGGGCGCAAAAGTTACTCATCTGTCATCCATTAGAAATGCACTAAACTATGAAGCAGATCAAATTATATCGCACCCGTATGACTGGTTGTCTATTTTAATGGGTCAAGCAAAAAAATCAGGTGTGAAGCTAGATAAGATGTGGGATGATGTTCCGGTTAATAAACAATTAGCGTTAACTGTTCCATCTTTGTGGGTTTTAGGTGAGCAGATAACAATGCATCCACAGGGTTCTTTAATTCGCTATCTTGTTAATGAAATTGCTAAAAAAACCAAGGGCAAAGTGCTTACTTTGACTGAAGGAGCGAACACACTTGGATGCTGGCTTGCTTCAGACTCTTTAGGGGCCGAAGGGGTTAGTTACCCGGCCTCTGAACTATTGTCACAGGAGAAAGGGCTTTATTGGCTTCACCAAGTTCATCCTGAGCAAGATGCACAGTTTGGTGCACACAGCCAAAACAGCTTAGATAAAGCATTTGTTATTGCTACAAACTCATTTTGGTCAGAGAAAATGAAGCAATATGCTGATATTGTTTTGCCAGTCTCCACTTATTCTGAGATGAGTGGAACGATTGTTAATGTTTTTGGTAACGTGCAAAAGTTTCAGGCTGCGGTTATGCCTTATGAAGCAGCACGACCTGCATGGAAAGTTTTTAGAGTGTTAGGTAACCTGGCAGAATTTGAAGGGTTTGATTATCAGTCTATTGATGATATTACCAGTAAAATAAACTTTGATTTCACAGATAAAATAGGCTACGACTATCAGCCGGTTTCTGTTAATTATCTCGAAAAAGATGGGGTTTTACAGACTGCGGTGACACATCCGCTATCTTGTGATGCCATTGTTAGAAATTCAAAACCACTTCAAGATACAGTGACTCAGTCTATAATTAGTATTTCCCCAGACACATTAAAAGAAATTGGGATTGACCCGAAAGTGAAGGCAGTGTCGGCACTACAATCTGGGATAAAAAGAACATATGAATTAAATGTAACAGATGATGTGGCATATCAGTGTGCAGAGTTATCTGGTGGTTATTCACAGTTCCTCCCTGATTTAATGGCTAAAGTGACATTAGAAGGAATTTATAATGATTGATTTGTGGTTTTTATTTACTATTGTCATCAAAATTTTAATTGTTATGGTTCCACTTGTTGTTGCAGTGGCTTATTTAACGACCCTGGAGAGGAAAGTAATTGGTTATATTCAGCAGCGGCCTGGGCCAAATCGAACCGGATTTGCTGGTATCCTCCAGCCGCTTGCAGATGGAATAAAGTTTGTTGGCAAGGAGCTTATTTTCCCCCGCGAATCTAATTTTTACTTATTTGTGCTTGCCCCGATTTTAGCATTTGCACCAGCATTTGTGGCATGGTCAGTTGTGCCATTCTCAGCAAATTGGGTGATCGCCGATATTGATGCGGGGGTATTATTTATTTTAGCAATGACCTCCTTGGGTGCTTACGGTGTTCTTACAGCAGGATGGGCGTCAAACTCTAAGTATGCTTTTTTAGGGGCCATGCGCGCGGCTGCTCAAATCATTTCATATGAGATTGCGATGGGTTTTGCTCTGGTCGGCGTGCTTCTAGCAGCCGGATCAATGAACCTTACTGAAATTGTCCTCAAACAGCAGGGTGGTATCTTACACTGGTACTGGCTGCCTTTATTCCCGATGTTAATTGTTTATTGGATCAGTGCTGTTGCCGAGACAAATCGGGCTCCTTTTGATGTTGCAGAGGGCGAGTCTGAACTGGTAGCAGGGTTCCATGTGGAATACTCAGGTATGGGATTTGCTCTATTTTTTATTGCAGAATATGCCAACATGATATTAATAGCATTCTTGACTGTATTATTGTTTTTTGGTGGCTGGTTGTCACCGTTTCAAGGAGTGTATTTAATCGATGACATGACCCAGTTCATTCCTGGAATAGTATGGTTATTTGCTAAATCAAGTTTATTCTTATTTCTATATTTATGGATGAGAGCAACATTTCCGCGCTACCGATATGATCAGATTATGCAGTTAGGCTGGAAAGTATTAATTCCCACTGCACTGTTTTGGATCCCTGTGGTGGTTGTGATGGTAAAAACGGGATTACTGCCATGAACCAGCTAATTATTTTACTTATTATTGTAGCATTTATAGGGATATTACTTTTTTTTCGCCATCATCAGTGGGTGAGACAGCTCTTATTGATTGATTTTTTAAGAGGGTTAAAAGTTACTTTGCCTTACTTTTTTAAGCCCAAGATCACCGTGCAGTTTCCAGAAGAGCAAACACCAATTTCTCCAAGATTTCGTGGTATGCTTGCGCTGCGGCGCTATCCAAATGGGGAAGAGCGTTGTATTGCATGTAAATTGTGTGAAGCAGTGTGTCCTGCCCTTGCTATCACTATTGACGCTGAGACGCGTGCTGATGGACAGCGGCGGACAACGCGATTTGATATTGATGCCTTTAAATGTATCTATTGTGGATTGTGCGAGGAGGCATGTCCTGTTGACTCCATTGTTTTGACATCGGAAATGCATTACACCATGAATGCTAGAGGTGAGAATATTTTCACTAAAGATAAACTACTGGCCATTGGTGATGCGTATGAGAAAAAGATCGCAGAAGATAGAGAGCAAGATAAGGATATGAGGTAATGGAGCTAATTTTATTTTATGGCTTTGCTTTTTTACAGCTTGCAAGCGCTGCACTGGTTGTATTTTCAGATCGCCCAATTAAGAGTGCACTTTTTCTCGTGATGACCTTTATCGCATCAAGTGCTATGTGGTTACTGCAATATGCTGAATTTTTAGCTTTGGCACTGATTTTTGTGTATGTGGGTGCAGTGATGACGCTATTTTTATTTGTTGTTATGATGCTTAATGTAGACTCATTGCCCAGTGGATTATCACTCAAGGCAAGGGTAGGGCTTGGCTTACTGGTTGCACTATTGGCCTTTGGTGTCGGCTTTACTTATTGGGTGACTCACCCTGCGAGTCAGTTAATTGTCTATGCCCAAAAAGTGGGCCCTATAGACAGTAATACCGTGGCGCTTGGTAAGCTTATATACACCGATTATATAATTGCCTTTGAAATGGTTGCATTGGTTTTACTGGTTGCAATGATCTCTGCGATTGTGCTTGTATTTCGTGGTCCCAATCCTGGGAACAAAACTCAGAAAGTAAAAACTCAGGTGGCCGCTAATAGAGCTAACCGATTAAAGATTGTTAAGTTTGGAGACCAAACATGAGCGGAATTGGATTAGAGAATTATTTAATTAGTTCTAGTTTGCTTTTTTTTATCGGGTTAACAGGTATTATTGTAAGTCGTAAAAACCTTATTGCTCTGTTGATGTGTGTAGAGATTATCTTATTATCAGTTAATACTATTTTTATAGCAATTGGCCATGCGCTGGGTGATCTTCAGGGACAGGTGATGGTACTGTTTATTTTATCGGTCGCGGCTGCAGAGACTGCTATTGGTCTTGCGATTTTTGTTCTTATATACAGGCGACATGCAAAGGTAGATTTGGGTGAGCTTGACTTGTTAAAGGGATAATCATGATTGAAACATATAAATCGCTAGTTCAAATCATTTGCTTTGCTCCATTGTTTGGTGCGCTTATTGCGGGACTATTTGCTAAACGAGTGGGTGTTCGTGGTGCACAGTTTGCCACGATTTTTGGGGTAAGTATTGCATGCGTCAGCGCATTAATTTTATTTTATTATTTCTGTGTTGGGCAAAGCGAATTATTGAATTTTACGCTTTATCAATGGATCTCATTGGGGCAATTCTCGTTTGAAGTTGGGTTTTGGCTTGATCGGCTGTCCGTTTCAATGATGGTCATTGTGACTGTGATTAGTCTTCTAGTTCACATTTATTCGATGGGTTATATGAAGGGAGATCCGGGTATTCAACGATTTTTTGCCTATGTGTCCTTTTTTACTTTTGCAATGTTAATGCTTGTTGGTGCAAATAACTTGCTACAGGTGTTTTTTGGTTGGGAAGGAGTCGGTGTTGCCTCTTATTTGCTCATTGGTTTTTGGTTCCACAAAGATTCTGCTGCAAACGGTGCCTTTAAAGCATTTCTCGTTAATCGGGTGGGGGATTTCGGATTTCTTATGGCCCTTGGGTTGTTACTGTGTTACACCGGCAGTTTAAACTATGACGTGATTTATCAAGAAATTCCAAATTTAACATCCATTAGTGTAGGACAGTGGCAGTTAGTGGATTTGATCTGCTTGTTATTATTTATTGGCGCCATGGGAAAGTCAGCACAGATTCCTCTTCATATTTGGTTACCTGAATCAATGGAAGGCCCAACGCCTATTTCTGCATTGATCCACGCAGCAACTATGGTGACAGCTGGGGTGTATTTACT
>CAJVZW010000003.1 GCA_913020085.1 uncultured Pseudomonadota bacterium | reverse complement strand
CATCAGAGTTAAGGCCAACTGATGTCTCAAAAGATGATCATTTAACAGCGAACAAAACTACTGCTGTCATGCAAGGTTAATAGATAAAATCATCTTAAAAGGTTGTTTTCAAAAAAATTACAAATCTAAATGCCGAGAGAGAACCCACATAAGCGGACTCTCTATCAATCAATAAGTCCATTTTACCATCATTTATTAAGGCAACTTAACCTCTTGTTGAACTTACAGACTTATCTTCTATTTCCTGTGCAGTTGTGTGGCTAGCTGATACCATACTCTCTTGTTCAACTACAAGTTCTCGTTTCTGCGATGAGAAAAAAGAGAATAAATATTTTCTCACTTGAGCTTCACTTGAAATATTTTTGTTATCGCAGTATGTGTCTCCATATACAATTTTTGTTAGTTTATCAGAAGCCTCTCTTTCTGTTCCAGATATCTTAATTCTTCTGATTTGCTTGCGGTATTTAGTTCTTAATAGCTCAGGTAAATTACTATCTTCCTCTCCCCACTTTGCCTTAATCATTCTATATAGCATGCTATTAATTTCAGGGGTGTAGCGAAACGTGTCATCTGAAAATATAGAAGCCATAAATTGCTCTGAATCATTCTTAATAAATCCTTTGTTAAATGTAAAAAGTGAGCATAATAGGTCTGAATCTTCAACATTATAGAATTTTAGTGCTTTATGTATTAAGTTGTTTATTGTATCACCAATAATATTTAAAGGATTTACGTTGCTACCATATGCACGTTCGAATTCTTGAGTTGAAAGCTTTTGAGGATCTGCTGAGTACGAATGCAAGTATTCTAGGAGGAAATGAGCACATTTTAATCGACCAACACCATTTTCGGTCTCTTTGACCATCTCACGCTTTGCAGTTGCTGGAGAGGCGAGATGTTTGAGTGCCCGAATAGCAGGAAGTGTATTCCTTTTTACGATTGGACTATACATACCTAAATTCGTTTCTTCAATAATTACGAAAGAAGCATTGTTAGGCCCCGGCGCAAAACTGAGAAGTTCTTTAACTAGATCAATCTTTCCATGCTTAACAGCACTATCTAAAATCTCACCCAGTGGCTTTAATTTTGAATTTCTATCTGATCTACTAATTTTGGATAGTATAAGTTCGTACATCGATATTAGTTCTGCACATGATCCATTCTCGATGCATGAAATAAGTATTCGCCAATCATGAAATAGCTCATTTTCTGGAGGATTATCCATATTTATGGGTTGTAATTGCTCAAGAAGCCACATTACCATCTTATTGTCTTTTCTTACTTTTAAAAATGGTAGAACCGAATAAATGCATTGCATGTATATTTGTTGAATTTCGCTTTGCGGTATGCGCTCACGAATATGAACAAAAGCTTCTTTAAGAATGTCTAGATTATTAGTTTTTAAAGCACAAAATGCTATATTTACCAAGTCTCTCTCTGGAGTTGTTGTTAAATCCGCATTTTGACGAAATAATTCATTGTTACCATAAGCAATCAATGTGAAAGCAGGATTATCTCGTATGACATGTTCAATCTTTAAATCGAGCAGTCTTTTAATTACAGGAGTATTTTTATTTCTCATTGCTTGTCTAAGTGGATCAAGTTCACGTAACAATGCGGTGTGTAATGGTCTCAATAATTGAATAATTTTACTATCAGCTTCCCTATGCATCTGCCCAGACTCAGGTATGAGCTCATAAGGATTATCTATGGCTATCGCCTTACTGTTATAGTCATATTCTCTTCTAATAAACTTTCTAATACCTTTATCTTTTAGAAATACATCTAGCATAGCTGCACTCATAAAACCACTTACAGAGTTGAAAAGATTACATAAAAAAGGGTTGATATAATCAGTAACCCGGTTAGTGTATAGGTTATTTGAGAGAACGCACTCTTCACGAAGGATATCTAGATTAAATAAATAACTGAAAATTTCTACATTATCTGATATAACTGCATTTTTTAAACATCTTAAAAAATATCGGTCACTTGATGCAAAATCAATATCTGCTTTTATTTTATTAACTGCATTCATAGTTAGGTCTAAATTGCCAGATAATATACAGCGGTTAATTTCTGCAACGCCTTGAGCAAATTGGTTATTGGGGTCGAGATATTGAGCTATTGCAGTATCTCCATTACTGATTGCTAATCTTAATAGAGATCGTTTTTCCATGCCAATCACTTCTCTAAACATGCTATTAGTCTCAAGAATCTTTAGCGTATTAATATTGCTATCATCAATTACTTGATAAAGTATTTTATTCAAAGTTTCTTCATTAAATATATTATTATCTACTTGCTGCGGCATATAATCAGACAGCAATAATAGTATTTGATCAGAGTTTTTGTTGCGAGATGCTTCAATATAGGCCTCTTGTATAGAGACTTCGCTTATGTCGTACTGAAGCAACTTAATACATTTATTCATATAGCCACTTGTTACGAAATGTTTGAGGGCGATGTGGGATGCCTGATCATTAGATAATGCTCTATATTTCTCTCCCTGCTGGATACATTTTTCAATCTCAATATTATTCTTAATACATGAAGGAAATGAACCGTTTGGCCACTTAATATCGCAAATCGTAAATATAGCCTCACTAAAATAGCGATTACTTTTTGTTGATTTAACACGCTCAATCTCAAATAAACTCTTGATAAAATCAGTATCAATGCTATCAACTGATATCCATCTTTTCATTAGAATTTGAACCGCTGTCAGGTTGTTGTACTCTACTGCTACTTGTAATAAAATATTGTTTTCTGTGCGTATAAATGAGCTGCCTAATAAAATATCATGTTGGTGTCGTTTGACGGCATTTATTATATTATTTAGATTATCGATATATCTTATTTCTTCTTGCATAATTACTCCATTTTCGCAAAGTCTATCGAAATTTTATTAAATTAATATTAAATTCGAACCGAAAAAGACTTTGAACACAATTTTAATATCGTATACAGAAATATCTATGCAGTGAATAATTATGAAACAGACGACATTTTAATTAGATGATGCACTTACGGGCTTCTCTTCGAGAATTTCGTTAATGTAATCGTCTTTGAGCTTGTAGTCTGATACTGTGACCCTAGTCATAAGAACTCCACTTACCACGCCGAGAACATCGGCTGGTTTGATAGTTGAAAATTGATAACTTAGGATGTCTGCCCACAGATTACGTCCGCATATACCCAAAAACCAATCTAATGCTCTTCCAGTAATCATCAATACTTGAGATAACGCACGAACAATGGTGTAGGCGACTGTGAAAAAGTACCCGAACGTAAAATTTAATACGAGTAAACTAAATTTTAACGTTGCTGGAACTATGAAAAATATATCATTAGTAGCAGCTAGAATTTTGACTGTTGCTATATTTGAAAACAGAATTAGATTGTTAAATACTTGTGCTACTAAAGGAGAGATCGAAACAAGAAAAACAGCCAAGCAGATGGTGATAAGAATTGTACTACTATGTTTTTCAGCAAACTTTTTATCATAATTGAAAAAGACATTCGAAAATTTTAATATCTGATCATTTAAGAAATTATATAATGAAGTAGTAGCTGCTGAAAAATTTGTGCTGATATCAGATAAGAAAGCTCGAAAAGGCGTATTTGATATATTTAAAGCATCAGAAATTGCAGCTGAAATCTTAGTGAATAAATATTTCAATGCGCTAGCAAGCTTGTTAACAAATCCAAATATAAGCGAGAAAAATATTGTTACACTAGCAGAAAATGGAGCCATTAGATCATCAAGAATGTCTGATGAAGTGAATATCTTAAATATCATTACAGGCAGTACAATATAGAATAGATAGATCTGAACGAGGCCAGTAGATATAATGAGGTCTTTCAATACTTCTGGATAGAGAAGATTTAGAAGCGTTTTTGCAAAAATAATACTTTGCTCGATTGCAAACGGTAGCACGAGTTTCATTATGTATATTATGGGGATAAGTAGTAGGCCCATGTAAATATACGCTGCGTCAAAATATGCTCCTTCAAATTTCCTGGTTTCGTGTAAATTGCGACTGGGCTTAATAACTATGCCATAAATGGCTGAAAGACCAGCAACCGATGATAGTATTGTTGATGAAAAAGTGAAATGTAGTGAATACGATAGCAAGAAAAGCCAGGATACTGCTATAAGTGATATGACTATCGCATTTATAATAGGCGACTTGAGGTAACTGTATGCTCTAAGATCATAACCTAAAAATCCACGTACCATGATGATATCCTTCAAATGCAATTGTCCATTATTGCCTACAACGAATTTTCATGCAACAAAAAGAAGATGATAAAATACAAGTGAATGATAATGATGGATAATTTCTCATCATCACATTAACAGTATGTTAATGCATATCTTATTGTTTGGTCGTAGTGGTCACTGGATGAAAATTGTAAAATTCAGAGAAGAACTGTACTCTCTTTGGATCAATTACGAGAATGTCTTTCTCTCCAAGTGATTGCTGATAACTGATCATGCGACGGTAAAACTTATAAAATTCTTTAGAGACACTGTAAGATTTTTCATAAATTTTTGCTGCTGATGCCTCACCAATGGCTATTTCAGCAGCAGCATCTTTTTCAGCCTCAGCGATAATAAACCTAAATTCTTTGTCTGCATTAGAGCGAATTTTCTCAGATGCAAATTTACCGTTGGCTCGATATAAGTTAGCAACTTGTTGTCTTTTGGTGCGCATCCTTTGATACACTGAGTTTGATATCTCACTTGGATAATCAAGTTTTTTAATCCTCACATCGATTACCTCAATACCAAAAGTTTCTGCGCCCCTTGTTGATTTTTCCTGAAGCTCTTTAAGTATATCATGTCGCTCACCTGATATGATGTCATGAAGGTTCCTCTCACCAAAAGAAGAACGAATAACATCAGCAACGTTGTTTTTAAGAAAATATTCTGCTCTGCTTGGGTCTATTGGTCTTGATAGGTCAATACGGCCAGATGAGGAGGCTAAAGTTGCTTTGTAAAACTTCACAAAGTCTTTAATTCGCCATTTAACAAAGTAATCGAGCTCTACTGGTTTTTGCTCTTTAGTGAGTACTCTAGATGATTGCTCATTTATTGACTGAATTTTAGTGCTTAATCTGACAACTCTATCAATAACAGGATACTTGACATGAAGGCCTGGGCGATGAATTTTAGGAAGTGGCTTATTTTCTTCAGATATAAACTCACCAAGTCTCAGAACGAGTGCAACACTTCCTTCACTTACTGTAAAAAAAACAGTACTTATTACAATAATTGTAAGTAATACAAATATACTTAATATCATCAATGACTTTTCAGCTTTCATTATTCAGATCCCTTTAATTTATTAAACATCTCTTGTAGCGGAAGGTAGGCGATATTCTGTTCACTAGATATCAACACCTTTGGCGTTTTACTTAAAACGTTTTCCATTGTTTGTATGTAAAGCCTTTCTGATAGTAAGCTGGGGCTCTTCTTGTATGTCTCTACTAGAGCATCAAATCCTTTTACCTCTGCTTGTGCTCTTAATATCGTTGCCTCTTTTGTAGCAAGTGCTTCATTAAGAATACGGCTGGCTTTACCTTTAGCGTTAGGAATAATCTCATTATGGTATGCCTCAGCAATATTTATAAATCTTTGCTCATCTTCACGTGCTTTAATAGCATCTTCAAAAGCGGCAGAGACTTGTTTTGGTGGCAAAGCAGCAAGAAGCTTCACGGCCCTTATTTGGATCCCGATATCATAATCCTTTAAGGTGCTCACTATCGTATCTTCAATCTCAGCCCTAATTCTCTCTTTACCTGATGAAAGAACATCTTCTAACTGGGACTGACCAACAACTTGTCTTAGTGCACTGGCGGTCACTTCTTTTAATGTGTCAATTGGATTCTCTACATTAAACTTATAATCTTTTGCATCGTTGATACGATACATCACAGCAACCTTTACATTTGCGTAATTTTCGTCTGTCGTAAGCATTTCTGCATCATATTCGTAAGTCGATATTTTTTCTGTATTAATAATAAATTTCGATTCGATAAACGGGGCATACCATTTAAGGCCACGTCCCAATTCTCTATTGAATTGGCCAAACCGAAGAACGATAGCAGTCTCCCCTTCTGAAACTACAAATATTCCAGCTAGCCCCCAGATTAGAAGCAGTGCTGATAGTAAACCAACAAGAAAAAATCCCTGACTACTTCCTGAATCATTGAATTGCTTAAATAAATTTTTGATGATCGCATCGATATCCGGTGGCTGATTATCATCTCGCTTTTGACGATTCCAAGGGTCGTTGTTTAGCTTCTCTGCTTTTGTGAATTCCATATGTGATTCCATTTGATGTTTTATTATTCAATAAAACCAAATCAACTTCAAGTGCTTATAGTTAAAAACAAGACCGTGTGTGATTAATCTGTATGATTTTCTGATTGAGCAAGTATCAGTTCTTTTAGTTGAGCTATCCCCTCTCCGCTCATTGCACTAATTTGAATGTAATGGTCACGCTCATTTGAAGATAGATCGATTTTGTTGTAAGCACATATCACCTTTGTCATATCGATTCCCATTTCCTCAAGCGTTTGCGTCACTGCTTTTTCTTTCTCTGTAGCCATTTTATCACTTCCATCAATTACGTGTATGATAAGCTGTGATTCATGAAGCTGGTCTAATGTTGCACGAAATGCTTCTAGTAGTGCATCAGGTAGATATGACATAAATCCAACAGTATCAGATATGCATATTGTTGTAGGATACTCTGTTTTCATTCGATTGACTTTTGGGTCGAGAGTCGCAAATAGCTGATCTGCAGCATAGGCATCGGCTGATGTTAGCCGATTAAATAAAGATGACTTTCCTGCATTGGTATAGCCAACGAGCGCAACCTGAAAAATGGCTTTTTCTTGTCGCTGCTTTCTATTTTGTGCCAGTTGACTTTTAATTCTCGCAAGATGAGCTTTTAAACGAGTGATTCTTTTTCTAAGCAATCTTCTGTCTGTCTCCAGCTGTTTCTCTCCAGGACCTCTTAGGCCAATTCCTCCCTTTTGACGTTCAAGATGAGTCCACCCTCTCACGAGCCGTGTTGATAGGTGTTGAACTTGTGCAAGTTCTACCTGTACTTTACCAATATGTGATTTTGCTCTTGAGGCAAAGATATCCAGTATTAATTCATTAATATCGATAATTGGTGTGTCACACAGTGCACTAACAAGATTACGTTGATGTTTTGCCTCAAGCGGCTGACTGATGATAACTATATCTGGCTTGACTTGTGCAACACAATCATACAGGTAGCCAAGTAAGCCTTTAGTTAGGTATGTCTTTGAATGAATTGATCTTAGATTAAACTGACAAACAAATTTGTAATCGGCGTCAGTAGAATCAACTAATGAGATAAACTCAGACAACTCTAAACACGCCGAATCACGGTGTTGGTTTATATAGACAAGAAGCGCTCTTGTTTTGGACAATTAAAAGTTCTCGATTGGCTCTTGTTCTTCAGAGTGCACATTAAAGCTATCAGCAGATGTGCCGGCACTCTCACCTTCGCCCCACATGATATTCCTTGACGGGACGATAGTAGCAATTGCATGTTTAAATACCATTTGCTTAGTATTATTCTTCAGTAGGACAACATATTGATCAAATGCAGCAACAACGCCTTGTAATTTGATACCATTCGTCAAATATATTGAGACAGGGACTCTTTGCCTTCTGAGGGCATTTAGAAAGGGGTCCTGTAAAGTTTGGGTTTTTAACATTGACATTTTTTTCACTCCTTAAGTTTTTATAACAAACAATAGTTCACGTAATATAGCAGTTTTACGAAATAACATCTAGGTTTTAGGAAAATTTCCTAGTAAAAGCTCTAGGTTTTTTAATGCTTTTTCATCGCATGACTCAAAATAAGTACTTGATTGGCAACGATTTAGCCATGTTGTTTGTCGTTTTGCGTATTGACAGGTGGCATGATATATCTTCAATCGAAGTTGATCTATGCTTTCCCGCGAAACCAGGTGCTCATAAACTTGGCGATAACCAACTGCCCGCATACTATTGTGATCCTGGTTGAGATTATATTTTTTTATGAGCATTTTGGTTTCATCAATAAGACCAGCATCAAGCATCTTACCTAGCCGCTTATTAATCCGGACTTTGAGAGTCTCACGACAAGTTGGTCGAATAGTTAATATCGTACCATTTTGTCCAGTTGTTTGTTTGTCCCAGTAATCATATATTATCTCACCTTTAGAGAGATATATCGATAGTGCACGGTGGATTCTTTGTCGATCATTTTCGTTGATTCCGCAAAATCTTGAATCAACGTCCAAAAGATATTGATGTGCACCTTTGAGGCCTTTTTCTGCCATCATATTAATTGCTTTTTGATGATCTGCGTCAGATATTACTGGAAGGTGCGTATATCCCTTTAAAAGGGCCTCAAAATATAGTCCGGTTCCTCCTACAAGAAGAGGGATTTTGCCTCTAGATAATATCTCTTTAATGAGTATTTCACTATCTAGACAAAATTGCCCTACCGTGTATGTTTCATTTGGACAAATTATGTCAATTAAATGATGAGGAACCGATGCTTGTTCATCTTTTGAGGGCTTTGCTGTACCTATATCCATATCTTTAAAAACCAAAGCAGAATCGACGCTAATAATCTCAATTGGATATTTTTTAGCTAACGAAAGTGCCAGCTGTGTTTTTCCTGTTGCAGTTGGGCCATATATGCCAATAAATTTTAAATCTTTCATAATAAAAGGTGCTGACCGAAGCCAGCACCGTTGTTCTTATAGAGCGAGGTTTAGGGTATTATTATGATAACACAAGGTGACAATTAACACCATGAGTCCTCATTTGGCAGCACCCTACTCGTCCCAGCTAAGTGCGCCACCTGTTTGATATTCAGTCACTCGTGTCTCAAAGAAATTCTTCTCTTTTCTAAGATCCATGAGTTCGCTCATCCATGGGAATGGGTTAGTATGTTCATCATACTCTGGCTCAAGACCTATCTGCTTTAATCGTCTATTTGCAATGATCTCGAGATACTCACGGAACATTTTTGAGTTAAGCCCCAAAATCCCATCTTCCATGGTGTCAATTGCATATTGATATTCAAGATCGACACCTTGACGAATAAGTGATCTTACTTCCTCTTTAAAAGAATCTGTCCATACGTCCGGATTTTCAGCAATTATCTGATTAATCATATCAACACCAAAATTTAGATGCATTGATTCATCACGTAAAATGTACTGGAATTGTTCTGATGTGGCTGTCATTTTATTACGACGCCCCATTGAAAGAATTTGAACAAAACCGACATAGAAAAAGATCCCCTCAAAAATTAGGTAAAATACAATGAGGTCTCTTAAGAAACGTTGATTACTGGATACTGAGCCAGTTGAAAATTCTGTGTCAGCAAGACTTCTTGTAAATGGAAGTGCCCAGTTTGCCTTTGCTGCAACAGAGGGAATCTCACGATACATATTAAATATCTTAGCCTCATCCAGACCCAAGCTCTGAACGATGTGCTGATATGAGTGTGTATGTAATGCTTCTTCAAATGCCTGACGTAGAAGATATTGTCGGCACTCAGGATTAGTTACGTGTCGATAGATCGCCAGCACCAGGTTGTTCGCTACTAACGAATCGGCAGTTGAGAAAAAGCCAAGGTTCATTTCAATAATCTTTTTCTCTTGTGGTGTCAAACCATCTGCAGACCGCCAAAGATTGATATCTTTTGTCATATCTACTTCGTTTGGCATCCAATGATTTTTACAGCCATCAATGTACTTGTCCCATGCCCATTGGTATTTGAACGGGATAAGCTGATTCACATCGGCTTTTGCATTAATCATCATTTTCTCGCTGACATCGACCCGATCTTCACCGAGAACAACATCCTGAATACCAGCAGCAGCTGTTTTTACTTCATCAGTAGCTTTAGTTTGATTAGTCATCATATTCATATATATGCTCCTTTAGTTTATTGGCAGGCTTCGCAGCCAGGATCGTCAATTGCACATTGTTGAGGTTGACGCTTCACAGCGTTCAGTCGCCCATCCTCAATAGTTGATTTCTCGGTACTTGTTGCGCCGAGGCTTCTTAAGTAGTAGGTGGTTTTCAGACCATTAATCCATGCAGATTTATATAATAAGTCAAGCTTTCGTCCAGAAGGCTTAGCCATGTATAGATTTAAAGACTGTGCCTGATCAATCCATTTCTGGCGACGGGATGCAGCCTTAATTAACCACTCAGGGTCGATTTCAAATGCTGTCTTGAATTGATCCTTGAGCGCCTGAGGGATTTCGGCTACCTGCTGGATACTACCATCAGACATTTTAAGCTTGTTCAGCATGTCCTCATTCCATAAATTGATCTTCTTCAGTTCTTTAATCAATCCAGGGTTAACGACAGTAAATTCGCCAGACATATTTGATTTGACTGACAAGTTAAGGTATGTAGGCTCAATAGATTGCGACACATTACAAATGTTAGATATGGTTGCAGTAGGAGCAATCGCTAATAAGTTGGAATTTCTAATACCATAATGTGAAAGTTTTTCTCTTACTGGAGTCCAATCTAGTTGTGAGGAGTGATCAACGTCAATGTAATCACCGCGTGTATCAGCGAGCATTTTAAGAGAATCGATCGGGAGAATATTTTTACTCCATAATGAACCCTCGTATGACGGATACGAACCTCTTTCTCTTGCGAGTTCAATAGATGCGTCAATCGCAAAATAGCTTATTTGTTCCATGGTGTTATCGGAGAACTTTACCGCTTCATCAGACTCGATTGGTACTTGCATCATGTTAAGTGCATCTTGTAATCCCATCATGCCAAGTCCCACCGGACGATGACGCATATTTGAACGTCGTGTTGCCTCAATTGGATAATGGTTACAATCGATGACATTATCTAACAAACGAACGGCGAGCGTTATCGTGCTTTTCAGTTTATCAAGGTCCAGTGTATTTGTTTCCGGGTTGATATGTTTGGCCAGATTGATACTTCCCAAATTACACACAGCGACTTCGTCTGCTGAGGTATTAAGAGTGATTTCAGTACATAAATTCGAGGAGTGTACAACACCGGCGTGCTGCTGTGGGCTTCTGATATTACATGGGTCTTTAAAGGTAATCCATGGATGACCAGTTTCAAATAACATACTTAAGACTTTACGCCAGAGAGTTAAAGCATCAATTTGCCTTGCTTGGATAGTGCCCTCTTCAGCCATTGCTTCATATTTCTCATATAGTTCTTTGAACTTGGTGCCGTATGAATCATGCAGGCCTGGCACGGTATCTGGTGAGAATAATGTCCACTGCTTTTTTTCAAAAACACGTTGCATTAGAAGATCAGGAATCCATATAGCTGTATTCATATCATGCGTACGACGTCTGTCATCACCTGTATTCTTTCTAAGCTCTAGAAAGTCCATAACATCGCCGTGCCACGCCTCAATATATGCACAAACTGCACCGTCTCTTTTACCACCCTGGTTGACAGCAGTTGCGACGGAATTTGCAACATTAAGGAATGGGATCACGCCAGATGATTGCCCGTTGGTGCCTTTGATAAAGCTACCGTTCGCACGAATGTTGGTCCAGTCATTACCCAGGCCGCCAGCAAATTTGGATAGTTGCGCGTTGTCACTTATCCCCTGGAAGATATCAGTGAGACTATCGCCAACTGTGCTGAGGAAACAGCTAGAAAGCTGGGGTCTTAATGTGCCTGAGTTGAATCCAGTCGGTGAAGACACCATATAATTAAGCTGGGATAATTTGTGATAAAAATCGATCGCAATTTCTTCTTTGCGTTCCTTTTCATTGATACATACACCCATTGCAACGCGCATAAAATAAAACTGTGGCAATTCAATTCTGCGCCCCTTGTGATGGATAAAATATCGATCATAAAGTGTTTGCATTGCTAGGTATGACAAATCTTTGTCTCTAGCAGGAACAAGTGCTTGCTCTATTTTTGCAAGGTCAAAGTCAAGTAAAGCAGGAGACAATAACTCTTTTTCGACGCCTTTAGAAATATATTGACTAAATATATGTGAGTAGTCAAAATTTGCTTGCTTAATTTGTATGTCATTTTGCTCGATGGACAGCGTTGATATTGATTCTTCAATCAACTTGTGATTAAGGAGTCTTGATGCAAGAAAACTGTACTCTGGATTGATTTCAATTTTTGTTCTAGCAACCAAAACGAGCGCGTCGTTGACCTCGTTATAGGGTATTTTGTCATACAAGCCACGATACGCCTCATCAACAAGTTGATCAATTTGGATGCCTTCAAGTCCTTCAGCTAAGTTGATCAAAAAGTTTTTTAACCCTTCAATGTCAAGTTGTTGCGTTTGACCATTGGGGAGTGCGACACGTATCATGGGCTCGTATGTTTGTTCGTTCTTCTTTCTCTCCTCGTTTCTTTTGTCTCTGTAAATAACATAAGCTTTGGCAACGTCAAATTCTTGCTTCTCCATTAAGCTATTTTCAACAATATTTTGGATGGTCTCTATGTGAACAAAAGCACCCTTGGGATATTTTTTCTTTAAGTTGTTAAGTACGCTGAAAGTAACATATTTAGTTTTTTCAGTTTTGACCTCTACGCTAGTTTCATTATCGTACACAGAATTGATAGCACCTTGCACGGCGTGTGATATTTCATGCTCACTAAAGTCAACTATAAAGCCATTTCGGGTTATTACTTTGTAGCGCGATGCATCGAAGCCAGCAAACTTATCTGCAGGTGCTTGGGTACTTTCTTTGTTAAACTCAAGTCCAAGTGCGTAAGCCATGTTAAAGATGCGCTTTTGGTCGAGTGAAAAGAAAGGATTATTACTTATAGGGTTGATCAGCTGGGCGGACTCAATTTTCGCGTCTTTAACAAGCTCTCTTATATCAAAGCAATGCTGACCTGAGGTAACAATTCTGTATTCGCTCGGGATATTCACCTCGTCATCGGGGTATGTTTGTTTGGGCTGAATATTTGAAAAATATAACAGAAACACATAAACAAGCTGTGTTTTGTCTTCATCAGATGCATTGTAAGCTGTAATCATGTCTTTACTGAGCTCGTCAAGGATCTTATTAAGCTTGTTTTCAGAGTCTAGGGTAAGAGAGATCGCTTTAAGTAATTTGTGGTTTGTCTCGCAATCAGGGTTAGCGTTTAGTGATTGTTGGATTTTATTCTTAAGAAACATCGGTAGTCTTTTAAATCGAGTGCTATCCTTAATTTCATTTATTTCGCTTGCAGCGCTTTTAATAGTTACGTTAGAATCGGTCATGTTCTCCTCCGAATTGAAATACAATATATAGAAACCATATGTCTCATATACACAAGATAATGTATATCCCCGTATTTGACAAGGACGCATTTAATATAATTTTAATTATATATAGCGCCATTGGGTTAAACTGCTTTTTAACTCAGCTACTTACAAATACACATTATTTTTTTCCAAATTTAAAAAAAATTGCTTGATTATTTTTACTTTCTTGTTATATTTGTATGACACAAATTTAAGTAAAGGTTGGTGCCGTAAATGATGACAGTAGAGGTAAGCAGGTGTAATGGGGATCCCCGACTTGCTAGTAAAAGATTAAAAAGACTATGCGACCGAAACGGTTTACCAAAAACTTGGCGTGACAAAGAGCGTCATACAAAAAAGACTACTGAAAGAAGAAAGAACAAGGCTGCTGCCGTTAAAAGACATCTTAAAAAGCGTCACATGTTCGAAAAGCGCCTCGAAGAAAATAGCTTTAGAAGCCGTCGCGGTGCGAGGATACCTGTTTACTTAGATGATATGATTGTTGAAACTACCCAATTAATCACAGATGTCCAAAAGGATAACTAAACAAGTTATCGATAAAATACTCACGTCCCAAGGAATTTTGTTCTGGGCACAGAAGTATATCAAACTTAACGTCAAAGGCAGTAACGCATTTTCGCTCTGCCCTTTTCATCACGAAAAGACCCCTTCTTTTTCAATTAACATCGATAAAAACTTCTTTTATTGTTTTGGTTGTCAAAAATCTGGCAACGCGATTGATCTTGTCATGCAATTTGAAAATTTAGCTTTTTATGAGGCTGTCAAAACTATGGCGGTTGAATTAGGTATTGATATCCAAGAAGATGATACTGATGATGAGCTCAAAACAGTAGAATCAGTAGCCAATGCATATTATTCCCAGATGAAGAAATGCCAACACAGTATTAATTATCTTAAAGGAAGGGGGATTAAAGGCACTACTGCTAAAGAGTTCAATATTGGCAGAAGCATTGACTCAGTGTATGACCTTAAGAAGCTTGCCAATGTATCAATTGAGGATCTTAAAAAAGCAGGTCTTGCTGCTCAGTCAAACCGCACAGACCAATTTTATCCTCGCTTTAGAAATCGACTCATGTTTCCTATACAAAACATTTGGGGACAAAATATTGGTTTTGGCGCACGTGAGCTTGGAAATGGTGATATTAAATACCTGAACTCTTCTGACTCTCCATGGTTCAGCAAGAGTCATGTATTATATGGGATATATCAAGCACGAAAGGCCAAGGTTAAATCGGTATGTGTTGTAGAGGGCTATTTTGATGTTATACAGCTATGGCAACACGGGTTCCATGGCGCTATTGCTCCGATGGGAACGTCATTGACTTCTGGTCAATTTAATATAATCAACCGCAATTTTAACGAAGTTATTTTTTGCTTTGACTCTGATAACGCTGGCCAAAAAGCCACACAAAAAGCACTAGAGAAATCCTTACAATTTATGCGGGATGGTCTTGAGATAAAGTTCATACAGCTTCCACAAGGGGAAGATCCCGATTCATACATTCTTAACAACGGAATAGATGCGTGGCAGCAATTGATCAAAGACGCCACCCCTATATTTGATCATATCAATATTAATTATCTAGATAAGACAACGATGCAGACTAAGATCAGTAGTGGCATTTACTTTAAGGAGTTAATTAACAACATGCCGAATTCTCTCACAAAGCATGCTCTCACACGCTTTATCGGAAGCAATCTTGATTTGGGTGATGATTGGATGAATGTTGAGGCGATTGAGAAGAATGAACCGAAGACGACAAATAAAGAAAAAGAGTCATTGCCAAGGCTATGGATGGCTCTGCTTACAATAGATCCTGCGGTTTTGGAACAACTAAGCGTGCAGTTAGATGAACTAAAAGAGATAAGCCCTTCTTCTAAATCAGAGCTGCTCAATCATCTGCTATCTAGCCAAAATATCCATCAAATCCTAGAAGACAATCGGAACAATTCATCTGACTCATCAATTGATTTGTCTGGACTTGCTAGCTATTTGCAGCAAAATAATACAATTAAAGATAAAGAAGCAGCAATTAACTTGATTAATCAGTTGACTATACAGTGTATTGATCATAAAATCAGGTTGCTGATCAATCGTTTAAAATCCGATTCAAGACAAGAAACTCGAGATCAACTTGACCAGCTCATTCGTAAAAAATTAGCGCTTCGCAAACAGTTAAAATTAACTGCAGAATAGGACCCCCAATGTCTGAGACACCAAATCGTAACTTTCAGGATCTTGATGATCTGATCAAATTCGCTCAAGAAAAAGGCATTATTTCACCAAGTGAGATAAAAGCATACCTCTCTGAAAAAGGGGATAGCACAGAAGAAAGTTACGAGAAAATAGTAATTTTGCTGGAAGGTAAAAATATCAGTCTTGCTGATGGCGATGACGAGAAAGAAAACAGCGGCGAAAGAAATGAAGAGATTGCCGAAGGTGATGAAACAGTTGCCGTTGATTCTGTTCGTTCATACATGAAAGATATGGGTAAACGCGCTCTTCTAGATCGTACCGGTGAAATTGAGATCGCCATGCAAATAGAGCAAGGAAATAAAGACGTACTTGCCGCACTTAGCATGATGCCACAAGTACCAAGGTATGTGATCGAAACAGTTGAAACCTGCTGGGAAGAAGAAACTGATGTATCCGACTATGTCATAAGCTTTCTAGATCAAATCAGTGATAACCCTCAGCAAGTGAGCGAAAAGCCTCAGCAGCCAAAAGAAGACACAGAGTCTGATGACATTGATTCATCTCAAGATGATATGTTGTTCATTGACCAAGGCCCAGATGCTGAATTATTAAAAGAACGTATAAACAATCTAAAAAAACTGATCGCCGATCTTGACCAGATTATAGAAAAGGAAGGATATCAGTGTGATGCTTATAACAAGAAGCTAAAAGAAATTTCGGAGATACTAAAAGACTTTAAACTATCGAATAAGATTGTAAGAAAGTTTTCTCGTGAAATTAAAGGTTATAATAGTCGCATACAGCAACACGAAACAATCATCTTTAATATCATTGTTAAGCATGGCGGCGCTAAACGAAAAGAGGCACTTAAAATCGTTGCAGGGTTCGATTATCAGCAGGACATATTTGAAAGTCTTTCCTCTAGCCATCCTGAGCTTTTTGCAAAAGTAGAGAATTTTCATAAAGATATATTAAGAAGCCTAAATGCACTGAGAGCAATTGAGAAGGAAGTTGGTATATCCCTTACTGTTCTGAAGAGCATCGCAAAATCACTCACAATCGGTGAAAATAAATCCCACAGAGCGAAAAGCGAAATGATTGAAGCAAATCTTCGGCTCGTTATTTCACTTGCAAAAAAATATACCAATCGTGGCCTACAATTTCTTGATCTAATACAAGAGGGAAATATCGGCCTTATGAAAGCTGTGGATAAATTCGAGTACCGCAGAGGATTTAAGTTTTCAACCTACGCAACCTGGTGGATAAGACAGGCAATTACTCGCTCGATTGCAGATCAAGCCAGAACGATTCGTATACCTGTACATATGATTGAGACCATTAATAAGCTCAATAGAATATCAAGGACAATCATGCAGCAAACTGGCCGCGAACCCTCACCAGAAGAATTAAGTAAGCACATGGACATGCCGGTAGATAAAATCCGCAAGGTGATGAAAATATCAGAACCTGTATCAACAGAAACCCCAATCGGAGATGACGATGAAGGCGGCTCAAGCTTGGGAGACTTTATTGATGATAAAAATACTCCAGCACCTGTTGATATTGCAATGATGGATGGGCTCGTAGGTGCGGTTAAGGGCATGCTTGGCTCTTTGTCTAACAGAGAAGCTAAAGTCCTAAGAATGCGTTTTGGTATCGAAATGAATACTGACCATACTCTGGAAGAAGTCGGAAAACAATTTGATGTTACACGTGAGAGAATTCGTCAGATTGAAGCAAAGGCGCTCAGAAAATTACGTCACCCAAGTCGGTCTGAATCTCTGATTAGTTTTCTTGATGACCAAGACCTTTCGGATGACTAGCGTCTTGTAAGCTCTACCACTGTCTCATAGTGTTTTGTGTGAGTAAACATATCGAAAACCATTATTGATTTTACTTCATATCGTTCTTGTAGTTTATCCAAATCCTCAACAAGGCTCTTTGCACCACATGAAACGTAGATCAGGGAGATTGGCTGGTAGTCTATCAATGCACCAATTAAAGCCTGCCCTAGCCCACTTCTTGGGGGGTCAACAATTACAACGTCTTCCTTATTAAACTTAATACAAAGGCGCTTTTGATATAAATCAACGGTGTAAAACTTGCAGTTCTCAATATGGTTGATCTTTGCATTATCCATGGCTTTATTAACCATATTTTCACTCATCTCATAACCGATCACACTATTTGATTTGTTTGCTAACGCCAGGGAAATATTACCTATCCCGCAGAACAAATCGTGAATATTTTTCATCTTATCCACTTTGCTATCAATATAATCAAGCAGTTTAAGGTTTACCTGCTCATTTACCTGAACAAAATCAAAATGAGATACTTGATATTTAATCGAGCGATACTCAATCTGCATTGGTGGTTGATCCCCCAGTGCCTTGACGTGCAAATCATTGCCCTGAAGATAAAGGTATATCCCAGTGGCGGCAGCAAGCTCTTTTAAAAGCAGATAATCGGTATCTTGAAAGTTATCTAAATGTCTTATAATTAAGTGACATTGACCTGAGAGCACTGTCATTTCAAGCTGGGGTATCGTCCTTATAGAGGGCATTTGAGATAAATAATGATGTACTTCCTTAATGTGCTTTGCAAATGCACTTTCCAGAACCTCGCATGTGCTCATCAGTGTGACATATTGAGATTGCAATTCCCTAAATCCAATGGCCAGTGTTTGCTTTTTTTCCACGTATTTAACACTAATTCGTGCGCGTCTTCGATAGTTCCATGCTTGGTCTTTTATAGCCTCAATAAGACAATCAACACCGATCGTGGCTAAGCTTTTTTTGAGCTGATCGATCTTTACATCAATTTGTTTATTTTGAGATAGATGCTGTAATGTGCAGCCACTGCATTCCAGAAAATGTTTGCACCTCGGGATGACACGTGATTCTGATGAATTATTGATTTCCTGAGCAACTGCAAGGATAAACTGCCTTGTCTTCTTGATTACTTTTGCTTTAACGGTCTCTCCAGGCAATGCACCAACAACATGCCATGGTTTATTATTGACATATCCAAGACCATTAAATGTGTCTGTCATATCTACTATGTCAACGGTTTGAATATTTTTCACTTATATCTCTGATATATGGATCTGTTTGGTTAGAATAAGGAGCGGAAATGCTATCGGTTTTAATTTAATCATAATATTCCTATGATTGCAAAGTGTTGTGTATTAGACTATTTTTATGAAATTATACTTAATGGGTGTTTAGTTCTTTCGTCTTATTTAGTATGTGTGAAATATTCAGGAATCTATTTTGGCTGGACTATTACTAATTATTTTTGTATCTCTGAGCATCTTATTACATGAGATTGGCCATCTTCTTTTCGCACGCGCCGTTAATCTTCCAATTAGCAACGTCAATATTGGTTTTGGTAAAAAACTATTTAAGTTCTCCCTGTGCGGAATAACTATCACAGTTCGCCTGATTCCTTTGGGTGGATTTGTTGAGGTGCCTTTTTTCACGAAAGAGAAATACAGTTATGCAAAAGATATGTTTGTTGCATGTGGTGGTTCGTTTTTTAATCTTTTACTCGCCATGCTATTTTTCACAATCGGCTATATGGCTGGTGGCCATGTCTCTCCATTTAAAGCAATTTACCGCGGAGATATTGTTGACAATATTACCCACAATGGCACTAAAATTGTCACATGGAAGCATTTTAATCGCAGCATTCTGATTAGCACGCTTAAAGGAGAAAAAAATATCATTGAATGGAATGGTCATTCGATTAAAAGTGATCCAATTCAATTAAAGCGATTTGTCAGCAGAGAGTTCTTATCAGATCTTAACCTATACCCTATAAGCAAAAAACAAAAAATCCACGTTATCAATACCTATCATCCCTGCCTCAAAGGTAAAGTTGCTAGGAATGATAAACTAATAATGCTCAATGATCATTTTCTTCTTTCCAGTGAAGAAATACCTGTATTACTCAGTAAAAAAAATCGACCACTGCGTCCGGTCATTGCCAGTTTTATCAATAATAAAGGCAAGATATACAGCGAGTCGTTCACTCCGCTGAATATACCTTACAAAAAAGAGACATTTCCTTCACTGGGAATGGAGCTTGATATCACCCCCATCCAAACCCATGAGCTATCATTTTCAGATGCGATTTATTCGGCTTTTGCAGATATATACTTAGAGGTCATGATCAACATATCTGTGATGGCAAGTTTACTTGTCGGCAGCTTAAATATCTCCGACCTTTCTGGCCCAATCGCAATATACGGTATGATTAGTAAAATCATTTCATTTTATAGCCTCGGGGATTATGCCTTATTATTTGGTTGGTTCAACTTGGTTTTTGGTATATTTAACTTAATGCCAATTCCCCCACTTGATGGTGGTGTTATGATTTTGAGAAGTGTATTTGCACCGCTTGGGCCGATACGATCTATCCGGTGGATCCAGCTGTTTAGAACATTAGGTACTATATTGTTGGTGTGGATCGTAATATACGTGTTTACAATGGATTTAAAGAAAGCAACTGGAGATATATACAATGTACTCGGTCTTCATCGCGTTAACTGCGATAACGGCAATGTGGCTCGCTGAGGAATTCCAGCTCAGAATGCCACACTGGGCAATGTTATCAGCCATATTAACATCCCAGTCCCTGCGCTCTTCAAGTAACATGTCAACGATGGTACGAGATGCAATTGAGCAGATTACAGGATCTTTTATTGGAATTTTTCTTGGATTAATTACTATCGTTTATATGCAGCTTTTAGTAAGTGATACATTCAGATCAGCGTATTATATTATTCTCTTTATCGCACTAATGATTGCTTCTCAATTTGAGATTTATCAGCGTAGATTCAGACTAGCTCCTGTCGCTTGCTCTTTGATGGTCTCACTGCTTTCACGGATGGGAACTTCTTTTAATGTGGTAACTGATTACACATATTCTCTTATTCTTGGTGTGTGTGTTGGAGTCATTTACTCATTTATTGCTCATTGGTATCAAAATAAATTTATTAATACTTGAGATTAACCGCTGTTTTGTTATATTGGATAAGCGCGCCGGGGTGGCGAAACTGGTAGACGCGCCAGACTCAAAATCTGGTGGTGGCAACACCGTGTCGGTTCGATTCCGACCCTCGGTAAATTGTGAGGAAATTTAAATGCAAATGCGCTTATACTTTAGAATCATATTTCACTTGATGGTTTTTTTACTGTGTTTATTTTATGCAGTGCCCAATCTGTATCCAGAGCAACCGATTGTTATTGTCAAATACAGTAATGAAGCTCCATGTGTTGAATGCGTTCTTAAAAAACACGATATTCCTTACCTTAAGATCGATAAAAAGAATCAGGAGCTTGAGATCTATTTTGCAAGTACTGATGACCAACTCAGTGCCAAGGATAAAATCAGTGATGCCTTTGTCAATGAATCGATCAAAGTTGGCTTAAATCTAAAATCTCAAACCCCTGAATTATTCTCTTTCTTTGGTGCATCACCGATGAAACTTGGTCTTGATCTTAGAGGTGGAGTACATTTTCTTATTGAAGTAGATACTCAGGCCATCAATAGCAGGACAATCGATGGAACTCTGGATGGAATTAAATCTGATCTGATGGAAGAGAGAATGCGCTTCAAAAACCTCATCAAAGTTGATGATGAGCAAACGATCGCACAATTAATACTCGCACCTGAGACAGCGCCATCAAATGTTGTTAAACATCTCAGTAAACGTTATAAGAATTTATATTTTGAGGTTGATGGTGAAAATCCTCATCTAGTTAATATTACAAACCGGGATAACTCAAGCACCGGCATTGAGGATAATGTTGTGGACCAAACGATTGAAAGTCTCAATAAGCGAGTCAATGAGCTTGGTATCGCAGAAGCAGTTATTCAAAAGCAAGGCAAAAGGCAAATATCAGTAGATATGCCAGGCATACAAGATATTACAAGAGCCAAATCGCTGATTGGTAAAACAGCGACATTAAAATTTCAACTTGTGGCTCCGCCATCAGCTCCCGGCACATTATTACGCAGTGACAAAGATGGTCATGAATATAATTTATACCCTGATGTTGCGCTCACTGGACAGTCGATTATTTATGCCAGTGCTAATGTTGGACAAAACGGCCCACAGGTTCAAATTCAGCTTGATAGTGATGCCGGCGCTAAGTTTAATCGTTTCACCCGCTCCCATATAAAGGAGCGTCTTGCTGTGACCTATGTTGAGCAGATTGATAATCCTGATTTTAATCCTAAGGTCGCTAATTCACCTCGCACGGTGATGAGGGAAACTGTTATAAGCGCTCCGGTTATTCAATCAGCCCTTGGCTTCTCATTTGTAATTAACGGTATTGGAGATTTAAAGGATGCAGAGGACCTAGCACTGCTTCTTCGCTCTGGTGCGCTTGCAGCCCCGATATCTATAGTAGAAGAAACAACAATCGGGCCCAGTCTTGGTGAAGCCAATATTGAAAAAGGCTTTAACTCTCTGGCGATTGGGTCACTTGTGGTAGTGATTTTTATGTTGATGTATTATAGATTTTTTGGTTTAGTCGCTAACTTAGCCCTCGTTGTCAATGTCTTGATGATCATATCTGCATTATCAATTCTCGGTGCAACACTGACACTACCAGGCATTGCGGGTATAGTGCTGACTGTTGGGATGGCTGTTGATGCTAACGTTCTTATATACGAGCGGATCAGGGAAGAAATCAGAAAGAAAGTCGGTGCATCTGAAGCAATTAAGATCGGATATGATAAAGCATTATCAACTATTGTAGATGCCAATCTAACAACATTGATTGTTGCACTCGTTCTGTTCGGTATGGGAAGTGGTACCATTAAAGGGTTTGCAGTGACGCTAACAATTGGATTACTTGCTTCGATGTACAGCGCAATTTTTGTTACCAGAGCAATTTTTGATTGTGTATACAGTCAATCAAATGAATCTAAATTATCGATTGGGATTTAATATGGAGTTTTTCAGAAAAACAAATATCGATTTTATGTCTTTAAGGACTCATGCGGCTTTTGTTTCTTTACTAATGGTTGTTGTATGCTCTTTTAGCATTTACCAATACGGCATACCTCTTGGCCTTGACTTTACTGGCGGGGTTCAAATTGAAATGCGTTTTCAGGACAGTGTTGACCCAGCAGTCATAAGGGAGCAACTTGCGCCAATTGCAATGTTAAGTGATGCTAAAGTACAAAACATTGGGACATCACATGATTTATTAATTCGAGCTGGGGCGAGTGATAGTAAAACAGTCAGCCAAATTACACAGATTTTAACCAAAAGTTTTCCTGATATGACAATAACCAGAAATGTGTTTATCGGCCCACAAGTTGGTGGCGCGATGTTTGAAAGTGGGTTAATGGCACTTCTGGTTGCGAGTTTGCTAACACTTGTTTATATCACCCTCCGCTTCGAATGGCGTTTTGCTGTTAGTGCAATCCTCGCTCTGGTTCACGACCCAATCCTTATACTGGGTCTTTTTAGTGTTATGAGAATTGAATTTGATCTTATCGGACTCGCTGCGTTACTGACTGTTTTTGGTTACTCGCTTAACGATACCATTGTGGTGTATGACCGAGTTAGGGAAAACTTTAGGAAGTATAAAACCATCCCTGTTGGCGAGATACTCAACGCCTCAATCAACCAAACATTATCAAGAACAATTATGACCTCCGGCTTAACCCTTGCTGTTGTAATGGCCTTATTATTATTTGGTGGTGATTCACTACAAGCATTTTCGTTTGCTCTGGTGATTGGTATTCTGATTGGCACATACTCTTCTATATACGTGGCTGGGGCATTTGCTATGTCAATTGGTCTCAAGCGTGATCACTTAATATCATCACGTAAACGTGCAACCGGTCCTATGGTGTAAATATGCAAACTCTCCTTGCCAGAAAATTATGGCCTTTATTTAAGAAGCTTGGTAGCTATGTCATCCAGGTATACGATCGAATTGATCTCAATGACAATAAATCAATCGCAATGGAAAACTTTGTCAACCGAACAGAGGAAGCAGTTTTTGAAGAAACGAAGGAATTTTTATGTGATCTGAGCGAGGAAGCAGAAGTTATTCATTCTCGTGACCTGGATCAGGAACAAATCCTCAAACCAAAATTGTGGGTCGTCACCCCTATCGATGGGAAAGAGAATTTAAGTTCTCAGATACCAATGATGACTCTTAATTTATCTCTTTTTGAAGCAGGTGAGCTTAAGTGTTCGATGGTTTATGACATTGTTAGTGATATCTTGTATTCTTCTCAGCCGAAAAAAGGCTCATTCTCAAATCAAGTACGTATACGTGCCAGATCCTCGATTGAGAGTGCTCTATATATTGATGATACAGCGAATCAAATATTAAGCAGTGTCTCAAGTAAATTCCCTCTTCATTCACGGTCAATTGGCTGCAGCTCTCTTGGCATCGCATGGACAGCGGCAGGAAAATCACTTATATATACAGGCCCTGCCAGTTCACTCACTCAATCACTACCTGCAATTATGATCGCACTTGAGTCAGGTCATTTAGTTCGATTAGTTGATGATAATCTCAATAGCCGCGAAATTGACATATTGGCCCTACCTAAAAATGAGCCAGGTAATCTAGTGATTGCCAGCCCACGTGTCTTAGGGACGATTCTGAGCTCATTATGACCTTGTTTGTTGTACTTGAGCGACCGACTCATCCCGGTAATATCGGTTCAGTCGCTCGTGCAATGAAAACTACTGGCTTTAGTAATCTTATCTTATATCAGCCAGAGCACTATCCACACCAGCAAGCTTCTCAGATGGCAACCCACGGCATCGGAATACTTGACAATGCATCAGTTATTGATGATCTTGATATGTTCCTTCTCGGGATGGATCTTGTTGTTGCTTGTAGTAAACGTCCTAGAAATATCCAAATTGACCACTATTCTCCTGATACTGCCGCCTATATGGTGCAGTCATCATTACAAAATGATGCCAATGTTGCCTTGCTGTTTGGTAATGAAACATCTGGTCTTGCTAACTCAACACTCAATTATGCAAATATAATGCTTGAAATTCCTATGGCGGACAGTGCGGACTCTCTTAATTTATCGCATGCAGTTCAGATTGTCCTCTATGAGCTTTTTAAGCTCGCGAATCAAAAGATCAATCTACCTCCACAACAAGAGATGCCTCTTGCCAGTGAGAAGCTTGCATTTGAGGAGCATCTTCATACCACGATTAAGCAGGCAGGACTGATTAAACATAGCAGCACTTTTTCAAAAATAAGATCTATGCTTAGGCGGATGCGCCCCGATAGACGTGAACTACAGTTGCTTTTTGGAATACTTAACGCAGCTCTTCCCCACCCTAATCCAAACAAAAAAGACGTATGATTTATTTTGACTATGCTGCTAGCACTCCAATATCAGAAGCATCTAAAGATGCTATTCTACAATGCCTATCATCGCCTTATTTGAATGCCAATCCAAATAGCACTGGCTATATCAATGGAATCCGCTCAAAGCAAGCCATAGAAACAGCCCGAAGTGATATTCTCGATGCGTTGGGCTTGTCTCAAACACATTATCTGATCTTTACCAGTGGCGCGACAGAGTCAATCAATATTGTTAACCAGGGGGCTTATAGGTCTTATAAACGATCACTACAACAATTACTGTGTATTCGTACCGATCATAAGGCTACAATTGCATGCATTGAAGGGATGAGGGATACAATTCAGACTAATATGATTGATGTTCACCCAACCGGTGAGATTAATTTCGAAAGTTTATCTCACCATCTAAGCAAAGGTCTATCTCTTTTAAATGTATGTGGCCTGAATAATGAAACTGGAGTGGAATCCCCACTTAACAACGTCTCACAGGTCGCTAAGAAATTCGGTGCACTTGTTCATATCGATGCCTCGCAAATGATCGGTAAAATGGCAATTAATGATCTTCATTGTGGGGATTTTATAAGTATAAGCAGCCATAAATTTTATGGGCCCAAAGGAATTGGTGCACTTGCTATCAAAAAAACAAGAAAGCTATCTGCGATATTCTTTGGCTCTGACCAAGAATATGCAATTCGCCCAGGAACACTTCCAACTCATCAGATTTTAGGTATGCATGCTGCGCTGGTGACAACAATTAAAGAATTTAAAAATACCTCTCAGAAGATAGCGAATTTCAGTTCACAGCTAAGAGCGTTCTTTGAGAGCCATGGGTGTGTGATAAATGGCAAAGATACCAATCCCTATATATTAAGTATTAGGCTCCCTGAGGCAGTTGATTTAGATAAGTTATCGCATGAATCAGCTGATAAAATTGCTTTCTCTTATGGCTCTGCCTGCCAGTCAAAGAGCATTCTACCTTCTCATGTTCTAACCGCAATGGGGCAAGAATCCTCGAAGGCGAGACGCACTATACGAGTTTCCTTAGGAGCTCAGACGTCTGAGGATCACTTGGATTATCTTTATCAATTTTTCTTATCATTTCTTTCGACATAGTTTCCCTCAGAGTGTGAAAATCACCAATACTCACCTCACCATTCGAGATCATCTCTGAAATCGTAACAACATCATGAACATAAAAATTGATAAACATTAATAATACTGAATAAACCATAAATCGGATTATCCTTGACTCATGTAGTGTCGTTCTATCCCAAACTTTATACAGCCAAAATCCGATCAATGCTATTGTTATATAAAGTTCTAACTCAAAAGACTGATCTTTAGGTAATAGCATATCTAAAAAAATTATAAAAAAGGCAGCAATTGCACCATAGACAAAAGGAAAAACAAAAAGAACCATTGATAACCGTGGCTTTTCACTGATAAATAAATAGTGTAGCAATACCCTGTCCAATACGAGATTATCTATTATGAGTGATCCTAAAGAATTGTGCAATAAATCTTGATTTTTAAGTAAAAATCAATATGATGTCCTAAAAGATAGGAAATTCATATGCAAAGAACGTTATCAATTTTAAAGCCTGATTCTGTCACAGCCGGGAACATTGGTGCAATTATTCAACGATTTGAAAGTAACGATTTCAAAGTTATCGGCCTGAGGATGCAAACGCTTAGTATTGAAGAAGCAAGTGACTTTTATGCAATACATAAGGATAGACCGTTCTTTTCTGGTTTAATTGACTTTATGACAAGTGGACCTGTTGTTGTTATGGCGTTATCTGGTGATAATGCTGTAGTTAGAAATAGAGAGTTGATGGGGCCAACAAATCCATCAGATGCACCAAAGGGAACCATTAGAGGTGATTTTGCAAAAAGCATTGATGAAAATGCTGTTCATGGAAGTGATTCAGTTGAAAATGCCGCCATTGAAATTGACTTCTTTTTTAGCCACGACGAGTTAATTAGTGACGAGTAGTATTCTTAGCTTGGATCGCAATGCGCTAGAGGGAGCCCTATTTGAAATGGGGTTTCCCTCTTATAGAGCTCAACAAATTATCAAATGGCTTCATCAACATCAGATTAAAACTTTTGATAAGATGCACAACCTACCGAAACTGCTTCGCCAACAACTAGAAGAAGCATTTACACTCGAGGATCTGGGTATAAACCACGAGCATGTAAGTAAAGATGGAACAGTTAAGTGGCTACTAAAAGTTGATGAACAAAATTCCATTGAGACGGTTTATATTCCTGAGTCCAATCGTGGCACCTTGTGCATCTCATCACAGGTTGGCTGTGCACTGGATTGTAGTTTTTGCTCAACAGGCAAGCAAGGATTCAACCGCAATCTTACTACTGGTGAGATTATCTCTCAACTTAGAATAGCTAAACAGCGCCTGTGTGCAATTAATCCAACACAAAAACACCCTATCACAAACGTGGTGATGATGGGGATGGGTGAGCCACTTGCCAATGAGAAAAACTTATATCCTGCGCTTCGGCTTATGCTCGATGATCATGCATATGGCCTTGCCTATAGAAGAGTAACTGTATCCACCTCTGGAATCGTTCCTGCAATGAAGCGTATGAATAGTGAACTACCTCAAATAGCTCTGGCGGTATCTCTTCATGCAGCAAATGATCAATTACGTGACCAATTGGTGCCAATTAACAAAAAATACCCGCTTGAACAGCTGATGGCAGTTTGTAACAGCTACTATGAGGGACAAAGAAAAAGACAAATCACCTATGAATACGTAATGTTAGACGGGATTAACGACAGCAAGGATGACGCGCGAGCGCTGAAAAAGTTACTAAAACGAGCCCCAGGGAAAATTAACCTGATACCATTTAACCCTTTCCCGAATACTTCTTACAAACAAAGCCCAGCAAAACGTATCGATCAATTTAGAGATATACTTAACGATACATATATTACAACTGTAAGAAAGACCAGAGGAGATGATATTGCAGCGGCTTGTGGACAACTAGCAGGCGATATCACAGATAAAGCACGCAGAAGAATCAAGATCTACGAGAAGACCTCGCAGTAGAGTAAACCTGGGCAAGATAAACTTGAGAGTAATTTGCCGCAGCTTCTATAATCAATTTTTTAGTCTTATGTGGCAAGTCATACAATATTTCCTTTACGTAGCCAACTTTTAATCCGTCTAATGTCAATGGACTTGCTTGTGTGAAGACAAGGTCTCCAACTTTAATTACAGCCGATTCAGGAATATTTCCAGAAATCGCGGATGAGTTAGAATAACCTGAAACTAACGTTTGATATTTTCCATTAATCTTAACTGGAATGGTTGAATCTTTGTCATATATGGTTATGGCTTGGTAGCCATCTGATTGGTTACCAATTACGCGGCCCAGATAAATACTGCCAGAGCACAGTACAGTATTTGCTCTGGCAAGATCAGAATCAATAATAAACCGGCTAATATTACCCTGAGCAAGATGATAATAGGTGTCGACATTGGCGACGAGAAGGTTGTTTCTATGGCGAGGCATTTTGAGAATTCCTCTAATTTTATTATATTTTGATTCTGTTTGTTTCAACTCAGCTACTTGGAACTCAAGTGTTTCGATTCTTTTGAGGTATTCTTTAGTGTTAGGGTCGTTAACAAATTGGTTAGCGTATTTGTGAAAAGTATTAACAAGAGGGTTGCCTTGAGAAATAATCGCGCTGACAAGAATCAGGGTAGATACAATCAATCCTAACCATCCATAGTTTCTAGCAGCGGGACTAAATAAACTTCTTGTCATCACTCAGAACTCAAGAATTCCAAATTCTCAGGTGTCAATTTTTCTAAAACCTCACCGCCGCCTCGTGCCACACAGGTAAGTGGATCCTCTGCGACAAATACCGGTAAACGCGTCTCCTCTGAAATTAACTGGTCAAGGCCGTTGAGAAGTGCCCCGCCACCGGTTAATACAATACCTTTTTCTTCGATATCAGCCGCCAATTCTGGTGGCGACGCCTCTAATGAATTACGAATGGCATCAAGCATCGAGGATAATGGATCCTGAAGCGCTTCTAGCATATCATTACTGTTAACAACAATACTTCTAGGCACTCCCTCAACAACATGTCTTCCACTAATCTGCATTTCTTTCACCTCTGAGGATGGAAAAGCAGTTGCAATGGTTTTCTTGATTTTTTCTGCTGTTGCTTCCCCAATTAGGCAGGAGTAATTTCGTCTAACGTAATTGATAATTGCCTCATCAAAGCGATCTCCACCCACGAGTGCAGACTGCGCATGCACAATTCCGTTAAGAGAAATTATAGCTACCTCTGTTGTTCCACCACCGATATCTACAACCATCGATCCATGTGCGGCTTCAACAGGTAAGCCTGCCCCGATAGCAGCTGCCATTGGCTCATCTATAAGATAGACATTGCGTGCACCTGCGCCCATTGCAGATTCTTTTATGGCTCTTCTTTCGACTTGAGTTGAACCGCAAGGTACACAGATAATGATCTCAGGGGCAAGTGCCATAAAACCATCTCTGTTTACGCTATGAATAAAGTGCTGGAGCATTGCCTCTGTGATATTGAAATCAGCGATCACACCATTTCTTAACGGCCGGATAGCTTCTATATATTGTGGCGTTTTACCAAGCATATTCTTTGCTGCATCACCGATAGCACAAACATATTTTTGGTTTTTTCTTACATCGTGCTTTAGTGCAACGACTGAGGGCTGGTTGAGGACAATGCCTTTGCCTTTTTTATAGATAACAGTGTAGGCAGTCCCAAGATCGATTGAAAATCGATTTGCGTATTTACTCAAAATTCTTCCAAATACCATCAGATGTTCCAAATAAGGATGTTAAGTACAATCTATACCAAAACTTTTGTTGACACAAATAATATCTCGTTTAATATGTGTGTGTTACTAAGAAGGAAACATATGTCCATCAGCAATAATGATATTTCACAAAAAATTATCGATGAAACAGCTGCACTAGCAAAGATAAAAATAGATGATGATGAACGTCTTGCTGTTAAGGATAAACTCGATCGGATCTTTACACTTTACCAAGTGATGAATGACTGTGACACTAACTCAGTTAGCCTTGTTGATCTTCAGGTCAATTTAATCAGTCAGCTGCGCGAAGATACTGTAACAGAGCACGATGAAACCAGTCACTTAGCCGAAAACTTCAAATCGTTTAACGCAGAGACGAATATGTTTGAAGTACCGAAAGTCATCGAGGAATAATCATGTTGTTTAATAAATCAATATCTCAGATTCATGATATGCTCGTTAATCGTGAAATAAGTGCTACTGAGCTCACGAAATATTATCTGAAGCGCATTAACCATTATGACAAGCAGCTTCAATCATTTATCCACTTAGATGAGGATAAGGCGCTTGAGTATGCTCTAAAGGCAGAGCAAATGTTTGCAGATAACTCATACACTCCATTGACAGGCATCCCTGTTGGTATGAAAGATCTATTTGTAACGAAAGATATGCCCACTACTTGTGGCTCAAAAATGTTAAAAGGTTATATGTCTCCATTTAATTCCACTCTGGTAGAACGATTTTTATCTGCAGGCGGCGTTATGGTCGGTAAAAATAATATGGATGAATTTGCAATGGGTTCCTCTAACGAGACATCCTACTACGGCGAATGCAGAAATCCGTGGAATACTGAATACGTACCAGGTGGCTCATCGGGCGGTTCAGCATCGTGTGTTGCAGCGAGGATTGCAACAGCATCGATTGGAACTGACACAGGTGGATCAATCAGACAGCCAGCTTCTTTTTGCGGTGTTACTGGTATCAAACCCACCTATGGTAGAATTTCTCGCTATGGCATGGTTGCCTTTGCCTCAAGCCTTGACCAAGCTGGCCCAATTGCACCTTCTGCTGAGGACTGTGCGATTCTTCTTAATCACTTGTCAGGATTTGACAAAATGGACTCAACCAGCTCAAGAATGGAAAAGCCTGATTTCACATCAGGGCTGAATAAGTCCTTAGAAGGGCTAACAATTGGTATCCCTGAGGAGTTTTTCTCTGATCAGCTTGATAAGCGTTGTGCTGCTCTGATCGATGAGGCAAAGAAGGAGTTAACAGCTTTGGGAGCACAATTCCGTTCAATTCACTTGCCTAACTTGAAATACTCAGTAGCAACTTATTATGTAATCGCGCCCTGTGAAGCATCATCGAATCTCTCGCGCTTCGACGGAGTCAGATACGGTCACCGATCTGAGCAGTCTGAAACGCTGGAAGAAATGTATGTTAACTCACGAACAGAAGGCTTTGGTGAAGAAGTCAAACGAAGAATAATCGTTGGCACGTTTGCGTTATCCTCTGGTTATTATGATGATTACTATCAAAAAGCTCAAAAGATTCGTCAAGTAATTCGCAATGACTATCTCACTGCCTTTCGTGATGTTGATGTCATACTTTGTCCTAGCACACCGGGCACTGCTTTCAAAATTGGCGAAAAGATTGATGACCCAATTAGTATGTACCTTGCAGACATCTTTACAATTTCTGCCAACTTAGCGGGTCTTCCTGCACTATCAATGCCGATTGGATTTATTGATGAATTACCCTATGGGTTACAGCTTGTCGGTGATCGATTTTGTGAAAAACAGCTGCTGCAGGTTGCGCACCAGTACCAACAGGTGACACAGTGGCACAACAAACATCCTGAAGAGTTTGGAGAAATTGCATGAATCGCGCAATTGTAATTGGATTAGAAGTACATATACAACTGGCTACACAAACGAAAATATTCTCTGGAAGCTCAACAAAATTTGGGACGAAAGAAAACTCCCAGGCATCACCCGTTGATCTGGCTCTTCCTGGAACATTACCAGTAATTAATATTGAAGCAATCAATCAGGCACTAATTTTTGGCCTGTCAACTGGCTCTAAAATAAACTCTAGAAATGTTTTTGCCAGAAAGAATTATTTCTACCCTGACCTTCCAAAAGGTTATCAAATCACTCAGCATCATGCACCGATTTTGATTGGTGGTGAAATCCCGATTGAGCGAGCAGATGGCAGCACGAAGACAATTAGAATCCATCATTCTCATCTTGAGGAGGACGCTGGAAAGTCAATTCATAGCCTGCAAGGTAAAACAGGGATTGATCTTAACCGGGCAGGCCAGCCACTGCTTGAAGTTGTATCAATGCCGGATATGTATTCAGTTGAGGACGCCATTGCTTATCTTAAAAAGCTGCACCATCTTGTAATGTATATTGGTATCTGTGACGGTAATATGCAAGAGGGGTCATTTCGCTGCGATGCGAATATCTCTCTCAGAGCTGATGAATCTGCTCCTTTTGGAACCAGAGTTGAAATAAAGAATCTCAATTCATTCAAGTTTATTGAGAAAGCATTGAAATATGAAATTAAGCGCCAAAATCTCCAGCTGGACAAGAATGAACCAATAACACAAGAGACTCGATTGTATAATGAGGCGACTGAGCAAACCCGATCTATGCGTAAAAAAGAAGACAGTCACGACTATCGCTACTTCTCGGAACCTGATCTACCTACGCTTATTATTGATGATAAGTACATAGAGTCCTTTAAAAATAAAATGCCCGAACTGCCAGCTGCAAGAGTTGAGAGGTATATAAACACATATGAGCTCAGTGAATATGATGCAAAAGTGCTTGTTTCACAACGTGATATTGCAAATTACTTTGATAGTGTGATTAATACCAATTCATCTCTATCACCAAAATTAGTTGCCAACTGGATTATTGGACAACTTCTCAGCCTAATTAATAAAGCGCAAATTCAATTTATTGATTGCCCTGTTCCATTCTCCGATTTTTGTGTGCTGATTGATCGGATTCAGTCAAATGAGATTTCTCAAACTGCAGGAAAAACGGTGCTTGAACAATTATGGGCGCAACAAGGCAGTGTCGATGACATTATATCCAAGAATAATCTCTCTCAAATCTCTGACCCAGATGTTCTTAATAATATGATTGATGAGGTGATCGCAAATAGCCAATCTCAGTATGAGGCATATATGTCAGGCAAAACAAAATTGTTCGGTTATTTTGTTGGTCAGGTTATGAAAGCCTCTCATGGTAAAGCAAATCCAAAACTATTAAACGAGCTTCTAACTAAAAAGCTTGGCAACCCGGTCTAAATTTTTATGCTATATTTTATACACTCCGTTCCATATTTTATGGTTTTTAAGGCGGATTCATGGAGATGCAATGAAATTGTCTAAGGAAGATAACTATCAAATCGGCATGTTTATGGTCATGCTCGCTATTATGTTTTACTCCTATGAGTACTTTTTAAGAGTTGTACCATCTGTCATGATTAACTTTTATAAGCATGATTATGGTATTTCTGACAAGGGTATCAGCTTTATTGCAACTGCTTACTTCCTTTCTTACACCCCGCTTCAGCTTTTTGTCGGATCTATTGCTGATACCTTTGGTGTGAGAGTCCTTTTATTATTCTCGGTGATGATTTGCGTTGTTGGGGTCCTTGTCTCTGCAACATGTCTTGCAATGCCTGCAATCACTCCTTATGTTTTTGAATTGACTGTACTTGGCCGTTTTTTTATTGGATTTGGATCAGCTTTTGCGTTTGTTGCTGTGATGAAAACAGCGAGAGAATGGCTGCCTAACAAATACTTCCCGACCATATCAGGCATGACAACAAGTCTTGGAATGCTAGGGGCAATTAGTGCCCAAACTCTTTTTCCCGTCCTGTTTCTTTTGATTGGTGAAGCAAATTCACTCTGGGTAATGACGATAATTGGCATCATTTTATACCTAGCAACTCATTATTACATGTTCGATCACCCCTCACATTTTAAAATACAAAGAACTAATCAGATAAGTAGCCTTTTCAAGGCACTTTATCATGTTATTAGCATACCTCAAATCTGGGTCAATGGCTTGATTGGTGCAGCAATGTTTATGCCAACAGTTATTTTTAGTGACCTGTGGGCACCTAAATTCTTTGAAGATGTTGATCATATTGCACACCCTGTTTCGGGCGTTGTCTCAAGTATGCTATATTGGGGATGGATTGCTGGTTCTCCTCTTGTCGGTCTTTTATCAAGCTTCATCGGCAAACGCCGAATCATTATACAAGTCTCATCATTACTAGCGGCGATTACAATCACTTTCATTATTTACTACCCTATTTCTAATCCATGGATTGTTGGTAGTGTTATGTTTCTAATGGGGCTATTTTGCTCGGCACAGATTTTAACATTTGCTGTTGCAAATGACATTGTTGAGGAAAAATATGTTGCATCAGGAATTGCTGTAACAAATATGCTTATCATGTGCTCAGGTTTTCTCCAGCCCTACATCGGTCAATTACTACAAGACTCAGCTTATAATGAGCAGATGTTTAATGCCGATGGATTTAGGCAGGCTCTCATGGTTATGCCAAGTGCGATGATGCTTGCTTTTCTTCTGTCATTTATGCTCAAAGAAAGTGCCAGTAACAATAAACATCATTAACTACCCTGTAGATATTTGTGATTAATAACGTTAAAATTTATAACAAGAGGTAATCATGCAAGTATTAATTAAGACCTATGGCTGTCAGATGAACAGCTACGACTCAGAAGCGATGTTCAATATCCTAAGAGAGAAATTCTCTGCTCAGGCAACTGACTCTGTTGAACTTGCTGATCTGGTGATTTTAAATACCTGCTCTATCCGAGAAAAAGCCGAAGAAAAGGTATTCTCAGAGCTGGGTCGCTGGCGCAAACAAAAAGAGAAAAATCCTGACCTTATTGTGGGAGTCACAGGCTGTGTTGCGTCTCAGGAAGGCGAATCGATTATTAAAAGAGCGCCTGTTGTTGATTTTGTGCTTGGCCCACAAACGATCCACCGTTTAGGTGACATGGTCAGTAAACATCGTAAAAAGCCACAAAAACAAGTAGATGTTAGTTTCCCGGCTATTGAAAAGTTTGATCATCTGCCAAAGCCCCGGCCATCTGGGGTTAATTCCTATGTTTCAATTATGGAAGGTTGTAATAAATATTGTTCATTTTGTATTGTTCCATACACACGTGGCGAGGAGGTTTCACGACCCTTTAAAGACGTAATTAAAGAAGTGGTCGCCTTGGCTGAAAACGGAGTAAAAGAGGTTAATTTACTCGGACAGAATGTTAACGATTACTATGGCCAACTTGATGATGGCGTAGGTGACCTTGCGCTACTTATTCATTATGTGAGTGCTATTGAAGGGATCGAAAGGATACGATTTACAACATCACACCCGAATGCATTTACGCGGGAATTAGCGCAGGCGTACGCAGAAGAGCCTAAGTTAGTGTCTCATTTACACTTCCCTGTTCAAAGTGGCAGTGATCGGATACTGACTGCTATGAAGCGCGGCTATGGTGCCTCTGAGTATCTTGATAAGATCGCTATGATAAAAGAAGCCCGGCCCAATATTGCTTTCTCATCTGATTTCATTGTTGGATTCCCTGGAGAAACTGAACATGATTTCCAGCAGACAATGGATTTAATTGATAAGGTTCAGTTTGATGTATCATTTAGTTTCATCTACAGCCCAAGGCCTGGCACACCTGCGGCTTCTTTAGAAGATAACACCCCCTTATCTGTAAAAAAGGAGCGCCTAGCACTGCTTCAAGAAAAATTACTTCATTACTCAACTATGCACGCGCACTCTATGAAAGGAAAAACTTTCCCCGTGCTTATTGAAGGCATGGACCGAAAAACGCGTAAATTTTTACAAGGACGCACAGAAAATAACCGAGTTGTACTCGTTCCTGGGCAAAGAAATTACATTGGATCAGTGATAAATGTAGATATTACTGAAATTTGTGCTAATACCTTAAGAGGAAGGGTAAATAACCTCAGTACTAAACAGCCAATGGAAGAATTTTGTGAAGCTACGGAAATCTGAAAAATTTATTGAACTTAAGCCACATTCAAATCAAGCACTTCTGGTCTTATGTGGGAGTTTAAATAAAAATCTACAATTTATTGAAAATACTCTATCGGTCACGATCACAAATAAAGGCTTTAATTTTAAGATTAGCGGACACGATAATGGTGTTTCGCGCGCGAAAAGAATCTTATTAGAGCTGTATCGCCAAATTTTATCAACTGATCAAATGGTTCTTGATGAGAAAGATATCCATCTAGAGATGTGTGACCACACATCCAATAAACCAGCTAAAAAAGAAAAGAATCTTGGCAGTAAAGAGCCTAGAAATGACAGCCAGAAAAAATACCTTGATACAATTATGCAACAGGTCGTTACTATTGGCACGGGTCCAGCAGGAACTGGTAAGACCTATGTTGCAGTTATGGCTGCGCTACAGTGCTTAAGGAATCAAGAAGTAGACCGGCTTATTATTTCACGCCCTGCTGTTGATGCAGGTGAAAAATTAGGCTTTCTTCCAGGTGACCTCACACAGAAAGTGGACCCATACCTTCGCCCGTTATACGATTCATTATATGATCTATGTGGTCCTGAGCAAACAACCGACTGGATAGACAAAGGCAAGATAGAAATTGCGCCGCTTGCATTTATCCGGGGGCGAACTTTTAACCGTTCTTTCATTATCCTTGATGAGGGACAAAATGCGACATCAGCTCAGATTAGAATGCTACTAACCCGTATTGGCTATAGTTCTAAGTGTATTATTACCGGTGATCTCACACAAACTGATTTGGTCAATTCATCTGAGAGTGGGTTATCAGAAGCAATCGAAGTATTGAAGTACATTCAACATGTCGGTATTTATAACTTCAGCGTTAAAGATGTTGTTCGGCACCCTATCGTAAAACAAATAATTGAGGCCTACGACCTATATCATGGACAATAATATATCCATTATTGATCCTGAGGATCAGCTCCCTGAAAAAGCGGTTTTTATGCATTGGTGCAACACAGTGAGTACTGAATTAAAGCAACTGTATAATGTAACATTTATTGCCCACAATTCTCTTGCTATGTCGGCGCTAAATGGGAAATATAGGGGGAAATTTTACCCAACCAATATACTAACATTCCCGCATGAAGATAAAGATAATATTATTACAGGTGATATCTACTTATGTCATGATATCGTTTTAAAAGAGGCATTATCTGATGGCATTGATATAAATGACCATTATGCCCATCTTACGACACACGGCCTACTTCATCTTATTGGCCTAGATCACCAAAATCCAGCTAGCCAACAAGCAATGGAACAACTAGAAGTCAAAATCCTCTCACAACTTGGAATCAACAACCCTTATGAAAAATTTAATTAGTGCTCTTAAGCAATTCGCATTCTCAGATCCTGAAAGTCGAAAGATTATCCATAAGTCGCTAGATAGCTGGTTACAAAACAAGCTAATCGAACATCATGAATATGAATTGATTCTATCTGTTTTGCAGTTCTCACAACTCCAGGTTCGTGATGTAATGATCCCCCGCTCCCAAATGGTTGCTTTATCATCTGATGATTCAATAGATCAGCTACTGTCAATTATTAATATACATCAGCACTCACGTTACCCAGTTTGGGATTCTGACAGTAAAGATTCCATTGCGGGTCTTATTTTAGCTAAAGATTTAATAAATACAGACCTAAAAAAAGCACATATCAGTACTCTTGTAAGAAAACCCGTTTTTGTACCAGAATCTCAACGACTCGACACCTTACTTCGATCGTTTAAACTTTCTCATATCCATATGGCAATTGTTGTTGACGAATTCGGAAGTGTATCAGGACTAATCACAATTGAGGATGTGCTTGAGCAAATTGTTGGTGATATCGAGGATGAACATGATGATCAGTCTGAGCAAGAGCCCATTAAGAATATTAATGGAGCAACATTTGTACAGGGGAATTTTCATATTTCTGATTTCAACGCTCATTTCAATACAGAGCTTGATACATCAGAATTTGATACAATCGCGGGTATCGTTGCAAAGCATTTTGGGAAGATTCCAGCACAAGGTGATTGTATTGAAATACAGAACATTAAATTTAAAGTGCACCACGCTGATAAAAAGCGTATTATATCACTTGAGGTTATGCTTTTAGGTCAGTAGTTCAATGTGGCTATTCTTATTTCTCTCCAATTATCCTTTTTGGCAATGGTGGGCGCCATTTGTTTGGCTTACTTTATGGTTTAGAAAAGAGCACATTAGTCCAATTTCCTACTCTTCAATTTTTGGCATTTTCGTTCTTTTTCATCTTTTTCAATATTATTGGATTGTCTACCCCCTGGTTGATAACCTGAAAGTAAACTATGCGCTTGCTACTATTGGCGTTCTATTTATAATCACAGTGCACTCTTTGTATATCCCTTTATTGATCGCAATAAGAAGAAATTCAGCTGTTTTGAAAAATTTCCCTGTCATCTCTTGGGTTATGTTATGGCTAACTTTTGAGTGGTTAAAAATTAACTCATTGGGTGGATTTCCCTGGGGATCATTTGCACTTAGTCAGATTGATGCATTCTATGCATCATTTACTTTCCCCATTTTGGGCGCATCTGGAACATGTGCAGTAATTGCACTACTTTCTGGGCTATTTGCATCTTCACGCTATCTACTATCACTTTTCGTAGTCTTAGTAATCGCTTTTGTTGCCTACCCGCTTGAAAGACCAGCGCCCCTAGATAAAAGCTGGCTTGTCAGAGCATACCAGATACAGTTCAACCCAAAAGAAAGCGGTGAACTTGATCGGGCAATTACGCTGCTTAAAAATGCGCAACAAACACCTGCCATTAATGTCTTTCCTGAAGGGATTGTAAGTATCTCATCAAATGACTTAGAGTATCTTAAAGAAAGTCCTTCTCTACTTGATATCTCCAATCCACACCCCGGGACACTCATATTTGGCGCAAATATCAAAAGCGGGGATGTGGTTCATAATACTGCACAAATTGTGTCATCACATGGAAAAACAGATGGCATCAAAAAGGTTCACCTGGTTCCATTTGGTGAACAAACGCCAATTGGATTTAAATGGTTAGGTGATATTTTAGGCTACAATCCCATGTTTCAGCCAGGTGAAATGATGCTTCCTGTCAAACTAAATGGTGAAATGGTTGATATATTTATCTGCTATGACGGATTCTACCCAGATATGATCCCAACATCACAAAGTGCGGTAATGATTCTTATTTTAGATGATCATTGGTTTCGATCTGGACCATTAAGAGAGATCCATTTTAGACAAGCAAAGTTATTAAGCCAAACCTATCTCAAACCGATTTTATCTGTCGGATCAGATGGGATTACAGGGCTACTTGGTCCTCATGGTGAGAAGTATCATATGGCAAAAAAAGAAGTTGGCTTTTTATCTACACAATTACCTCTTTATTCACCATCAAATGTATGGCACTTTAAACTATTTCATCAACTTGTGCACACTATCGCAATGGTAATGCTTGCCATTATCCCTTTTGAGAGTTTATGTGTTTTTTTCTCAAGACGATGGATGACAGGAGCCGATACGATTAAAAGGAGACATTCGTTTGATGAAACACCTAAAAAATAGCACTGCCATATGCACAGTATTCTTAACGACCCTTATGGGATGTTCTGATGCTGAGATTATCGACTCGCCAAATGCTGTGATTGATTGGGGCTCAACGCCGAGTAATATTACTAGATCAGTTAAAGCTCACTTTGCCAGTTCAGTCTCAAAGAAGCATGCCAGTGTAAGGATAAAGAAGACGACAAAAAGTGACATAGATTATTATGAGCTTCGTATAAGCTGCTCAAGCAAAAAACACAGTAATCAAACCATAGTGTACAGTGAGAAACCGAATGTTGAGCTGGGTAATAATCAGATCAATAGCTCAGCTGCAAAATTTCTTGCGCGACAGATAATTATTTATACTAACTCTATTTGTTAAAATTATCTTCTAACTCCAGCTCTGGCACTGGCTGCACATTTTTAGCCTTAGGAGCTTCATCCTGCTCAGCCTTCTTCAATTCATAGCGAGAAAATTCATCAATTCCAGAAGATCTGAGAACCTCTTCATCAATAAAGTTCTCCCCTGTTTGGCCAAATGCATTTTTAGAAAGCAATACTTCACAGGCATCGGCAAGAATAGAGGCAGATCGGTGCTTTCCAGAGGTGTCTTCATATGTACCACTGATTACATTACATGTATCTGGCGCATCAATCGTTGTTTTTGGCCATAGCGTATTGATTCTTAAGCTAGGATTCTCACTAGACATACCAGAGAAAAGCATGCCACAGAGATAGCGTGTCGCCGTGTAAGGTAAATGTGCACCAAGCCAGTTAGGATCAAGGTTAATAGGTGGACAAACACCGATAACTTGCTTTATAGAACTTTCATTTAAGTACTCGAAGGAATGTTTAACCAGATGCCATACCGATAGTGCGTTCACCTGATACATTAGGTTAAATTGATCTGTTGTTACGTCTAGACTCGGGGACAAATTAATAACAGCAGCATTATGAATGATCGCATCAATTGATTTAAAATCATTATATATTTTCTTTACGCACTCTTTGATAGAAGATTCTTCCTTAATGTCACAGCTTACAAAATGGATATCAAAATCATCGAATTTATTATCAGAAATAAAATTGTCAAATGATTTAAGTGCAGATCCGAGCAAGACAACCTTTGCTTCGCTTTGTGCAACTTTTCGTGTTATTTCAAGACCGATACCGCGGGTACCGCCGGTAATTACAACAACCTTACCATCTAAACTCATATGCGTCATCCTTATTTCATCGATAATTTACATTTTTTTATATGACTTTTCAACATAAATTAGTAAGAATAATAGACATAGATATTTACTTAGACTATAATTAAATAAGGAGTTTTGTAATGAACAATTTAACTATTGCTTTAAATGATGTCAGAACAAGTGACAGCGCTGTTAATTCTGTGCTAAGAAACACGTATTTTCTGTTATCCCTTTGCTTGCTGTGCTGCGCAGGATCCACTTATTTGAGCGTCGCAGTTGGCGCAACCAGTCCTGGCTTTCTATTGATGATTGCAGGAGTTTACGGACTACTGTTCCTTGTTCATGCAACTGCTAACTCAGCAACTGGCATTCTGAGCTGCTTGTTGTTCTCTGGATTTATGGGCTACACTCTTTCACCAATTATTGGATTAACACTGAAGTTCCCCGCAGGCGCTTTTATTCTCTTCACAAGCATCACTACCACTGGTCTTGTATTCTTATCTCTCTCCGCCTATGTGTTGCAAACTCGCCAAGACTTTTCTTTTATGAACGGCATGATCTTCGCGGGATTTGCATCCACATTTGGCCTAATGCTGCTTAATATACTAATGGGCGGCATACCTGGGATGTTTCTAATTGTATCAGCCATGATAGCTCTATTATCATCTGCATCAATAATGCTACACACAAGCATGATAATCAACGGCGGTGAGCGTAATTATATTCTTGCTACCGTGTCTCTTTTCGTTTCTCTCTATAACCTATTCATATCTATACTCCATATCCTGTTGATGTTTTCAGGCAGCAACAGAAACTAATCCTTATCTCTCCGAGGACATTTTGCCAGGCAGGACGCCTGGCTTCTTTTTATGTGATGGTTTTCAAGCCACCCATGTATGGAATCAAAGCTTGTGGCACATTTATCGAGCCATCACTATTTTGGTTATTTTCAAGAATAGCAACCAGTGTTCGACCGACTGCAAGCCCACTGCCGTTTAACGTATCTAACAAAATAGGCTTTTTAATATTTTCGTCCCTATAACGGGCTTTCATTCGTCTTGCTTGGAACTGACCAAAATGACTGCATGAAGAGATTTCCCTATATTTATTTTGTGAGGGCATCCAGACCTCTATATCGTATGTCTTGGTAGCAGAAAACCCGAGGTCCCCACCACAAAGAGCGACCACACGATAAGGAAGCCCTAGTTTTTGTAGAATCGCCTCTGCGTTATTTGTTAGTGACTCAAGCGCATTTTCAGCCTCACCCTGAGCGACAAAATTAACAAGTTCAACCTTCTCAAACTGATGCAGCCTAATCATGCCCCGAGTATCTTTACCATACGCACCGGCCTCTCTTCTGAAGCAGGCGGTATATGCGACATATTTAATCGGTAAATCAGCCTTATTTAAAATATCATCACGATGTAAATTAGTAACAGGAACTTCAGCTGTTGGTATAAGTGATAATCCATCTTCATTTAGACTGAATTGATCTTCGGCAAATTTTGGAAGCTGCCCTGTTCCTACCATACACTCAGTTTTCACAAGCTGTGGTACATTAACTTCTTGATAGCCATGCTCATTAGTGTGCGTGTCTAGCATAAAGTTAATAAGCGCACGATTTAACTTTGCAAGATTACCTTTGAGTACAACAAATCGGCTTCCACTTAACTTGGCCGCTTGATCAAATGCAATTCCTTTGAGGGCCTCTCCAAGGTGCACATGATCTTTTATCTCAAAGTCAAAGGCCCGGATTTCGCCATGACTTCTTATTTCAATGTTATCATCTTCGTCTTTTCCATCTGGCACACTATCATCAGGCACATTAGGTATATCAAGGTAGATATCTGTTAATTGTGCTCTTACCTGTTCAAGTGCGTCTGCGATCGACTTAATTCGTTCGTTAATTTCACTAACCTTATTCTTTAGCGGGCTGACATCCTCAGTTTTAATCTTCTTAGCAATATCTTTAGAGAGCTGATTTCGCTCCGCCTGAAGTGATTCAGTTTCAAGCTGAAGCTTCTTTCTATTCTCCTCAAGATCGTTTAGTGCATCTATATCAAGCTGATAGCCCTTTTTTGACAGCTTCTTTAATGTCTGGGCAATTAATTCCTCTTTAAATACTTGTGGGTCATTCATTGTATATCTCCATATTTAATTAGTTCTATCTTTTTATCAAAAACTGGAAGTATATCATTTGCCTCAACAGTCTTTGAATCATTAAACTTTTCAAACAATACCATAAATTTGACGCCTTCCGACTCCCATGTCAGCTGATACGGCCGTTTGAACCGATAGCAAATAATAATCTTTTCGTCTCCCGCATAGGACTTCAAGTGGGTACAAGCGTCCTGACTTGTGATTTGATAGATCGAGCTAATCTTATCATTATTTTTGTACAAAAGCTCTAGTGCTTTTATTTGCGGCGGTATATGCTCATAATATATCACCTGGTTAATGTTTTTGTTATAGCGCCAAATGCCATCTTGGTTAACAAAATAAATCTCATTGCCAGTCTGCCATTTCAGCCCCACATTTTTTTTAACAGTAAGTATTCCCTCGCTACGAGATATAATATCGTCCTCTTGAGTGGTTTGGGTAATAACCTTCGAGGTGAATTGAGTGTAATGCATGACACTGCCATGGCAGCTAACAACTAATAGGATAAGCAGAAGTCTATTCATTGCTTTGCACAAGAACTTTTCTTGTACCACTGACGCCAGGATCACTGACAACCCCAGCTTTTTCCATTGCCTCAACAATATTAGCCGCACGGTTATATCCGACTCGTAGTTTTCTCTGGACACTTGACACACTTACTTTTTGTGAAGAAACAACAAATTCGACTGCTTCGTCATACAGTGGATCACTGATCTCTGCATCACATTTTGATGTCTCTGCGGATTCCTCGCTATGGAATATATCAATATAATTTGGAGAGCCGCCCTGCTTTAACTGCTTACATACCCGGTTAACCTCATCATCACTGACAAAGGCGCCATGAATCCGAACAGGAATTCCACTTCCTGGCGGCAAATATAACATATCCCCATTACCTAATAGCTGTTCTGCACCCTGCTGGTCGAGAATAGTTCTCGAGTCGATCTTACTTGACACTTGAAATGCAATCCTTGTCGGAATATTTGCTTTAATCAGACCAGTAATAACATCAACAGATGGGCGCTGTGTTGCAAGTATAATGTGTATACCCGATGCCCTGGCTTTTTGAGCTAGTCGGGCGATCAGCTGCTCAATCTTCTTCCCAACTACCATAATCAAATCAGCAAACTCATCCGCCACAACAACAATGTGCGGAAGACACTCAAGCTCCACGCCCTGAAGTCGATCTTGAAACTGTTCATTGGCACTGTCAAAAAGACTCTTTCCTGCTTTTTTTAGCTTTTTAACCTTTTCATTGTATCCGGCAATGTTTCTAACACCCAGTGCTGCCATAAGCATATAGCGCCGCTCCATCTCTTCAACGCACCAGCTCAGTGACTGTGCTGCAAGATTCATATCAGTAACAACCGGTGTAAGCAAATGGGGGATATCCTGATAAACAGACAATTCGAGCATTTTGGGGTCAATCATAATTAGCTTCAGTGACTCTGGCCCCTCTTTGTAAAGCAATGATAAAAGCATTGAATTTAAGCCCACTGATTTACCTGAACCAGTAGTACCTGCAACAAGAAGGTGTGGCATTTTTGTAAGATCAACCACCACTGGATGGCCAGATATATCTTTACCAAGCGCAAGTGGCAAAGTAGCTCGCGTTTGGTGAAATGCTTTGGATTCAAGAATATCGCGATAAGAGACAATATCTCTCTCCGCATTTGGGATTTCAATACCAATGGTGTTTTTACCTGCTATGACCTCAACCACCCTAACAGCAGTGACTGAGAGATTCCGAGCAAGATCCTTTGATAAGGCACTAATTTTGCTTACCTTGGTGCCCGCAGCAAGATCAATTTCATAACGAGTGACGACTGGCCCAGGGTGAAATTCAACCAACTGTCCTTCAATTTGAAACTCAGCAAGTGTTTCCTGGAGCCGTTGCCCCATAAGGTTATAATCTTTAATGTCGATATCCTTCTTCTGCTCAGGTTTATCAAGCAAAGTTGCATCAATTGTTGGCTTTTTGGTATTTGCAATCGGTTCAGTCAATGGTTGCTTTCTCGTTGCCTTTATCTTAGGCTTTTGAACATTTGAGGTTATTTCATCCATCGGCTTTGGAACAGAGTATGACCTAGCCACCGGTACGGATTTCTCTCTATTGAATAGTGATTGTAATAGTGGGTACCACGCCACCTGAAGAGAAAGCGAAAGCCCGGCAATAAGAATCGCTGACAATATCATTAAACTGCCGGTTACGTTGAATAGGCTAACCAGTGCAAGTGCGATCTGAAAGCCGACAAAACCGCCAGCAGGAGTAGACACAAATCCGGTATTATTTACAGTCAAACACAGTATACCCATGCAAGCAAGCAGACTGATTGCAACACCACATACATGATAAATACTCTGGTGGTATGACTTTCCTCTAAATACACGAATTCCTGAAAATAGAAAAAACAGAGGAAATAAGTAACTGACCATGCCCGTTAGTGAAATAACTAAATCTGCACAATAGGCGCCAAATAGACCAAGCTGATTGGCAATCGGTGCGTCCCATGCTGACTGATGCATCCAACCAGGATCTTTGGCGTTATAAGTGACAAGCGATACAAAAAGCATTAAGGAAATAAGTACCAGGAAAAAAGATTTGATCTCGTTTAAAACCGCTCGCATACACAAATACCCTACTACTTGCTGATATTATAAAAGTACCGTGATAAAATGCAATGACTATTCACTTTGTATTCTAAGCAATACACGTTATGATAACGAAAAAATGGAGTAACCATATGTCAGAAGCAAAACATTATGACCTTATTATTCTTGGATCAGGACCTGCTGGCTACACAGCAGGCGTTTATGCGGCGCGAGCAAACCTTAACTGTGCGATTATTACCGGACATGAAGTAGGTGGACAGCTGATGACAACAACAGAAGTTGAAAATTGGCCTGGCGATCCTGTTGGACTCGTTGGCCCCAAACTTATGGAACGAATGAAGGAACATGCTGTTGCAATGGGCTGTGACCTAATCATTGATCACATTAAAGAATGCAAGCTATCTGATCGACCATTTGAGTTAACAGGTCATGAGGGGCTATATACAAGCAGCGCTATGATTATAGCTACTGGTGCGAGCGCACGCTATCTTGGTCTTGAATCTGAAAAGTCATTTATGGGCAAAGGTGTATCAGCATGTGCTACCTGTGATGGTTTTTTCTATAAAGGCCTTCCCGTGGCAGTTGTTGGTGGCGGGAGCACTGCTATAACAGAGGCACTTTATCTTGCTAATATTGCCAGCCATGTGCACTTAATCCACAGAAGAGACCAGTTCAGAGCAGAACCTGTGCTACTTGAAAGACTACGAAAAATGGATAATGTGACATTTCATACCCATTATGAGCTTGAAGAGGTCCTTGGGGATGTCAAAGGCGTTAACAGCATATTATTAAAAAATAACCAATCACAAACAACCAAAAAAGTTGACGTACAAGGTGTGTTTATAGCAATTGGCCATGATCCAAATACATCCCTATTCAAGGATCAGCTTGAAATGCAAGGTGGCTATCTTACTGTCACAAGCGGACAGACAGGTAACTGCACAACAACAAGCATTCCTGGTGTATTTGCTGCTGGAGACGTTATGGACAGCGTATACCGTCAAGCAATTACATCTGCCGGAACTGGCTGCATGGCAGCACTTGATGCAGAGAAGTACTTATCTGAACTAGCGGAATAGTGGCGGAAATTTACAGCCATCATCAACTGAGTCACCTGCTATCGATCTGAAGGTGCCATGTTTTGTAGCTTTTGCGGTTGAAGACTTCAGCTGATCTAATGTAACAAGTGAAATATCGCCAACTAGAATTCTTAAATCAAGAACGTTCTCGATCTGCTGCTTGATCGCGGTATTTGATGTCACCAAGTCACAATCTAATATGCTTGCAAGCAGGGACTGATAAAAATCGTTGATATCAAACTTAATTCCTACACTACTGTCTGCGATGCTAAATTGCCCAGTGACACCTCGATCTACTTTAATCTTTAGCTTGTCTTTTAGATATTCAGAAAAATCATTATCAGATAGATCCCTCGTATTCTCATAAATTTCAGTTATTTGAGAATTTACCTTATTTTTATTACAAATACGAATTTTTTCTATGTTTATCCGTTTACATTTTGCTATTAGCTCACTAATAATTTTGTTGTTTTTATTTTCTATGATACTTTTATCTGACGGCTTGGCATCTATCTGTTTTTTACCAAGAGCTACATGTAATTTAATTTCTTGTCGCAAATCAGACCGCTCCATCTCCATTTTTTTAGCTTCGGTAACTATCTGTTCATATTCATTTGCTATTGATTGGATACGCGATCGAATATCTGCATAGTTTTTGTTAATTGCTATTTCCACTAGTTTATTTAATTTATCATCCTGCTCACGCATTCGCTCCTCTCTATCACTTACTAAGTCTATTTCCCTTTCTATACGGGCAAGCGCATCGGTTAAAATTTGATCAATATTGAGATTAAAATCTTTCCGCAGGTCTCTATCAAAACTAATTTGCGGTAAGCTGATATCAACCCCGTCAAGACATTTAATTAGTGTGATATTATATGAGTGAAGTTTATTTACTCTATTACTAATCTCATCAGCAATTGCATAAGAGCGAACCACATCAGCCATATTAAGCTCATAAAGGCTATCATTTGATTTTTTTCCGAACTGATGGCTTACTTTTGTGTTGCTACCGAATTTACTCTCATTATTATCAATTAAGTTTATCACATTCGTTATCATCTCTACACAGGTATTCGTGTCTGGACCTATATTACCCATTATATCGATCATCTCAGATAGAACATCTTTTACTTCTCTAACTTGCTCCCATGAGAATTCATATTTGGGGTTATCTGATAATGATTGCTCAATAAGATCATACAGGGCTCGTATTGAACCAAATACTGAATAGTTAGGCTGCGATTTACAGCTAAAACCGTAAGTCTCAGTCACAGTAACCGATGATGCGAACAATCTATACTGATTTGATAACCCCTCAAGCATTTCTTTATCTTCTAGCATCGTATTTGCTTCAATCAGCAAAGGAGGCCTATCATCAGCTGCTAGTATTTTTGATGTGTCTGAATACAATGTCTCAGTGTCTGTTAGATCCGATGATGCAGTAGTTGATCGACTGATTGTATTACTAGCAATATCACTACTGGGTAGCGGAATAAATACATTTTGAAGCATATCTTCTTGCGTTCTTGCTGAGGGTGACCTACTTTGTGTTAAGAACTCACTTACTTTTTGCTGAGTGTTTAAAGGAATCGGTGACTCCAAGCTTCGAGTAAGCGTTGATGAAGGAGTGGATCGCGGCGAAACTATATCAGAAGGACTAGAGAAATTTTGCCCATAATCAGCAGAAAATGATGCTAATTTTCCTGCTCTAGGTGAGTGCCTATTTCTCCTTATTTCTGGCTCTGTTGAAAGACGTGGAAGATCTGTATTTTTCATAGTGTTTTTTTTGGCCTAATAATACCAGATTTATTATATTATTTCAATACTTAAGGTTATATTATGGAAATATTATCACATATTACAGATGCAATTAACTTCTTATAATACCCTAAAATGTTTCTTGTTATCTAGCACGCATCTGTAAAACCAAACTCTGGGATACAGTCCATAATTTCGCTAGTCACTAAGTACATCCTGCCCATTTCAGCCTCTTCAAACACGTCTGCTGAGTTACCACTAATTTCGAACTCAAAGTATATCTGCTCATTTTTCATAACCGCTTTTTTAATGACTATATCACCCTCTATGCCATTTATTGTTAACGATGCATTTTGTGGGCTGGCACCTAAAGCCCTTTTCCATCCGCTGATTAGTTCTTTCAGTGATATCGCCTTTATTGTATATTTGGGATATGACTCAGATGTTGTAATCTCCGCCCCCATTGGTATTACCAAAAACTTCTTCTCACCCTCTTTTTCAATAGATGCTTTATCTGACCTGATCGAAATTAGATACGATACTTTGCTTTTTTCATAATATAGGTGACCATCGGCATATGCGTTGATAGTTAAAATACAAAGAAAAATTGTTATTAAGATGCGGTTTAACATATGAGCCCCCTGTTGATCTTCTTATTTTAAATATAACAATTCGTCTGATACAACTTACTTTTTTATTGATAGAGGCTTATTTTTGACTTGTGGGACCATTATTCATTAATTTCCTTAAGTTTGCGTATTTTTATCAGATTCGATTCTCCACCTTGGAGTAATCGACTGAAATGCCCCCAAATTGGTTTTGATCATTCGCATTGGCCTGATAGCGCCTTTGCCATATTTTTTTTCAATTTCATCCTGAACTGCCAATAAGTTATGGTTGTGCTTTAGCTGGATAAAAGATTGCTGGTTAGCAGGTATAAGCTCCCATGCCCCAATATGAACATGGCGAATTGCCAGACCATATGGCCATCTAAATTGTGACCTTAGCATTGCAAATAATCGATACTCATCTTGAATGCCGTCTTTGATTTGTATTTTTCTTTCAAAATAATGTCGCTGAGCGGTTTTAACACGAATAAATATACAAGTTGCTCGGCACTGCATCATTCGAAGTCGTTGCCCTATTTTTGCGCATAATACCTGAAATACTGACCACACCTGCTCCATATCATAAGTTGACGGGGGTAATACCTTACTATGGCTAAGACTAACAGGCTCAGGTTGTTTTACAACGATCGGCTCAAATTCGATCCCTTGACAACATAGCCATATCCATTTGCCGACCACTCCTAGCTTCCTTGTTAAAACACTAATAGGAAGTGCTTGTACCTGATAGCAATAAATCAGTCCGTCTTTTGCCAAAGTCTTGGCTGTTTGTACACCCACACCACATAACTCACTGAGCTTAATTGGAGCCAACCATTTTTTTACATGCTGCGGCGGTATCACAGTAATCCCATTGGGCTTTCTAAATCCTGCTGCATATTTTGCTATTTTTTTTGTACTACTGATTCCAATCGAATATGGCAGTGGATATAATTCAGACATACAAGACTGTATTGCCCCGATCATGTCCTTATAATTTGCATACAAATGTCGACAGTAGGAAAAATCAAGATACGCTTCATCAATAGATGCCACCTCTAAATCGGGCGTTACATGCTCCATTAATCGAAGCCATATGGCAGTGGCTATTTCTTGATAACGCCTCGCGCGCGATGCAAGTGTAATACTGCCAGGACATCGCTGTTTTGCCTCAATAACAGACATGCCTGTTTTAATCCCATATCTCCTTGCCTCATATGAGCATGTAATCACTGTGGTTCCAAATTGTCCGTTTGTAATTAATAGTGCCTTATTTCTTAGTTTTGGATTATCATATTGCTCAACAGATGCAAAAAATGCATTCATATCTATATGGGCAATAATGCGCTTCTGATTATTTTGACATTCGTAATAAACCAATAAAAATCCCCTGTATTTCTACTCTTGCATTTGGATACCGTTGTGTTTTATATGTTGAGTTAGCAGGCACCAGTGAAATTGTTTGATCTTCATGCCACTGAATACGCTTTAATGTCGCAGATTCACTATCAACCAGAGCCACTACTATTTGTCCGTTTACAGCATTTTTAGTATGACGACAGATTACAATATCCCCATCATGAATGCCCTCATCAATCATTGAGTCGCCTTTTACTCTTAGCGCATACCGACCCTGTCCAACAAAAATTTCCTGCATATCTAAAAATTGATTATCAGTCACTGCCTCAATCGGTTGACCAGCTGCAATTGCGCCCAGAATGGGAATACTGGTTGCCAGTGGATGTTGTTTAAGCTCGATGTTACGCCATTTACCTTTTACCAGAGTAATATAGCCTTTGTCTGACAGTGCTTTAATATAACGGTGTACAACACCTCGAGACTGAATTTTTAAATGCTCTGCAATTTCTGCGGCAGTTGGTGAATGTTTATTGGTATCAATATAGTATTGAATAAATTCATATGTTGCTTTTTCTCGTAGCGTCAACATAAAACGTTCTCCTTTTGATCTCACTCTTTTATTATAGAGTACAAAATGAGAACAAGTAAAGTGAAAATTATATTTTTGACTGTAGCGATTGATATAAAGTATCAAATGTATGATCATTGACCATCGCATGTATGGTCTGAGTGATAATCTTAAACTGACTGAATTGTGTTTGGTTAAGCCATGATTTTGCAATTGCAGAAGCGAGCTGATAACCCTCTACTGTCGTAGTTGGGAAAAATAGCTTTTTTATTTGTCCAGCGGTGTAAGAGGATCCTCCCCACTGGTGACCAAACTGGCCATTTCTACCTTTACGACAAGTCACCCAAATATCCCCCAGCCCCGATTCACCAAATGCAGTCAGGGCACTGCCTCCTATACACTCAAGTATTTGGGATAATTCTTTATGAATGGCTGTAAATAACGCAGCATTAAAATTCTCCTGGGTATTAAAGGTATGCGCGGAAGTTGCCATAATAAGAATTGAATAAATATTTTTCAAAGCAGCAGCCCACTGGGATCCGTCGATATCTGTTGATGTATTAATTTTATAATGACCAGAGGAGATTAATGAAGCAAGTGACATTGTATTTTCATAGTGAGATCCAGACAGTACAACACTGGTTGGCTCTCCTTGCAGCATTTCATTAGCGATACATGGTCCACTGATTGCAAAATAAGACTGACAGTTAATATGTTGCTGCATATACTGCGAGACAGTGAACAAATTGTTATCTGTTGGAATTAAACCCTTTGTTAGAATCAGGCAATATAATGGCTTAGTATCAAAATCCTGCTTAATCATCTGAATGGCCCAATTAACACCACTACGACTAGTTGCGACCACCAGTACTGGTAAATTTTCCACGTTAGGATCAATGGGTGAGAGTAATCGTGAGGGAATATTATCCTTGTTATCATATGGTGAAGGATACACAACCACACTGTGACCATTCAGGTAAAGATGATGTGACATGGCCGCACCCATTGCACCATAACCAAAAATATAAAAAGCATACTTCACATCAATTCCTTCACTAAATGATTTCCAACAATGGCTCTTTCCTCCCAGCAATCAACCGCTCCACATCGAACACAAACCGGCTGATACATCTCAACCGTTGCGCCACAACAAGAACAAACCAGGGGATCCTCAGCAGCAAGTAATCCAGATAAAATACCCGCACATTTAATCAGCTCATTGACTGAATCAGCAACAAGCCATGGAATATCTGTGCCTTTTAAATGGCCATACAATAAAGCAGGTTCACTATTAATATATGAAAGTAGCTGCTTGATGCGATAAACCGAGGGTTTTTCACACAAATGCGCAACCAGATCATCAGAAACTTCATTGGTAGCAGAAACCTGAATGGGCCAATGCTGAATACTGGCCTTGAGATTATGGCTTTTAAAACGTGGATGCATCGGATGAAAATTAAAAATACTATCAAGCAATGAGCCAACTTCACCATCACGATTTAAACACGCATGGAAATACATTAGTTGTAACTTTCTATCAGTTAAAGAATGCTTTGCAACATGATAAACCTCATCCCAGTTATTTTGCCGAACAAGCAAACAACAAAGACGAAAACGAGCTTTAGAGTCTTTACTTCGTACCAGTGCCCTACGAAAATAGAGTTTCGCCTCATCATACAAATGAGACTTTTCATAGATCACACCAAGATAATAAAAAACGTCCTCTCTTGCTTCTGGATACTGAGATATAATCTGCTTTAGATGCTCATTTGCTTTAAAGTACATCCCCTTCTTAAGATAATACTCGACCATCGCCGTGGTTTGCTCTGGTGTTTCGGTACGGGATGCTGCACGATACATGCGGTTAAGTTTATATTGAATGCGCCTAATACTAAGCTGAGGGAAAACATGAGCGTATTTTCTATATGCATAGATAAAATAAATGCCAAATAGCGCAAAAAGCACCCAGATCATCGCTATAGTTCCCCTTCAGCAAGGGAGAGTAATAAATTACTCTTCCTCAGTCCGTTTGATTTGATCCTTCATCAAATCACCCAATGTAGCAGGCGCTATATCATCTTTAAATCCTTGATCACCACTTTTGGATGACATCGATTTAGCACGAGATGTTGGGGTTGTTGATAATGGGACATAATGATTCTTTCTCTCACTATTACTGACAAAGAGATTGAACTTCTGACCCTCTTCGATATTTTCCTCTTTCAGATCAGTGCGTTTAAGTGAACCATAAAGACCTTGTGGCAATGCAAATATTACTCTCTTGCTATCAAAGCTATCAATTTGTGCTTCGATTTCACTACCAAATGGGTGCTGTGAGATAAACTCCTCATAAGGATCATTCTCAAGTTGTCTTATACTTAATGAAATCCTCTCACGCTCTGAATCAATCGCAATAATAGCCGCTTTAACATTAGCACCTTTCTTGAAGTCACGAATGGCTTTTTCTCCAGGTAAAGTCCAGGAAATATCAGTAAGGTGAACCAGTCCATCAATGTTGCCCTCTAGCCCAATAAATAGACCGAAGTCAGTCAATGACTTAACACTGCCTTCGATAATCTGTCCAACCTCGTGATTTGATTCAAACTCTTTCCATGGGTTAGGCATACATTGTTTCACACCCAAAGAAATTCTTCTTCTTGAATCGTCAATATCAAGAACCATAACTTCAATTTCTTGGTCAATTTCTACAATCTTACTTGGGTGAATATTTTTATTAGTCCAGTCCATTTCAGACATATGAACTAATCCCTCAATGCCCTCTTTGATTTCAATAAAGCAGCCGTACTCTTCGATGTTTGTCACGCGGCCAAACAGTCGAGAGCCCACAGGGTGCGCTTGAATAATATCATACCATGGATCACCGCTAAGCTGCTTCAGGCCCAGTGATACACGAGGCTTCTCTTTATCATAGCTAAGGACTTTAACTGTTATCTCATCGCCCACATTAAGTAAGTCACTTGGATGCTTAAGACGCTTCCATGACATGTCGGTGATATGAAGCAAACCATCAATTCCGCCCAAGTCGATAAAGGCGCCATAATGAGTAAGATTTTTAATAACTCCTCTAACTTCTGCACCTTCTTCCAGTGAATCAAGAACCTTTTGTCTCTCTTCACTGCCTTCACCTTCAATTACAGCTCGGCGTGAAACCACAACATTATTACGCTTGCGGTCCATCTTGACAACACGGAACTCCAATGCTTCGCCATTAATACCTTCCATCTCTTTAACTGGCTTGAGATCAACTTGAGAACCAGGTAAAAAGGCTCTTACTCCACTAAGGTCAACCGTAAAGCCACCCTTAACACGGTCTGTAATATGACCAATAACATTCTCTGCATTCTCATGCGCATGGTCTAGTGTTTCCCATACTTGCTCACGGACTGCCTTTTCTCTGGATACACATGTCTCGCCATATCCATTGTCAGCTGTTACTAACATCAGTTCAACGACTTCACCCTCGCTGACGCCCATCTCGCCGTCTTTTGTTTTAAATTCATCTAGCGGAACAATGCCTTCAGATTTTAGTCCCGCATCAATTAAAGCGATGCCTTGTTCAGGGTCTATTGCGATAACTTTTCCGGTGATTATTGAGTTTGCTTTATAGCTTTGTTTGTCGTTTGCTTCGCTCATTAAAGTAGCGAATGATATATCATTAGTTTGTGTCATAATGTCTGTCTGTTAGTTAATATTCGGCCCAGCCGTCCAGTTGCTAGATTATAAATGTAAAAGATGAAATTATCAACCGAAACAATATATTAGTTATCGAGGAGTGATTGTATGTAATCAAGCACTTGAGGGATATTTGCCCCAGAAGTATCAATAATATGAGATCGCGGATGAATAGATAACGGAGCAATTTGGCGATTCATATCCTGACTATCCCGTTGTTCCAGGCTTTCATTGATTATGCCCTGTGTTTGAAGTTGACGTCTCGCCTCTCGCTCTTTTAAGGTTGCAGTCAAGTAAATAGCAAGGTCACACTCAGGAAAAACAACACTGGCTATATCTCTGCCCTCACAAACGAGATTACCAGATTGGCCATAAGTCCGCTGAAATAATGTTAAGTCTTCTCTTATCTTTGCATCGACTGCTATTTTTTTAGATGCATGCATTCCAACTTTCTCATCCTGCAATTCTTTGGTAATGTCTTTATTATTGAGCACAACCCTCAAATCACCAGTACTTGGAAACTCAATATGATGGATTAATTCCATCGACTCATGGTAGGGCTTACTATTAAGATCTTGCAGCGCCACAAATCGGTAAAGAAATCCACTGGGCAAAAACCGAAAACCAAGGAGTTTAGCCAACAAAAAAGCGATGGTTGTCTTGCCTGCACCACCTACTCCATCAATCGCAACTATCTTATTAGTCATTGACATTCTCAAGGCAATCAAGTAAATACTCGTAATCTTCCTCGGATAAGCCTGGGAAATTAGAAATACGAAATCCCCCTTTTTGCTTATGACCCAAAATACCACTAATTTTTCTGCCATTAAAATATGCCAGCCATTTATCATGACGCTGACCAACATCAAATGTAATAGCAGTCATAGACCGAACTGATGGCTCAACCAGCAATGCATCACTGGCTGATAAACGATCATAAATATTTGCAGCGCGATAATTGGTTCTTTGTTTTAGCCAATCGGCCCCACCTCGAAACTCAAGCCAATCAATAAAAGTGTCTAATAATACCATTGCATGCATGGGCGGGGTAACATTACAAGAATCATTGGTGATGTAATTACCCAGCTGATCGCTATAGCGCCCTGTTTCTTTTTGTGAGATAAGCTCTTGATCAATGATCACAATACTAAATCCAGGGGATGAGAATATTTTCTGACCTGATGCATAGATAATGGCCGCTTTTTTAACCTCTTTGGTAAATAGCATACTGGTTGCATCCACAACCAGATGAGAATGAGACGGAGGCTCACTATAAACGCCATCTACCGTTTCATTAAGGCAAGCGTGTAAACAGGTTTTATCGTATGAATTAGATTTGAACTGGGAGTTACTACATGCCCAGCGGGACCAGTAGCCAGTTATATGATGAGTCATTTGGTATGAGAGCATATTCATAAATCCATCAATACGGCAGAAGCTCTCACGGGCAGAGCTGGCTAAAAAGCATACCTGCTGGCTATCCGATAAACCCAATGAATGGGCTACTTTATTTTTTAACTCAGAAATAAATTCACGCGAGCGCTTGCTATGATGCGATTGGGTAACCAAATCATAATGGCTTGATCCGATTGCAATTCGCTCAAGATAATCATTCCACAGATGTTTGCTTAATGGTGATGGCCCTGGTGATAAGTTAACTATCCGATTCTTCATCTTCGTTATCACCCATATCCGAGTCCTCTATACGCTGAAGATCAATCACTTTCTCACCCGCGCTTAAGTTAATCAGTTTAACACCTTGCGTAACCCTACCTGCTGTCCTGATTTCGCTGACTCTTGTTCGTACTAAAGTACCCATGTCTGTGATTAATACCAAGTCATCCTCACAGCTGACTGTTTCTGCCCTGATTAGCAAACCTGTTTTATCATTCAAGCTCATCGCCGTCACACCTTGACCTGAGCGTTTTGTTTTTCTGATATCAGATAGCTCTGTTCGCTTACCAAAACCATTTTCGGACACTGTAAGTATCGTAGCCTCACTGTTTGCAACCAATGCAGAGATGATTGATTGACCAGTGGATAATCTCATTCCCCTAACACCACGTGCTGATCGGCCCATTGTCCTGATCTCATGATGGGTAAAGCGAATCACCTTCCCGGCGCTACTAAATAGTAATACATCCTCATCACTTTGAACTTTAAAGACACCAATCAGCTGATCGCCTTCCATTAAGTCACATGCAATAATTCCACTAGAGCGAGGCTTAGCAAACACACTGACATCCACTTTTTTAACATACCCCATTGCAGTAACCATGACCAACTCAGAGTGATCAGTAAAATCAGACACTGGTAAGATGGTAGTGACTTGCTCCTCAGGTAGCATCGTCAGGAAGTTCACCAGTGGCTTTCCTTTAGATTGCCGTGAACTTAGTGCAATTTCATAAACGTTAAGCCAGTACAGACGGCCCTTATTAGTAAATGACAATAGGCAGTCATGTCGGTTGGCAAGATACATATATCGCACATAATCTTCTTCTTTTACTTTTGCCGATGATTTTCCTTTACCGCCTCGTCTTTGTGCTTGGTAAACGTCTAGCAATTGACTCTTGATGTATCCCTCAGATGAAATGGTAACCAAGACTTGCTCATTGGGGATCATATCAAGATCTTGAAGCTCAATTGATTCATTGAGAATCTCTGTTCTGCGCTGATCTTGGAACTGAGTTTTTATCTCATCAAACTCTCCACGAATGATACTCATTAATTCCTCATAACTACTGAGTATGTGGTTTAAGTATTCGATGCGCTCTAGTATGCCTTTATACTCTTCAAGAATTTTGTCTCTTTCAAGGCCAGTCAAGCGATGTAATCTCATATCTAAAATTGCCTGCGCCTGCTCTGGGCTGAGCCGATACGTGCCATCTTCACGAATTCCAAGGTCCATTTCTAGACCCTCAGGACGACATAATTTAGAGGCGTCAGTTAAAATACTGATATCGCCTATTGACCAAGGCTCTTTGATCAGGTTTTCTTTTGCAATCCCAGGATTATCAGCGCTTTTAATAATACTGATCAACCGATCCATATGGCTAACAGCAACTGCTAGTCCCTCTAGGATATGACCTCTTTCGATCGCCTTTCTAAGCTCATATAGTGTACGACGGCGCACCACGACTCGACGGTGATCAAGAAACGCTTTTAATACCTCAAATAAACCCATGCAACGCGGCTGATTGCCATCAAGAGCAACCATGTTGATACCAAATACATTTTGCATCGGGGTCGCAATATATAACTGATTAAGTGTAATCTCAGCACTTTCACCGCGCTTTATCTCGATCACAACCCGCATTCCATCTCGATCGGATTCATCCCGGATCGCACTGATCGTCGTTACACGCTTTTCTTTGACAAGGTAGGCAATTTTCTCGATCAACTTTGCCTTATTTACTTGATATGGTAACTCATTGATAATAATCGCTTGCCGATCGTTTCCAATATCAATAATGTCACATCGTGCACGAGTGTAAAATTTCCCGCGACCTGTTTTATACGCCTCACGAATACCGCTGGTGCCATTAATAATTCCGCCAGTTGGAAAATCAGGCCCGGGAATAATTTCCATTATATCACTGAGGGTTGCATTGGGGTTATCAATCATATAAATCAGTGAATCCATCACCTCACCTAGATGATGTGGCGGCACATTGGTCGCCATACCTACAGCAATACCGGCTGTTCCATTAATAAGAAGGTTAGGAAATTTAGTAGGAAATACATCTGGTATTTCTGTTGAATTATCATAGTTTGGGGAGAAATCAACGGTATCTTTATCCAAATCACCAATCATCTCATGAGATAACTTTTGCATTCGGATTTCTGTGTAACGCATCGCAGCTGGAGAATCCCCATCAACAGAACCAAAGTTACCTTGACCGTCAACAAGCTCATAACGCATTGTAAATGGCTGTGCTAATCGCACAATAGTATCATATGCAGCGCCGTCTCCATGCGGGTGATACCGACCGGTAACGTGGCCAACAATCCGCGCTGACTTCATATACGGGCGATTCCAATAATTACTAAGATCATTCATGGCATAGATACAGCGACGCTGTACAGGCTTTAGTCCGTCTCTAACATCGGGCAGAGCTCGACCTACAATCACACTCATTGCGTAATCAAGATAGGATTTCTTCAGTTCTTCTTCAACACTTACTTTTAATACAGACGGATTATCATTCATTTTAGATACCAGATTATCTGCATATAATACCTTTCAACGGGGTAAAAAACAAGTTTGCTAATGACCTCTATGAAAATATCGATCTAAATCAGATAGCGGGATTAAAGACCAAGTTGGCCGGCCATGATTACAGTAGTCAGATCGATCAGTTTGTTCAATATCTCTGAGCAGTTGATTCATCTCAGTAAGGCTCAAAATGCGCATTTTTCGAATTGCACGGTGACAACAGATTGTTGCCAGCATTTCGTTAACCTGCTTTGATATTGTTGTTGCGGAACCTTTGGCCGCAAGATCAGCAAGCAAATCACGGAACACCTGCTCACCTGCTGTTAACTTAATCTCAATGGGAACTTGAGAGAGTATAACTTCTTGCTTTTGCCTCACTGCACCAAATCCCATATGTCGAATGATAGATGCAAACTCATCAAATATTCCAAGTTCATGCTCATTAAGCTTTACAGCAATCGGCATTAAAAGATTCATTCGGCGAATCCCATCTTCACTGTATTGCTTTTTATATTTTTCCAGCAGTATTCTCTCATGCGCAGCATGCATATCAACCACAATCAGCCCATCTTTGGTTTGAGATAAGATATAAATACCCAATAGTTGCCCGATAGCAAAACCCAGAGGCTGTTCTTGAGCTTCCGGCTCCTCATGTTTAGTGGGCACCTCCACTTTTACCTCACTTGCAACTGGAATGACTGAGGGTTTTGCTGCTGATGATGGGAAAGATTGAAATGCCGTTTTTATAGCGGGAGTCATTTCAAGCTTATCTACCACTGATTCTGTGGTAGGACTTAGGTTAAATCCTGCATTGACGGGTGTATTAGATGAAATGGCGATGCGCGCAGCTGGCTTTTGACTAAGCGCCTGGTTGGCAAATCGATATAGCGCCTGGTGCACCGCTGTTTGAGATTTGAATCGCACCTCAGATTTACGAGGATGAATATTAACATCCACATGACGAGGGTTAAGATCAATCCATACAATGTACATCGAGTGGCGTTGCCCGTAGATAATATCTTGATATGCTCTTTTGACTGTGAAAGCAAGTTTTGGATCACGAATGGGCCGAGTATTTACAAAAATAAACTGATAATCACCTTGAGAGCGTGTCAGTTCGGCAGGCGCAAGATATCCTCTTATGCAACAGTCATCTTCTTTGTACTCATGATAGATTGCAAGATCATTAAAATGCTCAGGCATAAATTGTTTCATCCGCTCACGAAATGATGCCTCATCAACTGCCGCATCTGCAGTCCATCGTTTTTTTCCTTCCTGAATGTAAGTAACGCATATCTTGGGATTAACAATAATAAACTTTTTTATTACGTCGATTGCTTGGCGAAGCTCTGCTTTCTCACTTTTGAGAAACTCTCTTCGAACAGGAATATTGAAAAATAAATCTCTAACAAATACAGAGGTGCCTCTTTGATGACGACACTCATTTAACTCAGGATCCTGGTCAGACCCATTGAGCACAAGCTCAGATCCTATTTGCTTTTCATCCGTTGCACTTTGAATCATAAATCGTGATACAGACGCAATACTTGCCAGCGCCTCGCCGCGAAAGCCCATGGTTACTACAGTTTCAATATCTGAAATCGTTTTTATCTTACTGGTTGCGTGCCGTCGCGTTGCTAGTGGCAGCTCATCTGCTGGTATACCCGCACCATTATCTGTCACCCGGATCAGTTCGGTGCCGCCGGATAAAATTTCAATTTCGATATGAGAAGCGCCGGCATCTTGGGCATTATCTAATAGCTCTTTTAAAACTGAACTTGGTCTTTCAACCACCTCACCTGCAGCAATTTGGTTTTGCACTGACTCTGGCAGTAAATGAATTGTCATAAATACCTCCCTAACCGGGGACTTTAATCACCTGTCCGTAACGAATAGTACGCGGATCAATACCGGGATTCAAGTTTAGTAGTTTTGTCAGCGAAATATGTTTTTGTTTTGCAATGTCATGCAGCGTGTCACCAACCTTAATCGTATATTTTTCAAGCTGAACTTTTTTTACATTAAAAAAGCTGAAAATACCTGACTCAATCACTTGTGCTAAACGCTCCTGATGCGATGCTTTAACCAATTGCTGAGCCTCATCAGATGATGATAAGAAACCCAGCTCAATCAGTACAGAAGGAACATCAAAGCCTTTTAATACAACAAATCCTGCCTGCTCCACGTGCTGGCTATGAACCTTAACCGGGCGGGCATTTGAAAGTATTTTAGATCCCAGTTCGAGTGATGAAATAATCGATGCTGTTTGTGTTAGTTGAAACAAAATACCATTGACTGGGTCTGTGAGCTTGTTCTCATCCAGATTATGATCTTGCGCTAGCCATTTTGCCTGCTCAGAGGTTGCTCCTCCAACTGATAGCGCATAAACTGATAGGCCCTGCGCCTTCTTATTGCGAGCTGAGTCAGCATGGATGGATATAAACAGGTCAGGAGAATATTTTTGCGCAACGCTGATGCGCTCACGCAGCCCAAGATATCGATCGTCCTTGCGAGTGAGAAAAACTTTAAAGCCTGTTTCATTGGCAAAATGTTGCTGAATTCTTTTGGCAACTGCCAGCGTAATGTCTTTCTCTTTTGCGCGATTAACACCAATGGCCCCTGGATCTTTACCGCCATGACCTGGGTCGATAACAATCACTTTATATGCCCTTTGTGAAAAACAGCCCTTTTTCTTAACAAAGATAATACTAGACTGCTTCTGGTTTTTATACTGAATACTGACAGGATGGGTGGTTTTAAGTGTCATTAGCCAGTAATTAGACTGCTTAGTTAAATTGAGACTACTAAGCTGAGATGTTTGAACTGAACTGACCGCCTTGAACTGCCTGAAAGGTATCTTTATTTTTACTAAATTATTACTTGTTTGGATTTGAGCATCTGATAAAGGACTGCTGAGTGCGAGCTCTAACTGATCAACAGGACAAGACAAAGCTGCAAATACTAAGCTTTGAAAAAAAAACAAACAGAATCTAAACATTCTTTTGGTTTCGCTTGCTCAATTTTGTTGGAAATTCGATATCATTAAGATCAGATACCAGCCCAGAGCTAAAAATAGCCAAACGCGGAACACCGTTGGTATTATTCGAGGAGACGGTACGTGCCAATGCGTTAAATGTCAATGCAGAGACCTGAGCATATGATATGTTCGCATCAATTAATTTGGACCCGGAAATAGAATTAAGCACCGCATAATTAACACGAATCGCCATACGAAGAAAAGTAGACATCGCAAGCATCGCGATAGTGGGAATAATAGAGAATGCCATTAAACTATGTGTGATAGGATTAATGTAGAATGGATAAAAATACGTTGAATGCAACATCAGAAACTGAATACTCTGATAAGATATCTGTGTTGCGTAATAGCCGAGTAAACAGGCAGATATACCAGTAACTAACTGAGTGGCACCATAGAGGATTTGTGAGGACTTGTCACTGAATTCAAAACCCTCATCAAGATGTAGGTAATATCTATAAAGAACACTGATTCCCACGTTTGCATCGTATAAAAATTTAACCATATTACCAAGACCAGAGAAAGCCACAATAGTCATTGCAATCGGCAGAGCATTGGCAACTGAAATAAAATGCGTCGACAAAAAGATATAGGTGGAAAACAGCTGGGAGGACATCAACATAAAGAGATAAAAAACGCCAAGTGCACCGCCAATAATCACCTCTAAAGGAGATAAAGATCGCCAGAATCCAAATTGTTTGTTCTTATCTTTAATAAAGGAATGGAGCGTCTTCTCCTGACTAAGCTCATAGATCAAATTATAAAAAAGAGGAAATTGGTTAACAAAACCTGTGATCATTAAGGAAGCAAGTGCAATAAATGCCTGGAAAGGGCCAAGGGATGAAAAGAAAAATACAAATACACTGAGCGAGTCTGTCAAGCAATAGCATGATGCGATGGTAACGGCTAAAATCTTTCGCACTAGATGTTCCCTTTTATAATAGAAATCTAGACAATTTTACCGGTTGTGTCAAGAGAATCGGGACGGCTGGATTTGAACCAGCGACCTCTTGCGCCCCATGCAAGTGCGCTACCAAGCTGCGCCACGCCCCGAAAATTAACCTACTAAAGTGGCACTAATTTTTAATAATCTTTGATGAAGCGTTTGCAGTGTTGATATATATTGGTAGCCTTCAATATTGCTATCCATCCTTTCTTTGCTTCCTTTCAGCAGTTTCAGTGCGCCAGGAACGGTGTGAGATTTATCAACGATCAAGGTCTTCAGCTTTAGCAGTGTTAACACTACATCACGTGAGTAGACCCTTCTTTCGTTTTCCTTTGAGCGCTGTGTCTTAATAACACCTGTGCGGCTCTTGGCATCTTCTTTTTCCCAATAACGGATAGAGTGTGTCGCAACTCCGATAAGATTTGAAACTTCACCTATTGTAAAATACAACTTATCCGGAATTACCGGGACAGCACTACTCACCATCGTCCTCCATGTCTATATTAATACCTGCATCTTTAGGATCGAGTTTCTCAACTCGTGATTTTAGTTTACCACCTGATTTGAAGGTTACAACACGTCGTGCAGAGATTTCTTTTTCCTCACCCGTTTTAGGATTTCTACCTGGACGGGATGGCTTATCAATAATATTGAAATTGCCAAATCCTGAGAGCTTAACCTTTTGGCCTTTTTCACATGAGAGAGAAACCTCTTCAAAAAAAGCCTCAACCAATGCTTCACACTGGTTACGATTGTATCCAAGAGCCTGATTAAGCCGATCTGCTAGAACTGCTTTTGTTAATGTTTCACTACTTTTTGCTTTAAGAACACGAGGTTCATCCATTAACGCTGTATCATTATTAGTTGCTGTTGCCATGTTTACCTCACTTGGATATCAAACTGTTTTTTCAGAAGATCATTAATTGCTGAAGTAGCCTTGTCGATTTCTTTATCAGTCAAACTTTTATCAAGATGACTAAAGGTAAATCGAACGCCATAAGAGCATTGATCAAACTGACCTTCAACCCGATATATATCAAATACTTGAATATCTTTCAAGTACTTAATTCGCAAACCTGCAACTGCTGCCTCAATTTGTCCAAAATTTACGTTTTTATGCACTATATATGCAAAGTCTCGCGTTATTTTTGGATATTTAGAGAATTTTTTGAATTGCTGGCAATATGAATACTGTGTTAAGACTACCTCTGCCATTAATGTTAATTTTGGCAGTTGCTGAGCCACAGCAAGCTCAGGATGAATCTGACCGATGAAACCAATCATCTGACCTTGATAAATAATATCTGCACATACGCCTGGATGCATGCCTTTATGCTGAGATTGATTAAATTTTACCTCACCGTGAGGCATTTGCAGCGCTGAGATCATATCACGCGACAGTTCTTTGAAAGCTGTCTCACTGGTCGTGTCTTGTGTGTAAGTCTTTAACAGTGCAAGCTGATGCGTCTCGTGCGACCGGAAGTATGCCTTGCCCACTTCAAACAAAGCAACATCCTTCGCATCGTAAGATCGGTTAAATTGGCAAATTGATAGTAATGAAGACAATAAGCCTTGCCGCATCACCTCATAATCTGAACTGACCGGATTAGTTACTGTAACGAGCTGATCATCATCATAATCAAATAACTTTATCTGATCTTTACTAATAAATGCATAGCTCACGCACTCATTATAATTTTTTGCAGCCAGTTGCCGCCGAACATGGTCTTGATATTGTAAAAAATACGGCGTGTCGGCATATATCGCCTCATCAGTGGTTGCCTCATCAAGCGCATCAAAACCATGAAGACGAATAATCTCCTCTATTAAATCGTGCGAATAACGCAGATCTGCTTTACGGTAACTTGGCACCGTCACTGTTATAAGATCTGATACCACACACTGACACCCAATGCGCTGCAGGTAATCGACGCACTCTTCTGTTGTAAGATGGCTGCCAAGCGTGTCATTTACTTGCTCAGTTGATAATTCAATCGCAACGTCGTCAATAGAATCCGCACATAGGCTGATCTCGTTGTCACTGCTAGCACCTAAATGTTCACAAATTAAATTTGCAGCGCGGTCAATAGCGAAGACAGCCAGCGCTGGATCGACATAACGCGCAAATCGTGTTGATGAATCTGTTACTAAACCCAATCGATTGCTAGTTGACCTGACTTTATCCATATCAAAATGAGCCGCCTCTAAGATAACTGACTGAGTATCGGTTGTAACCTTAGAGCACTCTGCACCGATAATACCGCCAAGTGCTTGAATGCCATCTTCATCGACAATTACACAATCATCTTTTTCAAGCTTTATTGTATTACCCTGAAGGTCGAGGATATCTTTATCCTGATCAAGATCTTTGACTGAAAGCTTACCGCTGATCTTATCATTGTCATATGCATGCATCGGCTGCCCGATATCAAGCATCACATAATTTAAGATATCAACAATGGGGTGAACAGGACTGATTCCAGATGCAAGTAATCGCATGGTTATTGCTAACGGCGTTTTACCTTTTTTTATATTTGTCAGGTGAATCTGAGCAAATGCGCTACAGGCTTTGCTTCTATCCATCGACACCTGCTTGATAGATCGCGACGGCGGAGATAACTGAGGAATATTTTGACTATAAACAGCGGCAACTTCTCTTGCAATGCCAAGGGCGCTGAAGCAGTCTCCACGATTTGGTGTTATTTCAAATTCATAACGTTGGTCACTCTGTCCAATATGATCCGCAAACGGCTGACCAATCTCTACATCGCCGCTAATAGGATACAGCCCATCACTTTGCTCTTCAAAACCTAGATCCTGCAGTGAGCAAAGCATACCCTGGGAAGGAACATTTCTGAGCTTGGCTTTTTTGATTTTACCGCCTGGTAAAACAGCTCCAATCGTTGCAACTGGCACAATCATATCAGGCGCAACACTCGGACAGCCGCAGACAATATTAAGTGGCTCTGATTGATTAATATCAACAGTTGTTACTTTAAGACGATCTGCCTCAGGGTGAGGTTCAACAGAAAGCACCTTTCCAACAAGTACCTTTTGATCAACTACGACAGGGTTACTCTCAGCAATTGTCTCAACCGAGTGCTGACACATCTTCTGAACCCAATGTTGAGGGAGAGAAGCCCACTGACTAATCCAATCTTTTGATATACGCATAATTTAACCTGAAAATTGCTCAAGAAACCCATGGTGATTAATAAATAAATCACGCAAATCAGTAATTCCATGACGAAGCATAATGAGTCGATCGATGCCAACACCAAATGCATAGCCACGATAAATATTTGTATCGATGTTAGCCATACTCAAAACGTCAGGATGCACCATACCGCAACCGAGAACCTCCAGCCATTTACCTTCAAATTGAATATCAACCTCTGCTGATGGCTCTGTAAAAGGGAAATAGTTTGGGCGCAGACGAATGGGAATGTCTTTTTTAAAGAAGCGTGCAAGTAGCTCTTTTATGGTGGCAAGCAGCATTTGCATATTAACTTGCTTATTAATATACAGACATTCAAGCTGGTGAAACATTGGCGAGTGCGTACGATCATGATCATTTCTGAACACTCTACCAGGACAAACAATCTTCAAAGGCGGCTGCTCATCGCGAAGCACATGGACCTGAACGGAAGATGTATGAGTTCGAAGCAATCTACCATCATCTGTATAGAATGTATCTTGCTCTAGCCGAGCTGGATGATTTTCAGGAATATTTAAACCGGTAAAGTTATTAAATAATGTCTCTATTTCTGCATTTTCACGATATGAAAATCCCATAGACTTCATGATATCAACGATTTCAAAAATGGCTGATTGCACGGGATGTAATGAACCGACTCGAGATTCAATGGGAATGGTAACATCGATCTGGGTGTGTTTGATTTCTTTGGCAACAACCTCTGCCTCAAGATCAGCAAGACGCTGATCAATGGATGAGAGTAATGACTGCTTAATTTTATTGACCTGCGTCGCAAAATCTCGTCTTTGCTCTTCTGGCAATGATGGGATTTGTTTCAGCGCATGCGAAATATCGCTTTTCTTACCAAGAAATACTGATTTGACTTGATGGACATCAAATGCTTTATTGCATTCGGCAAGTTGATGATCAAAATCCTTTTTAATCTGATCAAGGTCAAGCATTCGTCGCGCTGGCTTTCTTAACTTGCTGGCAAATCGCACCAAATGTTTCTATATCGTAAACGGCAAGCTCAGCAAGCATCTTACGATTGATTTGCATATCACACTGGGTTAGACCGTGAATTAGACGACTATAGGACAAACCAAAGTATTTGGCAGCCGCGCCGATTCTGACAATCCAAAGACTACGAAAATCTCTTTTACGATTTCTGCGATCACGGTATGCATAGGTAGCTGCTTTGATTACAGCTTGTTTAGCAACGCGATAAACTTTACTACGAGCACCGTAATAACCCTTGGCCTTTTTTAAAACTTCTTTATGCTTGCGATTAGCAACAACACCTCGCTTGACTCGAGACATAGTAATTTCCTCAACTGACGACTTTTAGAAGGCGCTTGATCATACGAGAATCCTGTGCACTGATTAGAGCACCTGGTGTACGCAAACGACGCTTACGATCAATAGACTTTTTGGTCAAAATATGGTTTCGGTTAGCTCTACGGCGTTTGATTTGACCATTTGACTTTAACTTAAAACGCTTAAGAGCGCTTTTATTTGTTCGTAATCTTACCTTCATGTAATTAACCCAATAAATGCCGACATTCTGACGAATAATTCTTTATATGTCAAGTGCTAACTTGTTTTTTCGGCACAAGTATCATCATGGTATTTCGACCTTCCAGTTTTGGCTCCATCTCTACTTTACCCACTTCTTCGATCGAGTCGATAATCTGCTGAAGCACATTGGCACTTAAGTCTTGATGGGCCACCTCACGCCGACGGCGGTAAAAAATAGACACTTTGACACGATGCCCCTTGGTGAGAAAATCGATAATCTTTTTTGTTTTGATCATTATATCGTTTTTATCAGTCACTGGCCGGAGCTTAATCTCTTTGGTTTCTCGTTTCTTACTTTTGTTTTTATTTTGCTCTTTTTTCTTTTGATAGCGCATACGGTTCCAGTCCAGTATTTTGCAAACTGGTGGCTGAGCATTAGGAGACACTTCGACCAAATCTAAGCTAACAGCGTTAGCCTTGCTCTGTGCAATCTTAATGTCAACTACTCCAACTTGCTCGCCATTTTCATCTATCAGCCTTACTTTCGGGGCTTTTATTTCATTATTAATAAGATTTTTTTTAGTCATTAAAAAATATTCTCCAGTTCTTGATTTGGGTCTGGCTTTGCTTTTAACCAGGTTGTTAGTGCTTCCATGGTCATCTGACCATGTTGAACCATTTTACTATCTCTGACATTAACAGTTCCCGATGAAACTTCTTGATCACCAACAATTAACATAATTGATGTTCTAGCTAATGTATGCTCGCGAATTTTATAGTTGACCTTCTCTGATCTGGCATCACACGTTGCCCTGAAACCAAGCGCCTTAAGCTGCTGAGTGATTTCTTGACAAAAAGCCTCATGAGCGCCACCAATTGGCAAAACAGCAATCTGCTGCGGACATAGCCAAAATGGCATATGACCAGCGGTATTCTCAATCATGATACCCATGAATCGTTCAAACGTTCCAAGAATAGCCCTGTGAAGCATTACAGGTCGCTCTTTTTCCCCAGCTGCATTCACAAAATTGGCATCTAAACGCTCAGGCATTGAAAAATCAACCTGGATTGTCCCGCACTGCCATATCCTGCCCAAACAGTCTTTAAGTGAGAACTCTATTTTAGGTCCATAGAATGCACCCTCACCAGGCAATACCTCATAATCATACTCTGAATTTTCCAAAATTGCCTCAAGAGCAGATTCCGATTTATCCCATACCTCATCACTGCCTACCCGCTTTTCTGGACGTGTTGATAGCCGAAGAATCACCTCGTCAAATCCAAGCAAGTTATAGATAGTGTAAGTTTGCTTAATAAATGCAGAGACCTCTTGTCCAATTTGGTCAAGAGCACAAAAAATATGACCATCATCTTGCACAAAGCCTCTAACTCGCATTACCCCATGCAGTGTCCCTGATGCCTCATTACGGTGACAACAACCAAATTCAGCGTAACGTACAGGCAATTCTTTATAGCTCTTTAATCCCTGATTAAACACCTGGACATGACCTGGGCAGCTCATTGGCTTGATAGCATAGGTTCTTTTTTCACATTCAACCGTGAACATATTCTCTGCGTACTTATCCCAATGACCTGATTTCTCCCACAATGTGCGGTCGATAATCTGAGGCGTTTTAATCTCTTGATAGCCCGTCTTAACATAAACTTTACGAATAAACTGCTCGAGTTGGTTGTATGCGATCCAGCCACGCGGATGCCAGAAAATCATTCCCGGCGCCTCATCTTGCAAATGGAACCAATCCATCTGCTTTCCTAAACGACGATGATCTCTCTTTTTTGCTTCTTCTTGCAGGTGAAGATATTTATCTAGCGCTTCCTGAGTAGCCCATGCTGTCCCGTAGATTCTTTGCAGCATTTCGTTTTGAGCATCACCCCGCCAATAGGCACCTGCAACCTTGGTAAGCTTAAACGCCCCTAAAAATCCTGTGTGAGGAACGTGCGGCCCTCGACATAAGTCAGTGAAATCACCTTGCTTGTATAAGCTTAGTTCTTCTTCTTTTGGAATATCCTCGATAATCTCAGCCTTATAGTGCTCATTATCATCACGAAAGAACTGGACTGCTTCTTCTTGCGGAAGCACAAATCGCTGGAGTGGTAAGCGTTTTTTTACAAGACGGCGCATCACCTGCTCTATTTTATCGATGTCCTGGGGGCTGAAACCATCTGACCATGAAAAGTCATAGTAAAAGCCATCATCTATTACAGGTCCGATCGTCACCTGAGCTTTTGGAAATAATTGTTTCACGGCCATAGCTAGTAAGTGGGCCGCAGAGTGACGAATAATCTCAACACCTTCAGGTGTATCAGCATCAATAATCTCAAAATTTTCATCGTGACACTCGCGAGACAAGTCAAATTCTTTGTCTGCTACACGAACTGCGACCGCTGATTTAAGGCGCGATTTATCCTGCGTCTTGATCACATCATAAAAAGTCTTCAATTTTACCTCGCAATGCATAGTACCCTTATTTATAGGCACGAGTGGGATCGAACCACCGACCACCACCATGTCAAGGTGGTGCTCTACCGCTGAGCTACGTGCCTAAAGCTGTTGTTTACTCTAGCATTTGAGGGTATCGGTTGCAAGCCCCGCATCACAGTCAGACAGTAAAATTGATTAGTATGACCACCAGTCATAAAGCAAGTAACTTAAAATAGGCAATATAAATATACACAGCAAACAATAACCCATGATGGGTAGCAATGTAGCGCCGTACATCCCGCCGAGCAATAATTGCTCAAATGGTACAGCCAGCAAGAAAAAACATGGCATCAATAATGCACCTATCAGCAGCAGGGCACTTGTTGGCGTAAACACACAATGAAACATCCCCACAAAACGCTGAATCCCAATCATCAATCCAGCAAGCAAGTAGTAGACCGTTGCAAATGCTGCATACTGACTCATCCCGTAGGCAGTAATCACGCCATAAAACAGTAATGACTCAAGCGGAACCACCAATAGCATCTGAATAGAAATGCTGGCCGAGCAAACCATTGCAATACGATCAGGGTGCAAAAGATCACCTTTATTAATAGTTAGCTGTTGGTGAGTTAATGGGTCAGATAAGCGATTGATAACCAGCATCAACATCATAATAACTGGAAACCGCTGCGCACTTGAGTAGACAACCGGCATAATATCAATCACTGCGATGATTACAAGACAGAACGCCCAAGCAACAAAGTAGCCTGATGCGTTTAGTCTCAGTTTTTCAAATTCATTGTATAGATATAATTTCTTCACAGTTCACTCTTTTTGTTGATGGCCCACTGATGTGTGAAGCATATATTAAGGTAATACCCTGCTGCTGCAGTTGTATAAAATACTCACTGAGCATATCAACAGCAGATGCATCAAGCGCATTAAATGGCTCGTCAAGGAAAATATATGGGCGCTGGTCGAGAAGTTTTGCAAGTCGCAGCTTTTGTCGCTGCCCTGAAGAAAGCTGCATGATTTTCATCTTTGGGTCCAGCTCACTAACAAGTGGCCACATGCTAGCATTGCAATGCGCAAGATATTGTCCTACACAGACATACTCTGGCAAACGATCATTGAGACTGATGTAGTTGATACGTTGACAATAAGCAGGGTCTCGAAAAGCAATGGGCCTGTTATCAATCTGCATTGAAACATCACCCCTCTGAATATGACACATCAACTCAATTAGGGTAGTTTTACCACAGCCATTATGCCCCGTGAGATGAATCATGTCCCCTTGATTGACTCGCAAAGAGGCATTGAGCTGTAATACTCTGTCTGAAAAAAACTGTCTTATAGATAAAAATTCAATCATAGTCATTTTTAATGAATAAATATTTGGTATATCGAATATAATGTCTTGAATTATGCCTGAGGTTTGGTTAATCTAAGCCCAAGTAACAATTCACATAAGATATGACGCAACAATTTAAACGCTCCATAGGCACTTTAGACCTTTTACTGACATCTATCAACTGTATGATTGGAGGCGGCTGGTTAATGGTCGCATATATATGTGCCGTAACAGCAGGCCCAGCAAGTATTATTAGCTGGGCAATCAGCGCGTTGATGATTGCTACCATTGCCTTTTGCTTTTCTGAGCTATCGACCACTTTTCCTGTAGCAGGAGGAATTGCGCGTTATTCTCATTTTTCTCATGGCAGCAGTATCAGCTTTGGCATGAGTTTATTAGCCTGGCTGTCCTGCGTAGCATGTGCCCCCACAGAGGTTCAGGTAATTATTCAGCATCTAACACCCTACTACCCTGATGGGCTTCCTGAAATTGTCAACCATATTGATGGAGCGATCCGGCTTACCTATTTTGGTCTTGGTCTAGCCATTGTGCTTTTAGGTCTGATGACATGGGTGAATATTGCGGGGATTCATATCTTAATGCGCCTTAGTTCGAGCATTGCAATGTGGAAGTTAGCATTTCCACTGATTACCATCGTAATGATTGTTTACACCCGATTTGAACCGAGTAACTTTACAGAGCATGGATTTATGCCAGGTGGCTGGCAAGCAGTGCTTGAGCAAACAACTACATGTATATTTGCCTTTTTAGGCTTCAGGGAAGCTACCTCGCTTGCCAGTGAAGTAGAAAAGCCAGCCGTTTCGATCCCTATTGCGGTTATTGGCTCGGTGGGGATTTGTTTCATACTGTATGTCTCTTTGCAGATCGCATTCATCGGTAGTGTATCACCCTACATGCTAAAATCAGGCTGGACCTCTTTGCATTATCCCGACGTGAGCGCCCCGATGGTAGGTATCGTTAAATCACTGGGCCTGCTATGGCTGAGCGCCACAATCTCCGCAGATTCAATAATATCGCCATTTGGCACGGGTTTATCCTACTGCGCTACTTCTTCACGGCTCGTTTATGCTATTGGGAAAAATGGATTTGCGCCGCAAGGTCTTACCTACTTAAACATTAGAGGAGTTCCCATCAGCGCACTTATCCTTAACTTTTTTGTTGGAACAATAATGTTTTTCACCCTTACTGCTTGGGAGGATTTGGTAAAGTTTCAAACCTTGGCGATGTTTATCGCTTATTCGGTGGGCCCTATATCACTTTATTCTTTAAGAACACAGCTACCTGATCTTAATCGCCCATTTAAAATACCTGGCGGTTATTATGGCTGCGTAGTTATATTTTTTGTATGTAACTTGTTAGCGTTATGGTCTGGCTGGAGTACATTTAAACTAGTATTATCTGCCCTTGCCGCTGGATACGGCGCGCTTTTTGTTTATGCTGCAATATATAATAAGTCATTACTTAACGAACTTGCGAGCAATTCCAGCATATGGATACTACCTTACTTTTTAGGGATAGGTAGTATTTCAATGTTAAGCTGTTACGGTAAAGGCCTTGCGCTGATACCAATTGGAATCGATTTAATCGTTGTCCTCATATTTAGTATGGTTATCCTATGGCTGGCCTACATTTCTCGCCAATCAAATCAGAAATGCCAGGACATTGTCGCGCACATTGATCAGTATGACTTTTCAGAATCGATTTAATATTAGGTAATATTTGCTTATTTTAGATAAAAATAAACACCCCATACTATATTTAGTATGAGCCCGCACGCAACCTGAATACCAGAATGACATATATCAATTACTATCAATGTCTTATAAAATAAACAGACAATAGTTATACTGCAAATAAATCATACAAAAAAGCCCATAAAGCCCCATTATCAGCGGAAAAATTGCATTTTATATCGAAATAACTGTTGACATGGAAAATTGCAAGCTGTTATAAATGATTACGTAACACAACATTTTTCTAATCTAAGAGGTCTAAATTATGTCTGAAATAATCAACAGTAAAGGTTTAATTGAGCTTATCTCTGAAAAGCTTCCAGAGTTTTCAAAAAAACAAATTGCTGAACTACTTAAAGCCGAAGAGGAAGCTGTCATCGAATCCATTGCTAAAGGTCATACCATCCGTCGTGTTGGCTACCTTACAATTAAAGTAATGAAGCGTAAAGCAACTACCGGCCGTAATCCACAAACTGGCGAGAAACTTGAAATCGCTGAGAAAATGATTGCTAAAGCCAAAACTGGTAAATTACTAGAAGAGGCTGCTGACGAATTCTACGCATCTGCATAACAGCTGATTGCGTAAATGCACTACTTTGAGCTAATTTCCTCTGGACATCGTCAACCCCGACGATTATAATCCTCCTGCGGGTACTTAGCTCAGTTGGTAGAGCGTCGCCCTTACAAGGCGAATGTCGGGGGTTCAAATCCCTCAGTACCCATTTAGGAGTGGTAGTTCAGTTTGGTTAGAATACCGGCCTGTCACGCCGGGGGTCGCGGGTTCGAGCCCCGTCCACTCCGCCATTTAAATTGATGTATTATGAATAACCTGACAATCCCCAAGCGGCATAGCCCAGCAACTATTCTTATTATCGCAGCAGTTGCGTTATCAATCGGTTTTTATGGACTTGACTCGGCTCTTATGAGTGCTCGATCAATTAGTACATACATGGGCCACCGAACACTCTCTGATTCACAGATTGAGGTATTTACAAACAGCTACCTCCAGCAATATGGAATTGACAAATCAGATCCTGATTTTGTTACAATTGCCAACCAGTTCGCTAATAGCTACAAAGACAAGTGGCTACAAGATGCTAAACTTGCAAGCTTCCTTGAGAGCAACGGTTTTGAACCACCAAACAAAGCAACACACAAATTGTTAAGCAATGACAATCAATTAACATCAACAGAGATAGATAATCGCGCCCGCCACCTTGGTATGAGTAGCGCACAGTTCATTATTAATGTACAAGATCGGTGGCGGCGGGAAACATTTGCTGATCTACTGAGGAACACAGACCTTTTTGATACTTACAGCATCTCAGTAAACCAAGCCATTAAAAATCAAAAGCGTACATATGAACGCATGGAAATCTCATTACCAGCTGTGAGCCCATCTGAGAAAGAGCTTAAAGAGTATTACAATGCTAATCAGTCCAGCCTTGTTCACCCCACTACATACGATATTAATTACATCGAGATCAAACCAAGTAACTTTATTGACAAGAAGGCAACTGTAAAACAAGCAGCCGCTTATTTTGCAAAAAACCCTAGCAAAGCCCCTAAGGCGCGCAAGAAGATGTTCGTTATCGAGAAAGGCTCATCTAAGGGCTTTTACACTCTCAAACAGCTGAAGCAAGAAAAAATGCCACCTTCAGACTTTATTGCTGTTTCCTCACTTATTAAGCAAGGCTTTCACGTCTATGCCCGTGCTCATAACAGCCCAGATGGTCTTCACAAAGAAAACAGCCACTACAATTTTGCATTTTCTCCGCCCGTGCCCAACTCAAAGCTTATCAGCCAATACCAACAATCATCTGCAGCGGACCTTTTCACCTCCAGCGAGAAAACCCTCAAAGAGCTGGCTTTTACTGAGAACAACCTTGATATGCTCTCAGATAAATTCGGCGCTAAAGTAAAACAACTAAAAGTTAGCGAAAAGGATTTGCCAATTAGCTGGCAAGGTTCGTCAATTCTTGAACATCTCAATCAAGATGATGCCGCCTCTTACCTTACTCCTGTTATTGTAACCAATGGGCCATCCTATGTTATTGCCCAGCTTAAATCCACATCACCAGCGCACCCAATGAGTTTTGCCGAAGCCAAAAGCATCTGCGAAGAAAAGTTACAATCCCAGCTTAAAGATACGCAGCTTGCACTTTTCAAAGCCCGAGTCATGAGTGAACTCAACCAAGGCGGACTGAGCGCTAAAACAAAAGAGAACATCAACTCATCGACATTCTCTATCAGTTACCCACAGCTATCCTCCTATGTGTCTGTAAAGGGAATTGCAGAGAGTTTCTTGCTTTATCAAAGCAAAGCAGATCCATATCCTGCATTTGACCTTGGAAGCTCGATCGCCTCTATCCGGTCAATTGTATACCCAGCGCTGAAGCCAGCCAACAAAGATGACACCCCTGATTATCTCGCCGGCTCTATACTGATGCTGGCAGACATAAGCAAATAATGATCAATATATCCATCGCTCAGCAGTCATTGATGCTCCAAGACAAATCACGCACCTTTTCTTTTGTTATCTCAACATCTGGTTTTGGTATTGGTAATAAAGAGGACTCTTATCAAACGCCTATTGGTTTACACCAAGTGTGTGACCTGATTGGACTGGATGAACCAATCTACACAAGATTTCAAGATAGAGTCGCTCGAGGCATTTTTCAACCTGACACATGGGACGCAATGACCGATGAAGACATGATACTCTCTCGGATTATTCGTCTTCAAGGAATGGTACCTGGCGTTAACTCTGGACCTGGTATCGACTCATTTGATCGCTACATTTATATTCATGGCACCCATCAAGAAAATCTTCTTGGCACCCCCGCATCAAAAGGTTGCATCCGAATGGGCAATCAGGATATTATCGAGCTGTGCCAAGCAATAAAAATAGGCACACTCGTTAATATTGAACGCTAGGAGCCACTATGAGTACTAATGTTTATCATGAGAATAGAACTGATCATCACGCGATCATCATTGTGAATCTTGGCTCGCCTGCCACTCCGACCTATTTTGATATTATGCGATTCCTTCGTGAATTCCTCAGTGACCATCGTGTTATTAAGCTACCTAAGGTCTTATGGTATCCGATTCTTTATGGCTTCATTCTGCCTTTTCGCTCGCGAGGCCTAATACATAGCTATGAGATGATTTGTGATGGCAAAGCTCAACCACTTCTTGAAACCACAAAACGCCTTGCTGAAAAAATGGATGAGCGTACGCCTGAGACAACTCACGTCAGGCATGCTTTTCGTTATGGCAAAGACAATATTGAAAAAGCCATCTCTGAGCTCAGAGCTACCTACCCAATTAAAAAGCTAACCATACTGCCTCTATTCCCTCAATTTAGTGCCAGCACCACTGGCAGTGTCTTTGATGCACTCAGTCAATGGGCCAGTAAGCAAAACTTTTTATGGAACACAAAGTTTATCCACACCTATCACCAGCATCCTGCCTACTTAGAAGCCGTATGCAATCAGATAAAGCGCCACTGGAAAGAGCATGGCCAAAAACACCTGTTACTGACCTATCACGGACTACCAAAGGTCATGCTAACAGAAGGTGACCCATATTATTGCTACTGCATGCAAACCAGCCGTCTGCTTGCACAGCAGCTTGGCCTAAATGAGACTGAATATACCACTTCTTTCCAATCACGCTTTGGTCGGCAAGAATGGCTTAAACCCTACACAGAAGATGTCCTAAAAGAGCTAGCAAAAGAACACCGTAAAATTGACGCCATTTGTCCAGGTTTTGCAGCAGATTGCCTTGAAACCATCGAAGAGGTCAAAGTAACTTACGCAGAGCAGTTTGTAGAGTTTGGGGGAGAGTCACTGACTCTCATCCCCTGCCTCAATGATCATGATGATCATGCACGGGCACTCATCGCTATTTCAGGGCCTGACGCTTTTTGACCTGGTTAATAAAGAAATTACATACACACACGGCCAAAATCGCTGATGGGCCATAACCTCGCCCAAAGATCTCAATCACAAGCACAATTGCTGTTAGAGGAATCTCTATCACTGCTACCAGTGAGCTTGCTAAACCTGTGACAATATATAGTATCGATGAATCGAGCGTTGTTAAGTTAAATATAAATGCAACTTTAAAGGCCAGAGCACCGCAGAAGGCGCCTAGAAATGTTGCTGGTATCAGCAGACCTGCACTTCCTCCTGACATTAACGTCAAGCAAGTTACAATTGATTTTATCAGTATAATCGCAATTAAAGTCTGAAATGAATAATCAACAACATCAGAGTTTACAATCACACCTACCATCTTCTCACCAACACCAATCACGCTTTCCGGTGGCAGTGATAAATATGTGATTGATGCCCAAACGATCCCTGAGATCAAAAGCGCAGCCACTGGAGAGCGCATCACTAATGGGATAGGCATAAAGATCTTCTTAAATAGATTGAGCAAACTTCTCAGCCCAATACCTGTCGGTATACTTACTAGAATCGCCACAACGCTTATCTCAGCATATTCCATTAGCGTATAGACTGCATCATGTGTTGGATGGTAGTAAAGTGGCTCTAGCTGTGAAATATGGTTATTAAGAAAGTACGCAACCAATGAAGAGAGCAAGCCAAACATCATTGGGTGATAAATAAAGCGACCACAGAATACCACTTCTGACGCGAATATTACTGAGGTAAGTGGACTTTGAAGCAACGTACAGACACATGCTGAAATACCTGCCACCTGTAAAACACGCAAAGTGTCATTATCATTTACCTTGAACATTTTGGCAAAAGCAGCACCAATCCCCTCACCTACTGGAATGGCTGGACCCTCAAGACCACCACTTCCACCTGTACCCAAAGTAAGGAAGGTCATAACAACCCGTCGAACAGACTGAGTGAATGTAGCACTCTTATAACGATACGTGGCGTCTTCTTCATTATATGAACTGTAGAACTTCTGCATTGACTGCGTTGCACCGTCACCATAGGCATCATCCCAATTACTTAGCGTAATAAGTAACGCTCTTATGATTGCGCCGGTAAGAATTACGGATACAAATATAATCCACTGATATTCGGCACCTGCAGTGATCTGCTCAATAAGGAACTCAGATGCATGCTCAATCGAGCTTCTCATCACAACTGTAAGCGCCCAAGCGATGACAGCTATAAAAAATGTTAATATCAGAAGTTTAAAAATCTCCATGTGACCATGATCTACTTTGTCCGAATGATCGTGTTGAATATATGATAACTTCTTATCTCTACTGGGCCCTGCCATAAGAATATCCTCCTTAAATAAGAATCATATTGTGTAACAGAATCATTTGACACAGATAAATGCCCAATATATCAGCATTTATATCCCTTATAATCATGAGATATATCCCACAAAAAGGAATTATGCGTTAATTTTACGTATAATTTTGTCAAATATGCCTAAATTAAGTGCTATTTCCCGCGAATGAAAAAGATCTAACGATTTTTCATTTAACATTTTTTAATAAAACAATCTACAATATACCTAGTTATGGACAAACACATCGGAGAAACGATATGAAATATACTTCTTTAATCACAGCAGCAGCTGTACTTTCTGCTTCTACTTTTGCACTGGACGCTAAGTTCGGTCTAGGTGTAGAAGCTGGTAACTTCACTTATTTTGGTGAGCGTAAAATCGGTGCTCAAATCACTGACACAACAATCAGTTCTGTCACTGCTAACACTGGCATCGCAGCAACTGACGTGAATGGCTCATTCACTGATCTTGGTCAAGACAAAAACATCATTTCACTTAAGGCATCTGCCGCAATGAAAATGAGTGAGCGTTTTTCTCTTGAAGCTGGCTTAGTTGTAAGCAGCGGAAAGCTTGAAGTTAACCAAAAGCGTTCAGGTATTTATGGTGGACCACTCGCTACTGATAAGGTCCTATCTGTTG
>CAJVZW010000002.1 GCA_913020085.1 uncultured Pseudomonadota bacterium | reverse complement strand
ATCTTTATGCTGCTTAAATTTGAATATTGCTGCTACACCAAAGCCAAGGCCGGCAACCATAGCAATACCTAAAATCATCTTTCCTATTGCCTCAAAAGATTCAGAAATACTCGTTGCCATCGAACCAATTGTTGTTTTATCATCTTCTGCAACAGCCACTGAGGAAACAAGAACGGTCGCTACCAGTAGCCCTTTGCAAACTTTACTTGCTTTATAGTTAGAAATCATATTTACTCCCATTTGTTATACTTTATACGCTAATTATAGACATATATTATTTTTTTTCATGAATATATGATCAATAATTAAAATAATCCTTGTGAAGAGAGCTATGGTAAGTCTTTAAAGCGCCAGTTTTAGATCCGAACATCGTTTGTCCCATGGGCTTATACAAGCCAGGGAGAAAGATCAAAGCAGTAGATAACGCCATCATTGTGACAGGTGTGCCAGCTGGGTTTTGCTGGGGATTGTCTTTGTGTTGCTTAAATTTGAATATTGCAGCAACACCAAAACCAATACCAGAGAGGTAACTTACTCCGGTAATAAGTTGGCCTATGGCAGGAACAAACGAGGACATTCTATCAAAGACATCACCAAGAGGTATGGCAAGCAGGTGTGCTGACAACGCGCTCAAAAGAATTACACAGCTGTAAAATGATCTTTGCATCAGTCAAAGGGCATCAGCTGCGCGTCACCGCTACCATCTGCCTTAACACTATCAGTTGCAGTGCCAAATATTGTGTTACCCGCAGGAACAACAACGCTTGGAAGAAATACAAGTAGTGTAGATACTCCAAGTAGAGCAAAAGGCGTACTAATCGGAATCTGCGTCGGGTTATCTTTAACCTGCTTGAATTTAAAAACTGCTGCAACACCAAAACCAATACCAGATAAGTAGGCAATCGCTATCATAAATTTGTTAATGGATGGCATCTGGCAGGCAAGTCGCTGAGCAACATCCCCTAAGTTTTTAACCTGGTCTGGACAAGCTGATTCAGCAAATGAATAACCCGTAATGATAGCAGGCAATAGTAGGATAATATTGTTAAGCAATCTTCGGCGTGTGTTAACCATAAAATGTTCCGTAAATAAGCTCATATGTCATTTGAATGTTAATTGCTAAAAATCCACCAACAATATGTGTCACCCCTTTAGATATCGTGCCTGGCTGGGTTTGCCCCTGGGCAGCTGAGCGAGATAAGATCAACCATCCTCTGAAGAAAGCTACCATGCCAACAAGTATAATTATACCCTTCATTGGCTTAATCAACTGTTCATACGTACTTGAACCAGAGGAACTGTAGCCCATTGAGTCATTCGCAGAGGTAGATGCCCAAAATGTCTCATTAAGGGTATCCATCATCTGCGGAGAATAAATCATAGCAACACCAATAAACATTTGAGCTGCAGGAGCGACGATACCTGCCTCAACATGCATGAATGCTGTTCTTTGCCCAAACTTTTTTAATCGCATCACTGCAGAAAATATAAGTGCAACGCCTGTCATATAAAACAGTGCTTTAAAAAACTGGTCGAATTGGCCAAACTGAGATTGCAGATTAGCCATCATTGATGCCATCGTGGCGTCTGCAACCGCATGGTCAGCAGCTAAGGCCAGTACAACAAATGGTAATGATAGGTATTTTTTTATCATCTCTCATTCGCTGGAAACTGAATCACGCGCCCAGATGAGGTTTGTACAATGCCTTCAAGGGAATGAATTGAGACAACACGACCGTATGTAGGAATTTCGTCCCCTACACTAATTGACATTGTTACGGTGTGGTCTTTGTTATCACGAATCCATGCACGGCCGTCAACAATTGCTCTAATACTGAAGTGTCTTTGTATGATTACCTTCTTAGGAACTGGCTTAGGCTTTGGCTTATCCATTTGCTCTAATCGGTTAATCAACACAGCAATTGTTGCCTGAGTGTTACGAAGATCATTGTGCAATTGCGCCACATCAGCAGTAAGCTCCCTAACAGAGTTACTGAGCTGGTTATTTTTGGAGACAACACTTTCGATATCTTGATCTTGTCTCGAATTAGTTTCAGAGACCTTGTTAATCTCCTCTCCATGCTGAATTGACCTTGTCATTGCATCTTGAGCATCTTGTGAAACAACCGGTACAGGTGCTGGCTCAGGTGCAGGTAGTTCTGCCTCACCAACTGACTGCATAGCTGGCTCGACAGGGGCTGCCTCCGGCTCATCCTCACTAAATAGAAAGTTAATCACAAATATCATCGCGATTATACCAACTGGAATTAGCATCCGCTTGTTCATCAGAATTGACTGAATATTTTCTGTTTGCTTATTGCTTGCAGACTCAGCGTACTCCGTGTTGCTTGATGAATCCTCTGGGTATGTGTAATCATCTTTGTTTGACATTTCTCACTCCTTTTTAAATGTTTGTTGGTACTGTAAAGTCAGACATAATCAACACACCAAATGTTGCGCCTTTCTTCATGATAACAGTAGGGGGCTGATTGACAAGTTTCTTAACCTCGTTACCCCATGTCTTACCAACCTGTCCTAGACCAACTGTGATTAGCTTAGCATCATCAAGCGGTGATGCAGTAGTTGTGGTTGCACCATTTGCATCTTTGTTGGTAGTCGAGTTGTTACCAAACTTCAGAATTGCGTCCCCTACACCGTTTAAGAATGATGAGGCAAATAATGAGCCATACTTCATCATCAAGTGTCGATTCACTGAGACGTTCTGGACAGTATTAACATCAACAGCGAATACACTGATCTGTGCACTACGGTTTACATCTGGCACCTGTACCCGATCAAATGCTAATACTAAGCTTGTGTCTTGGACCTTGAATCGTCCAAGCAGCTTTGCACCAGATAGTGGGCCGGATACAACTGTTGCTAACACAGGTTGATCTACTTGTGAGTTAACTTCTGAGTCTAAGACCGCGTAGAATGATGAACCAGCGGTAATAATTTCATCATCAGCTAATTGATCTTTTATCCCCATCTGAGCAGCAGCGATTTGTACCGCAGGAGCACCTGGTTCCTTTGGCTTAACAACTGGGTCTGGTAACGGCTGGCCAACTACCATTAGTTGATTCGCTGCAGCAGGGTTGTAGCTATTGATCAATTGTGCTGCCTGAGCTCTCATCATATTTGTTCGCATAGCAAGTTTGCTCTTGTATTCCTGCGCGCTTACTAGTTTAGCCTGCTCTGCTCTGATCTTATCTGCTTCAGAAACGTTGTCCCCAGCCAGGGATGATGCAAATTCATTGTCAGGGCCCGATATTGCCTGAGAAATTTCAGATTGACTAAACCCGGCTCTCGTTAGCTCTGCAGCGCTATAGCCAGCAGCTGCAAGCTCACTCACTGAAAAACCAGCTGCTTTGAGTTCAGCAGCGCTAAAGCCTGCTGCAGCTAATTCCTTTGCGCTGAAACCAGCAGCTGCAAGTTCACTAGCTGAGAATCCTGCTCTTGCTAATTCAGCCGCACTAAAGCCAGCAGCTCTTAACTCGGCAGCTGTAAAGCCAGCTCTTTTGAGCGCCTCAGCACTATATCCACCTGCTCTTAACTGTGCAGCGGTACATCCAGCTTGCTTAAACTTCTCTGCTGGAACACCTGCTGCGACACCCTTCTCAATGCTCTGAGCATCACACGATATACCCGCAGAATGGTCAATGCCTGACATCGCAACTTCGGCAGCGCTAAAGCCAGCAGCTCTAAGTTCTGATGCACTGTAGCCAGCATTTGCTAGTGCAGCCGCATCAAATCCTGCATCTTTAAGGTCAGATACTGAGTAGCCAGCATTTGCGAGTTCTTTTGCTGAGAATCCCGCAGCTCTTAATATTGCAGCAGAACAGCCGATTGATTTCAGCTCAGAGGCAGAAACCCCCTTATTCATTGCTCTTTTGACATTCTCAAGACTACAGCTTATTGAGCCCATCTGTTCTTTGAGTGCACTTTGCATTGCAGTTTGAATTTGATCAGGTGTGAATCCTGCCTTGGCAAGATCACTCGCACTGTACCCAGCAAGCGCGAGCTGCGCAGCAGATACCCCACCAGATTTCAGTTCTTTTGCACTAAATCCAGCATTCTTAAGATCTTTCACATTGACACCTGCTGCCAGAAGCTGGCTAACAGTAAAGCCTGCATTCTTTAACTGTTCAACAGAACACCCTTTGTTCAGAAGGGCACGTGCTGACACCCCACTATCATGTGCTCTTTTAAGTGCACTGGGGTTACAATCAGGGCTTGTACTGCCAAGAAGTGTATCTTTGTCAATCTCTGCTGGTGAATATCCTGCACGAACCAGCTCACCATGAGTAAATCCAGCATCTGTAAGATCAGAGGCATTAAAACCTGCAGCCCTTAGCTGCGCAGCAGAATAGCCTGCTGTTTTAAGTTCTGCCGCTGAAAAGCCAGCTCTTCTTAACTCATCTGCTGAGAATCCTGCGTTCGATAACTCAGCCGCATTAAAACCTGCTTCTCTGAGCTCAGCAAGGCTGAAACCAGCGTTTTTGAGATCCTCTGAAGAAAAACCAGCTGCTTTGAGCTCAGCCGCACTGAAGCCTACTGCCTTAAGCTCCGCAGCACTAAACCCAGCATCCTTGAGCTCTTGTGCACTGTATCCTGCAGCTTTAAGCGCCTCAAGTGAGAAGCCAGCATCTCTGAGTTCCTTTGCACTGAAGCCTGCTTTTCTGAGCTCTGCAGCTGAGAATCCGGCTGCTGCTAGATCACTTGCAGAGAAGCCTGCCGCTTTCAGTTGCTGTGCACTGAACCCTGCGTCTTTCAGTTCACCTGCTGTGTAGCCAGCTGCTCTTAAAATCGCTGCTGGGCAACCAAGGTCCTTCATTTCCTTAGCAGACTTTCCAGACTGTCTCGCCTCACGAGCAAACTCAATCGAACACTTACCACCCATAGCTTTAAGTGCTGCTTTTGCTGCAGCGATCTGGTCTGCAGACACCCCTGCTGCGCTTAGCGCCTGTTCAGAAAACCCGCCAGCCATTAGCTCAAGTGGGGACACGCCCGCCTTTAATAGCTGTGAAGCACTCAGACCCGCATCTTTTAAATCACCCACAGAGTATCCAGCTGACAGCAATGCTTTAGGATCTAAACCTGCAGATAACAAATCCTGTGCAGTAAAACCAGCATCTTTAAGTTCAGCCGCGTCAAATCCAGCTGCTAAAAGCGCCCTAGCACTTACCCCTGCTGCACTTAATTCAGAGGCGCTGAAGCCAGCAGCTTTTAATTGTGATGCTGTCAAACCTGCTGCTAATAAGTCACTTGCTGAGAAGCCTGCCGCTCTTAGTTCTGCTACTGAGTAGCCTGCTGCCAGAAGTTCCCTAGCACTAAAACCTGCTGCTTTGAGCTCTGCTGCACTAAATCCTGCTGCTTTTAGCTGCTCAGCAGTAAATCCTGCCGCTCTTAACTGTGATGCATCAAAGCCTGCTGCTCTAAGCTCGGCTGCTGAAAAGCCCGCTGCAGCCAATTGGCTTGCGGTACAACCATTACAACGAAGTTCAGTAGCAGTTACCCCTGCCTCTCTCGCTTTTCTGAGGTTCTCTTCAGAACACATATCGGAATTAGCATCTGCCTTACGATCGTTTAATGCGTCCCTGTAAGCATCTAGGAAACGGTTAGGGTCACCGGTAACATCGGCATTAATGATTGTAGGAATTGCACTTTGACCAGTTTTCATTGCTTGATCAGCGACATCTTCATTTTTGTCCTGAATCAGTCTGGCATATGCTTCACTCGGATCACCAACACCTGGATTTGACTGAATATTTGGCACGGTACTTTGCAATGAGGATGAAGTTGATGAACCAAATACATTGACCTCGCTGAGCAGGTAAAATGCACCGATAATTGCAACGATAGCGACAATGCCTATTATGATAAAGTTAAGGGCTCTTCCCTTTGAAGCGTCCTGTACGCCTAATTTCTTGTCTGTCATTTAGGTTCCCTCCGTTACGATTTTTTTAACTTGGCCATCATCAAATAGTAATATTGATGTAGTCATTGGCATTTCATATGCATGCATGGTTCCGTCTGCTGCACTCATGGTTGCGAACCAACCTGGAGAAAGTATGGTGTCTTTAGATCTTACGTATAGCATCTTACCAATTTTCCAGCCCTGTACATTTGGGTGTTTAAATTTGACTGGCTTTGCGTTTCTAGGAGCTGTGCCGTTGAGTACATCAAGCAAGACAGGGTTAGTTCCGGAAGAAATCTCGGTTGTTTCAACTTTCGCATTTGGGCCCTTTTTAGGAACCTGAACATCAACTCGGTAATCGATAACCTTTTGACCTGGAATCATTGTCATCATAATTGGTGTATTTAAACCTCTTAGCACAACAGCGATGTTGCCTTCTTTAAACATTGTCTTTGATTGAATCAAAAGCGTATTTAACATTGAATCCCCACTTTTCTCACCGGCGGCGCTTTTGTTCCACTGGACGTTAAATAAGTTCGGGTTACCAACATCAATCGCTTTAATTGGCCAAGGTTGACCTGTAGAGTCAAGGAATAAGATTGAAGAAATATATCCAGCGCCCAAACGTATCACAGGCGGAGAAGCACCAGGAGCAAGGTCGACGATCATTGACGAAGAAACTGGCTTTGGGGGAGTACTGCCAGTATAAGCTTCATTACGACTCATTTCGTTGTACATATCCCTTAGCTCTCTAACCTGCTTTCCGGTAAGTGGAGAGATAGCCTGCTTCATATCTTGAAAGGCGGAAGCGTCCATATCCCCAGTAGGTACCTGAGACATCGGCAATTGATACTGACCAAACACAATGCTCATACTGAGCCCAATCAAATAAAACATCCTTTTCATTAGTTTCCCCTCATTTATAATGTACCACCAGCTTTCTCAGCAACCAACGAGTCGATTGCCAATCCTGAGTTATTCACACCTACCACAACTGGAACACGAACGATCCTTAGTGTGACAACGTATGTAACCATTAAATTCTCACTAGCAGATTCATAGTTAACCATCATCTCAAATTGAGTCTGCCAGGTCCAGCGTCCGTTTAAAACTCCCTGACGAATAAGTACAGGCGGGCGCCGGATAATCGCGGTAGATACAAGCTTTTTTTGCACAACCGCTTCAAATAGCCCTGAAGACACCAACTGTTCCCTCACTTGAGACCAGCCGACATCAGTGAACGCTCTTGCCGCTTGATCGTATAGCTTATAATAGTCGTTGAAGTTTGTCGTAAATAATCCCAGTGATTTACTTGCTCCCCAGCGCAGCACCTCATCCAATCCTTTCATAGGAGATTCGAGTGTATAAATCTGATTTACTTTGCTTGGGAAATTATTGTTTAATATCCTGGGAAAAGCGTTCTTCGATGCTTCGAAATTATCTGACACAGAAAAAAGTGGAGGTGTCGGCTTATTATTGGAAGCATACATGACAATCATTGTAACAACAATAATAGTCAGAACTAACCCTTGTAGCAAAGCTGTAATGAACTTCATTCGATTCATAAACTACCCAATCTAGGTCGTTGCAACAAATTGTGAAATCGCAACACCTTTTGGATTATTCTCCAGACTGACACGTGTTACCTGCAGGAAGACTTTCAGTGGCTGCGTGATACTAATTGGGCCTTGGATTTTTAGCACAACGGGAATCTCAATCATCCAGCTGTATCGACCAGCTTGGCGTCCTTGGTTTTTTATCTGTGGGGCACCAGCAGGCAATGCTGTCATCACTGCTTTTTGCTGAATAATCGTCTCAAGCTCCCTTGAATCATCAAGGGCTTTTCTAAATCTTCTCCACCCCAAACCAGTGAAATTTTTAGCGACATCCTGTAGCTGTGATCTATAATTGACAAAATCGTATGAGAACCCACGCAGTACTGTTTCAGTGGCCCACTCAAGCACTTCTGCATTTGAGAACACTTTCTGATCCAGCGGATGAACAGGAACAATCATTCCATTTGGAGATGTTGCAAAATATCTTGGTTGTGGAGTTGAAGCTACTTCTTGGTAGAGCGCCGCTAGAAGGACCACAAGAGCTACCGCAAGCAGTGCAACAACGATCACTAGACGACGAAAACCATCCCTGTAGTACTCATTTCTGAGCACCATCGTCTTAAAAGCATCATCAGACATGATTCAATTCCCTTTATATCTCTAGCATTATCAACTAATTAAAAACTGTTGTCCAGCCTTTAATTGATATTCTATACATATTAATTTCGAATTAGTTGTGATTATATTGGGATCGAGGAATACTGCCCTGCCAAATTCATCGGTTACCTCTGTAATCACTTCCCAAAGAGTATCTGGATCCTCAGACTGCCAGAAAGGAAGATCCTTACTTGGATCAAGTGAACCGCGAAGAATGATTGCGGTGGTTGTTTTAAGCTCCTCTATTTGGCCAAGCTGCCCAAGTAGATATTGCGCCTGCTCAACAACTCTGTAGGCATCATTCTTTTTCTTAGCAAGTGCATAAAGTCTCACATCCATCTTGTCACCATGCTGAACAAGCGTCTTGAGCGCATTGAGCACTTTTTTATCTGGGTCTCTTAATTTTTCACTCAATCCTACAAACAAAGAATTTGTTGGGATAATAAACTGAATTTTCTGCCCAACTCTTACAATATGAATATCTGCATCAGCCATGACTTTAAGCAGCTCTTTGACCTCAGCGCTCATCTTCTTCTTTGGATAGGTCATTTTCTCATATGCCTTGGTCACAGTGATATCACCACTTGCAATATTTTGTTTTATAAAACTAACATTAGGTGCCTGCGTAGCAAAAGCGACCCCCGTGATCATTAAACCTAAAATTAACTTTCTCATCATTCCTCCAAATTATTTCGAATCTTCATCTTCACTATTAATTGCTGAAGCCAGCTGGTTGATTTGCTCTTCAAGCGCGTCCGGCGCAACTATTTCATCTGCCTCAGGCGCTTGATACATCGTTGAAAGGTACATATCCATAAGAAGATTTTCTTGCGTGGCACCTGAATCTTCCTCATTCTTGCCAAGCAATCTCTCGATATACACAACCCCTTTTGCCGTCTTGTCTCTTGCCAGCAGGGAGCTGACTGTTGATGATCCATCAGGTAGCTGCTTTACATCATCCACTTCTCTCTCAGAGAATATAGATAAAACACCCTCTTCCTGTGGCTGAGCAGATTCCTTCTTAAGATCCTCTTGCTCATCAGATAATGTTTTAATTACCATGGTCGCAAGGTTAATCGGCATAAATCCACTCATTGTCTTTTTGTGCTGCTCCATACCAGCAAACAATCTGGTCAGTGAAGAGTCTGCCTCCACTGTAGCCATCACACCGGGCTGCTGAGCATATACCTCAAAGTCCTCAATCCCTTTAACCAACTTATATAAATCCTGATCTTTTGGCAGATCCACTTTAGTCATTTGATTCAATCGCATATTCTTACACGGCTTAGGGTTGGCATAAAATATCCTGGCTCTGACAATATTAGACTGAAAGAAGAAATGTGCCTCACCAACACCCTGGTCCTTTAAATCCAGGAGATCAATTCTTGAACGCTTCTCTGCTTTTGCTGATTTTGTATCCATATACCCGCCGGACATACTATCACCACCTGCATTGAAGCTATCGACTGTTGTGACATATGCCTCACCAGCTGTCTTCATAAAGAATTCCCAGGTATCTGTAGGATCTTCTAATTTCATACAAATCTTAATGTTTGTATTCGCACCAATTGATGCCGCCTCTTCTTTTGACGCCTTCTGAAATGCCGGCAAATCCTGTCCTGCAAATATCACTGAAAATCCAAGTGAACGAGCCTGAGCAGGCACAACAGCAAAGCCTTTCACAGCATAATAACCATATTCATCAAGGACACAGAGGAAGGGTGTGTCCGCATTGGTAGGCTTTCTTAAAATAAGATCTTGATAACTTCCTTCAACAGCATCTCCTAGACCAGCAGCCATCATTGACTTCAACGATGAAATGATGACCTTCCCGAGATTAGATAGCTCATCTGGTGATTTCTCAAGCGCTGGGAGCAATACCACAAGAATCCGGCGATTAAGAACTACATCTTTCAGATCCACCTCTGCAAGTTTCGTTCTTAAAATATGCCCATAAGTATCAGCCAGTGAAGTAAACACACGAGTCAACTGCATGGTGATATACCCGTGCTGCTCAAAAACCTGTGAGACCTGTTTGCCTTTTCGCTCTTTATTGTATCCCGGCAATGTGCTTAAGTAGTTCGTAATCGGCTCCAGAATAACACTTGGCATTCCCTCAAGACTAATTGCATACTGACCGTCACGGATAAAAGTTTTATCCTCAGCCATGGCCTCAATTCGGTCAAGCCCGAAATAGTTACGTATCGCATTGGCATCGAGTAAGATGTGTCCTGCATCCCGCATTGCAACAAGCACTTTCATTAGGGCTTCAACAAAAGCAATAGCACGACCTTTCCACATATCACCATCACCGCCACTGCCGCCAGATTCCATCATCCCAGATATTAAGTTTGACAACATGCCCGAGGATCCTGTCGCAAAAGGGTTCATCGTATTTGAAATTCTTTTCTCTTGCGGCCCGATAATATCTCTCGCCCCGGTCATGAAATTGATAAGCAACATATCATCTTCACGGCCCATGTACCGAACCATCGAAAATATATTGGCATATAGACTGTTATCACCTTTACCATCGACATAAATAAACCCACTACCTTGCACCAAAGCATTAAATGAGATGGAGGTGAGCGCAACTGTTTTACCACTACCTGTTGAGCCAAAAATCAAGGCATGCGTTCGCATATCATCATTTGTAAACCAAAGCTCATCATTGGTCTTCTTATCATTACCAAAGAAATAGATCCCCCCTCCCTTTTTCGGCTTTTTCGTCCCAGGAATCAAATCACCATAGTCATCTTCACCCAGACGCTTAGGCATTCTGAATGGAAGACGCTGCTTCTTGAAAACCGCAACCAGAAAAAAGATGATATTCATTAACAGGAGCAAATCTGCAATTTCTGGCATAACAAAACCAGTTCCCGCTGTGATAAAAATCAGGACAGCAACCGATGTGGGCTTCTCAAAAAATCCCGATATTTTCTGACCGGTGGTCCGGGTATCCCGGAGTAAAGCGGTGGTCTTCTGCTCTTGTGACTTATCAACACCTCTCACGCTATTTCTCCGGATTGTAGATAATTTCTGCCAACGATGTGTCTAATGCGTTAACAGCTTCAGCAACCATTGGCACTTTTAGGGGCCTTCTAAGCCGTTTCTCAATAATCCAGTGACCAAATGCCCCCGATATTTCCGTAAAGGGTGTTTGACGCCCAACACAGCTGAGCATATACCATAATCTACGATCAAGAGGCTTCAGCCATAAAAACTCAGAGGTTGCAAGTACGCCGTCGGTTCGAGCAAGCTCAAGCATTGATGCCATGACGGTAAGAAGATAGGCATGTGGGCCAGCAGCTCTTCCAATTTTAGGGCTTCTAATGTGCTTAACCAACAACTCTTGCGTCCCGCCAAAATTAAGTTTTCCTGATTTACTAGATGAGGCAATTTGATCAAGCAGCACTCGCGCGCCCTTTGAATCATTTTCTGCCTTCGCAGCAAAAATTGCAAACAGTGCTCGGATATAAGCTGGTAATGGCTCAATTCCATTCCACAGTGGTCCAAGCTGCATCGCAAAAACGACGTGAGCCTTGGATTTATCAAGCCTGGCAATATTTTTACCATCCTGATAAACGGATTTAACCATATCATGTCTTTCAGCAAACTGAATAGGGTTATCTGCCATTCGCCATGGCCCTTCTTCGATATCTTCTTTGACAAGATTTTTATCCAGCACAGGAGAAATAAGTGGCCAGTTTACTGACTCAAGGTTACTGAAGGTTCTCATTGAATATGTAGCCTGTACTCGCGATAGGGATTTGAAAAAAGCGAGATAAACACAAAATCCAAGTGCAAAAATTGTAGCTGGATACACGATCACCCACCCAGTAGCTACTAGCCCATTTCGAAACCCTTGTGGTGTAATAGCGCTAAAATCTTGTGCAAATAAGCGATAACGCAATTGATCAATAAACTGAGGACTGGGGACAGGGACATCAATCATTACAAAAAAGTCATAAAATACATCAAGGATCCCGTAGACAATGGATAACTCAAACGCCCTAATGCTATATATATAAGTAACAATCGTAACTTTGTGATAATACCACCCGCCAATTATCACAGCTGCGATAATTGCTACTAGAAAGAAAAAAGTTAATTCAGGGCTTGATGTTTGCTGCTGTCCGCCGCCTTTCATTGCTAATCCGTGCTAAACCTATCCCCAAGTATAGACTCAATTTTTGATATTTTCAAACAACATCTGTAATACGTGCAAGCTGCCCGCTTTGCCATGTGTATGACTGACCCATATGAACAAACCGGCGAATATTTTCAACAGCAAACGCTGATGGCTTTAATATTGTTTCTCTTGAGGCAAAAATAATCTCTGGGACCACCTTACTTGGCGTAATTATATCTGAATCCTTGATAGCTAATTCAACATATGCCTGCTGGTGCGTATTGTTAGACTTTAAGATAAAAGTAGCCACACCGGATTCTACCTTATAAACATTTCTACCAGGCGCAATCGAGGAAAAAGTCCTCAGGACACCCTCCCAGTCCTCAAGTGACCTTCCTTTGCGATGATATAATGATACATAGACAAGCTTTTGATCAACACTCAATTCAGGGACACCAACGGGCTTTTGATCCTCTATTGACTGATCTATCTTTGCAATGAGGTTGTTGAACTTCTTTTTGATAATAGACAGGAACCGAGTGGCTTCCCAGTGGTCAGCATCTACCATTGCTTTAATCCTGTTTCTGAGTGAAACGAGAGAGGGGTCTATTTTATTATTCATGGTTCGCTCTATTATAGATGGGCGCTAGGTTTGTTGATGTCTCGTAAAGCATCAAGAAAATCGTCTAAGTCGGCTGCCGCAGAATCATTAGGACACTTGGAAAAAAATGATGGACTACTACGATTAAACTTTGCAGCAATGGAAACGTCACGGCGGGCATCACTGCTTAGGAGAGCCGCTTCTTCGATAAAACTTTTAGTTAAATCTGACATGATTATATGCTTCGCTTGATAATGCATTATAACGAATATACTCAGAATATGTCAATTTATTATTCATATAAAAGCTCGTCAACGGCAACCTTGGAGGATGTTGAGTGGTTTACCATCTCAAGCAGCACGTCGTACAGACACGCCAATCGCACAACATCAGGAGAATCCTCGTTTAACTTCATTTGGTAGCCCAGGATAGAAGAATCGGATTCATCAAAGGACACCCCAACACCATAGCCAAGACACAGTAAGGACAATTGATCTGCACGCTTAGCTAATGCTGGCAGCATTCCGTTAAATGCAAACATCTCCTCAGGGGTCAGATCTCTTCCTTTAAGACTAAATTCCCAGCCATTGTCTTTGGCCATCACACAAAACAGATCAGTTAGTTTTTTAATTTCCATATTACACCCACCAAGGAGTTGATATCCTGCGCTTTCCAGCAACATATGATCTTAAGAAACGAGCAAACACAATCGGAGTAAACCCATAATACTCAAGGACCATAAATGCAATCACGATAACCGTCATGATTGTAAAGCTTGTCCAGCCTATGTTAAATATAAATAGCAAAACGGGAAACAGCGTTGCTGAATTAAATATAAAAAACTTTGCAGACCTTGAAGAATCTCTCCAAGAACCTTGCGGCATACCACCATCCATTGCCACTCCTTTAATCAAATGTTTTTACATTGTAGCAGATTCGCATTTTTTTTGACAATGCTGTAATGTGAAATACATCAAATTTAAAGAATTTACCATGACAAAACTTAGTCAAAGCGGATTTTGGCAGCTGCAAAGTGAATTTTTCTCACTCAACCCAAAGGATGCATGGAGCCACACCCCGCACACAGTCACTAATAACAAGTTTATTGCCAAAACTTATGCCCGGTTATCTGACCGCGTGTCACCTCAATCAACTGTGATTGAATTAGGAGCAGGCATAGGCGAGTTTGCTTATCATTTTTTAAGCAACAAATCATCCCCAGGAAAGTACTGGATCACTGACTACTCACAAAATAACCTGGATTATTTGTCATCGATAAATGATTATCGCAATTGGCGATATGCTTATCTAGATTTTGCGCAGATCGACTGCACACAGTACTCACCTCCTGAGGCAATCTCTGATAAGCCAGTTGTCTTTATACTTAACTATCTACTTGACTCACTGGCTCACGATGCATATTTAAAAGTATGTGGCACATTGATACAAACCATGACTGTTGCCAAAAAAAACACACCTGGCGCACAATCAATTGAGTTCTCAAATGAAGAAACCCTTTACTATCAGCTAGAAAAAATTGAAATTGAACCTGAAATAAAAAATTACATCCAAACTCACTGGGAAGTGGGCCAACAGCTAACAATTCCTATCGGCAGCATCACCCTAATCAAACAGCTGAAAACACTTTATCCGAAGGCAATTTTAATTATTACTGACAAAACCTGCCAACACCCATCTAACAACGCCTACAGTGAAGATTTTAGTTTCCAAAAGGAAGGCAGCATTTCATGCACAGTCAATATGCATGCCATTGAAAACATCATCCAACCGGAATTCTTTTTCCAAACCAGTATGGACAGCTCCTTTGAACTAAATATAGCAACAACGGTCATGGCATGGGGGCTGGATGAAAATATGACAAAACACCTTCATGGGGAGTGTGAGATTATACGTAAAAGAAGTATCTATGACTACGCGATGCTAAACCGTGAGCTGGCACTAGAGAAGAACACATTTTCATATCCATTTTTAAAATCACAATTAGAGCAATTTGATTACGACCCCTATTTGTTTTTAAATATGACCTCCAACTTCCACAAACATTTACACTCCGCATCCAGCCAACTTAAAGCGCACTTTATTGATCTACTTAAGAAGATACAAAGAGCAAGCTTTCAAAACAACCATCGGCTAATTCCTTCGATTGCTAGCTGCTATCGCGTGATGGGTGAAATTGAAGAAGCAGAAGTCCTTATGCGAAAACATCAGCTTTCTGGCCCAACAAATTACTATTTTTACCGCGAAATGGCCACCTTGCAATTTTGCAGAAGAAACATGTTAGAAGCCAATGAATTTATTGACTTTTCCATAGAAAAAAACCCAGGATGTGCGTACTCAAGGTCACTGAAAGATCAGATTGTTAAAGACATCCCTTGACAGGGACCCGTAAAAAATGATTCATTATAGAAGAACATATGGAATTGTGGCATGCAAAAACTCTGGCAAAAATCACTCGTAATCGCCCTTCTACTAGGCGGATGTAGCTCTGACGATTCTGAATCAGGTGGTGCGAAGGATCCTTTACTTAGCTCTATAGTAATCAAGGCACCCATCAGCAAACCTGACAACGACGCTGTATATCAGCTAACAGAGGCAACTAAATCAGTCTCAGCGTCCATTGCTAAGCTCGCTGAAATTCAAAGAGCGCAACACCCTGATTACTACAAAACGCCGCACAACGTGGTCAAGGCACCAGTTAGTGCTACTGTTAGTATGAATTACATTGGCCCGATTGAGCCATTACTTCGCAAACTTGCCAAATCAAGCCACCTTAAATATGGCAAACTTGGTAAACAGAACGGCTCTCCGATTATCGTATCGATTGATGCCAAAAATAGCAGCCTTGCAGATGTTGTGAAGGATATTGCTTATCAGGCACAAAATCATGCTGTTGTGGAAGTCACAAAGAGCGGAGTTCTACAAATACGTTATCTGAATATCTAAGCAAGGGATAGTGGTATGCTTTCTATCATCAAAAACATTTTGACTGTAGTCATCTCTGGTATACTTTTGAGTGGCTGTTCAGCAGATTCATCATACAATTCAAGCCAACAACCATCTTCATCCGGCTACAGTTACAAATTACATGATGTAATTGACGTCACAAAAGCAGTAAAAGGATTCACACATGCGCTTTAAATCTAATAAATGGCTTTTATCAGCTTCACTGCTTGCAACTCTATCAGGCTGCGGTGGTTACAACACACTTGATGATGGAATTGAGATTCACAAAGATGCCGTTCGTAAAGTAGGTCTAACCTACGGTGCACAAAGTGGACTTGCCTGGGAATCTGAGCGCATAAACTCTACCTTACAGCTCTTCTCAAGAGAACTCGATCAAATCTATAACTTCAATTTCCTGGTGATGTATGGCAAAGTCATCCCTCCTATCTTAGAAGAAAGCTACCTAACATACGATATGACAAGCAACAAAGAAGTTCGTATGGCTGACAAAGAAATCCGCATTGTTCGTCAAGCAAGTTTTGTATCCTCTGCCCCAACCTGGCATGATTACATTGACATTTCCTACCCTAAACCTAAAGCACCTCCTTTAGCAGTTCTTCCACAAAATAAGGAAGAAAATATCCTATGGGAAGAGTCAATTGGCCGAGGCTGGGAGCAAGGTGTTCAGCAAGCAAGAGATAACTTCTCAACCGCATTACAACGACTCAATCGTGATTTCCTTGGAATGACCACATACTATGTACTTTACTCACAAAATATGGTCTCTGCTCCAGTAACTACGTCGACCAACCTTGGTGTAACTGGTGACGATAATGCAATGAGAATTGGTGATCAAGTACTTCGTATCACAGCATTCTCCAAACTCAATCCGAAGTTTTATACCCTATGGAATCCAGTTGTCACTGCTAAAGTCGATGCTAAAAAGCCCTATAATGTGTCTAAGCCTAAAAAAATAAAGAAAAAGTACACTAAGTAGTAGCTATATCTGCTATTATTAAAATAGGGAAAGTCTATGAATTGTAATGACATCTGATTTACAGCAATACAAAATGGAAAACGAACCGCTTCGATTTAGCGGCAACGATCTTAACAATCTTCTTGAGCACTGCCAAAAGTTCAATGTCTCTGATATTACAATTCAGACAAATGAGCCTGTGATTGCTGAAATTTATGGCAGACTTATGCAGGTTACTCGAAGAAAACTTAACAATATAGAAGTTGGTGACATCTTAAACTCTATCTATGGTGCAAATGGTACAACTCGCATCTTAAGTGGTGAAGATATCGACTCTAACTATGAATTTAAGGCCAATCGTATCGAACGCTATCGATACCGTGTTAATGCCACTGGTTGCCTCGTAGAGGGCCATTCAGGCATACAAATTACGTTGAGGACCATTCCAACAGATCCTCCAATTTTATCAGACCTAGGACTGCAAGACGAAATCATTAAGGACATCTCCCCTGAAGATGGCGTCATTTATGTTACTGGTGCTACCGGTTCTGGTAAAAGCACACTGCTTGCAGCGATAATTCGATACATTGCTGAAAAGCCAGACGCTAACAAGAAAATTCTTACATACGAATCTCCAATTGAATTTGTTTATGACAATCTTGATGTGGTAAGTGCTGTAATTTCTCAGTCAGAAATACCCAAGCATCTTCCCTCATTTGCTGCCGGTGTAAGAAATGCGCTAAGAAGAAAGCCTCGTCTTATCCTTGTTGGTGAATCCAGAGATTATGAAACGATCAATGCGGTTCTTGAAGCTGCAATGACTGGGCACCCTGTCTATACAACCCTTCATAGTAACGGGGTGTCAGAGACTATGCGCCGACTCGTCGGTAGTTTTGGTCCCGATGAGCGTCGTGGAAAAACAATTGATATTATCGAAACGCTGCGAATGATTATCTGGCAAAAATTGGTACCAAGTATTGACGGAAAACAAATAGCTCTCAGAGAATATCTTATATTTGATGATTCGATACGTGATCACTTACTCAAATTCGAGCCAACTGAGGTAACAAAGGCAACCAGAGAGATTGTTGTTGAAAAAAACCTCACCTTGCTCGATGACGCAAAAAAATACTATGAGCAAGGAAGGCTATCTGATGAAGTTTTTGAACAGTTAACAAGAAGATATCAGGACTCTGACTAGTTAAGGATTACCTTCCCCATCATCCATTGCGTCATTTGCGTCCGGTTGTCCAGGTTGATCACCTTGACCAGCACCTGCACCGCCTTGACCAGCACCAGCATTACCTTGCCCGCCTTGTTGAGCACCAGCATTACCCTGACCGGCACCAGCATTACCTTGACCGGCACCAGCATCACCTTGACCGGCACCAGCATCACCTTGACCGGCACCAGCATCACCTTGGGCACCAGCATCACCTTGATCGCCTGCTTGAGGATCTTGGGCAGCCCCACCTTGATCACCACCAGCACCCTGTGGTTGGGGCCCCTGATTAGGATCTGCAGCAGGCGCACCACCACGAAGCTCCTTCTCATAAGCCTTGGCTTTGTTTCCCTCGCTGACTGCTCTACTGAACTCTGAGCCAGCACTCGCTCTAACTGATCCAGCAATACCTCCTGCCTGAGCAATCATACCACCTGATACCTGACTTGCACCTGATGCTGCACCTTGTGCAGCAGCACCAACTCCACCTTTGGCTTCTGAGATTATTTGTCTGACATTTCCGCCTGGATTTAGCATTGTTCCACCAATCCACCGGGAAATTTTGTCCGGGATATCATTAATAATCTCAAGTACATACATCAATACAGACATGCAAAAATATGAATATACCAGCATGCCTGCAAAGATTACTGGTAATGCAAATTCAGCCCCAACATCGCCCGAGATGGTTGCGAGTATTGAACCAAATGCCTGGAAAAAAACATAATTTAAGTAATCAAAAGAAACAAACGTCAGATTAACTGCAATAAAAAATGATATGACGATCAGTACCGGTCTAAGGCAAGTACTGACATACATCATAATTGATTGCTGTGCAGAGCCAAGAAAATCATGATTCTTAGGGTTTGTGAGCCCTAGGGCAACCAGAGGTGTAGCCACCATCGCTTCGATTACCAGTAAAAACCAGCCGACTACAGCAAGAATAAATACACTAATTGGAATAAATGGTATAAAGTAGCCCATAAAGTTTCCGATCGAATAGATAATCATTGCAACTGAATTTCCTAGGCCTGAGGGAATCTCAATCAAGTTTTGGGCTGCCGATGCTGCATAATCAGCCAGCGTAATAAATAGACGTAATACAGATTGCGCAATAGCCCCAGGAACCATACAAAGCTCCATAACCATACATACCGCGCCAATACCACCTGCTACTAGTGTCAATGCTGTTTTAAAGACATAGAACCCCCAAATAATCTTCATTAGTTCAGCGGTTGACTGCTTCATATTCATATCCCAGTAATCACTTGCTGTCTTTACAAGTGATCTACCAATTTGGACCATTGCAACAAAAGGGCTTATTGGGGTAAGTGATTTTGCATCCCTATTGTGCTGAATTTGGTACCTACGCTGCATTTGATTGATAATTCCATAATTTCCCTTTCGGCAAGAGACGTCGGCATCACTGTAAACTCTCTCTATACATTTTTGGGCAGCATTACTATCACCCAGCGCATTTAGACATAGACTAATGTTCTTCTCACAACTTGTATTGACACTATCTGCACTCCACCTCGCAGCTAGTGTGCCAACGCTGCCAGCTGTCCATGGGCTATAACTAGTTCCACCAAATGATGAGTTCGACATCGTCTTTGCACCTGTAAATGCTTCAACCGCCTGGGCCAGAAGCTTATAGAGATTCTCTAGGCCAATTGCAATGTTTATATCTACAATTTTAAACATCACAAATAATGACCCACCGAACGAATTAATTATATCCCCAACAAACGTTGTCTTGGGTATTGATAACCGCAGGATTTGTCCCAGAGTGTAGGCCTCTTGACTATCTTCATCAGTGAATTTTAAGGATGGATTCTCAGCATTATAGGCACCTGAGGCAATCGCTTGGGCAGAATTCATGATTTTACCTTGGCTATCACTGGCCCCTGTAGCACTGACAGATCCTAGAAAAGCACCCAATGGTCTAAAGTTAACGGAAGGGGTGTTACTCGACGTGAAGGGAGTTTGGTTTACTCCACTCATCAAATTTTGAAAATATGCACCTGCAGTTATCCAACCCTGATCAATCGCGTTGTCATAATCGATATTAGACTTTCCACCACCAGGCATCACCCTCAATTGAAGGGTGATGTTATAATAACTGAGTGCAGCATTTACCGCCATCACAGCGGGCGCACAGGAATTTGTTTTATCAACCCCACAATATTTTTCTATGTCATAGCCATTAATGTTATCCAGTACATATTGATCAATTGCCGCGTTTCTCATCACCCTTGCAGAAACAAGCATTGCCTGCTGAGTAATTAATTTATCGTCAGTACTTAATTGTGGAGGATTTGCAGACCCACATAATTTTGGATTTGCTTTCGTTCCATAACATATCCCATAGGAATTACCCCCTCCACACTCAGAACCAGTCCTAAGTGTATAATCTGACTTTGGCGTATCTGGATTTTTCTTTTTTTCGCTGGCAAACTTTTGTTCAAGACAATATGATGCTTCATAATGAGTCATCATATTACCAAGCAGAGAGGTATCTCCGTTATTTATTTCTAACCACTTGTTTCCTGGCGAACTGCTATATGACGCACCTTGAAACTTTTGAACATAACTGATGCCACTTTGCCATGCACCATTAGCAATCCCTACACCAAGCACAACCATACTAAGGAGCATCTTTTGTGCCAAACAGTACCCGCCTGTTTGTGGGGCAACAAGCAAAACTGCTACAACTTGTCTCACAGAGGTGAGCGGCTTAATCTTTCGTCGCAAGCTGGTTCCCTCACTTGCAGCCAGTAAGGTTGCCTCAAAAATGGTAAAACATGCATACCCAAATATTATTGCAAGTAAGGCAATATTAAACTTTGAAAAAATCGCTCCAATATACTCATTACTGGAACCTGCAACATTAACCCCAATACCTGAACCAAATACTGCCTTCAAATATCGTAAAGAAAGATCTGAAGCACTGTTATAGGTAATCACGCTCAGTGCATCATTTCCATATACAACAACGTCATCTGCAAATACAGCGAGCGGAATGAAAAAAAATGCAATTATATATCGAATCATAGGTAACCTATTCGTCGAATATTTATGTGAAGGCACTGAAATCCTAGCATATCATTCCCATTATTTTTGCAGACCCAATGCCTTGTCGTTGAGCCCCTGAGAGTAACCCGTTGCACCCGTTGCCATTTCTGAGGATGCTGAAGATGCTCCGCCTTTGATTTCTTGCATTATCTGCTCTTCTTGCGACTCTACAGTTGGCAACCCTATCCATTTCATTGTTGTTTGTGGCAATTTGTAAATAAACCCGAAAGAATAATCTACAACATTGACTAAAAAAATTGCCACAAACACAAAAGACATCATAATAAATACGATGGTTGATACTTCTCCATTTGGCAAATTCTTAAATATACTTAGCAACACTCTGGCAAATGTTAAATTCGCCAGCATCATTGTTACCCCAGTGACAACGATCGAGAATACATAACCTGCAATGATTAGAGATGGCCTTAACATAATACCTAAAAAAAGCATCATTGCTTGCTCAGACTTACCGAGTAAATCGTGTCCCTGGGGATAAGTCACTCCGAGCAAAATTATTGGCACTGCAATCAGTGACTCAATTGCTTGAAATATCCATGTCAATACTGCCAATGTATAGGCTAAAACTGGAATGAATGGCACATAAAAAGCAATTGCCCCACCCAAAGCAAGCAACGGTGCAGAAATTGCCGTTGCAAGGCCGATATATATTAGCTTATTAGCTATTGAAAGTTTAAAAACAACACTGAGAGTCTGTGGCACAATCGCTGCAGGTATGGCACCGATAACCGCAATCACTGATCCTACAATCTTCATTACTAAACCAGTAAAAAAGTTAATGAAAATAACAATGAAAAGAAGAAAAAGTGGAAAACAGTACCAAGCAAGCGTACCACCAGGAGGTGGAGGGGAGCCCCAACATGCATTCATTTGGTTATCACCATACACTGCCAAAGTATATCCAACACCCTGCAAAATCGCAGGAGGAACTGATGCAATTGCCATAGCAAACATATTGATAAATGCTGATGTCGTTGCAAGGTTAATCACATCAGCAGTCAATGCCATAAAAAATGTAACGCTGCTAGTAATGAGTAACATTCCAAAATCTTTAATATTTGTAAGTGGCTTTGTAAATAGCCTTTGTGGCTCACTAATAAAAATAGAATCAAATTTATTAATTACTGTCCATGTTAGAAACTGAAAGTCATCGTTAATAGGCTTATAAGATGTCATGTTCATTGTTGCCTGGCCTACATCTGCTTTATGGTTAAATACGTCTAAGCTACTTTGGAGCCCATTTGAAGGGATGACAGAGCCTGCTCGATTTTTTATTATATCCAGCAGGTCCTTCGCATCTTTAGTTAATGAGCCATAGCCTCCCCCAGCACTTTGCGACGCACTTTCGTCTCTAGTCATCGAATTGTCTACAAGGTAATTCTTCATTGCATCACTCGTTATTGTTAGCTTGTAAACACCATAGACATTACTTGGGTTAGGAGCTGTATATCTATAGGAAATATTCTCCATCTCGAATGAACTTTTTGATTTTCCTGAGTTTTCAATAGCAGAGTGCTGCGAGCCTGCCCCCATCCATCCTGGTGCAAACGATACCGCTGATGATTTACCAGCTCCAACCGCTAAATTAAAGCTTTCGCCGCTACCAGATTGCTCATCACGCTGAGAAATTTCCTGAAGATATGCGAACATATTTGAGATACTTGCTATCCCTGCTTGTTTTGCATTTATTCCATCTTGACTCTGCTCACCACTATCTACGACCGTTTGGTACGCATCACCCATCACTAACGATTTAATCCCAAGCGCAAATGACTCAAAATTACTCACGCCTGTTGCACTCAGCTTACCACACTGCTCTGAAGTAGCACTATCAGTGTTAATTGTGACTTTATAGTTGGAATTTGCAGCGCCATCTTTTACCGCCTCACATACAAACATATTATATAAGTTGACCCCTGCGTTGGCAGTATTGTTTAAGTTAACATTGAAAACACCGTTATTCTTAACAGTATTGCTTGTGTCAGGTGGATCAAGAAATTGTTTGATACTTGCATCAACCGTTGACTGGCCGTCTGGACCAGAATAACCAGTGAACCAGGTTGGTTTGAATCCTGAGCCTGAATTGACAGATTGAACAATCTTAAACCAAAGTAAATCTGCAAGCGCTGACCCTTGCATAAGCATCGTTATCATTAATATCTGAACTGCTGAGTAGCCTCCATAAACCGGAAATAAAGCTGCAGTACCTGATGTGACACGAATGACCGTTGTAAAGTAGCTTGACTGCATTTTTTGGCCCATGAAAGAGCCCTCACCCGCGGTATTTAAAACCGCCATCGATGCGGTGTATCCCATGACTATCCCAACAACAACCATGATACCAACGTTAAAAACCTGAAAAATATTACCAATCACGGAAGGGCCAAGATTAACGCCGGCAGCTGCTACCCCAAAAACCTTTGATACCATCATGGCAGCTAAATTGCTAGAACCCAGGTCAGGAATACTGACCGAACTTCCCAGTAAGCTAGCGATGTTAGTTACAAAATTATTCGAATATATACTATCAGCGAAAATCTGTCCAAATAGAAGGAAGAAAACAAGAGTAAATCTCATGTTTGAGCGGCGAGTTATCATTGGCCCACTTGTCCCCCCTGACCATCTTTCTGTGCATTTGCAAATCCTTCTCTTGCAGCTTGCGCATCAACCTGACCAGCACCCGAATCAACTTGAATATTTGGTGCCTTCATAGCCTGACCAGCACCCTGACCCGCCTGTTGGCCAGATGACTGAGTTTGTTGTTTAATTTCACGTGCAGCCTGCGCAGCTCCTGCTCCAGGTGCATCTGCCGGCCCACCGATCCATCTTAGTATCCTATCTGGGATTTGGTATATAAGAGAGTATGCTTGGTCAAGCACCCCCATCATCACGTAAGTATAAACCAACATAGCGCCCATTACAGTAATTGAGATAACAACTGGATTCGAGCTTGTAGACTTTAGAAAGTCAATTAATACATTTAAAAAGCCCCTATTTAACAAGCCCACGGCAATAGTTGCCATATTTATTGAGAATATAAAGCCAATAAGCATTGTTGCCGGGCGAACAAAAATCCCTAGTAATAACATAAGTGACTGTTCAGCCTTACCCAAGAGATCATGACCCTCCGGATGCGTTACACCCATAGCAACGAGTGGTGCTGCAACCATCGCCTCAGCCGCAGCCATCAACCAACCGATAGCGCCAAATATATATAGGATATATGGAAGAAATGGTAAATATATGCCTAAAACTACGCCCTGAGCAAAAAATATTGTCGCTAGAGCTGTTCCAAATGGAAGATACACTTCAAGCGCTGATTTAGTTAACTGGACAAAAACATCCACCATCGAATTCAAAGTTGTCTGTACCGTACCTACAACCGCTGCACCAGGCGGAGATATACCATAAAGTGCCGCCTGAGCGACTCCGAGAGGCAAATTGATTGCTAGCCTGACTCCAAAAGTAGCCCATGCCATTTTACTGGTCTTCTCATACATTACATCAAGTGTCGTTTTCCAGTATGTTGTTGCTGCTGCGATCATGGAAATACCTAAGGTACGCATTTCATTAAGTGGGTCAAATATCAGTCCATTATTATCCTTATCAAGCATCCCAAGAAATCCATTGTTCTTCGCATAGTCACTTGGGCAACTATCTCTTTTCTTTTGTACACGCTTACAGCCTGAGCTATTAAAACTTCCCCCACCATCTACACAGTCCATCAGGTTACACCCTGTGAGTTTTGTAATCACATGATTGGATAAAACAACCAAATGATCAAAAGCAAAATATACGCACCCACCAGGAACTAGACCCGTCATTGATACATCAATTGGGCCATCTGAGAAACATGCGCTACCTGCAGCAGGCCCTAACCCACTCTTAATTGCATTAGCAATCGCGCTTGCAGCGCTTGAGTTATCAGCAGGGACGACTTCCGATGCTTCATACTGCTGCTTCAATTGCGTTTTTGCTGCTTTTTTTACATCTTTAACATGCCCTACATAATTCCCATACGGTTCTTTATAATCACCGTCAGGAGCAACGACGGTAACAGTAGGTCCACTTAGACCAAATCTAATATAAAGAGGAGCGCTTGTATTGGGGTCTGCGCCCTTTGCGTTAATTAATTTATCATAGTAAGATGCTGCGGTGATCCATCCTCTTTTCTTTGCTTCACTTTGCCAGCCAGACCTAAGAGCACTGGCGCTGCTTCCACTCGCCTCTTGCTGAAAAACGGATATCTGAGCAGCCATTGCAAGATTTGCAGCATTTGGACAGTTTGTTTCACTTAGGTTTTCCCCAAGCCCGCAAGCCGAGCGAGCATCCTGATTTAGTTGATTTTTGACGAGCGAAATTATATTGTTCGCAACTGCAATTGCATTTTCTGCATTAGTTTCCGCAGTGTTAGCGCCCAGCGCACCTAGTGCTACCTCCCCGCATTTAACATTGCCCCCATCTGCATTAGGCACATAAACAATTCCCTTGTTATCACTGTTAACAATACTAAATGTATTTGTGCTAAACTGTTGATTTCTATAAAATACACAGGCGCCCACTTTAAATAGATCAGAATATCCATCTACAAATTTTTCTAAATTTTCAACCAATTTACTCTGTATCTCCTGATCCGGTGAAGCCTTACCAGAGACAACGCTGCCACCATCTTTGACATATACTAACACTTGATCATATATAAGATTCGCAAACCCTACACCCTGAACCACACAAGACATTACCATAACTTGTATGCCAGAATAACCAGAGCCGGGTATCGGTAGTAAAAGTGAAGTACCAAATGTTATTCTTGCAGTAACCCATGGAGAAATCTTTGTTTGAAAGGCACCTGACCCTTCTTGTGAGACACCCACCACTGTAGTGAATACTGTGTACCCAACAATGGCCATTGTCATTACCAAGACACCCGTATTAAATACCTCAAAAATCCCACCGATAAGGTTATTTGTACCGCCAGTTAAACCCGAGCCAGGAACTGTACCAAATACTAATCCAAGGTAATTCATGGATAAATCCCCAGCGGCCGGGGTGAAATTCATATTAGAGAAGCTAGTATCTGCAAATGCACAAGAGCATAAACCTAAAAGTAGAAAAATCCATTTCTTCACTGTATCTAAATCCTATTTAACCAATCCATAAAAGTCAGTCCAAGTTTACGCTCTCTGATCTGGAAGTACCAAAAGTTTTCCCTAAAGAAGAAAGAAAACAGCATAAAATTAAAGGACAGCATCATAAAAAAAGATGTCCAGTTATGTTTAACACCAAGATAAACATTGTAGGCAATGCCCGAAAGTAACATTATACCATAAATCCACGACATAAGCTTGAAATGTTCTTTTCTCTTCTCAAGTTCCTCCTCAGAGAGGTTGTAGAACTTGACTGCTTCGTCGAATGATTCATGCTTTACATCAGATACATAATTACGATCGGTAATTTGGGTAAATAATTTTCTAATGAAAACAGCTCCAGAATAGAGGCTGCTGACGCCCAACCAGGCTGACAGGTTAAATAATGATTTTAACCGGTTCTTAAATCCATGTTTAAACATATAATCTCTCCTATTAACAGATTAATTGTACTTGAATGCAAAATCAACCCTGAAATCAATTGATTTACGAAAGTTTGCTATTTATTGGGTTTCAATCTAACCTAGGCATGATAATATGATGAGTCAGATGAATTACCTTACTTCAGACAAAATTTGTGACCAGGTTTATGCCAGTATAAAAAAAGTTACTGATCTATGGCAATCGAAGCCTCACCTAGCTGTTATTTTGGTGGGTGAGCACCCCGCGTCATTGAGATTTATCGCACACAAAAAGAAGCAAGCGTCCCTTCTAGGCTTTGGCTTTTCACTAATCAACCTTTCCAGTAACTGCTTGGAAGAAGAGGTATATGACCTTATCAACCTGCTCAATAAAGATAAGAAAGTATCTGGCATACTCATCCAGCTCCCCCTCCCAAAGTCCTTTAACACATGGCAAATCACGCAAGCGATTGACCCAAATAAAGATGTTGACTGCCTAGGCGCATTTCGCATGGGCCAATTTCTTATCAACGCATACAAAGTCCTTCCAGGGACAGCTCAGGCGATACGCCTACTATGCAACCACTACAACATTTCTGTGATAGGTAGGAATGTACTGATAATAGGCTCATCTAATTTAGTAGGGAAACCAGCAGCCATATGGTTCTCTCAGCAAGAAGCTACAGTAACTATCAGCAACTTAAAAACTACTAACCTTGAACAACTAGTAAAAAATAATACCATTATAGTTTGCGCAACAGGCGCAGCCAACGCCGTTAATGAAAGCTGGCTTAATCGGCACCATATCATTATTGATATTGGGACTCGCATCAAGAATTCAAAGGTCTATGGTGATCTTAACCATGAAACAGCTAGCAAAATTGTCAATCAAATTACACCCGTTCCTGGCGGGATAGGGCCATTGACCGTTGCAGCGCTCATGATGAACCTTACCATTTTGAACCCTCAGTACGGAAATAATGATGAAATATTCTAATATTTCATTTAATCAAACCGACAAAGTATTTCTGATCAGTGACCTTCACTTCGATCTTAACCAATTGAATTGGGAAGCTAACTGGCGCCGGTTCTCTTCGATCATCAAAAAAGAACAGCCATGTGCAATTTTTGTCTTAGGAGATTTTATTGACGCATGGATAAGTGCCAATTACCATAAATTCACCGCCAAACTTAGCGATGACATCAAATCCTTATCCCCAACAAAGTTTTATTTTATGCAGGGCAATCGTGACTGCCTATTAAATCAGCCTGAATGTGAGACACTGGGGATGCATTTTCTCAAAGACCCAACGCCTATTCAGTTTGGAGAAAAAAGAATCATTCTCACCCACGGTGATTTATGGTGCGCTAATGACAAGCAACATCAACAGTTTAGACGCTTGTTATCCAAACCGATAATCCAGCGGCTTGCAAAGTCCCTTCCCCGCCGCCTGATCAATCATTTGACAAAGCAAGTAAAATCTATAAGCTCAGCCCACAAAAAGAATCTAACTCCTGGGCTGTCAGAACCTAACTGGCAAGCACTTATTCAAACAGCCAATCAATCATGTGATATGATTATCCATGGTCATACCCATAAAGTTGAGGTGACAAACATTGAGGGTAGCTCTATCGAGCGAATTAATCTTGGGCATTGGCAACCAAATCAGATCACCTACTTTTGTTTACAAACAAAATCGCACATTTCTCTAGTGACCTAGCCTAGGCGCTGGGATTTCTGAGCGACTTATGGGCTTCTGATGAGAGAATTTCATTAATTTAGTACTGTAACACTTTGTGCTTTTGATGCTCTCATATATCAGGGTTATACCCCCGCCGGTCCACATCTTCTCATAAGCATTGTTAAATAACTGCTGCCATACAAACCCAACAGCCATTAAGATTAGATAACGAAGGTGCCCCATAAACTTTAACATTGGCAGCGCAAACAGCGGATCAAAAATTACAAACACCTGGACAATCGTTGCACTATAAATAATCATGCCTTTAAAAAGAGTTTTCGGGTCAAAACGTAATTCTGCATTAGAGAAGCTGACCACTCGCTGCCATATACTTCCTCGGTCATAAGACCTTCTTTGTGACTGCAAACATTGGTTTATATAAAGTGAAGCTGCACATACTAATGTAATTACCGCGAAAAATACAGCGACAAAATCTGCAACAAACGGGAAATGAGCTAATAAAAGCTCTGGCCTGATCACCTGTCTAAAAAAATAGGCAATACTTGTGCTATTTGTTATTAATATGCTCTTCGCTCGGCTGTAAAAAAATACGCCACTGGACAAACCCATTGCGAACCCAAGAAAATAATTCAAATATCCGATTTGATTACGATGATGAGTGGGTATAAGTCGGTATGATTTAAGTGACCTTGCAAATTTTTTAACGTTTTCATAAGTAAAAGCATATGAAGTATAAAAAGTGGCAGTAAAAAGAATCACACAAGCAGAAACGTTCAGCCAAAGTGACAGACCAAACGTTTGAATAAACGGTAAAAACATAATAATGGACAGCAGTCCATTGGCGATAGCATTCGGAATACCAACAAAATTGGTCACCGGGTCAATAAAATAACTTTTGGAAGAAGGAAATCTCTTGTTGAGCTCATGCTCCAAGTTAGCGGCCAAACTGTCCTTTAGCTGAAGATAGGTTGCAATAAAATCTGGTCTAAGTCGTGCCCATGTATACTTACTGTCTGTCATTTTTTGTGTGTAGAATCTTGCCAGCTTTCTCTGTATTTTTAGCAAATTATCAACTAGCCTTTCTTGAACACCAGCTGTCAAACTCTTTTTATCCACACAAGCATATTTAAAAATACAATCACCATCCTCTCCTACTTTTAGCGTAGAGAGATGATTGCGGTGTCTATGAAACAAATCCTCCGCAAGATAAGTATGATGCTTATATTTTTTCCATCGATCTAAAAAATCAATTAATTCTCTTATTATGGTGTCGGTGAATTCACCTGCATCCTTAAAGGTCTCTCGACTTTCAAACAGCGTTCCCAATGATTCCAGAACGACGTTCTTTTCTATCTCTCTCTCCTCCTTCTCCTCACCCGTTAACTCCTCACTATCCTGTTCGTAAGCCTGATTGATATACTCAGTATAAATTGAGCGCGCCTCTTTTCCACCAGGTTTCATTAAATAAATTGAGTATATGATATTTCTGATGGCACAATGTGATTTTAAAAATACATCAAGTGTAATGAGAGAGCTACCCTTAACACTAGCCACTTTCTCTTCTTCTTTATGTGCATCGCACAAATTGAACTCACTGAGAAACTTAGTCTGTTTATCAATCACCCTTTTTTCGGTCTCAAGCGGACTAACAAAGTCAAGTTGGTTCGCCTCACAGAAAGCTTGTATGGATCTGGACTTATGTGACCTTAGTAAGGTATTTCTCATCAATGCCCGGATTGTTCCTACCACCGGCTGAAAATAATAAAAACCAAGAAGAAAAAATGATGACATGAGCATTAACACATTAAGGCCGCTGAACAAATAGGCTGCTGAGGTCGGATTGACACCATAACTTGCAATCATCTCAACAAATTTTGCAACATAGCCTTTTTTGAAGATTGTCTCAATAAATATTTTAAATTGAACTAGGAAGGCAATGAAGCAAAGAACAATTCTTAATACCACGCCGGGTAATGGATAATCTCCGCCTTGATTTATCGCTTCATATTTCGAGCAACCAAAAGACATACAACCCTTACCTCAACCAATAATGATGCTAGCACAATGGACTAAAAATAGCTACACGACAGCATTAGCTGACAAGGTTAAGACGCATAATGCTAAAATAAGTAAGAAAGTAAACAATTACCGAACTAACAATCAGTGCGGATAGCCACAGACCCGCATGGAGCATACCATGAACATAATATGACTCAAAGCCCATAACAACAAACACCATCGCCACAAGAGGAAAAAATAAGAACTTTAGACTGGCAAAATCTATAATTCTTAAACCGCTTACCTTCGTTAATCTCATATATAAATAGCTTGCTTGAACCAATGAACTTGTCGAGACCGCAAGTGAGATTGCACAGTGCTGAATACTTCCCATAAATGAAAGCGCAACAATCAAGTTAACAGCGATTGCAATAAATGCTGCCCGAACTGTTAAATCAACGCGCTTAAAAGAGTATGCAGCTGCGATCCAAATTTTCATAAGCATCATAAACGGCAAGCCAAAGCTGAAATACTGAAGAGCAAGAGCTGTCATTTCAACATCTTTCGCTAAAAACTCACCCCTTTCAAACAATATTGAGATAATAGGTTTCGCAAGGAAAAATAAACCCACTGCAGAAGGGATACCAAGTAAGAAAATCATATGTGCCGAGCGCTGCAATTCTCTTTGCGCCGCTTGGTGATTATGCTTGGAAATTGACTCTGACAAAGAAGGTAGGCAAATACTAGCTAAGCTCACCCCAATTGTACCCAGTGGCAAATAAATTAATCGCTCCGCGTAATACAACCACGACATGCTCCCAACAGGCAAAAATGAAGCGAGATTACCATCTAAAAACAAACTAAGCTGCACTGCCGACAAACCAAACATCCCAGCCAAAATCATCTTAAAAACTCGCGCTACGCCTGGGTGAAATATTTGTGACGTGAATCCGACGCCTTTAAGTAATCGTCTGGCATGAAAAGTCACCATCACTATTTGTATCACAGCCCCAGCTACTAGCGCCCAAGATAGATAATACACGCCCTGTGATACACCATTTGATGACCAAGCAACAACTATTAAAACAACATTACTTATTGCGGGCAGCACGCCTGCAACAAAAAATCGTTTATGCGTATTTAATACTGAACAGTAGAAACTTATCAGTGAAATCAGCGGTAAAAATAATCCCACAATTGGCAGTAATGTAGATGCAACATGTAATCGCGGATCAGATGCATCTAAACCCCATGCATATAAAGAAATTATTTGCTTAGGGAAAATGACAAAAAAAAGACAAATCGTTCCAGTTACCAAAAGCAATAGCGATAGTATTGCGCTTTGAAATGCACGTGTCGAATGCTCATTCTCTTTTATTTTTATTTCTGTTAAAACCGGCACAAATGATTGGGTCAGTGCCCCCTCTGCAAAGAGCCGCCTAAGCATGTTTGGTATCCTCGAGGCAGTAATAAAACCATCGAAATTAGCAGATGCCCCAAAGACCATTGCAAAAATCACTTCTCTACCAAACCCAAGGATTCTTGATATGACTGTGGCCATTGATAGGGATGATAACCAGCCTAACCATTGCCGACTGTAATTAATCAAACTGACTCTCCACAACCGTTTCACTTGAATAACAACCAGAGCATGTATTACAACCGTCATTCAATATTATGATCATACCCCGAGCACTCCAAAATTCTAAAATCTGCTCCAGCATCTTTCTATCAACTTGGTAATGGTTTAAAAGATGTTTCTTAGTGACCTTTTTTTCTGTCTTTAAGTAATCTTTAAATGTAAGAGGAGTTAAAAGTGGACTCATGAGTACTCCCCCCATAGTAGTGTTTTTATATTCACCATTCTATTTTTAATAAAAATACCTAGCGGGATTAATGAAGCAACAATCATAAAGTAAAAAAGTGAGACAAGATCAAGTAAGAGTGACCGGTATACTAACCAAGCGCCTATATATGCGATAAATATCGACCATAAAACAATTAGAGAGGTTTTCTTGACACCTATCACCCGCTTAAGCACACCAATGGTTGAAATACATGGGAAATAAAGCGCAATAAAAACAAGGAAACTCATTGCCTGGGCTGAATTAGCAAAAACACCCACCAAGGCCTCATTAATTGCATGAACACCAAGTGCCTGTGATGGCTGCAGCAAAATAGTCAAATAATCGCCTAAAGCACTTGCAAAAACATCATATAACCGCACACCAAAATCGTATAACCCTAGCGGCAGCTTAGCAATTACCATACTGGAATTGGAGGCTATCATTGTTGTGATAACCATTTCTTTCGCTAGTAGCCCAGCAATAATCCCAAAAGCAGCAGGGAATTGATTGGAAGAATAATCAAACATGGTAAAAAAACTTAGGATAAAACTTTTGAATAGTTCACTTTGGTCCTGTACTAAAGCAAGCAACAAATGCAGGATGATTGAGCCTGGAATAACAATAATTGCTGCCTCTTTAACAAAACTAAGAGCTTGCGATAATGCATCATTTAAATATCGCAATTTTGGCTTAAACTTAAGCCTGGGAATTGCCATAACAAGTGGTGGCTGCGCCCCAAGAACTCTCTGCTTCTTAGCAATAAATGCTGTCAAAAAGGCGGTTAAAAAGCCCATCAAATAAAGCGAGAAAATCACCCATGGACCCGATCGCGGAAAATATACTGCTGACATGGCCAAATATGTTGTGAGTCTTGCGCTACAGGTCATAAATGGAAGCATCATGGCTGCCTTTATCCTCTCCCCCTCAGGAAGCATCCTTGTTGCTGCAATAGCAGGCACATTACATCCTAGCCCCATTAAAAGGGGTAAAAAAGTTTTACCAGATAAACCAAGTCTTCTAAAGAACTTATCCATCATTAACGCAGATCGTGCAGAAAAGCCTGACTCTTCCATCCATCTCAAGAAAAAATACAACAGTAATAACGGAAAGAAAAAATCTCCTAATAATTGGACCCCTACTCCAAATCCAACCAAACACAGGGAAAGAAATTTATCAGACAAAATATGTGCTGGAGCGATCAATATCATCGAGAAAAACTCATGCAGTACAGCAGATAAAACACCTCCAATGCCCACGCTCAATGAAAAAATAGCAAATATAATAAGCACGAAGCTCGCAGCCAATATGACCGGACGATCAAAAAACTTACTTAAGGCGGGTTTAGCGTAAGCAATGCTCACTTTTGAGGCAAGCTCATGAGCAACCGTGTATCGTTTTTCTAGTATTGCCAATAAATTATTATCATGGTTAGAATCTAATTGTTGCTCAGCCTCAAGATCGAGTGATCCATCAGCCTGATATTGCTGACTGAGATCTATATCCCGCTGGCCGATAAATTGGTTTATAAGGCGATTATTCTCAAAATCGATACAAGGCATACTGAAAAATTCGCCTACATGTTTTTTTATGGCGTCAATAGGCACCTTTGCATCTAAATCATTAAATACCAAACAGACCGGTATGCGCAATGAAGTCAGCTGCTGTGTAAGGCATAGGTCTCTCTTTAGATGCCTGACGCTAATTACTTGAATAATCTTAGAAGCGTTGTTTTTGAGAATCCATCGATAAAGTGATCCGATACTTTGACATGGCTCATGTAAATTAAATAAACCAGGTGTGTCAAAGATTTTAATATTTTGATTTTCTACCCAATGAGATGAGACAGAACTTGATGTAACACCTGACCAGTTACCCACATGCTCTTTTGAATGGGTTAACTGATTGTATAATGTTGTTTTGCCCACATTTGCGTTACCAACAATGATAACATTATGACTCACAGCTTATTCCCCGGAACTCATCCAAACGCAATGCTACAGAGTGCCCATCAACGTTCACAATCACGCAATCCCTCGATTGACGGTCGATCATAAAAGATACCCCAGGAACCAATCCCTGAGAGATGTATGCACTAATTAGCTGGTTGTCTTTTGTATGATATCCGGTAATTTTATACATGCGCTTAATGAGAACTATTATCATTTGCATTATAACGACTACTTATTGTAATCACAAGTAATTATTTATCTTGAGTCAAAAATTCATGATATATCGATAAGATAAATTTTGCCTTACTATAAAGCGGCATATTTTCAAGCTGCGCCTGAGGTAAAGCATCTGCCTCGACCAGCAAAATCATTAACCAAATTGATGCGGCCATCTCTTGAAGTCGTCTGGGAACCTGAACTTTTAGATGATGCTGAAGCAATCGTGTTAAGTACCTTGGAAGATCCAGTTTATTCTGATCAGACTGCCTGGTACCCCCGATCTCTGGCTTGATAATGATCCATAGCAATCCTGCAAAAAGAAGACTGGCACTTTGGTATCTCCCTTGCAGGGCTAAATCTGAGTATGCTTTTGTGAATTTTTTAAAATAGACACTTTCATTTGAGGGCAGATCAATAAATAAATGAATTATTCGATAATTAAGAAGTAACTTGAGACTTTTGGCGGTGTGCTCATTTTGCATAAGCTTCATAAACTCTAAAAATAATCTCTGCTGACTGATAAGTCCAAGATTTCTCTTTTTCTTCCTCAGGCAGGCCATAAAACCTTGCTGCTGAGAGAATCCTAATTTCGCCTCTAACCTGATCGCCCTAATCAACCTAACAGGATCCTCATCATAACGTACGTGCATATCACCAATAACTTCAATCATTTTGCGATCAAGTGCTGCCTTACCAGCAAGTGGGTCATATAACTTGTAGCTCGGATATTGCACATACATTGCATTGATTGAAAAGTCACGTCGCTTAGCATCTGCTGATAACATCTTAAGCTGCTGATTATCCTTTGACTCAAGCCATTTACTTGACCAATTAGGCTTTGGGAATGATGAAATCTCAACAACATTATTTCCCCCTATATCTACGTGCACAATGGGGAATCGCCTGCCAATGCGTCTACTTTTTCTGCCGAAAATCTCAAGAATCCTATCAATTTGGGCATCAGTGACTAAATCGACGTCTTTGGGTCTTTTATTGAGCATCGCATCGCGCACAAATCCACCCACAATAAACACACGAAAGCCTGCCTGATGCAATTTCTGCATTATCGGCGTCACTGCCTTGGGCATGATTGAGCGATAATTTACTGTCATTTAAGCTTTTTTCCTGGGCTCATTATGTCCTATAATATCACTTGTCACTCAAGTTGGACACAAAAACATGCAGCACTTTATTGGCTACTGCTTTTCAGGCGCAGGACCTGACATTTATGCAAATCATGGCCCTATTGTTATAGAATCTCAGCTCGAGAAAGATTATCAGTGGGACTTTCTATATCCTGAGAAGCAAGACACAATCGATAATGTCATCCAGCTCAATCAAAAACTATGCCAATTAACTCATTTGTACCTAAGTTCTGGCGCCGCCTGTATTGTTGTCAGTGCAGATCATAGCAGTGCATTTGGCACATGGAGTGGCGCTTCTCTTTTTCAAAAGGGGCCTATCGGGATGATATGGATTGATTCACACTTAAATTATGAGATAAATCAAACGAAAAATTGTGCATATAATATGCCGGTCGCAAATCTTATGGGTTTCGGTGATAAACGATTAGCCGAGATTGGTGGCAAAGGCCAAAAAATAGACCCCCGCTATTTTGTATATGTAGGGGTTCGTGACGATAAAGAAAATGAAATACAACTGGTAAAAGATAATAACATCAAAGTATTTACAGCAGATGAGGTTAACTCACGCGGCATTAATTTGGTTATGCGGGAAGCCATTGAGGTAGCAGAGCAGTGCCCCTTCGGCTATGGAGTCAGTTTAGATATCAATGTATTTGATCCACTTCAAATGCCAGGTGTAAGCACACCAAGTTACGGCGGGATAGATTTCGGTAGTTTTCTTAAGTTTTGGCAAAGCAACCAATTGGCCCCTATTGCCGTTGAGATTACAGAATTTAATCCAAATAATGATATCAGCGGACAAACGCTTAATCATGTTGTTCAGCTCATTGAGAACTGGTCCAGCTAGGCAGCGATCGAACCAAAGAAGTACGCATCTTTGCACACTCACCAGCAAGAGCAAAACCCGCCTTTTCCCCATTGATCATGTACATTGCCACAACGCCCTCCGAGCTGCTCTGCTCGATAACCCAGTTTCCCTCCCCTATAGGAGGCAATGAAAAAGCAACAGGCGTCAGAGGGGTTTTGACAAGAGTCGTCATCGCCGGATAAGCTACTATATCTTCCTGACCAGATAACGTTTTTGCCAATGTTTGTGCCTGAATCCTTAGCGGCATTACATACTGCAGAACAATACCGTCTACCTCAGCACAATCACCCAGTGCATAAATATTCTCATCAGAGGTTCTTAGAGTACGATCTGTCAAAATCCCTCTATTACATCTAATTTTTGCTTCGCGAGCTAAATCAATACAGGGGGCGATTCCAAATGCCTGCAAGAGCATATCAACATCATACTCACCCTTATCTGTCTTAACGGTATACCCCGAGCTTTTACTATCAGATACCGCCAGCACTTGTTCATTGATAGGGCTGATACCAAGCTGAGCCATATTTTCCTTCAGCCAATCGCCTACCGGCTTTGGCACAAATCGAGACAACGGCCAAGGCTCCGAGAAAATCCATTTAATTGACTGATTTCGTCCTGACAAATCATATGCGAATTCAGTTCCAATTAAGCCGGCACCCAAAACACCCACCTTAGCCTCTTCAGTTATATTATTTACAAATTCTCTGTAATCGGTGAGATTATTAACCACCATGGGTAATTTATCATAAGTGATCGCTTGCGGAAAAATTGGGCTCGCTCCCAATGCAAGAACCAGCTTATCGTAACTAAAACTGCCCTGCACAGTCACAACCCGACGATTTGAGGGCTCAATGGATGTAACCTCACACTGAGTTATAACTTCAATATTAAGGTCTTTAGCCATCTTTTGAGCGTCTGCCATTACCAACTGATCGGGCGATTTATTCTGTCTTTTGGCATGAGAAAGTGACGGCTTGGGATAATATTCACCCGTATCTTGGGTAAGTAATGTAATTGCTTGTGATGAAAGCTTACGCAACTCTTTTACAAACACATATCCTGCCAACCCTGATCCAATAACAACAATCGAACTCATACGGGATGCCTCTTTACATTCATAACCAATTTAACACGCTCAATACGCCGGATAACACTCATCAGCTGAGCTTTATCGGTGACTTTCAACTTTAATATAACAACCGCATGCTGTTCAGTATGATTTTCAACGACAATATCATCAATATTTGCCTTCGCATCTGAAACAGCCAAAGCCATCATTGCAAGCACGCCCCGCTGGTTGAGTGTTTCCACCTGAAGGTTTACTCGATATTCCCCGACGATATTATCCGCCCAGCTAACAGACATTACCTGACTTTTAGATCTAATGGCCTTTAGCAGCTGGGGACACGTCGATTGATGGACAACTACACCTTTCCCCACACGTAATATTCCGGTAATCGCATCACCTGGGACAGGATAACAACAACTGGCATATTCCACTGCCATTCCCTCAGAACCATGAATACTAAGCGGAATGTCTTTTGGAGGGTCCTCTTCTTTGGTATCAAGATAAAGTGCAATAACTTCACTTGTTGTCCTCATTCCAAGTGCAATATCGTGTAAAACATCATCCTTGGTTTTAACTTCTGTTTTCTTAGTGATTTTGGCCCAGGCCTTATCATCAAGATCATCCATGTCAATTCCAGACTCAACCATGGCTTTTTTAAGAATGCGGCCACCAAGAATAATCAAAGACTCTCGATGTCTGGTTCGCAGAAAATGTTTGATTCCAGATTTTGCTTTGCCTGTTTGAACAATATCCAACCAATTCTTTGTTGGCTGATTATTTGGGCTTGTTATCACCTCTACAGTCTGACCACTTTTTAGTTTTGCAGATAAGGAAGCGAACTGTCGATCTACCTTCGCAACAACCGCTTGATGCCCTACATCAGTATGAATCGCATAGGCAAGATCCAAAACTGTTGCACCACTGGGCAGCTCAACAATATCACCTCTTGGCGTAAAGACATACACCTCATCGGGAAACAAATCGACCTTCACGTTTTCCAGGAATTCTTCCGAAGAACCCGTTCTTTTCTGAACCTCAATAAGACCCTTAAGCCATGCATGCTGCTTCACTTGGTTTAAATCATCCCCATCACTGGTCTTATAAAGCCAATGTGCTGCAATACCAAAATTAGCCAAACGATCCATCTCTAATGTGCGAATCTGCACTTCCATTGGCACCCCGTGAGGCCCAAAAAGCACCGTGTGGAGAGATTGATAGCCATTTGGCTTGGGCAGTGAAATATAATCTTTAAATCGAGTGGGAATGGGCTTATATATCGCATGAACAGCACCAAGTGTTCTATAGCAAGCATCCCTGGAATCAACAATTATTCGAAAACCATATACGTCAGTTAAATCTGAAAAAGTCAGTCGTTTACTTTTCATCTTTCGGTAAATACTATATATGTGCTTTTCCCGACCAACAATTGTATTAAAAGTAACATTGTCTTTCATCAAACTGCGTTGAAACGTGTTTTTTATCTCATTTAAAATTTGTTTATCACGACCCTGAACGTGTTTTATAGCATCCTTGAGCACACGGTACCGGGAAGGGTACATACAGCAAAATCCTCTATCTTCAAGCTCAAGTGCTATATCATGCATCCCCAAACGCTTCGCAATTGGTGCGTAAATCTCGAGAGTTTCTCGAGCAATCCGCTGCTGCTTACTTCGTTTTAATACGCCGATTGTACGCATATTATGCAATCGATCCGCCAGCTTAATTATAATTACCCTGATGTCTGTTGACATTGCCAACACCATCTTTCGGAAATTCTGCGCCTGTTTATCAAGGTCTGAAGTAAAAGACAAACTCAATAGTTTGCTAAGTCCATCCACTAAGTTAGCAACGATATCACCAAACTGAACCCTAATTACTTCCTTTGTGATCTTGGTATCCTCAATCGTATCATGAAGTAATCCCGCAACAATACTTAGGTAATCCAATTTTATATCTGCCAATATACACGCAACTGCGAGAGGGTGGGAAATATAGGGCTCTCCAGATGCGCGCTTTTGCTCTTTATGGGCTTTGTCGGCTAAGGTGTATGCCTGATAAACAACTTGTAACTGTTGAGCGCTTAAGTAAGTCAAGCGTTTTTCTAATTCATCGTAGGTGGCTTGACTCAAGTTCACATCTACTCTTCGGTGCTTTCTTCCATCTGAGAGTCAAAAAACGGGGAATCCGGCTCACTGACCTCATGCGTGGGAGTGGTTGAATCTGCAATTTCTCTGAGCGCAATCACTGGCGGTTTATCATTCCGTACATTAACCCTAGGCTCAGAACCCTCTAAAATCTGACGTGCCCTTTTAGATGCTTCAATTATAATATCAAAACGATTATTGTTTCTTGTTTTAAGACAATCTTCAATTGTAATTCGTGCCATATGGTTTTCTCTATTGATCGGTGAGTCATTTTACATAATATTTGTAAGTTCTTCCAGATATTTCTTATTATTTTCAACAAAAACAGAATGTTTACACTTAATTATGTTGATAATATTCTCAAAATCTTCAACCGCCTGATCAAGCTGCGCATTTATTATAAAATAATCTGCATTATCAATGCCCCATTTAATCTCACCTCGAGCAGCAGATAGTCGCTTTTGTACCACTTGCACACTATCGGTTGCTCGCCCTTTAAGTCGCTCAGAGAGTAGCTCATAAGAAGGCGGCAAAATCATAATGGCTACTGACGTTGGATAGTACGCTTTAGCATTTGATGCGCCCTCTGGGTTTAATTCCAGTAATAATGTCGCATCAGTACTCAAAATCTGATCAACTTCAGAAAACAATGTCCCATAAAAATTTCCGTGAACAATTGCGGTTTCTAAAAACTTTCCCTCACTCAGTAAAGAATGAAATTTTTCCTCGCTAACAAAATAATAATCCACACCATCCTCTTCCCCTTCTCTTGGCGCCCTGGTGGTAACAGATACAGAGAAAGTAAAAAGCTTTTTAGAATTAAGACGCCCTAAGATTGTGCTTTTGCCGGCACCGGAAGGAGCAGTTAAGGTTATTATTTGACCCATAATAGAAACTCGCAGGTATTAATTAAAAATAGCTGAAAATAACCCAAATGGTCAGTCAAGGTGAGTAATTAATAGGAAATTTATATTAAAAACAACCTTTAATTGAGTAATTAAAAATATATTTGCGATTGTTTTGCACATGTGCTAATTTAGCACTATATAGACCTGAGAGACAATTTATGGAAAATTTACTTAATGCCCCACGTAAGCCTGTAATTTCCCGGGAGTTTAATCCGGCACATTTAGAGTCAATCTCTAAAGAACTGTTTCCGCCTCATGACCCAAATAGTGTTGCAGGCCTTTTAGCACTTTCTAATGAAGGGAGCACTCCGAGCACTCCTCCAAGCAGTGCCCCAGCTACCTCACCACCTGCAATAAACAGCAACCCTAGTTATCACGCCAACGTCAGATACCCAGATGTCGATGATGTTGTTATGAAATTAGAGTTTTAATCTAAATATATTTTTGCTTACTTTGGCAAAATAAAGAATTGAAGCTCATTTGCGGTTATAATTGTAAGGAATCACCAAGGATGTCTTATGAGCTTCAATATCGCAATATTTGGTGCAAGTGGCGCCGTTGGCAACGGCTTATGCAAGCACTACCAATCAAATAATTTATATAAATTTTCCCGCAATCCAAAAAGTAGTGATGAAATACCCTTCGATTTATCAGATGAAGAAAGTATTTCAGAAGCAATTAGCACTATCCCTGATGATATATCACTTGATATTGTAGTTATATGTACAGGCATTTTATATACCGATGCGATCCAGCCTGAAAAGGCAGTTAAACAACTCAAATCAGACAACTTTCATTCTATTATGACGATGAATGCACTCGGCCCAGCACTCATTGCAAAACATATCGAGCATAAATTACAGAAAGATACTCGCTCCGTCTTGGCAGTAATCAGCGGAAGAGTCGGGAGTATAAGTGATAACTTCCTGGGGGGCTGGCACTCCTATCGTGCATCCAAAGCAGCACTCCATATGCTTTGGCGCAATATAAGCATTGAATACAAAAGATCACACCCTAATTTAATTGCGGTATGTTTGCATCCAGGCACTGTAGATAGTCATTTATCAGCTCCATTCAAGCGTTTTGTAAAACCAGAAAAATTGTTCACACCCGAGCAAGCCACTTCTTATCTTTACAAGGTGATCGGCGAGTTAACCATCGAAGACAATGGTCATATCATTGCTTATGATGGAACACGTATCCAGCCATAGCATCAGAATCTTGTGCTTTTCAATGTTATTCGTTACTATTAATTTTTTAATATAAATAGGACGAGTTATGCGCACCGAAAGAAAGAATGAAGACCATCGTCAGATAGAAATAATTAAGCACTTTACCCCTCATGCCGAAGGCTCTGTTCTATACAGCTGCGGACAAACAAAAGTCCTTTGTAATATCTCTATAGAAGATGGGGTCCCACGTTTTTTAAAAGATGGAAATACTGGATGGCTCACAGCAGAATACTCACTTTTACCCCGGTCAACTCACACAAGATGCCAACGTGAAGCAGCAAAAGGCAAGCAAAGTGGTCGAACACATGAGATACAAAGACTAATTGGGCGCTCTCTCAGAGCCATGGTCGATCTTGAGAAAATTCCGGGCCACACAATTACTGCGGACTGTGACGTTATTGTTGCTGACGGTGGCACAAGAACAGCTGCAATTAACGGGTCGGTCTGCGCACTTATCCTTGCACTAGAGAAATTATTGGCAAACAAAAAGATTAAGAAAAATCCGATAAAAAGCTTGATCGGCGCAATATCTGTAGGAATACAAGATGGCACAACACTGGTTGACCTTGACTATGCGGAGGACTCAAGTATTGATACAGATATGAATCTGGTAATGAATGAAAATGGTGAATTTATTGAAATTCAGGGCACCGCAGAGGGTGAAGCAATGACCCTTGAGCAAACAATTGATGCAATGCAAAAGGGCCAATCAGCTATCTATAAAATAATCGAGGAGATCCGAATTAACCACTAATTGGTTAAAAGATTTTCCATCACGTGTTTTAAAATCCCACCACGCTTGAAATACACAATTTCATTCAAAGTATCTAGCCTTGCAATCATGTTGATGTGCTTCTGCTCTCCACTGGAATATGTAATATGCAAGCCCAGCTCTGCACCGGGCTCTGTTATTTGATCAATACCCGTTATGGATATGACCTCATCGCCCTTTAGGCCCAATGAATCGACTGAATCATTTAAAAACTGACATGGTAAAACACCCATACCGATAAGATTTGATCGGTGGATACGCTCAAAGCTGCCTGTAATTACAGCCTTCACACCTAAGAGAAGAGTACCTTTGGCAGCCCAATCTCGAGATGAACCAGTGCCATACTCTTTTCCAGCAAAAACAACGCTGGGAACATCTGATGCTTGATATTTCATCGCAGCATCATAAATACTGGTCATTTCTCCTGACGGGTAGTGTCGTGTATATCCGCCGCGAATATCTGGCGTCATCATATTCTGGATGCGAATATTTGCAAAAGTTCCTCGCACCATGACTTCAAAATTTCCTCTTCTTGATCCATATGAATTAAAATCTGCGGCACTTATTCCGTGATCCATTAAATAATGCCCGGCAGGACTATCTGGCTTGATCACGCCAGCAGGCGAAATATGGTCAGTTGTAACACTATCACCCAAAATGGCCAGAATTCTTGCACCATTAATATTAGAGGGACCCTGGCTCTTATCAGCCGACTTGAAAAACTCTGGACGCTGTATATAAGAAGATTCATCTGACCAGTCATATAGTGACTGCTTCTGTATCTGAAGACCTGACCAATCAGGCCCGCCGGTGAACACATCATCATATTCGCGGGTAAATAATTCGCGCCTTACAACTCGGATCATATCTGCAATTTCTCGCTCCTCAGGCCATAAATCTGCAAGCATAACTGGATCTTTATTCTGATCAAAACCAATAGGGTCTTTTTCAAAATCAATTAACGTGGTACCAGCAATAGCATATGCCACAACAAGCGGCGGAGACGCAAGCCAATTTGCCTCTGATAATGGATGAATTCTCCCTTCAAAGTTCCTATTACCTGATAATACAGAAGCTGCGAGCACCTGGTCTTCATTAATTTTTTTTGTAATCTGATCATCCAGTGGTCCAGAATTCCCAATACAGGTCGTACAACCATAACCCACATTATAAAACCCAAGCGCATTCAAATCATCTGTTAACCCAAGCTCATCCAAGTAGGCAGTGACTACCTTAGATCCAGGCGCAATGGATGTTTTTACCCAGCTGGGTGGCTTTAATCCCTTCTCTTTTGCCTTTCTTGCAATAAGTCCTGCAGCAACTAGCACTGATGGATTAGAGGTATTAGTACAGCTTGTGATTGCCGCAATAACTACATCTCCGTGATTAAGCCCTTGTCCGCTAACTGGCTTTCGATCACCTATCATTTCAATCATCTGCTTTTTCACATCAGATAGATCGACCCGGTCCTGAGGCCTTTTAGGACCAGCTAAACAAGGCCTGACTGTAGTAAGATCTAAATGAACAGTATCTGAGAAAACCACGCTTGTGTCTCTGCCCATGTCCCACATCTGGTTTTTAATTAGATATTCCTTAATATCAGCAATTTTCTCCTCGCTTCTACCTGTCATCCTTAGGTAGTTTAACGTTTCCTCGTCAACAGGAAAAATACCGCATGTTGCACCATACTCTGGTGCCATATTTGCAATCGTTGCCCTCTCAGCAAGTGTAAGTTGCGAAGCTCCGGGACCGCAGAACTCAACAAACTTTCCAACAACGCCTTTATTTCTAAGTATCTCGGTGATAGTAAGCACAAGGTCAGTAGCTGTAACCCCTTTAACCAGACTGCCAGTGAGATGAACGCCAACCACTTGAGGAATATTCATAGAAATTGGCTGACCGAGCATCGCCGCTTCTGCCTCAATTCCACCGACCCCCCAACCGAGGACCCCAAGACCATTGACCATGGTTGTATGGCTATCTGTTCCAACCAGCGTATCAGGAATAAAATTGCCATCACGCTCACATACAACCTCTGCTAAATACTCAAGGTTGACCTGATGACAAATACCTGTTCCTGGAGGAACGACTCTCAGCCCATCAAACGCATGCTGGGCCCACTTTAAAAAAGAGTAACGCTCAAAATTTCTTTTAACTTCTATATTTACGTTATCTTGATAGGATGTTTCGTTACCATACTTATCAACAATGACAGAATGATCAATGACAAGATCAACTGGAACTAAAGGGTTGATGATATCAACATTCCCCTCTTTTTCAGCAACAGCATCTCGCATTGCTGCTAGATCAACAACAGCAGGTACTCCTGTGAAATCTTGCATCAGGACTCTAGCAGGCGTAAATTCTATCTCATGGCTTGTTGAGTCCTTGAGATACATTTCGAATGGGCATGGGCTCTGGGGGTTGCAGCTTTGCTGTAGCACCTTGAGTGAATACGGGAGTGTTGACATTTTTGGGCCTTGAATAATTGATGTTAATAGGCTGCTTAGTATCCCGCATCATAAGATATACGAAATATCTAACAAAGCCGATTGTAGCACACACATGGAGGTTATTCAATATTGAAGGGCCCAGATAGCCTGCTCCATAGACACTTAAGAAGCCAACAAGACCATACGCAATCAGTGCAGTACTAGGGGTGCAAACATAATTTATAGCTCTTAAGAGAAATCCCTTCTTGCTCTGCTGCCAGGGACATTGAGGTTGTTTATACAGAAGATGGTCTCGATAATAACTATGCCCACCAATCAGTGAAATTATTAGCACCTTAAATAAAACAGCAATTGGGGAAAATATTAAACAGGCAACAACTGCAAGACATAAATGGGTCTCTAGATCTCTTATCAATTTGGCATTACTTGCTGTCTGATTTAGTAAAGAGGACGCTAAACTATTTCCACTATTAATAATTTTCGAACTAGAAGTAGGATAATCATAAATTGTGAGCTGCATCAGCTCAAGAAGCTTATCTTTCTTATGATGCGCAACACATTCAAGCATTTCAGACCAGGAGTCCCTCATGATATATAAGATATATTTAGATTCTTTATCAGAAAACTTTAAATTATTACTCATCAAAATCGAAGTGCACTTTTCGATTCTTCGTCTCTTATTATGCTGAGGATCCATTAGAGTATTATCAAAGAAATCAATGCGCATATCCCGTAAAACAGGAGCAGATTCACTCTCATCCAGACCGATATCAATCTTTTTCGCCACTAGATCAAGTAACTTGAAAGATCCACTTTTACTCACATAATGACAGCACAGATCAAGAACCCCTACTGACAAAGAGTGATTTTCTGACTGTGATTGAAAGACAATTTTACTATCATGGTAAGGATTTAGCCAGTTTTCAATTTTAAGATGGGCAATATATTCAATTAGTTGATCCTTCTTAAGAAATGCCATGTCTTTCTGCACTCTTTCCATTATCGCCTCACCAGTGAAACAATGATGCATTGTACTACATGTAGGATTTTTCTGGTAAAAGCAATTAATAATTTTTGCTTTTACTTCAGGTAGAAACTGGTCATAATTCGATAAAATAGATTTAACAAAATCTGAGTTATCTAGTGCAGCGATAATAGCCCGCTGGGGCAACATCATGAATAGTGTGCCACTACCACTGACGCCCCCACTTGGCTGCATGTAAGCTTTCAATATTTCAGTTAGCTGCTTGTCACCTTCTTGTTCGCAATAAAAACTGGCCCGGAAAACAGCCTGTATAAGTAAATTACTATTTGGCTGGCTGGACGTGCCAATAGTGTTAACAGCTAAAATTGGCTGTAAATCAGAATGCTCCATAAGGTTTTTTCTAACTTTCGATATGTCGACATTATGAAGAGCAAGACGATGCTCAGGTTCAAAATCCTGGCCAAAAACAAGCAACTTCAGGAAGTCGATGATGGAGTCAATTGCTCGCGTATGATTGCCTAAAGATGAAGTGTTATTGTAGATTGATGTTATTTTCTTAACTACAAATCTAGTGAGTTTAGCCTCCATGTCCTGTTTGGAGTCGCTTGTATTACTGAAAGTACTTCGGAATCTGATAACGTCATCAAAATACCACACATCAATACTCCCGCTAGATACCTCGTGAAAGTATGGAAAAATACACTTTCGGTGTCGACCAGTACGATTATCAACAATCTTCATCCTCTACACCCTCTGCGTTAATTGCTGCGTGCAGAGAATCATCTCAGACCCCCCAAACAAAGAGATAAGAAATACACATCGAAAATTGCTGAGCAAAATATCTAGAACGGAATATCTTCATCAACCAACTCCTCTGAAGGAATTTCTGCCATACCCTGGGCCGGTGAAGGAGCGCTATTCTGATCTCCCCTTGAATCAAGCATCTGAATCTCATTGGACACAACCTCTGTTGTGTAGCGCTCTACCCCATTTTTATCTTCCCATTTGCGAGTTTTCAAGCTGCCTTCCACAAACAATTTACTGCCTTTCTTGATATAATCTCTGACGATTTCAGCAGACTTACCGAATGATACAATGCGATGCCATTCGGTTCTCTCTTGTTTGTCTCCAGTTGTCTTGTCTTTCCAAACTTCAGATGTCGCTAGAGAGAGATTAGCAACTGCTTGTCCACTGGACGTATATCTGATTTCGGGTTCGTTTCCAACGTTCCCGACAAGAATTACTTTATTGACGCCACGCTGAGCCATTTGACCTCACTGAGCTATTGTTATTCACAGTATACACTAACAAATAGCTTTAAGCCAGTACCGTTATTTTTGCGCATGTTCTTGAGCAAATCATCCACTTCAAGAAATGAGTTTGCGATAATGAAATCCGTTTGATGGTTACCATCGAAACGATGTCGACTAAGATATCTAAATGCGGATAAAGTTGTACGATGAATATCCATATCAATATTATCACCAAAAATAATATGCTGAACCAATCCATGATTTGCTATCGATCGTGCTTGAAAATCATCAATTGGCGCTGCGGTGTTGAGCTGAAGCGATAACTGCACCATATCACGATGATCATAGTGAAACCCATACAAACAGCTACAACATGCTCCCGCGATATACCTCTTAATAGCATCGTTGTTGTAAAGTGATGTTCCAACACATGAGCGCTCAACCCAGTCTGTGAAAATTGTCAATTGAATCGTCTGTTTCATAACATCATTATAATATATAGCGCGTATACCTGCACCAGCTCTTGTAATTTAGTTTAAAACTATGAAATAATATGTAAGCGAATTCAACGGATGAGTAATGCCTGATTTTAGTCTCGACGCGTCAAGGGAGTTTTGGAAGTCATTTGATGACCCAAAAGTATTTGAAGTAATTTCTTTTATGGAAAAAATCGAATCGTGGACTCTCGATGGAAATGAGAAAATCGAAAGTGCCTTAGATAAACTCGAAGAAGCAATGGATTCAATCGCCGGGATAGAAATCAAAAATTTTGATCATCTTGTTTACATCGGCGCTTACCTTAAAACGTCTCGCGTATTGCGAATTATGCAAGAGCTCGACAGTAACAATCCTGGTGCTGCTTCAAGGTTACTCAGTTTTGCTGAAGGGCAAAGCTTCACTGACAAAACTGCTCAACTATTTATTAGACGCAACCTTATCTTCGAACGCCTCAGATTACTTAGTCGTGTGTTTAACTATGAACGACTTGAAAAAATACATAGTGCTTTGGAGAAATGCTCATGAGATATACCTTAACATTAATTGTTACACTTACTTGCTCTTTTGCAGCAGCTCAGCAACAACCTGAGACATTTAATCTGTTTGACCCATGTCGTAACGCGCCTAAAACAGAAATTAACAAGGTTGGAAGAGAAATGGATGAAACTGGCATCTCAGCTATGCAGTGTGCATACCGAAAATCTTATTACATTTATTTTCAAGGGTTACAACCAACCCAAGAAGATATCCAAATTCTGAATGTAGCAAAACTCGACGCCACTCAATACAACAAGGACGTAGAGGCTTTAAAAGAGTTCTATCCCCAAGACACCTAATGCATTAAACTTGCCATGGAAATAACTATGAAATACACCTCTCACCTATCAAAATTAGCTTTACTACTTTTAGCTACTTGCGTGCACGCACAGTCGGCGCAAGAAAACGAGGATAACTATTTTGCTATGTTCAAGGGCAGAATGGGCGCTGATGGAACATTCGACCCCACGTCTTCTGACAGTACACTCGACACATGGGCGCAATCCATGGCACAAGATCAATATCAAACTGCTACCAACACAGCGACAACTGCGACCAATACCACCGCAATGAAAAACACTCTTGATACCTTAAGCACAACAGCGACTAATCAGTTGACTAAGCAAACAACGATGAATAATAACCTAACCACCTTAATAACTGATCAACAAGCAACCACCGCTGCCATTAACACCCAGGGCGGCAGAGTTACTAGTGCAATAAGCTCAGCTCAAACCGAAATCAACGCTGAAGGTGACGAAACACAGCAAGCACTCGTAACGATGATTGGGCGCACAAACAAACTTTTACAGCATTATCTTTCGAAAACACCTGAAATGATTCGTCTGGGCATATATGGATCAAAAGGCCTTAACGCATCACGAATGAATTCAATCGCACAAACACTCCCCGACCCACTCGCTATCACAGTGAAAACACAGCAAAACATGATGGCACTTATAGACCCATTTAACCCCAGCGCAAGAGCTGCTGGCGCAGTCAGTAATTCAGATGCTAAAGTAATGAGCGCCTACTCAGGCCTCAAGGACCTAAATTTCCCATCTGTTATGAGCGCGGGAAATATTTATGAATACACAACAATTATGCTTACGAATCTATTTTACCCCCTAATAAAAGGCGGTAGAAGTGGAGACGACATTGTAGATGTCGATTTTTATGCAGACAAATCGGAAAGAGTTGTAACTAAATGGATCAAAGTTGCCGAACCTGAGAATAATGTGTCAAGAAACTTTACAGGAACACATAAACAAAGAATTGAAAGTGCTCTGCAAAATGAAAATTTCAAAAAGACTGCAAAGCTATTTATAAGGCTCAAAAATCTTCAGCACAGATACAAGAACTGTAGTGAAAACTGGCAGACCAAACCGTCGGGCTCAGGCACCTCAGTAGACACCTCGTCTTCTTCAAAGCCGAGTTATATTTTCTCTAACGAAGACGGATTAAAAAACGATAAAGCAAAAACGCGTGCCAAAGCAGAGTGTGGACCAGTCACTAACAACACTACTCTTACAGATGCCGGGATTATAAATTCTTTTAAATATGCCAATGGATTTCCTGCAATCATTGAAGACAGTGATACCTGGCTTGAAGATCTACAAATCACATCTCCAAAAGAGATTCTCAAAGGGGGATCAAATATGGAGTCTGGGTTTATTGACTGTAACTCAAGTGACGGAGCGAAAACACTCGACGGCTTTCAAGCGTGTAAAGCACTAAACTATAACATCGCGAATGTGATTGATATATATAGATCTAGCCTTAGCCTTAACGAGAAAGGCTCAGCATATGCCAGTGCTCTCGGATCTGGAAGTGGTGCAAATAGCTCTGTAAGCTTCGATTTACTGAAGACTCTTAAGCCACATCTAAGCTCAATGGAAACTGCACTTGACTCAGCAACAGGTGCTGCATATACCTATGCATTTTACGAGTTAGAGCTGATGCTAAGCGGCCGAAAACCACCAAAATCTGGTGATAATAAGCAAGCCGATGGCTCACTTGGCGCTTTCCCAGGTATGAGTACTTATATCGATAAGAAAACTTATGTTGCAGACAGCTCGAAGGGCTCCCTGACAATGCTTGAGTGTGTTGACCAAACTGTTGCAAAACCAAAGACAACCCAGTTTGCTACAAAAGACACTTCTTCAGCTGCAGGGTTTATCGATTCCATCACTGGACTACAAGATCCTAATTCTATTCTTATAAGCGGTCTTCCTGTGTGGGATAATTTTGATGATCAAGGTAAAAAGTATATGGCTGTACTTGCAGCTGGAGCTTTTGTCCCATTGAGCAAGCCATCAACAAGTTCTGGAAACGCCGAAATGGACCAGTATTTGTATCCAATAAGAACAGGATCTGCTCAGTACTACTTTGCCGGTAAAGATGCTGCATCGACTGACAAAACAGGTAGCACTCGGCCTAGCATAAAGACAAAGTATAAATCTGCCGCCAAAGGTAAGCTACAGTCATCTGCAAAAAGCTTAATCACCAAAGTGGCTGCATACACTGCACTTCAAGGCCCTTATGACATGAGGAATACAGAGTATACTTATTCGTGTAAATCACTTAATAAAAACAGCGGACCAGCTGCTAACAAAACGCTAAAAATGACTCCGATGCAAGCTATGCAGCTCTCATCAACTTGGCGAATGAGCAGTAGTGCATGGCGCTCTAGTATTGCCACGATGGATACTAATAATCTTCTAAGAGAAATTGCATACTTGCTTGCTGAGATGAGACAACAGCAGTTTGAATCGTACCTTCAAGACCAAAGAATCTTGATTATGACAACTGCTAATGTTGCTCAGAGCGCAGCCTCTGCTGACGCTGCAGCAGCGTTTGGTGGCGACGATCCTAAGAAGGATGCTGATGACTATACTGTTGGAAGAGAATCACCATCTGTCCCTGGCGGAGGAAACGAGTCAGCTGATAATCAAGGGGCTGAAGGTGCAAGCAGTGCTGCTGATGCTGCAAGTGGGGCAACCGAAGGGATGTCAGCGACACCTCCTCCTGATTAATATTTATGAATAAGTACTAGTAATTTAATCGCTAATAATGGCTAATTTCTCCGGGAGGATTCTCCCTCTCGGGGAACGCACTAAGTGGCCATTCTGAATCAAAAATGGCTCTATTATATCTTCTATTGTTCCTCTATCTTCGCCCATCACTGCTGCTAGCGTGTCAATTCCAACTGGCCCACCTTTAAACTGATCTTTAATAATGCTCAGTAGCCTTTGATCCAGCTCATCAAGACCCGCTTTGTTGATCCCTAACTGACTCAATGCATGGTCCGCAATATCAACAGTAATCACATCAGAATTTTGAACTTGAGCATAGTCTCTCACCCGACGCAATAGTCTATTTGCAATACGCGGAGTCCCTCTGGCCCTTCTAGCTATTTCGTGTGCTGCCTGTGGATCAAGTCCAATTTCTAAAATAGTTGCCGAGCGCGCAATGATGTGAGAAAGCTCCTGAGATGAGTAGTAATTTAACCTCAAGACAATCCCAAATCGGTCTCTTAATGGCGAAGTGAGTAGATTGGCACGCGTTGTTGCTCCTACTAATGTAAATTTGGGTAAATCAATTTTTACAGACCGAGCAGCGGGGCCCTCACCAATCATAATATCAAGTTGATTGTCCTCCATTGCAGGATATAAAATCTCTTCAATGGTTGGACTGAGTCGATGAATTTCATCGATAAACAAAACGTCTGAGGGACCCAAATTGGTTAGTATCGCAGCCAAGTCACCTGCTTTATCTAGAATTGGTCCCGAGGTTTGACGATACTGTGCGCCCATTTCATTCGCAATGATACGTGCTAGCGTTGTTTTCCCCAAGCCAGGTGGACCAAAGATAAGTAAATGATCTAATGTCTCTCCTCTTGAAAGTGCTGCTCTAATTGCTACCTGAATCTGCTCACATGCACTTGATTGACCATGATAATCAGCAAGACTGAGTGGCCTGATCCCAGCGTCACTGACATCATCACTCACTAAATCAGGGCCAAGTACACGATCTTTCTCTATCATAAGTTACTCCGATAATTCAGCCAATGCTTGGCGTATAGTTTGTGCAGTGTCACATGGACTCATTCGTTTGAGTACCTCGATAACCTTTTGCTCCTGATATCCTAACTTGATCAATGCCATCTTTGCATCACTATCAAATGCCTGATTGCTACCTAGATCAACATTAATCACTGGCTCTATTTTATCTTGTAGCATAAGTACTAATTTTGCGATTGTTTTCTTCCCAAGACCTTTAATTCCTGAAAAAACATCAAGATTCTGCTGTGAGATTGCCGCTTTGATTTGCTCCTGAGATCTTGATCGCATCAGCATTAAAGCCAGCTTCGGCCCCACTCCAGACACAGAGATTAGTGTGATAAAAAGTTCTCTGGCAGATAGCTGATCAAATGCATATAGAGTCATCTCGTCTTCTTTCACATGACAATAAATAAAACCCTTATACGCAGAACCAAGCACAAACTGATCATAATCTTGAGTAGCCAGGTAAATCGCATATCCGACACCTTGCTTTGTTTTAATAATCAGTGGATCTTGATTTGAGATGACATCTCCCTCTAAATAAGCAATCATGCGTTCACCTTTAGGTTTTGAATATGTGTTATCGCAATAGCAGCCGCGTCAGAAGCATCTTCTGCCAGCGGTGAAGGCAATCCGAGCATTGTTTGTATCATATACCCTACTTGACTTTTACTTGCAGCACCATACCCGGCTACTGTCATTTTTACACGCCTAGGCTCATAGTGGGTAATTGAAATTTGATGCTTGATAATTGTTTGTATCGCTACGCCACGCGCATGACACAGTACCATTAGTGATTTGACGTTACGGTGCATAAAAGCTGTTTCAATGGCTGCACAATGTGGCTGATTATCATGTATGATTTGCTCAAGCGCGGTGGCCAGTTGGTGCAAACGAGTATCCAACTCTCCTTTCAAGCGAATCACTCCCGACTCAACATATGATATTTTGCCTTCCATATGGTCAAGTAGAGCAAATCCAGCGACCCTGGAGCCAGGATCGATCCCCAGTACTCTCATGCATAATCCTAAATCAACTTCCTATTTTATGCTCAGTTATGACAGCTTTTCAAGTAAAGATTGCTCTATTTCGTAATTTGCGTAGACATTTTGAACATCATCAAGGTCTTCTAGCACATCAATAAATTTGATTAGTTTCTCCGCCTGCTCTAATGACTCAATATTTACAACCTGCTCTGGCAGATAGGTATTTTCCGCGCTTATTATATTATGCTTTAATTCGATAATTTGCTGATGGATCTGGTGCAGCTCACCAGGGCTAACTTCAAGCTTATAACCATCTTCAGTTGCCTCAACATCATTTGCACCCAGCTCAATAAACTGATCAAAGGCCTGCTCTTCATCCATATCAGTCTCTACTTCAATGACACCGGTACGATTAAACATATAAGCCACAGAGCCATCTGTGCCCAATGCACCCCCATGTTTTGAAAAAGCGTGCCTCACTTCTGCTACAGTACGATTTTTATTATCAGTAAGACAAGTAACCATAACAGCGACACCACCAGGCGCATAACCCTCATAGACAAGTTCCATATAATCAACACCATCTTGTGTGCCTGCTCCCTTAGCAACTGCCCGCTGAATACTATCTTTAGTCATATTGGCTTTTAGCGCCTTATCGGTTGCTAGTCGCAATTTAGGATTGGTCTCAAGATCGGGGCCACCCTCACGAGCAGCCTGTGTGATTTCCCTTACCAGTTTCGTGAATATTTTTCCTCTTTTAGCATCTTGCGCCCCTTTTCTAAAACGAATATTGGCCCATTTACTGTGTCCCGCCATTAGCTTTTCTCACTTTTACTAACAGTAATTCCTAAGTCTATTTGTGCCTGGATCTCTATCTCTGAGGGAGCCAGTGTTAGTGGACATACAGCCGACTGAGTCTTTGGAAACGCTATGGTGTCTCGAATAGACGAGGCGCCCAGCATAATCATTACCAACCGATCAATTCCAAAAGCTAACCCACCATGTGGCGGCGCCCCTAATTTTAATGCCGATAGTAAATGTGGAAATTGATCATGGCATGTCTGCTCACTCATACCAAGAAGCTTAAAGATTTCAATCTGCTCCTCATAACGATGGATACGGATAGAACCGCCACCTACTTCATGTCCATTAATTACCATATCATAAGACCTAGAATGCCACTGGTCAGGATCTTGATGATCTTTCCTTGGCTGAGTAAATGGGTGATGCACACAATGTCTACGGGTACCAGATTGATCATTGACCGATTCAAACATTGGAAAATCGCATACCCAAAAACATGACCAGTCTCCCTCAAGCAATGAGAGATCTCGGCCTAATTTCTCTCTAAGATTTGACATTGAATCATTGACTACACGATCAGAACCTGCGCCAAAGAATACCATATCACCTGAATTGGCGTTTACTTTATCCATAATCGCCATGGTGGTTTCATCCCCTAAAAACTTAATAATCGGAGACTGTAACCCATCAATTCCTTTTGATATATCATTTACTTTGATGTAAGCAAGCCCCTTGGCCCCATAACGACCGACAAACTTTGTATACTCATCAATCTGACTTCGAGTCAATGAAGCAGCGCCAGGCACAAGCATAGCAACTACTCGTGAGCCTTTTGATTTTGCAGCATCAGAGAAAACTTTAAATGGACCATCAGCGACCTGGTCTTTGATTTCAACAAAGCGTAATGGGTTTCTTAGATCCGGCCGATCAGATCCTGTGGTTTGTATTAGCTCATCATAACTATAAATAGGAAATGATGGCAATTTTACATCGATCAAGGAATCAAAAAGCCCACAAATCATATCTTGAGCAAGATCCATCACCTGTTTTTCATCGACAAAGGCCATCTCAAGATCAAGCTGCGTGAACTCAGGCTGGCGATCAGAACGCAGATCCTCATCTCTAAAGCAACGAGCAATCTGAAAATATCGATCCATCCCGGCAACCATCAGTAGCTGCTTAAAAGTTTGTGGTGATTGTGGCAAGGCAAAACACTTTCCAGGCTGAACACGGCTGGGGACAATATAATCCCGAGCACCCTCTGGTGTTGCTTTTGTAAGAATCGGGGTTTCTACCTCGATAAAGCGCTGATCACTTAAAAAATTTCTCAAATACTGGTTTAATGCAGAACGCAATCTAAGATTATGCTGCATCTTATCTGCTCTTAAATCAAGATAACGGTAACGATAACGAACTTCTTCACTTATTTTATGAATATCATCACGTGTAAAGGGCAGTGGCTCGCTGATGTTATAAATCTCAAGTTGCTCAACTACAACCTCAATTTCACCAGTGGCTAATTCAGCATTTATTGTGCCATCAGGTCGTTTTCTTACACTTCCAACAATACCAATTACTGATTCTTTTCGCAGCTGCTCAGCTTCTGCAAACACGCTATGCTCGGGATTGATAACAACCTGAACAATGCCGGTATGATCCCACAAATCAATAAATATCACCCCTCCGTGATCTCTATGATGGTGAACCCATCCACATATTCTTACTGACTTTCCAACCAATGCCGTTGAAACTTGTGAACAATACATCTCTCTCATTATTTATCTCGCTTTTCATCTGGTATGAGGTTTGATAGTGGAACATTTGATCCAGTTCCAAGGGATATTACAAATTTTAAAGCTTCATCAATAGACATGTCTAACGGGACTGCTTTTTCTCTAGGGACAAACAAAATATACCCTGATGTAGGGTTTGGTGTTGTTGGGACAAAAACTGTTAAACACCCCTTATCATCCGTATTAGTTACAAATCCTACTGACCACGATTCATAGCTAGGAAAACGCACTAACACAACCTCTCTAAACGATTTGCTTTGTTCACTGAAAATCATTTCGAGACTGTTCTTGACTGTTGTGTAAATCGATGACACCAGTGGCAATCGCTTCAAAGTCATCTCAATCCAACCGACAAGGTTTCTCCCGAAATAGTTGGTTACCAGTAATCCAGTAGCAACGATCAATACAATAATTAAAATCACAGCAATGATGCTAGCAACTTCTACACTCATGCCCTCAGTTAGTGATCTGAATGGCTCAAAATAAACAATTCGCGTTAACATTCTATATAGAAAGCTCAGTACGAGATATGTAATTAAAATCGGGAGCCAAAATAAAATCCCGGTGGCAAATAATTTTCTTAATGAGTTACCCATAAGCAGCTGTGAACGTACGTTACATGAAATTTTCAGCAACAATTGTATCACGAAAAACAAAAAAATACTTTGAAAAATTAAAGAAAATACATTATAAATATAATTTTACCCTCAAGCTGTCTATGTCAATGGATTTGAAATCTGCCATAAAATCTGCTGTTGAGAGATATATTGATCTTCAAGGCACTCAGTTCTCCCAGAACATCTATCATGATATTCTTGGGCTTACTGAGCAGCACCTAATCAAAACTGTTTTGCAAAAAACAGATAATAACCGATCACAAGCTGCCAAGATATTGGGAATCTCCCGGGTCACACTAATCAAAAAACTGAAAGATTTGTAAATCATTTAATTAGAAATTAACATTGTACTCTTAGAATACAAAAAAACTAAGGAGAAATGATGAGCGACAAAAGTCATTTTCGTGTTCAATTATCACTAAAACTAAACGAATTTAAAAGGGCTTACCGAAGTAACCTCTCCCCAAAAATTAGAAGCGAACTTAATCTAAACACTCTCAACATTACTCGCAAACAAACAAAAAGTATGAGTGACCAACAGCTCTTTGATACATGTCATGACCTGACTGGCAAGCTGGCAGAGTTTCTGTCTGAAAACAATAAAAAACACGCAGGCCTCAATCTATTTATTAGAACGATGCAGGAGACTTTAAATGAGTATACTGTTATTGGCAATTCTGTTGTTCATGAAAAATCATTTTGCAACAAGCACATTCTCAATGTCATTCAGCATACACAAAGCATCCAGTATTCTGTGAATAATAGCTCATTACAAGAAATTAAATCATCTGGGAAAGCATTAATTGAGTTCGGTAGAGAAGATTATGTCGACCAGTTGATTGAACTTATGATGAAGAATAAGGATCATTGCACATACTTTTCAAGATTGGCATCATATTTTATCAATCTCAAAAAAGCGTATGATGATGATCCTCTTTCATCAATAGCTAACTAATCAGCATTCTTTGAAAGCTCCGCAGCTATCCAATCATTGTAATTCTTTACAAGCCTTCCTGGCTCGGATAGCTCACCACCCTCAGACAAGATACTTTGATCAAATAAGATATCGGCAATTAAACCAAACTTCTCATCCGATTGCTCCTCAGCTAGCGCCTTTACCATAACATGATTTGGATTAAGCTCTAATGTCGGCTTAAAATCAGGAACTGGCTGGCCCGCATCTTTTAGTACACGACGCAGGTGCAGTGTCATCTCGTGATTCTCACCAACAACACAGCAAGGCGAGTGGGTTAGCTTATTAGTCAGCACAACATCGGTGACACGATCGTTATAATATTCCTTCAAGCGTGTCAGGATATCTTTCATCTCTTCCTGTGTCTTTTCATCGACTTTTAGCTCATCATCCTTGTCATCAATCTTTGCCTGAGTAATGGACGTAAGGTTTTTATCGCCAAATTTTGATAAACGAGTAATCATCCATTCATCAATGCGGTCTGTCAGCACTAAGACCTCAATCCCTTTACGTTTAAAATATTCCATATGGGGACTGTATAGGCCTGCTTGATAACCATCTGCAACAACATAGTAAATGGATTCTTGGTCAGATGGCATCCGGGCTACGTAATCCTCAAGCGACTGAGACTGAACTCCGGTCTCATCATGGGTACTTGAAAAACGTAATAATTTTTGGATTTTTTCCTGATTCTGAAAGTCTTCCCCGATCCCTTCTTTTAAAACATTACCAAATTGCTGCCAGAAATCTTTATATTGATCTTTGTCAGATGATTTCTTCTCAAGCATATTAAGAATGTTTTTTGTAGCGCTCTGTTTAATAACCTCGATTACCCGATTACTTTGCAAAAGCTCACGTGACACATTAAGAGGCAAATCACTTGAATCAATTACTCCACGAATAAATCTTAGATAATTAGGAAGAAACTGCTCTACATTATCCATAATAAAAACTCTTTGGACATATAGTTTCAGGCCCTTCGTTTGATCACGATTCCACATATCAAAAGGAGCACGTTTAGGAAAATACAATAACATTGTGTAGGAATAGTTTCCTTCCACCTGCTTATGGATCCAATTCATTGGGCCATCGAAATCATTTGATAAGTATTTATAAAACTCTCCATACTCCTCATCTGTAATAGAATTTTTTTCTCGAGTCCAAAGCGCAGTTGCTTGGTTAACCTGCTCAAATGGCTCTTGTGATTTATCACTCTCTTTATCGTCTTCATGAACGATATTCGGAACATACACAGCAACACGAATATGATCTGAATAACGTGTGATGTTTTGTCTTAACTGCCAATCCTGAAGAAATTCTTTTGCATCTTCCTTGATATGAAGCACGACATCGGTTCCAACGGTTTCTTTACTAATGGCTTCAACCTCATAGCTGGACACCCCGTCAGAAACCCATTGGTGTGCCTTATCAGCCGGCTGACCCGCCTTTCTTGTTCTAACAGTCACTTTATCTGCTACAACAAAAGCGGAGTAAAAACCCACCCCAAATTGACCAATTAACGCCGTTTTATCTGATTCATCTTTTGCTTGCTTTATTCCATCTAAAAATGCCTTTGTCCCAGAACGCGCAATGGTACCTAGATTTTCGTCTAAATCTGACTCATCCATCCCAATACCATTATCACTAAATGTAATCGTTCCTGCTTTCTCATCTGGCACAACATAAATTGCACCCTTGTCAAATCCCTCAAGCACTTTTGCATCCGACAGACCAAGAAAACTTCTTTTCTCAATTGCATCTGACGCATTTGAAATTAATTCTCTGATAAAAATCTCTCGCTTTGAGTACATCGAGTGAGTAATTAACTGAAGAACTTGGTTAACTTCGGCTTGAAATGTTTTTGTTACCGCCATAATCAGCTCCTATCATTAAACTTAAATTTAATATAGGGCCAAGTATCTATTTTTCAAGTCGAAAAGTAAGTATTTTTCTATACAATTGTTGATTGTCACGAGTAGATTCAAAAAGAATCAGCTCATTAAAGTGAAACTGACTATTTATATTTGGTAATCTAATTGCTGAAATCTGTTCAAAAGGGCCTCGAGCAATTGTAATATGCGGATCAAAGGCCGCTGGTATGATTTTTAGGATATTACAGATGCGTCGATGCCAAAAGAACATCTCTATACTGGCACAGTTAATAGTCAAAATGCCTTGATTTTTCCTATGATATATTTTTTGCCCCTGCACGCTTAATGTTGGGATACCCACATCAATAAATGATTGGCTTGTTAGATCAGAAGGATAACTCCCCGCAAAGAATACAGTAGTAAGGTGCCATTTTTCTGGCAATTGCCATCTGATTGCGGCACTGTGCTGAGAGATAAGGGGCGAAACAGCTCTGCTGATAGCAGAGTTGTTTGCAAGTGACACCCCAATAAAATAATTACTTTTGTTCATCTGAGAAAACATCGAGCTCATCTCGATCTAAATCCTGCTCTTGCAGACATTTTCTCATAAACTTAAGCGCTCGCAGTTGACACTGTCTTACTCTCTCACGTGTCATATCAAGATCTGCACCCACTCTCTCAAGAGTCTGCGCATCATGCCCCATGAGACCAAAGCGACGAATCAATACATCTCGCTCAAGTTCTGGGAGCTGTTCAACTGCTCGCTGAATAATCATCGCAAAATTAGCTTGCTCAAGCTGCTTAACAGGATTTTTTGTAATCTGCTCAGCCACTGTCTCAGATAAAGTTGTCTCGTTATCATCGTAAACAACGACATCAAGAGATGAGACGTCATTCTTGTATCCCAAAACCTCATCAATCTCAGCTGCTGACTTATCAAAAATGCCTTCAAGATTTTTCCCATGCGGGTCTACTGTTTCAGTAGAATCGGCAACTGCCTGTGTTGCGCGTAAGTAAGTGTTGAGCTCCTTGATCACATGAATCGGTAATCGAATGGTTCGGCTTTGGTTCATAATTGCTCTTTCAATACACTGCCTTACCCACCAAGTTGCATATGTTGAGAACCTAAAACCCCTTTCTGGATCAAATTTATCAAGAGCATACATAAGCCCAAGATTGCCTTCCTCTATCAGGTCGGAAAAATCCAAGCCTCGGTTGCAATAACGTCTTGCGATTTTAACAACAAGTCGTAAATTAGCGCGAATCATATGCTCATATGACTTTCTACACCCTTGTACAACTTTTCTTGCAAGCTCTAACTCTTCTTCTGGACCGAGTAAATCAGTACAACCGATATCAGTAAGATAGATTTGAGTGGGGTCAAATGACGAATCACGGTCAGAACGTGATGATAAGATCTTTTCCTTGATCATAATAACTACTCCAATGTTGATACGCACTCCCTGTGCAAATCACATTATATACCGTCTAATTATTAATTGCAAGCATTAATTTTCAGTTACTGTTTCCTTGCGAACAACCTTCACACCCAAGGCCTGAAGTTTACTCTCTATTTGGGCATATCCTCGATCAATATGATAAATTCTTTGAATAACACTTTCACCCATTGCCTGACAAGCAGCCAGAACCAAAGAAGCAGATGCCCGAAGATCAGAAGCCATTACTGGCGCAGATCGCAACCTCTCTATCCCCTGAACAGTTACTGTATTTGAACTGATCTTTATTTTAGCCCCCATTCGCATGAGCTCACAGGCATGCATCATTCGGTTTTCGAAAATTTGCTCTTTAATTACACTTTCACCCTCAGCAACGCAAGCAAGTGCCATCCACTGGGCCTGTAAGTCAGTTGGAAAACCAGGATACACCTCAGTGGTAATTGACTGAGCGATTGGGCGTCTATCCATGGACAGCCGAATCCATTGCTCCTCAGAAGAGTACTCTACTTGAGCGCCTGCTTTTTTCATCAGCTCAATCACTAATGAAAGATGCTCAGGACAGATACCTTTTACCAATATACTTCCCTGGCAGATCATTGCACCAATTAAAAATGTTCCCGCCTCAATCCGGTCACCTATGACTGAAAAGCTCTCAGCTGGCGCCTTAAGCGAAGTAACACCCTCAATGCTTACAGACATTCCAGAAACAGAAATCTTAGCACCACACTGATTGAGAAAGTCAATAAGCGCTATAACCTCTGGCTCGATAGCAGCATTATCAATCACCGTGGAACCTTTCGCCAAAGATGCCGCCATTATTGCATTTTCTGTTCCAGTTACACTTACAACATCGAAAGTATACTGACAGCCGGTAAGACCATTATCAGCACGCGCACATACCAAACCATCCTTAATTTCTACTTTTGCACCAAGCGCGCGCATAAACTCTAAATGCTGATCAACTGGCCTGGCGCCAATAAGGCAACCTCCAGGCAATGCAACCTCTGCCTTTCCTAACTTTGCAAGCAAGGGCCCCAGAACTAAAATTGAAGCACGCATTTTTTTAACAAGCTCATATGGCGCAACATAATTAAGCTCTCTTGCCCGAAATGATAACAGCTTTTGGCCCTGGTGAGTCATATCTAAACCCATACACTGCAGTAATTTGAGCATACTTTCGATATCATTTAATTTAGGAATGTTATTGAGAGTGACCTGGTTATCTATCATCAACAGTGCAGCCATTATCGGCAAGCAGGCATTTTTTGCACCATCAATATTTACTTCACCGTGCCACTTAGTTGGCCCATTGATCACTAACTCTTGCATATGTGTATACCTAATTTTTATCTAGTTTAGCTAGGATCTATCTTCGTGACAAATTATTTTTTTGACAAAAAGGCCAATAAGCCATCTACACCGTCTTTTTCAACAACCGGTCTTAGCTGAGCAACAAACCCATCTACGAGTGAAACACCATCTACAACGACATCCTGTAATTTCCACTGATTACCAGACTTGCAGGAAAGCGCAAAGGTTAATTTCACTTTCTCTCCAGAACGTGATGTATACCTGGCTCTCACGTTAGAATATTTTGTAACCTTCCCGCGAAATGGATACACACTCATTGCATTACTTGACTCCACTTGTGTCAGCGCACCGACAAACCCCTTGATAATAAAATTAGATATTTTCTGCTCAAGCTGCTTCTTTTTCTCGCCAGAGATCACGCGATACTTAGCACCTAAGATTTTACCCATCACATAATCACTGTCAGACACTGCCCTGAGCTTCGTACTTACACTTTTGACCAATCTATCCTTTTCTTTGATAGAATCTGTTGAGGAGACAACATCATTAACTATATCTTTTATAAATCCATTTGGTTCTGTGCATGAGTCAGCAGTAATTGAACCCGCCAAGATAAAGCCCGTAATGATAAATATCAAAAAATTCATTTTTCAGTCCCGATTAAAAGTAAAATTTTACTAAACAAATTCTCAAGCACCACAGCAGACTTAGTTCTTAATATCTCCTGCCCCGGCTTAACGTATTCTTCACTGAACCCTGGGATAATTGCTAAATACTTCGCTCCCAATATTCCCTCTGTATATACGCCAATGGTAGAATCATCTGGGATTTTCAGACCCGGATCATCTATTCTGAAACGCACCATTGCACTGTAGGTATCATGAAGCACTGATATATCCTCTACCTGCCCGATAATCACTCCACTCAGACGCACCACAGAATTATTTGCAAGGCCTGATACATCCTCAAATCGGGCACTTAATTCATATCCCTCGCTACCACTGTTGGCTGTTCTTCCTGTAACAGTAGCTAAAAAGAAAAATGCCGCAATTGCCAAGATAAAAAAAGCACCTACACTAAAATCAACTATATGACTTTTCTTCATCAAACCCCTCTTTCAATATAATAACTGCGACAAAAGGTAATCCATCGCTAATATACCCAATGATGCATAAACCACTGCTTTTGTTGATGACTGGGCCATTCCAGAAACTCCCCTTTTCACGTAGAATCCTTGAAACAGTGCAACACTGATAATCAAACCACCAAAAAACATAGATTTGTATAAACCATATAGCACATCTTGCTCGAAAAAAACATTTCCATCAAGCAGTGGGTTCCAAAATATCTGATTTTCCATCCCTTTCAATAATACTGCATATGCCCATGATGAATAAATGCTAATCGCATCAAACACTAGCACTAACACGGGCAAACATACGATACCTGCCAAAAATCTTGGCAACATCAAATAAGCATAAGGGCTTATCCCCCACATCAATAGTGAGTCTACTTGCTCTGACTGGCGCAACTGACTTAGTTCAGCGGCAACCGTTGAACCAACACGACCTGCAATTAGCAAGCCGGTTACAACTGGACTAAGCTCTCTAAATATACCAAAAGCAACGACTGAACTAAGCTGAGACAAGCCCGAAAATTTATTAAGAATCATGTACATTTGAAATGTAAAGACAAGCCCAATAAATATACTTGCAATACATATTAGGAAAAGCGAACCCACTCCAATCATATTTATCTGAACGACCGTCTGCCATACCCACAAATAAGGAGACACAACTGATGACATGATACTCATAATGAAACGAATAAACCGTCCCATCCCGACAAAAATATTAATAAGAAAATCAAACATAGCTTCCGAGCTCCATAAACCGTCTTGCACGGTCAGATGCACCGCTCATCAGCGCCTCCTTATCTCCCTTCGCCTGCAGCTTGCCATCCATCAGCAAAATTGTCTCATCACATAGCTGAAGTGTCTCCCTGACATCATGCGAAACCAAGATCATTGAAAACCCATACTCCTCTCTAATCAAAGAAAATAGTTGCACAAGGTCATCTTTAGTAACGGGATCTTGACCAGTAAATGGCTCATCACACAAAAGAATTTTCGGACGCCTTAAGATTGCTGCCGCTAAGACAGCCCTGCGCCTCATGCCCCCAGATAGCTGATCCGGATACTGCCGCATTGCATGGGATAACTTTAATCTGTCAAGGACCTCGTAAATGGATTCTTTTTTCTCTTCTTTAGGTATCTTCACAAATAATAAAGCCAACTCCAAATTTTCAAGCAGCGTCATGTCCTCCATCAAGGGAGAGCGTTGAAACAAAAAAGATAACTTACCTCTTACTTTCTTCTCATTCTCAGGAGAAACATGAATTCCCTCAACCTTACACTCACCTTGATACTCATTATGAAAACCTGCAATTACTCTTAAAATCGTACTTTTACCAACACCACTAGGGCCAATTACGCCAATTGATTTGCCTGGAGGCAAGCTAAATTGAACATCACTGAGAATTTCATTTCCCCCTTGTGATATGCTGCTAACGTTAAAGTCGACAAGATTCATCCTAAGCCCTTGGTAAAGTCCTTTAATTTATATTATATTTAATTTACTCAAGTTTTGCACAATTTTTTTAAGGTGAGAGTAACCATGATACAAAATACCCCCATTGACAACATGGAAAAAAAGCGAAAACAATTAAGAGGGATCGTTACTGACGTTGATGGCATACTAACAAATGGACAGATTGCTTATCGCGAAGATGGCCTTCAAACCCATTTTTTCAGCGCCCTTGACGGTTTTGGTTTTTTTAATCTAATTGATGCCGGATTTGTAATTGCAGTGATCTCAGGAAGAAAAAATCTATCAGCTAAATATCGCGCCGAAGAACTCGGAGTGAAAGAAATTTTTCTAGCTATCAATGATAAATTTCCAGTGCTTCAAAGTCTGAGCGAGAAATATAACATACCACTTGAACATTGGGCCATGGTTGGTGATGATGTGAACGATATACAGTGTATGCGCCATGTGGATTTCTCATTTACAGTACCAAATGCCCATCACAGCGCAAAAAATACAGCGGCATTTACAACAAATCGTTCTGGTGGTGATGGTGCATTCAGAGAAGTCAGTGACTGGATCCTCGCGCCATGAAACGATATTTGGCACTCCTCTTGCTGTCAGGAAACATCCTCTGTCAAGAACTCACATTCGCCAATATGAACTGGAATATTTTAATGCGTGACGGGGGCCAAACCACGATAAACAGCGAAGCTGCATATTCATGTCAAAATGGCTTTTGTCTTACCAAACCATCCATAATTTTCACCCACGATAAAAAGACATATCAAATCGATGCGATTGATGGCGCGATAAATGAGCATGCATCTTTTATGACATTTGAACAAATTACACTGATCCCCCCAAGTGACTGGACAGCCAAAGCAAATAAGTTGATATTTACTGAAAAAACAAAAATGTTTAAACTAATTCACCCTAAGTTCCTGAGAGGAGACTGGTTAATTATTTCTCCTGTTGCCGATATGCATCTTGAAACACAATCTGTTATACTCGAAGGACCCTGGAAAATACAGCTTGTAAACCCCCGTGATAAATCCAAGTAAACTGATCTTAATTCTACTGACCGCCTGTTTATCTGGCTGCCAGATGTCTAACTACCCCAATGACCCTTTTGAGAAATATAACCGTGCGCTTTACGATGTTCACCGCGTAGTAGAACAGGATATCTACTTGCCTATTTATGGAGCATATCAATACACGCTCCCGATCGACTTAAGAATCGGGCTGAATAATATGGCTGATAATGTCAGTGAGATATCAAATGTGTTTAACGATATCCTTCAAGGCGAACTGGTTTTTGCACTGTCAGATGCCTCTCGGTTTGGGATAAATACCACCATTGGCCTGATGGGATTTTTTGATGTTGCTAGACAGTTTTACTTACCTAAACACAAGCAAAGTTTTTCAGCAACCTTGGCTAACTGGGGAACAGACCCCGGTCCGTTTATTGTCATACCAGGATTAGGCGCAGCACATTTTTCTGAATTCCTAAGTATTGCTGTCTCATACCAATCAACAAGTTTTCTAAAGCCTGCTCAAGATGTCAGAAAGCTATGGGAGAGAGTTTATGCCGTTAATTTTGTCTCATCATCAGGCAATGTGGCATTACTGACTAGAGATTCAATCGACCCATACGCAATGATTCGAAACCTATCAAGCCAACAATTTAATAGCTACCGGAACCGTCCCAGCTATGAATCGTTACAACTCGATTTAATTGATGAAATCGCAATGGAAAATGGGGAAATTTGATATTACAGCCCAACGAATTGACATCGCTTTATATGAACCAGAAATCCCCCCCAACACGGGTAATATATTAAGACTATGCGCTAACGCCAATTCCCACCTTCATTTAATTGAGCCCTTTGGGTTTGAGCTAACAGAAAAATCACTTATCTGGTCATTCGTGGTCTTATTCTTGATATTGAACTTGGCAATATCCTAAAAGTATGCCAATACGGACAGGTGAAATTTGCTGCACCTGGCACAAGAAAACTTTCACGAAAGGAAACACAGAGTGTCTATGGCAAAGAAGTAGTCAACCTCACCAACCCTCGCTATATCTTTTTAAATACCCTCTTCTCAGGATCTATGGGGTGTCTATATTCACAATTAGTAGATGCACATGATACAGGTGAGCTTGGCGGCTCTTTTAATTACCACTCACTGTTCTTGATTATCCAAGAAGCCATGCGTTATACCCACCTTGAAAGTAAACTCAAATCAACAATCATGCATGATCCAGAAAAGTATATTGATCTTGACCCATTGACCGTGCAGGCACTCCAGGAGCAAAAAGCCTGCGGTAAAAAACTCTTCCTCGCCACCAATTCAGGCTGGGATTACACGCAGAAAATCATGTCTTTTGCATTTGATCCTTATTTATCTGGGAAAAGCTGGGAGTCATTATTTGACGTGGTCATTGTAAATGCCCAAAAACCGAAATTCTTTTCCAGCGAACAAGATGCTTTCCTTGTCACCAAAAAATCCGACTTACTCAAGCCCGTTAGCACCAAACTAGAAGCCGGCAATATCTACTATAAAGCCAATGCCAGCATGGTTGAAAAGCTGCTGGATGCATCAGGGGAAGAAGTCATTTATGTTGGTGACCACATGTACACAGATATTAATATATCCAAAAGAATCTTTGGGTGGCGGACCTGCCTCATTGTGCGTGAGATTGAACAAGAAGTCACCACCCTGTTAAGCAAGAAAGAGCAGATACGTCGTTTGGTTTCATTGCGCAGAGAAAGACAGCATATTGACCGAGAAATTAGCCGCATTGAACTGCAAATGTTACTCCAGGCGCAAACATCAAATGAAGATTTAGCAAAGCTCCATCAACTGTATTCTGAAATTAATGAGCAAGTGATTCGTCATGAAAATAAGTTCAACGAACTGAATAATAAACGCTGGGGACTGGTAATGCGTGCCGGTCAACAAAAAAGTCACATCGCGCGGCAAATCGAGCGCTATGCTGATATCTACACCTCAAGGGTGACAAACTTCCATTTCACCAGCCCAAATTGTCATTTTGACTATATATCAAGGCCTATGCCTCACGACTTCAATATCATCAAGTAATTCATCTTCTGAATCATCAGAATCAGATGCATATACCGGCTCATCGGCCAAACCACAATAAACATTAATCCGCTCAACATCCTCCTCTGGGAACACACCAGAATCTAATAGATCCCTCATGCCGCTATCTTTAAAAAACTGACGTAAATCTGGTTTTCTCTCCCGATTCAAATGCAAAAAACACGGATCTATTTCAAAAGGAAATTCATGATATACATAAAAGTACTCTAGCCATTTCCCTTGCTCTTCAGAAAATTTCCCCCGACTTATCATGTCCTTAAGAATTGTACAGATCTGCGTCTTAAAACCGATGGCATCTGCTTCTGGCAAAATCTCGTGAATATGTAAGTACCAAAAAATACACTGGTTAAATACCGATGCTTTAAGCTCTCGCTTTTCCGCTATTTTCCCAACAAATTGAACTGCGAGAGTTTGCCAATATTCGGATAACAACCCTGGATTATTTTTTGAGAAAGATTTTAATTGCCAAAACCAACTATACTCAAAATTACTCAAATCAAGCAAAAGAAATAAGCTTGGCGCTTCGATTTTTAACCAATATAACACCAGCTGATGATACCTCTCGTTTAAAACTCTCTTTGATTCAAGTGAGCGAACTAACATTTCAGAACTCTGAATTGGTAATGCTTTGAACGCATCAACTGATAGCTCAATATCATAATCTTTACTGATAACTTCATAAACAAAATCATTCAAAGTACTAATGGCGATTCTATTTAAACTGTCTAAACTAAGTGCTTTCACTCTTTCTAACAAACTTAATGTCAAATCTGGCGCATGCTTACAGATCTGATGCTCAAATTGCCCTTGTACCCGTTTACTGAGAGAATCATTGGGACTTAACCACTCAATCCAGCCATTGCTTATCATTTTTTCCACCTCGTCCAGTAGCTGTGCAAGATGCCCTATATGCTGCAAACGATAGACCAAATGAGCGGTTAATACCACGCGCTGGTAATGCTGCGATACCAAAGCACTTACCTCGTCATCCTCAGACCCATTCAGATAACCAAAAGCCTTATCAAACAAATGATTTTGGTACTTTTTAGTCAATGCCTTACTATCAAGGCCAGTAACTGGGGGGGCATCCCCGGCAATCTCTAGAAATATTTTGAGCTCATCATAGCTATTACAATCATTTAGATTTTCAATTAGGCTGACTCGTGCACCTTTAAATTCCAAAGAATATGAATTTTTCCCTGGAATTTCTTCAAGTTCGATCTTTTGTTTAATTACCTTATCAAATATGCTTGATCGCTGCTTAGGCGTTAACCGATCATAACGAATGGGCAGAAAATCACTTCCAGGCTCCAACAATTTAACATAAATTTGGACGTCAGATAACTTGGCACCTGCAAGCTCCCAGTCAATTAGACCTGATTTTATCGGGTGAGCTTTTATGGTAATCAGTTGCCCCTGGGTTTGTACATATTTACTCCGAGAACTATGAAATAAGAACTCTACGTCATTCTGGCTATAATCTGCAAACATAAGTCTACCACAATCATTTACCAGCGGTAGCACGCGGCTAGCATATACCTGATAAACACAGTATAACAATGCTTGTGATTGCAATGACACCTCTCGCCTGTCATTAAGCTTGACTCCTTGCGCGGTCAGTGAAACTTGTGAATTGATTTTCTTTAGCTCCCCTGTTAGTTCATCATGCACTTCTATTTCTTTTCGACGAAATAATTCCAAGGGCCAGTCATATGATAAAGCGGAAACCGCATGGTTAAAATTCGTGAAAAAAACATGTGGATTTAAATCCTCTCGATTCATCTCAACTGAGAGCAAATTAGCGAATGTTGCCAGAAACTCTACCAGCCGATCAACAGCTTTCTTCGGCTCAACGCCCCCTGTGACGCGCAAGGCCTCGACTGCCTGATTAATTGCAGGAAATGAAAAACCAAAACTATTGCGCCCAGACAGTGAAATTTTTAGCTTTTGGCTGGATACCTGAAGCTGCTTAAGAATCTCTTCCGCCACTTTCTCGGCATTCGTTCCCAAACGACCTAGCATGCTCAATTTTTCAAATTTCAATGATATATATACAGAGCGATCATCTTGGCTAAAACCAACCGAAACCAACCCCCCTTTCTCCTTTGGCAGTAACCGCGCATTTAAGCTGCGGTACATATGATTGACGTTCTCATGAATTTTCGAGAAAAAGCGCTCGCGCAATCTTTCACATGCTGGCGTAGCAAGAAAATCAAACATTAATTGCTTACGCAGTGGCTCCTTTGGCAAATGCCGTGTCTCTAATGAAACCACATCTTTCCCAAAGGCAAAACATACCCCCATCGACAGGATGTCAACACCCATCTGCATCAGCTTTGTCAGGCTCATCACAATATATACATTCACCCTGGGGTTTGCAGACAATCTCCTCACCCACTCCTGAACCAGTTTTTCACTTGGGTTATTCAAGGTTAAATCTAAAATCAAGTGCACCGGCTGATCGCTATCTTCTGCTTCCAGCTTTTCTAATAGCCATGTACACACATCATTGGGGCGCAAAAAATCGCTCCGAGCGTTATTCGTATGCATGTCTGCAATTAATATATCAGGGATCTGTTTAATATCCTGCAATCGATCGGCCTCTTTAAACCTAACTCGATCAGCTCTGATCTGGTTGATCATCTCAAAATAAACCGATCTCAGACAATATAAACGTTTATGCCGCGACTGCTCTTCTAGGACAACAGACACCACTTGAGACACCACGTGGAAAATTGCATTCATCGCATAAGGAAATGAATAAGTATCAACCTTAAGTTCTGCAGGAGCCATTGCTTTTTTCATGCGTCCCAAACAAGACTCTACTTCATAAGTACTCGAATACAAATCAAGGTATAATAACATGATCTCAGCGGTGCGCTCATATGCCACCACCCATTGCCTGAACACCTGCTCTTGCAGAAGCTCTCTGATCTGACGCAAACACTTAAGAAGCGCTTGCGCTAAAGATTCATCTTCGTCTGGAAGTAAGTCCTTGGCATTTAGCCTATTTAAAAGAAAATTTTCAATCAGCAACCATGGGTATTTTGGATCATCAGATCTTTGGTTAAGACTAATCAATAAATCCTGCCCTGCACTTGTCTGCGGTTGCTGCTGCTTGAGCAGTTCCTTTAATGAATCAAGTGAAACATAGATATCACGCATGTCCTGCTTATCGAGCAGCTCCAGCTGAATATAAGGCCTAACTGCCACTTCCATCAAATGCCAGATCACAGTATCTCTTTTGCCATTTATTTTAAACTTATTAGTCATTAGAAGAATCAACTGCCGGTATAAATCAGCTGAATCCCCAATCTGCTCTGGCTTTATCTTCTGTAAAATATCATCAAGTTTTAACCAGGCTTGATCTGACTTCTCCATTTTTCTCTCAAAATTCTCCCAGCACTTGTCATCATCCTTCCAAAGAAAGTGCTCCTGGCCTGAACTAAGATCTTTAAAAAAACGGTCCAAGAACTGCCAGTCCTTGAAGGGTCTAGATACAGAAAATTTCCTGTATGAGAGATTAATGGTAAGGTCAACTAATCTCATATAATCCGGCAATAATCCTCGGTCAGATAAATAGACTTGTAGGCGACTACCCTCACTTTCAAATTCAGAAGTCTTTGAATCTAAATCAAACTTCCCGTAAGACCACCTCCCGGCGATGATGATTTCTGTATTAGATCCTTCATCTTCAAGACAATATAGTAGCCTTTCGCCTTGCCTGAAATCACCACTATTTGTTCCAAATTCAGACCACTTCAGCCTAATTTGCCTAGCTCCAGGAAAGTGATCATCAGCGATGTAATCTGCACCACCTTTCACCAAAACCTTGACTGACCAAAGCGCTTGGTTGAAGTCTATTGACCTGTCAATAATGCCGTAATTCATTAAATAATTTATGATTTTTTTTCTTAATGAGTAGTATAACTCTGAATTTTCAACAGCAAATCGCCAGTAACGATGTTGTTCAAACTCACGGACAAAAGGCTCCGGATGATGCAATGCATCACGCTCGTTATAAGTTAAGTTCGCATTTCTTTTACCCATACATAAAAGGTAGCGAAATATCGCCTTCCGCCTATCATGACTAGTTTCATATCCATAAGAAACTGCCGCAGAAGAAAAAATTTTACGGAAGATGAGGTGCCGCCCGCTGTTTTTAATTTTACTTCCACTGGAAGTTTTCTTAGAGGGAAGTTGATCACTCTCCAAATCTCCTCTTCGCATAAATGGCTCTCTCAATAGCAATGGGATATTTTTACTATTTTCTGGTCACAATTACAATACTTGAAGCACCATTACCCTCAAATGTCTTGGCAAAAGCACGTTGTATTTGGCCCAGAAACAAGAGGGATCCCTGATGACATCTTAGGCAAAGACCCATCAAATTGTATTAGAATACCAATTGCAAATAATTAGCGCTCACTTAATTTATCCAACAGTGCGGCAATTATTCTTTATCATGCATTGGCACAAAATCAGTTTTTTGATCTTATGTAATTTGATACCCAGGTCCTTCCCCACCTTGAGGTGGCTGCCATGATATATTTTGTGAGAAGTCTTTGATATCGCATGTTTTACAGTGAATACAATTAGCGGCGTTAATCTGTAACTTGAACTCATCTCCATCTTGGACAAGCTCATACACATTAGCCGGACAATATCGCCCCTCGGGAAACGCATAAGTAAGTCGGTTGAACTGCTCAGAAATCGTCTTATCCTTCAATACCAGATGACATGGCTGATCCTCTTCATGGTTTGTCCCTGTTTTTTGCAGCATTGCTAGTAGGGGGTAGCTGATCTTATTATCCGGCTTGGGATAGTCAATATCTTGGTAGTATTTCGCGGGCCGTAATTGTTTATGGTCTTCTCTTAATGTAAAAGTCCAAGGCTCACGACCGCCAATTAAGTACTCAGATATCCCTGAGTAAATAACACCGAATACACGCCCATAATAAAAAGCAGGCCTAAGGTTTCTCACCCTATAAAGCGACCTACCGACGCGCTCATCATTGCGAATGCTCTCATTAAATTGTTCAACATTACCATCCATGATATGCCTAGCCGCTATCATCCCCGATCGCATTGCATAATGAGTGCCCTTTAGCTGTGCTACATTCAAGAAGCCTGCACTGCATCCGATAAATATCCCACCTGGGAAATTCAAGTTCGGCAAAGCCTGGTAGCCACCTTCATTTAATGCGCGGGCCGCATATGCTATAGGAGTGGCCCCTTCTAGAGTATCTTTAAAAAGAGGGTGGTGTTTTAATCGCTGGAGCTCCTGGTATGGGTTAAGATATGGGTTTTGATAATCAAGGCCTACCACAAGACCAAATGTAAATAAATCCTCAGACCAATGGTAGCAAAATACACCACCGTAAGTTTTACTATCAAGCGGCCACCCCAATGTGTGAATTACTAGCCCCTTGTCATGTTTCTTCGGATCTATACGCCACACCTCTTTCAATCCCATCCCATAATTTTGTGGCATCTGTCTTAGCTGGTATTTTTTTATAATCTGCTCTGACAAACTCCCACGACATCCCTCCGCCATCACAGTTACAGGGGCATAGATTTCGGTCCCCTCCTGATAGTTTGGCTTTTTGTGCCCATCTTTATCAAGGCCCATATCTCCTGTTTTAACACCAACTACTTTGTCATTTTCCATTAATAATGATTGTCCAGCATATCCTGAAAGGACCATGACGCCCAGATCTTCTGCCTTCTGAGAGAGCCAACGACATACTCTAGATAAACTGGTCACAACACAGCCCTGGTTATTCAGCCCCGGCGGCACTGGCAAAGGCCATGCATTTTTTTTTGTCAGCCAATAAAGACGATCCTTCTCAACGGGCGTTACAATATTCCCAAGATCCTGTTGCCAACCAGGTAAGAGCTCATCCAGCGCATCGGTCTTTAATACCGCACCGGATACAATATGATCACCGCATGATGCCGCCTTTTCAAGTACAGCGACTTGCAGGGCTCTATTTTCCTTCTGTGCGATTTGCTGAAGAGAGATAGCACAGGCAAGACCAGCAGGCCCTCCACCAACAATAAGAACATCTACATTAATCGATTGTTTTTCTGACATTATAATTCCTGTTCCCCTCTTTATAATATAGCTAATTTCTGGCTATTTTTGCTATAATATTAAAGAGGGATATCATGAAAATTCTTGTTACAGTAAAAAAAACCATCGACTATAACGTGCAAGCACAAATTGCGTCAGACGGCAAATCAGTTGTCGAGGATGGCGTAAAAATGGGCTTCAACCCGTTTTGTGAGATCGCACTTGAAGAGGCCATTCGAATAGCTGAAAAACATCCAGATGTAGAGATAACTGCATTAACGATCGGAGGCGATACCGAGCACGATATCCTAAGAAAATCGATGGCAATGGGTGCTCACCGATCTGTATTGATTGAAGCAGATAACACTCTTGATACACTGCACAAGGCAAAAATACTCAGCGCCTACATTGCAAAAGAGCACTACGATATTATTCTGATGGGGAAACAATCTATTGATGGTGATCACAATCATATCCCACAAATGCTCAGTGCACTTCTGAGCTGGGATATGGGATTATTTTGCTCTGAAATTGAGATAAAAGATAAATCAATATTTATCAAACGAGAAGTTGACGAAGGGATCATTAGTCAAACAATCAATCTTCCCTGCATATTATCTTCTGATTTGAGGTTAAATACCCCACGATTTATTCCGCTACCAAAAATCATTCAGGCAAAAACAAAACCCATAGAAAAAATATCTCTGAATTCTTTAGAAGTTGATTACACCCCTGAAATTGAAAGAACTGCCCTTTCACTGCCAGAAAAAAGACAAAAAGGAGAAATGGTCGAGGATTTAGATCAACTGATTGAAATCTTAAAAGGGGTACTAAAATGACAAAAGCCATTATGATCATCCCGCCCCACGCAGATTCTCTAAACATACAATATCTGACACGTGCCGCCCAAAAGATCTCAGATCACATAGAGGCAGTCGCAATCGGTCCCAAGGCGCCCTCATCCTTGCCAAAAGTAATTGACAAACTGTGGCACTACCCAATTGACCAAAAATCAGAACTAAGCACGGAGCAATGCTACCAAATAATCAATACATATTTTGAGCAAGGCCATCTCATTACCCTCAGCGGGACATTTAGTAAAGAGCTAATGCCTTTCTTAGCAGCGAAACTTAACATCATGCCAATGACTGATGTCATTGCAATAAATACGCCCCATTTTAAACGGGCTATTTTTGCCGGCAATATTATTGAATCAATTACCTCATCCCAAGAACGCTATGTGCTCAGCGTAAGGCCAAGCTGTTTCAAACAAGAGTATGAACTATCACCTTTAAATGCTCATATCCTTGACCCGCTTGATATCGTGTCATCTGACCAGTCACTCAGCAAGGAGAACTCAGATCTGCCTGATCTACTGTCAGCAAACGTTGTAGTATCCGGCGGGAGAGGCTTTGCATCTGAGGAGAATTTCAAACTACTTCACCAGCTCGCCAAGCACTATGGCGCTGGACTGGGTGCATCTCGAGCGGCAGTTGACCAAGGTTATATAGCCAATGACCACCAGGTTGGCCAAACAGGAAAAATTATAGCCCCAAACGTTTATATTGCTTTTGGAATTTCAGGAGCCGTTCAGCACCTTGCTGGCATGAAAGACTCTGGAACGATCATCGCTGTTAATACCGACCCAGATGCCCCTATATTTGAATATGCTGACATCGGTTATTGTGGCGATCTATTTGAAGTAATTAATCGACTGTTAGCGCCTTAACTCTTCTCAGTATAAGTCACACCCATTGCAGCCAACCTATCCTTCATAGGTGGGTGAGATGAAAACCATTGACTAAGATCTAGATAATTCTTAAACCCTGCCGCTCTCTGATCATATAAATATGATGAACGCCTTAGCGTTTCATTAGGTGTTTGTGAGTATGTTTCTTGAAGCTCTGGATGGCTTTTATGCTGCTGATGTATCTTTAATAGTGCGTTCGCCAGTGGCTCATTTTGCCGAGTAATTTGAACCGCGCCAGCATCTGCCATTAGCTCTCTTGAACGACTGAGAAACATGCACAATGCCATTGTAATGATCGGTAATACTAATCTAAGAATAAACAATACAGCCAAAATCATCAGAGGAGCATTTTTCTCACGCCGGGAATTTGGGCTACTATAAATCATCGAGCGAAATAAAACGTCAATAATAAATAAAATCAAACTAGACATCACAAATACACTGGAAATCAAACGAATATCGTGATTGCGAATATGAATCAGCTCATGCGCCACAACGGCCTGTAATTCTTCTCTGGTTAAAATATCAATTAATGGCTGGGTAACCACTATGGCTGCATTTTTTTCGTTCCATCCTGTTGCAAATGCATTAAGAATGGGAACATTCGCAATATATACCTTTGGCATATAATTGAGGCTGGCAGCAATTTTCATTTCCTCAACAATATTATAAAGCTGCTTATGTGCATGATCGCTAGCATCAGGACCAACCAAGGAATAATTCATCCCATTTAACATCATTGCTTTAGAAAAGAATCGACCACTAATATATGATGCAAAAGCAAGAAATATCATCGGCATGATAAAAAGAGTTTCTCTAGGGGAATATAAGACCTGAAAAACAAAATCATAAGTGGACATTCCAGGCGGGCGCAAAAATATCCACTCAATAACAAGACCAACAAATATATAAAGGAGAAAAAAAGCAAAAATAACCATGAGAGAACGCTGTTTGTTCAGCTTAACCTGGCGTCGCCAGTCAGCGCTACCCTCTACTTTCATTAGAATTTCACTGTGTATTCATCTTTTGACTTTGCATCATCTTCACTTAATTGCCAGTAGACGAAAGTTGGGAAAGAACTAGCAAAAATGGAGGCAACAATATTAGTTGGAAAGCTAATTCTATAAGTATTAAAACGCTCAATGCCGTCATTATATGCTTGTTTGGCAAATGCCAACTTATTCTCAGTATTGGAAATTTCCTCTTGAAGCTGTAATACATTCTCGCTTGCTTTTAGTGTTGGATACTGTTCTACGACCAGGTTAAAGTTTGAGGCAATCCCGGATAACTTATTCTCCGCGTCAATTCTAGACTTTGTATCCCCAGATTCACGTGCTTTTTGAGCCTGCCCACGCAGAGCAACAACATCTTTCAGCGTTGTTTGCTCGTAGTCCATCACTTTCTTTACGGCGCTAATTAGCGATTCAAATATTTTATAACGCCGATCAAGCTGTACATCAATTTGCTTTGCATCATTTCTCACTGCTTCACGCATTGCCACTAATGTATTGTAAACTGAAATTATATAGATGACGGCCAGTACCAGCACAATCATTAAGATGTTCCCTATTCCAAAAAATTCGCCCATAAGTACCTCTACTAAATTTTTTTCTTATCGAAATTATAGCACAGTAAGCGTATCTGATATACTCAAAATCCCTGAAAAGTAATTCTTGTCAAAAAGAACACTATCTGAGTTAACTATTTCTGGTATTCATTTTCCAACAATAAAAATGAGAGTTTGTTTTTAAGAGGACCTAAATGTAATATATAGAATCATGAGTGAGACATGTATGATTAAACAAATAACACTATCCACCAATCACCCTCATTATTCATCCTGGCTTTCAGACATCCGTAAGTTGTGCCGTCCTATTATCAACCACCCAGCCCCAAGCATGTTAATTATTCCCACCGATATTCCCAAGGAGCTTGAGCAATCTGGATGTGTCGTTTCAAACGTCAAAAAAGATGATTGGCCATCTCTCACTGATACTGATTTTATCCAGTTATCTCCAATAGTAGGGAAAGAGCTTCTTATCGGTGGCCCTTGCTGCGTTGAAACAGAAGAGCAAATGCATAAAACAGTCTCTGAATTTCATAAGCATGGATTCCCTATGATTAGAGGTGGGTTATTCAAGCCCCGATCAAGTGCTCATTCATTTCAAGGCCTTGGTTTTAAAGGTATTGAGCTAATACAAAAAGTTAAAGCCAAGACCCCCTTTGAATTTGTCTCAGAAATCACATGCCCGACTCAGGTGAAACAGCTATCTGATGTTGTTGATGTTTTTCAAGTAGGAACACGAAACATGGAGAATACCGAGTTACTTAAAGTGCTTGGAAAACAAGATAAACCCGTCATTTTAAAGCGCGGACGCTGTGCCACATACCAAGATTGGCTAAATTCAGCTGAATATATAATCCGCGAGGGTAACCCGCGGGTAATTCTTTGTGAAAGGGGGATCAGGACCTTTGAAACCTCTATGAGAAACACCCTGGACATCACGGCATTTGGTTATTTAAAACGGATTACAAATCTGCCTGTGATCTGCGATCCATCACATGCATGCGGAGACAGTCACTTGGTTCCATCCCTTGCAATGGCATCAAAAGTTGCTGGGGCTGACGGGTTGTTGGTCGAAGCTCATCCCGATCCCGAGCACTCGGTGAGTGATGCAAAACAGGCGTTGGGTTTAAATCAATGTATTGCTTTATTTAAGCATTATCAAAAGACATCTACTTTTGTTCCTGCCTAATAACTGTAGCGCAAGAAAATTTATCGAATAAGCTTTGTCTGTTTTTCGAAAATATCATCAATGGAAATAATACGGCAAACAGAATCCAGTACACATTAAATCTAATGCCAAAATACCAATTGGGCAGATTACTATGATTGAGCACTTTAAGTTTTAATATAAACATTCCCGCTGTTTGATTAACAAGCTGGATCGGTAATATAAAATAGAGATAAATAGCAGATATATTTGAAGCCAATTGGACTTTATCCCCCATATATTGAATCAATGGAAAATAGAGTGAAAAAGAACTTATAATCATTCCAAATATGATTAAATCGATTAATATTGCATAACAACGTTGTAAGAAACCAGCCGGCACAACATCAGCTCCTATTGACTAGACAATGATGTATTCTATGCTAGTATTGACATATGAATCAACTGCTAAAGTATATAAAATCACCATCAGAAATTGAGAAAATGCGAACAGCAGGACAGCTCGCCGCCCAGGTGCTGGAGATGATTACACCTTATGTTAAAAAAGGGGTTACAACTGAATATCTAGACCAACTCTGTCATGATTATATTATTAACACTCAGAACGCGATACCCGCATGTCTTGGCTACAGAGGGTATCCTAAGACCATTTGCACATCGATCAATCATGTGATTTGTCACGGCATTCCCAAAGATAAAAAATTAAAAGATGGTGACATCTTAAATATCGATATAACTGTCATCAAAGATGGTTATCATGGTGACACCAGCCGCATGTTTTTAATTGGCAAGGTAAAACCTATTCACCAAAAATTATGTGAGATCGCCCAGCAATCTTTGTATGCCGGCATATCAATGGTGAAGCCAAATGTGAGCTTAAGGTCGATTGGAAGAAAGATTGAACAAATAGCAAAAGCAAACCATATGAGCAGTGTTCGTGACTTCTGCGGCCACGGTATTGGTAAAGACTTTCACGAAAGTGGATTCCAGGTACTTCATTATGATGATCCATCAGCAGAGAATGATATTTTGCAACCAGGCATGACTTTTACAATCGAACCAATGATTAATCTGGGAGGGCATCAGACGCGACTGCTCGCCGATGGATGGACAGCAGTGACAAAGGATCGATCGTATTCAGCGCAATACGAACATACATTGCTGGTCACAGAATCAGGTTACGAAGTACTTACGCTAAGAAGTGATGAATCACTTGATCAAATAACAAAATTCTAGGTTGTGCGGATATGAATCAGTGCTGACTCATCAGTAGTCAGTTCATTCACATGGTCAACATTACGGTAACTCTCCACCAATGAACGATCAGAACCTATAAGACTGATGTACTTAGAAACCCTAACCTTCACAAAAGCATCGTCAGATGTGTTAAGCCATGCATATTTGCTAATTAGACCACTGGCGTTCACCTTAGCTGAACCATAACTTTTCAACAAGATGTTATTAACATCACCACCAAGAATTGTGTTTCCCTGACTTGAAATAATGGATACCTTTGGCACGCTAATCCAGTATACTTCTACTTTTCCAGTACCATGGTTGGTAATCTGAGTCACATCCTTGACCTGGTTAAGGAGCAAATGCCCCGAGCTCTCTGACTTAACCTTAAGATCGTATGACTGGATCTCATTGGCTGTTAAAGAAGCGTCATCCTGAATTCTCAACTTATGAAGTGTCTTGAAATTATCCTTTGCAAATAATTTAACAGGCTCGGATTTATCAAGATCAGAAGTGATAATTAACTTTGAACCAGTTCGCTCAACAGAAACGTTTGCAGGAATTACCTGTCTGGCATTCTTACTACCTTTTGACAAGGTAACTGATACGTTATTTTGAACGATAATTTCTCGCACACCCTCTACATTAACCGGTATAGCCATAGCAGTTTGGATAAATAGGGCACTAATAATACTAATAGATAATCTTAACATCTCATTTCCTTGGCATTAAAGATATCTCAACACGATAATTCATCATGTCGGTTCTGGGGCTTGAGCTGGCACCAACTCGGTTCGTTTTTGCTCCTGCAGTTAGAATGATTTGATCATAAGATACACCCTGTGACCATAAGTAAGAGGCTACAGAATTAGCTTGTGCGTCAGTCAACTGCTTATTGTAGTCTTCAGATCCTACACTCGAGCTGTAGGCAGCAATATTTACAACGTAATTACTTGGCATCCCTTTAATGGTATGCACCGCATCTTGAAGAACGTCAACAGAATCTGCTTTGAGCTGCGAGCTACCAGGTGCAAATAGTGCCACAGAATCCACCACAATAAGTGTTTTGTTGTAGGTATTCATCACTTTGATCGGGTGAGCTAACTTGTAAGCAGCAATAGCATCTTCCTTGGTATAGTCATCTTGACAACCAGAAAGTAATAAAGCAGTAATTAACGCATAAGGTAACAGGCTTTTTCGATCCTTGTAAGGCGCCACTATATATCCTCCATATCCTCAAGAGTAAGGATAACTCAATTTTGATTTAAAAACAATGAGTGATTGCCACAGAGTTTACGGGCCAGCTAAGCACCCCTGAGTGACCACAAGTTGTTAAAAGAAAACTTGTTAACATAATCATAACCCACATATTCACCTCCACAATTCAACGACTCTTGCGCGATCAGCTAAGTCATTATGAATCTTATATTGCCATTGATTTGCCTTAGCAAGCAAGCAAACCTTTTCAGCCTGATCATATCCGATCTCAATGTAGACACTTCCGCCAGGATTTAAATGCAGTAGGGCAACCTCAATTATGCGCTTGATGAATATAAGGCCATCCACCCCGCCGTCAAGCGCCATCACAGGGTCATCTCTTAAATCCTTCATCACTGGGTGCCGCGAGGGAATATAAGGAGGGTTTGATACAATGACATCAACCTGCCCAAACGGCCAATGATCCATTAAATTGGCCTGGATTATCGTTGCTTTACCACCCAGATGATAGCGGTTTATATTTGCCCTAACGTTGTGACAGGCAGCAGCGGAATAATCAAACAACAAATATTTAGCCTCAGGGTGATCAAGAGCAAGTGACAACCCAACACATCCAGAACCAGCGCACCAATCAACAACAATCGCGTCTTTTGGTAGCTTTTTAACACTATGAACTAAAATTTCTGTATCTGGCCGAGGGATTAAAACATCTGGATAGAGATCAAATCGCCTCCCATCAAAATATGTATAACCAATAATCCTAGCAATATGCTGACCCGCTCTAATCTTATCTAGCATATCAAAAGCGAGCCCATTGGACTGAGCTTTCCCCTCTACGCTCTCAAGGATTAATGCTGCCCACTCGCTGGGTTTATCTAATTTTTTCAGCTCACGAATCAGCAATAGTTTAAGCTGAAAATTATCCATCTTGATTAAGCTGACCCATCCGCTCTGCCATATCTTCTTGGGCCAGTGGCTCAAGAAGCTGGTCAAGCCGGCCTGAGAGAATTTCATCCAGTTGGTATAAAGTCAAGTTAATACGATGATCTGTTACTCTTGACTGCGGGAAATTATAAGTCCTTATGCGCTCTGAGCGATCCCCTGAGCCGACCTGAAGACGCCGTGCTTCAGAGCGTTCATCCTTTGCCTCTTGTCTTTTTACGTCTAAAATTCTAGCGCCCATCAACTTCATTGCCTTGGCCTTGTTCTTGTGCTGAGACCTCTCGTCTTGACACTCAACCACTATTCCAGTGGGCAGGTGAGTCAACCTAACGGCCGAGTCTGTTGTATTAACATGCTGCCCACCCGCACCAGACGAGCGATAAGTATCTACCCTCAAGTCAGAGGGATTGATATCAATTGCCTTAACCTCATCTGACTCGGGCAATATTGCTACCGTGCATGTCGATGTGTGAATTCTTCCTTGGGATTCTGTTAGCGGGACACGCTGAACTCTGTGCGTTCCTGACTCATACTTAAGCCGAGCAAATACCTCTTTGCCCTTTATATGACAAATCACTTCTCTGGCACCACCTTGTTCCGCCTCCTGCTGCGAAACAATCACAACTGACCATTTATTTCCCTGTGCAAAAAATTGATACATTCTAAGAAGATCGAGAACAAAAAGTGCCGCCTCTTGCCCACCGGCACCTGCTCGTATTTCAAGATATACATTCTTATCATCATCAGGATCTTTGGGAAGCAATAGCATCATCAAATGCTCTTCCGTCGATTTCATTTTTTCTGCAATCTCTTGTTTTTCCATTTCTGCCATTTCACGTATGTCTGAATCACTATCTTGTAAAAGCAGCTGATTTTCATCCATTTCAGATTCGAAGTTTTTATAATCGCTATAACAATCCACTAACATCGATAAGTCTTTCAGCTCTTTAGTGATCTCCTGGTAACGCGCAAGTCCGGATTCACTGGACATATCAATACCGCTCAAATCATCATTTAACGTGTTATACTTATCGACAATTTGCTCTAACTTCCCTCTAATTGACGCTTTCACTGCTCTTCCTCCATTACGATGGACTTAATCCCATCAACCAGTTCTTTATTTTGCTCTTTTGCTGCCTGTCTAAGTATTCTTGTTGGCTTATGCATTGCCTGTTTAATCAATTTTGTAAAAACATTTTCGAGAACCTGCTCAAGATCCTCACCCTTTTCAACTGCTTGAGTCACCTCTTGAATCGACGATTCCTTTAGTAGCTGCATTTGTTGCCTAAAATGAGTGATTGTATCTGCATTCATTTTTACTAAGTTCTGTGAGTAAATTTCATCAAGCATCGGTATTAACAAATCATTGGCTCTTTGAATCACTTTAGATCGATCTAGCTGCAGTCGCTGGTAAATATGGCTTATATCATCCATATCAAATAAAAAAGTGTCGGGGATGTCTCGGATTTTTAAATCGATATTTCTCGGCACTGCTAAATCAATAAAAACGCGCAGTTTTCCATCGCCATCTTTGGAAGGCACTTGCTCTTGTTTTAAAACCAGCTCTGGCGCAGACGTTGCGAGTATAACTAAATCTGCCCAACCAACCCACTTGCCAAGGTTCTCTAATAGATCGGTTCTAACATTTTCTTGATGCTTAAAAACTTCTAGCGACTCTGGGTTACGGTTTAAAACAGTGATAGCCTCTGCGCCCTTGTCTACCATGCGGCTAACACACATCTGCCCTATATTTCCTGCCCCAACGACAAGAATTTTTTTACGAGAGAGATCTGTGAAAACTTGCGACACAGCAAACAAAACTGCCTTAAAAAGTGAATAACTTTTTTCGTTAAGCCCAGAATTCGCCCTAATATATTTAGCCTTGGATAAAATATTCTGCATCAATGAATCTATGCCTTTTATGGGCCAATCATTATCTTTGGCCTCTTTGAGTGCCTCTCTTATCTGACCCAGCACTGGAGACTCCCCAACAACGATAGAGTCAAGACCGCAAGCAACTTGTAATATATGCCTAATGGCATCTTTCCCTTCATGAGTATACACCTGCTTTTCATCTTGAATCTGATCAAATAACCAATGCTTAAATGGCTCTATTGATGAGCTCATAATAAACCACTCCACACGGTGACAGGTAAAAATTGGAACAACAGCATATATCTCGTATTGCTTGCAAAATTGTTTTTTGTTTGGCAATCTGCAAAATAGGTTTTGAATTTTCTCCCGCACATCAATAGATGACTGATAAATGCTTAATCCAATCAAAAATATCTGCTTTTTAGTATGTACTAGGTTACTCATGTGTGAGATTTTATCAAAATTTAGAGCAGAATTCATCTTACATTGCATAAATATTGCCCTTATTTCAGTAATTTTGACACCAATTGCCTCAGCGTGTCCCGCTGTATGGAATATGTCCGGAACAGCAAAGAGCTATAATGATATCGGCGAAACAGGAGAAATGGATTTTGAATGGGAGAGAAATCATAACTGGTATTATGCAAGGGTAATTGGCCCGCTTGACATTACCTACGCCCAAGTAAGTGGGAACCTCCAGCAATCAATCTGGAGCACATTTTTCACTGAAAAGCAGACGCCAAGCTCTCGCATACTAAAGAATATAATGGGCGGGCCATACCCAATAGAGGATTTTTTCCAAATTCTTTGCGGCGGAAAAAGCAAATATTTAAAAATGCGCCATTTAAAGCATAAAACCATTTATTATAACGACCATACAAAAGTTATTGTGAGCGATTTTCATCATGTGGGCGGTCATAAGATCCCTCAAAGAATTGAAGTTCATCTGGGCGATGATCATCTAACTGTGCTTGAGATTTCTTCTCTTGAATTTGAGCACACTCCAATGATCGCATCATCAGAATACCAAGCTCAAAAAGTCCGTATAATGGAATCGCGACGATAATCTGCGCAAATACATCTGGCGGCGTAAGGCACATTCCTAAAATAAGAGACAGCACAAGTACTTCTCGACGACGACCCTTGACATGCGCAACTTTTAACACACCTAATCGTCCCAATAACAGCATTATTAAAGGCACCTGAAAACTTAAACCGGAGACCAAGCTGACAACTAAAACCAAATCAATTGCTCCGGATACATCGATCATAACGCCGATACGTGCCGGCATCCAATTCTTACTAATCATCACCATTTGAGGAAGCAAAAGTTTCCACCCAGCAAGGACACCTAAGTAAAACAATAGCGCGCCCATTACCAATATTGGAACGATTGCTTTGCGCTCATTATGATAAAGAGCAGTTTTCACATACCACCAAACTTCGATCAGCAGATAAGGAAATATTATAAGGAGACTTAGCAAGAAAGAGAGCTTGACTTGTAATATAATAGGAGCCATTAAATTTGTGAATACCAACCCATTAATCTCGCTGGAGATAGGACTGAGCACAATATCTAAAATAGTTTGACTGTAAAAAACCGCAAAAATCGTACAAACAATAAATATGCCTGCCGTTCGGAGCAAACAGAGTCTCAGCTCCTCAAGGTATCTCATTTATCGTTATCATCAATGGCTTTTTTAAAACTCTTTATCGCTTCACCTAAATCTGCACCTAGGTCTTTTAGTTTTTCAGTCCCAAACAGCATGACCGCAATAAGAAATATCAATACTAATGAACCCATACTTATTCCACTAATTCCCATTTTCTCCCCTTAATAAACGTTTGTATCACTAACACTGTGACGGGTATCTAAATTTAGATACTTCAGGCTCGCACTTGGCTTAAGATAACCCGCCGCATGCGCAGCAATAATTATAATGATGCATAAAATTGATAGCCCTATTCTCCAAGACAATTGTTTGACCATTTTAGCCTGATCATTATCATCATGGGTAATCATGGATTTGGCAGCCAGAAACAGACAAACCAGGATTGTCAAAATGATAATAATTAGCGCTAATTTAATCACATGAAATGCTCATTAGTACTGGCTTATCTTACCATGATATTAAGCGAAGGCAAAATCTATCAATTGTTTGTTTTTCTAACAATATAGATTGACAAATTGTTGAAATATTCATACGATCTGGCTATGAGAACAACGCACTTTGTACGGCCAGTTTTTACGGTTATCTATTTAATGTTTATGCTTCTCCTTGCGGCAGGCGCAATGAAGCTAGGTTTTTGGCAACTCGATCGCATCGACCAGGAACGAGCCAACCATCATAAACTGACCTATCTTAGAAAACCCGATACAACAATTGACAATTTTTCATATATCCAAACTAAAGGGAATTTCCTCCCCAATAGTAATTTTTCCATCCGACAGAACAAACCCCCCGCTATTTCTGGCTATGCACACATGGCTGTTTTCCGGACCAAACAATTTGGCGATCTAGTCGTAATGTACGATTGGGATCAGTCTCCTACGTCAGATATACCTCAAGCTACACACCTAGAAGGCAATGCACTACCGATCTCACTTATAAACAACTATGTTATATTCTCATCACAGTTCTCCTCTATCAACGCGCTCGTATCTTCGTTCAATGTTAAGGCTGACAAATATTTTATTACATCTAGTCAATATCCCAACATCCGTTATTTTCAGAACCTCTATGCCCCAAAATATGGCATGCACTACAGTTATGCACTGCAATTTTTCTTGATGGGAATCTTAGTGATTCTTATCGCCGGTTATTTTTTTCAAAAAGAGCAAGGAAATGAAAGCAAATAAATCATCTACATTCACATACATTGTCCTATCTTTCATTGCACCCATTATCTTCGCATGGGTCATGAGCCAAACACATTGGGGCCAAAACCCTACATCCACATCAAACAAAGGGCTTTTGGTTAACAGTAAAGAACCTTGGCAAATTTACAATGACGCAAAAAAATCCAGCAAGTGGCGCGTGGTTGTATTCTCCGATAATACCCACTGCCAAGAGCGACTCCACCATGCTGATGCCTCGATTATCCTTCTGCGCGACGATGCAAAACGTGTACAGCTATTAACTGGCGATAATTGCAAAATAACTACCCAAACGCCGCTAAATCATGACCCTTCACTCTCTCAATTAATTCAACAAGCTCCCAAACATTTTAACATCAGTGATTCATCTGAAATCACAATGATGATTATTGATCCTTTAGGATATGCTGTCACACTCTATACGAGCTCTCATCCTGATCAAGCGCTAATGAAAGACCTTAAAACACTTCTAAAATACTCAAGGATTGGTTAATGCCAAGAAAGCAGCTACTGTATTTAATGATTACCTTTTTTGCGCTGTTTGTTGTGATGCTCGGTGCATACACACGTCTGAGTGACAGTGGACTTGGCTGCCCAGACTGGCCAGGATGTTATGGACAGCTTACCGTTGCCAATACTCATACAAGCATTATTGATGCAAATAGCCTTTATCCCAATAGCCCCATCCAACAGGTTAAGGCATGGCCTGAAATGATTCATCGATATCTTGCCGGCACACTTGGAATATTAATTATTGGGATATCTATCTACCGCCTCAACCGAATCCGGCAACGATTTGAGGATCTCTCTCTGATCCCGCTGCTATTGATATCAATGGTAATGATGCAAGCACTGCTTGGAAAATGGACCGTTTCTTGGCTACTTCACCCGCTTGCCGTCATGCCACACTTGATCGGCGGGATGATGATCACAACAATGCTTTATTGGCAATATTTATGTCATAGTAATCGCCCAGCATATTCACATATTGATCAAACAACTCGGTGGATGATGGTACTAACTTCGGTATTGCTGATCATGCAAATTGCCATGGGTGGGTGGACCAGCAGTCAGTACGCCGCACTAAGCTGCCCCGATTTCCCGACCTGCCAGGGGAATCTGTGGCCAACAATGAATTTCACCGAGGCCTTCTCCCTGTTCCTCCCCAGCTCAGCCACTTTTGAGGGAGGTGTTCTGAGCCAAGCCGGCAAAACGGCAATACATATGGCCCATCGAATTCTTGCAGGCATCCTAACCCTTTCTATACTGATGCTATTAAAACGCATTTATCGCCTCTACCAGACATTTTTTTTCCAACATGCAGGATTGATACTGTGCCTTCTTCTGGGCCAGCTAACACTTGGCATCAGTAACGTGATGTTACAATTACCCATTTTAGTTGCCACCGCTCATAATGGCCTTGGCTGCTTACTCCTCCTTGCAATGACCGCGATGATTTATGATGCAAAACATTCTTCAGCCATATCTCAAGATAAGCAAATTTAAAGTTGTTTTACTGATGCTTGTCACTGCCCTGGTGGGAGTGGCTCTTGCACCAAAACCTGAGGGCTGGAGCATCCTTCATTTGTTTGCAGCGCTGGTCGGAATTATGCTAGTTGCATCCAGCGGCGGATCTATCAATCATCTTGCTGAAATAAAAGTTGATGAAAAGATGAACCGTACAGCTCACCGCCCCTTGCCACAAGGACAATTATCTGAATTGCATGTTTTAATCTTTTCCATCGTATGCATGGTTTTAGGTAGCCTTATTTTAGTTTTATCTACCAATCTACTTTGTGTCCTTTTAACAATTAGCGCAATGATTGGTTATGCGGTTGTATATACCCTGTGGCTCAAACCCATTACCCCTCAAAATATTGTAATTGGCGGCCTGTCAGGCGCCCTCCCGCCATTACTTGGCTGGGTAAGTGTGACAGGGAAAATATCAGCAGAGCCTCTTATTTTAGTGCTAATTATCTTCACGTGGACCCCCCCACATTTTTGGGCACTTGCAATCAATCGTCTGGAAGATTACAAAAAAATTGACTATCCTATGCTACCGGTCACACATGGAGTAAAATACACCTCTTTATCTATCACTCTGTATACAATTTTGATGATCCTATCAACTCAGCTTCCTTTTGTTATTGGTATGAATGGCATTATTTACTTGGTAATTGCAAATATTTTAAATATGCTATTTTTATTCGATGTGATATTACTACAGATTTCACCAACAACATCAAGAGGCTTTGGCGTTTTCTATCACTCGATAATCTACCTTTTTTTACTATTTAGTGTGATGATAATCGATCATTTCTTCCACTATGAGCTGATCATATACTGATGTCATTGGTCCCTCCTCACCACTTAAGACCCTACATGACAGAAAATACTGACTGGCAAATAATATTTGATGGCAGCAGACACCTTATCCAAACACCTCATTGGTCCTTTAAAGTGGACTTCGACGAATTTAACTTCATATCAATAAAACAAAACCCGTTCTTCCGATTCTTTAAAGTTTGTAAAAAGAAACATCTTATTTGTGATGTAACTGCTGGCCTAGGGAGAGATAGCTACTTACTATCCCAACTTGGATATTCATTAATATCAATAGAGAGGCACCCCGTACTCATGACCTTATTTGCTGAGGCCAGAGCCCGCTGTGATAATAATTTATTCCCTGACTGGCATTTATTGTTTGGTAATTGTGAGGATTTCCTTCAGAGCAACATTGCTCCAGACACCATTTATTTCGACCCGATGTTTGAGAACAGAAAGAAAGCAATGACACAAAAGTATACTCAAGTAATTCGCCACTACTGCCAGGACAGCTCAGATAATGCTACTTATGAATTTCTGTATGCCTACTGTAAAGACAATAAAAAAAGACTGATCATCAAACAGCCAACAACGGGCGCATCAAAAACATTTAGTAAACCTCACCAAATCATCACGCTAAGCCGCATGAGCAATCTATGGCTATACCAGTTCTAGGCCTTTGCCTGCTCAGCCTCTGACTCCTGCATCGCTTCATTAGATTTTTTGATATATAAACCGTTGAGCTGAAATACAGAATATAGCCAGAGAACGCTGAGAATAATCACCATAACCCAAAGAAAAGGTGCGATACTGTGCTGGGTACTAAGCGGGAAGATAGTGAACAAACCAATTTGAATTAACCCACCTGCTGATTTACCTAAACGGGCACCCACACCGTCAGCTGCTGCTTTACCGCTAACTCTTAAATCATCCTCAAGTGGAATAAACGACATTTCTTTCGTCGGATCGAAAAATGAATACTTCGCGCTTTTAGAGAGTAATACACCGATTCCGCCAAACCATGATGCAAATAACACAGGATCTAGCAACAAAGCAGATATAAACCCAGCCAGTGATTGGTCAAAGATGATATATGTGAAAAAGACTATACCTGTAAACCCTAGGCAAATAGGCGTAATAAGGGCACAAGTTAACCAACCAAAATGACTGATAACCCCTTTACTGATGTATACAAAAACAATTGATGCAATTGCTAAAGCACGCTGATAGAAAGTCATAAACCCAAGCCATTGCTGGGAAGTAGAGTAAATTGATCGTACCTCAGCTTTCCATGTTTGCTCAATTAAGCTGGTAGTAATCCCATAAGATAGAATCAAAATAGCGATGTACATTATATATTTGGACTTCATCAGGTGACGTAAGCTGTCACCAAAGGCCATTTTCTTTTTCTTTTTGCGAACAATCACATCAGCTGTATATTTATTTTGAGATAAGATGGATGTATTCAGCCATCTAAACAACAGCATCATTAAAATGCCTGTAAATATCGTCATCTCTGATGCCTCTTCAACAATTTTTGAAGTTTCCAAAGTGCCTAAATGTTCGGTGAAAAAAGAAAGGGTAAAATTTGCGATATTACCAAACAAAATGAACAATGGGTAGAAACGCTTTGATTCATGAGGGCCACAATTATCATTAGCAAATTGCCAGAACAATACAGATAAACAAAACGAACCCCAGAGTTCAGCAAATGCATAATACAAAGCATAAATCCATTTACCAATGATAGGGAAAACAAAACGAAACTGAGGATAACCTTTTTGAAGCGCCACAATGTGATCATGTGACATGTGGAGATTGTCCATATTGGGGTATAAAAGCACCCAAAATAGCCAGAAGAAAGTCAAAAAAGTACTGACAACTATATAATATGTCTTTTCGAAAGAAATTTTTGTCCTGATATTAATGTAAATCAAACTCCCGATAATTGACAAGGGCAAAACAAGTCCAGCCTTGATATACGCTAAAGTCTCTGCCCCGGTGTTTGGCACGACAAATGCATCTTTAATTGTTCGTAACATGGTAAAATTGAAAATGGTTAAAAATATTATCATTGCCATGGGGACAAACTTTGGAAGCTCCCAGTTCATAACCGGAAAAATCATCTTTCTTAAAACACTAATCTCTTTTAATTCTGTAATTTCTTTTTGACTGTTAGTTTGCATGGGTATCCCTTAAGTTGACGGCGGTGATGAAATCGCTTAATCATACTAATAAAAAAATTTAAAATCAATAGCTTTTGCCTCACCAGGCATTAATTAATTTGATCCGCATTGTCCTCAATCCATGATCTGCGCTCTGCAACATTCTTCTTCGCTAATAGACAGTTGAATACATCCCTTACTTGGCTCTCTTCTGGCAAAAGGATTTGTGCTAGTTTACGAGATCCTGGTTTAATTGTGGTCACCCTTAGCTGCTCAGGGCTCATCTCTCCTAGACCCTTAAATCGCATTACATTGGCTTTTTTGTTGGGGTTTTTCTTCAATAACTCGTCCTTCTCTGCATCTGTTGCCGCATAATATACAGATTTATTTAAATCAATTCGGTATAACGGAGGCATAGCTACATATAAGTGCCCAGCTCGAACCAGCTCTGGAAAATGTTTAAAAAATAAAGCGCATAGTAATGTCGCGATATGATGACCATCTGAATCTGCATCTGCTAATATGCAAATTTTTCCATATCGCAGCCCCTCCAAAGATCGCTGCCCAGGCATTAAGCCAATAGCAACAGAGATGTCATGAATCTCTTGTGACTTCAGAATTTCTAGCGAATCCACTTCCCACGTATTTAAAATCTTTCCACGTAAAGGCAAAATTGCTTGATTTATTCGGTCTCTTGCTTGTCTAACTGTCCCTTTAGCAGAATCCCCTTCCACAAGAAATAATTCTGTTTCGCTTAATGATCGGCTCGCACAATCAATAAGCTTTCCTGGCAGCTGTGGGCCTGCGACTGCTTTTTTACGATCGATTTGTGCCGCCCTGCGCTGTCTGTTTTTCGCTTGCTCTATAATGTTTTCAAGAAGCGCCTCTCCTAATTTTACATTTTGGTTAAGCCACAACACCATTTGATTCTTTACCCACGACTGCACCAATGTTTGAGCTCGATTTGAATTAAGCTTTTGCTTGGTTTGACCTGCAAATTGAGCATCCTGAAGTTTAACAGACAATATGAATCCTAAGTTAATACACACATCATCCGCTTTAAGCCGAATATTCTTTGGTAGAATGCCATGAATATCAGCAAACTCTTTGACTGCCTCAAAAAGCCCGAGACGCAAACCATTAACGTGCGTTCCGCCCTGAACAGTTGGGATAAGGTTTACATAACTGGTCTGGGATAAATCACCTTGCTCTGCCCAGATAATTGCCCACTGTGCCTGAGCATCATCGGAAACTTGATGTGAGGTAATAATATCAGGAATGATTAGTTCTCTTCCCTTAACACTTTGCCTCAAGAAATCTTCCATGCCTGATTCGTAACACCACGTGTGTTTAACCTCTGTATCTAATTCATGATAAGTAACCGCAAAATTTGGACACAGCATGGCTTTTGCATGTAGGGAATCAATAAGCGCTTGTCGATCGAACTCAATTGAGTCGAAGTACTGTTCATCTGGCCAAAACCTCAGAAAACTCCCTCGACGATCAAGTGTTGACACTGGCATATCTTCTATATTTTTACACTCACCATTTAAAAAATCAAAACGGAGACACTTGTTTGATCGCTTAATAATAACCTCTACACGATGCGAAAGCGCATTAACAACTGAGACACCCACACCATGTAATCCACCTGAAAATGCATAATTATCATGGTTAAATTTGGCCCCACTATGTAGACGTGTCAAGATCAGTTCCACGCCAGTAATTCCAAATTCTGGATGAATGTCAATTGGCATTCCCCTACCATCATCCTGGACTGATATAGAGCCATCCTCATAAACCTTGACATCTAATCGCTGTGCATGCCCCGCAAGTGCCTCATCAACGCCATTATCAATAACCTCTGCAGCAATATGGTTTGGGTTTTCAGTGTGGGTATACATCCCCGGTCTTTTTCGAACAGGGTCTAATCCATCTAAAACTTCAATTGAACCGGCTGAATAATCTGTCATACTTCTTTACACGCAATATATGTCTTTTACTCCAGGGATATTATCATAAATTCAGCCTCAGTCTCCAGCGCTAATCAAAAAAATCCGACCATAGTGCAATTTTACCCTCACCCTCTCTCTTGACGATGACTTTTAATAAAACCTATAATGGTTCTGTCTTGAAGGAATTCATTTCTATGGAACGAACAGAAAACTTGTCTTTACCCATTAAATTTGCAGCTTTATTGCCTGTGTGCGCAATGGCATTTCTGGCAACTATTATCAATGAGGTAAAATTAGAATTCATACAATATCCAACAACAATTTTTGAATTTCTGACCAGTTATGTATTTCCTATTTGTTTTTCAATTGGCATATTCGGCCATATTATTTGGTTTTATCGCGCATATAAATCCAGCTACCGCGTCGCTGATGTAATAAACTTCTACCCAAGCCTTGCGACACTTCTAGCCCATACCCCAATTCTCGCCTGGATTAGTATGCCGATTTGTCTCAGAGAAATATGGCACCATTTGGTTAAAAAACCCAATTCATGGCTACTGAAAGCATTTCTTATCTGGTGGATCACAAGCATCGTTGTGATCTTATCCCTCACAATCAATAAAAAAGATATTATACCGTTTTGGACCAGCTCTATTATGCTATCAATCGTGTGGATCTATCTGATTATCCATAAAATAACAACCAGTTATAACGAGGATGTAAGTAATGAAACAGCTATTTAAGTCAACTTGCCTAATTCTTTTACTGCCTACATTTTGTCTCGCCGCAAAAGAGAGCTTACTGGGATTATGTGAAAAAGCTGATACCAGCTCATACGTAACAAAGCAAAATCATGTTGACCTGGATTCAGCTGAGCTGGCCAATGTAGTGAGCTATGCATCTGTTTTCTCCGGTGATATATTTACAGCAGATAACGACGATGGCTTAAGCGGCTCACTCACTATTAATCTATCCCCTAGCAAGTTTGCTAGCATTTACGCCGAAAATAAGACGCTCGACGTCGCACATAGCACTTACCATGATAACAAGGCTAAACAGCTCATGAATATCGCTAACGATTACCTTGATGTTGTAAAATTATTGAAATTAAGGAAGTCACTCGCATTTGAGGAAAAGATCAGTACGAGTAACTTTGATAAATCACAAAATGAGTTTAAAGCTGGCATCGTCAGCAGAAGTGAGATGCTTAGCTGGGAAAATCGGTACAATCTAGCAAAATCAAAATTAATCGATAATGATGTAAAAATCTATGATAAAATCCAATCCATCTACAGACAGACAGGAATTATTCCAAAAGAGATCAAAACTTTCTCAAACAAAAAACCTGTTAATATCAGTTTATCTTCGGACTCAAAACTAAAAATGGGCGTGTTATTAGCACCGGTAACGAAAAAACACACACCCTCATACTTAGATGCTATGAAGAAAAAGTGGGATGCAGCAAAAATAAATTCGTATTCCTCAAGTTTATCGTCGGCATTTCCTGAAATCAATTTTACATTATCATCGAATAAAACAGATATGAGTTATACGCTTTCAATCAACGCAACTAACATATCAAGCGCATTGGCCACCTATCAGTCTGAAAAAACAGCTCGATTAAATTACCTAAAAAAACAGCGTGAAAATCATGCCAAGACTGTATTTTTGGCTAAAAAGCTGGCACAGCAAAAAAACAAAATCACCGTCGCAGTGTCAAGCTATAAAAACTCAATTGAGGCTTATAAAGCTGCAAATGCTGACTACAAGGCAGGAAAAACGACACAATTAAGCTTGTTCAATGCAATCAACGGGGTGACCTCACAGCGCACCAACTTGATAAACGCTCAAGCAGATCTGCTTAAAGAGTATATTTCCCTGAGCTATGAAATGGGTCACCTCAATGTTAATTCTATAGAACTTATCAACAACCTGCTCATTAGTAGCGAGGAGATTCCATAGATGCTGGAGACCTCTCTTCACGATTTTCTTGGTATGTTCAAACAACACCTTTTAGGGAATAATACCAAAAAGCTAATACAGCTCTTTCAGCAAGACGCTGAACTTGTTTGCACATCAGAACTTTCTATTATCCGAGGGAACCAGTCAATTGAAAACTTTTATGACACAAGGTTTATTAAACGCATAGAAAACATCACCGATCTAGATTATAGCTACCGTATATTCCATGACAAAGTTGCCAGTATCATTTACCGCTGCCAACTTATTGATATGTCTGGACAGTATGTTACTGTTTGTATGACGTTTACATTAATATTTCAAGCTGACCGGTGGTTAGTAACGCAGCAGCATATTTCCTATCAAGATTAAAACACCACTCACAGGGCCTAAATCACGACTACGACTTGTTTAGCCCAGGTTGTGGGGCAAATGATCCAGCTGTGGCATATTGCCACAATCAGATTCTTCTTTATTTAACTGCCCGTTAACAACCGAATTACAATGAAGTTTTTCACTGTGCACAAAACGCCGAGTGAGACTGAGCTCTCTAGCAGAAAAATCTCTATGCATCCAATAATTCAAGGCCACAGCCCCTAAAGTGAAAATTCCAGTTATCTGAAAACACTTAAGCACAATACCTATGGGAATTCCGTAAATTCCTGCCATATGGTTAAAGTAAATTATC
>CAJVZW010000001.1 GCA_913020085.1 uncultured Pseudomonadota bacterium | reverse complement strand
GGCTGATCATCCTCTCAGACCAGCTACAGATCGTCGCCTTGGTAGGCCATTACCCCACCAACAAGCTAATCTGACGTAGGCTCATCCTAAAGCGCCAGGCCCGAAGGTCCCCAGCTTTGCTCCTCAGAGATTATACCGTATTAGCCTGAGTTTCCTCAGGTTGTCCGTTACTCTAGGGCAGATTCCTACGCGTTACTCACCCGTCCGCCACTCGCCATCACTAATTCCGAAGAAAAAGCATGCTGCCGTTCGACTTGCATGTGTTAAGCATACCGCCAGCGTTCAATCTGAGCCAGGATCAAACTCTTCATTAAGAAAGTTTGTGTGCATAAAGCACATTTTTTTGATTCTGGCAATCGAATTCGAGCGCCCACACAAATTGCACTTGGTTGTTAAATTGTTAAAGAACATAAGATAAATGTGATTATACGACTTTCACTTCACATGTCAACACTAAACTTCCATTTTTATTTTATCATTTTCAAAGAAGGTGGTTGGCCCCCTACTAGCCGCTTACTATTCTGATAAATTGGAACATTTGAGTTAAGCTCGCTACTTGGCCGGTTAAAGACTTTTTGATCAATCACACTCGGATCAAATTGACTTGAAGCCCACAGCGTCAGGAATGAAAAGCACATCATTGATAGGCACGCGTAACTAATTGGTAACGCCATTCCAAACATTAGGAAAAAACCACCGTTTGCTAAAAACAACATACATATATTATAAACGTATGCAGCGCCGGTTAAATTGCCAAGCCACTTGGAAGTTGCATCAATCAGCCGGTTTAAGTTTGTAAGTAGCGGAATCTGATCCTTCTGAATACGAAGGTGCGCCTTTGCCTGCGTCTGATGGTTCTCCCCTAGCGCAACAGCAAGATCTGATGATTCAAGGGCGTTATGGTCGTTTTCACCATCACCAACAAACATAACACGGTACTGCCCTTTACTCCCCTTCAGCGGATCATTGTGCCCATAACTTTTTAAATTTTTAATTATTGACTGCTTATCTGAAACAGAGGTCATGATTTTCTCCCGATCAATATTAAGCTCCTTGGCAATTGCATCAGCACAACCCTCTCGCTCCGTGCCACTAATTACCCAGATATCCTTCCCTAAAGATCGCAGCGAATCGATGCACTCACGCCCATATTCTATTAAACGGTATGGTGCATCTGCCTGTTCGTTAATTTTGGGCTGGTATAGCGTGTGCGTCCTATCAAAAGCGATAATATCAATCTTATCGTACCAAATTGACTGCTGCGAACCATCTGCAAAAGCCAAACCTTTACGGTGAGCATAAGACAGTGCCCCCAACTCAATAATAGGACGTGAAAATACAAATACACATGGACAAGCCCCCATGATACTCAGTGCAAACTGAGCAAACCCACTAAGCACTGATTGTGTGTAAAGCCCACCGAGTAATCCTGCGACCAAAGAGATCAATATCACCCATCCAAAAAATGACTCGCCTGTTACCTTTGCTGACCGCCTTGCAGGCTGAAAAACACCCTTTGCCACCAGCTCACCTTTTTGGTAGTTAAATGAGCAAAATGCAGGAATACTGACCTTATTTCCCGCCATTGATATTCTCACCTCATTATTTGGCTGATACTTGGTAACTAAGGCTCCTTCCCTACCAGTGATTGGGAAAGGAAGAACATAGTCCGCCCCCTCCTTTAAAGTGAAAATATCATTTGATTTAAGCTGCCTGATATCTTTTTCTTTCCCATCAACCCACACTTGCGGATAATCGTCTCCCGAGGCAGTTAAACGGTCTCTGTATCGGTCCCTAAAATAGCAGCCAATTTGGTAAGCACCAATTGCTAGCAAACTATCATGAAAAACCACACCAAAAGCAAAAACAGACGGCATCATTAACGTCAATGATGAGCATGCCCATGCGAGTATTGCTGCCACTACGATACTACTCTCGATAGATATTGCTGACTTTACTTTACCCTCCTTAATAGCATCTCGAGCTTCTAATATAAAAAAAGCAATAAAACTCCATGCGCCCGCAATAAAGTTATATACCCCAATAGAGGATACAACAGCGATTTTCATTATACGTATAAGTTTTTCCGCCACACCAGGTGATGATCTGTCACTCTGAACAAGGGCGATAGCAGATAAAAAATTACAAATCGCATAGATATTAAATCCCCAAACCAAAAGCGGATTTAAAACCAGCACACTTGCTGCTACCAATAAAACACTAAGCATCACATTAAGAGCTAAATTTCGATATCGAGAAAAATCTCCCCACAGAGCATAAATAAGTGAACTAGTACAAAACAAAAAACAAAATGCCATTCCTTGTGGTGAATGAAGCATCATCTTAAGCAAGCTGGACTGATGGGACAAAAGCATTAATAACCCAGCAAAAAGTGCGATCAGTCCCGGCATGATCGGCTTAGTATCCCTTGAACCAGCAGCTAAGTACTTTTTGCCAGAAAGTTGTTTATAACTCATATATCTCCTACGGATTACGGGTTGATTTTATCACTATCAAGTGGTTCAAAGAAAGGCTTTTGTAAATATTAACCCGCTGTAATACTAGTCCCCGCTTTTTCAGATGGCAATACCTGGTTCGGCCCCTGCCCCTGGGGGCTTGCGGAGGCTGTTCTTTCTTGGGCATTACTTACCAGCTCGTTTGCGGATTTATAGTCTCTATTAAATATTGGTTTTGAATAAAGTACTGACTGGGTAAATGAATCTTTGTAAAGAGAGTAAGCCACTCCCGCTTGCACTACACCAATCCCAACGAGGGTAATTTTCAGACCCAGAAATTTGTACATCGGTATTGCCACAGCAATACAAGCCAATACCTCCATAGCCAAAAATCCAATGTGCTGATCAAATAACATACCCCACTTTAACTTTGATGTGATAAATTCAAACTGCTCCCTGACATTAACCTCCTTTGAGTACTTTCTGGTGAGAAAATTAGAAAAAGATCCCACTGACAGCGTGCGAACTCCCTGCTCAATTAATAAAGATGCGCCATGTAATGATCCTTGAGTCAAAAGTTTATCAAGCCATTTTCGCTCACTACCAGAGGAATTGCATAGCTGAACAATATCAATTGCCAAATTATCACTTTTGAGAGGGAACTTTGCCTGGAGAAAACATAATAATTTATTTGCCGGGTCAACTTTTTTTTCAAAAGCATCATTCATCATCGCCACGAGCATCGCCTGGAAAATTTGCCTAATCTGATTAACAACGGAAATATTTACCATTGTTTCATTGGTTTTCTTATCCTTTGCTATTGATCTTTTAGCTATCTCATTAAGCCAATGGGAGCCATTGGTGTAAAGTTCTTCATCAAGGGCCAGGTCTTGCCATTGGCTCATTTGAGCTATCGGTATCATTATTTTGTCTTTCATTACGATCTTCCGTAAACAAGTCCGGCATTGTAGCAGCTAATAAAGGTTCTTGTGTAGTACTTTTTGTTTCATCTATCGATTCCGGCTTACAAAAGAACACCCGATATGTTGTATCATCACATCCAGATAGATATGCATGAAATACCTGCACCAGCATTAAAACCGAACCAGCAAGACCTGGAGCGACATACATATAAGAGAAATATGCTAAAACTCCTGAGGTAGCTGTTAATCCAGCATACGATCGGCCATATGTTTTTGAATAAAATAACCATCTTGTGTCCTTACATAGCTGTTTAAAAGCTTCTAGTTGAGACTCTTTGATGGGCTGCGCAAGGGATTTTTTAAAAACCGGAAGAGAGAAATTTCTAAATTGTGAGCCTCTTTTCCAAAGGATATGAAACGATTCAAAATCATGCCTTTCTAATAGTCTATCCATCAGTTCAGTCGCATCGCGTGGATTGATATTAAGTCGCGTGAATACTTCTTGACATGATTTCTCACCGATACAAAGATATAATAATCGACTTTGATGAGCAATATCAGGCTTGTTCGATAGAAAGACATCAAGTATCGATTGTTTATATGTTCCTTTTAGCGTTAAATTGCGAATCGATTTTTGGTGCCTCATAATATGCTTAATAAGAAAGTCATGTTTGTTTTTATAAGCAGCAAGATAATGTGGCAATGTTTGCCCCGTCTGATCTATCTCTTTTTCTGTAAGCTCAACACCCGCGGCTCTCATTTTTTCAATTAATGCCAGTAAATACCCATCACAACCCTGGTCGGGATATGACAATAAGATATACTTGATTAACCCACCAAAGGCCTGGGAACGCTTTTCTTCAGCAAAATATTTGTCAATAAAATCCGTAAAATCCCCAAATCCAAACTCCTCCAACCAAGTATAATTTAAATCTGTTACATTAAGATCGCGAATTAAACTAGGCATCTCATTATCGGGAATATTCTGTTTAACAAATTGGGCAACCTCTTTAGTTCCAATCCATTTGTTATTTCTTATTAAATAACGTGCAATTGTACGTCTATTGTCAAAAGTGAGCTTGCTTTGCTCATCAGCAAGAACTCTAGGTATCCAATGATGCGCGTTATCGTCCTGCTGTATTTGCTGACCTAGGAGCATTTGTAGCTGTGTTAGCATTCCGTTCCACCTGTTTAATATCTGTCTCATTTTGCATATTATATGCATTAATAGGTTCTAAATGAGCGTTACTCAACTTTCCAGATCTCAGCGCAGTAAGTGTAGAATCTTGTAGTGTCAAAATACCGAACATGCTTGCAAAAAAAGTGGAAGATGAAGCGCCAACGATTATACTTTTTGCTAAAAACCCGACAAGCCCACCAGCTGCTAATGAAAAAACAGAAAACCCAAGAAGGTGCATTCCATGACGCTTGAAAAAATAAGGATATTTTATTCTTTCACATACTTTTGGGAAATTCTTAGAAAAATCTGGGTTTCTAATGGCACTATTTACCATCTTATCAACGGCTTTAGTTGAAAAACGGCCTTTACATCCAGACTTATCCCATAAATGAATGAATAGCTCTAGATTATGCGTAATAAGCGCCTTATCCATAATATTGGACTTGGAGTAATTTGCAACATGCAAATCATCTGCTGGCTTAATAAGACCCTGAAGTGTTTCTATAATTTCAATATTATCAGGCCTATTTACCATACCAAGAATAAATTGCTCTCTAACATCGTTTTGATCAATAACGCCCAGTGATCGATTATTAAAAAGATAATGAGCTGGTGAGAACCCCCTATCGTTAAGATCCCTAATTAATACCTGAGAGCTGATGCCTGGCAATAACTTATTTAACAATTTGGGATTATGTTTTGCGAGGAAATGTGTAATATTTTCACCTGCGTGCCCGGGCACCTTCCATGCAAAACGCACAGAGTAGCGCTGTAAGAGCAAATTAACCAATTGCTCAGCCTCCCCTCGATCATTCTTTCTTTTGAGAAAAGCCATTAATAACCCGGTGACTGTCTGGGAGCTATGATCGAACGCTTGGAGTAAGCTATCAAAAGAACCTTTTGATAGCAGGACGCGTAAGGGCCAGTCAAAGTTAATCTCACCCTCTACCTTTAGGTTTCTGATGACTTCATGAAGGCGCCCACCAATGTTATCAGATACAAATTGGGCGACCTTTTCATCTTGAATCAAAAAGTTTTTCTCAAGTAAAAAAACCGCTAATTTTTGCTTATCATTTACACTATTTATATTATCGAGAATAACTTGTTTTAATTGCTGAACTGAATAATACGACAAGCCTGCAAGTGCATCGATAGTGTCAGCGCCGTGTTCGTTAGATATCAGTAGATCACGCAACCGAGTTATCAAAGTTTGATCTAAATCTCTCGAGCCAAGATTTACTATACGACCATCGATAGCAGCACTATACCCTCTGGGCCTAAAAGCAGCGATTTTACTCGTTAATTTTATAATTGTGTCGTCACTTACATCATCAAGCGCGCAAGAGCAGGCGTAAGTATATAAAGTGGACATGCCCGAACTTGATTCTGAGTCGATATTAGCAATCAGATCACTTAGATTAAGTTTTCTAAGTACATTGACATTTAACGAGTCCTTGTGATGCGCCTCTAAAGCATACTTAACTACCGCCTCAGGCAGCCGCTCATTAGCTAACTTGCCATTTTTAAGGTCTTCAAAAAAACTAACTGCTTCTTCTTTTGTGAACTTTGTCTCAGCATTTCGTGTATCAAAATCATAATTCTTAAGAAAATTATATGACTCATTAGCCCAAGCATATCTTGTTTTAAAATCAGCAAACGTTTCATTACTAGGTTCATATATCTTTACGAAATTGGCAAGCTGATTGATTGGGGGATTATTTTGCTCAGCTCCTTTTGACGCCAACAATAACTCAGATAGACTCACTAGGGCTTCTTGCTTGTTATTACTTTTGACAGCATTCCTGAACTTCCTCTTTATATTAAGATACTGATTTATATCACCGAATGATGCTATTTCATTAAACAATGCCTTCTGATCAGATTTTTTATCGATAACCGATATAGTCTTATCATAACTCTGCTTTAGCCAATCAAAATCAGTACTGCTAATTTGGGCCCTATTGAAAAAATCATCTACCTTCGAAGCCATGTTTGAATCTGTGCCGTTGTCCAAATGGTACTTACCTTCCAATTTCTCAGCAAGCGGAGAGGACATAATCATTGAATTAAGCACATTATTTTCACGAGTTGTTGACATTTGCGAGAGCTGGACAGGGGTGACAACACATCTAAATACCTCGTTATAAAGGTCATATATATTGATTCTATCCCGTTCAATCAGTGTGTGTACTGCCAAAATTTTCTCATCTTGCGCAGGCCCGTTACTTAGCTCCGATGCCAATTGCTTTATCCTTTGTATTTTTTCCCGATGTGCCATACCTGAGTGCGATATATGTTGTGAAAGACGCTTGACAAAATCATTTGGGTTCGAATGTGGATCCAGTTTAACCAAAGGGCCAACATGTCTATCAAAAAAGAATTCTAGTAAACGATCACGAACTACTGGGATATTTTGATGGTTTTCGAAGAGATTAAGGTACATAAAGATCCCACGAAAATTTTCATCATTAAAATCATCTCTTGTTAGACTGTGATAGGAATCACTTATTGGTCTAAACAACTTTTTCTTGAGCCAATCGTTTTCTTGTAAATAGCAGCAAAGAGAATAAGTTTCAAATAGCATACGTGTATCTGAAATAGACTTATACATACGCTCATTATCAACACCTATGACCTTACTAAGAGCAACATCAGCAGCAAGTGCTCCGTAAACTCTGTTTGGCTGGGCCTGTAGCTGAATATCTCCAGGCGCCCTCATATAAACATCACCCGTCCCAAGATAAGTACGACCATATGGGTCCATCTTGATCTTCTTATTCAAATGATCAGTTCTTATACCTTCTTGCAATGCTTTTTGATATACCTGGTATCTTGGTGAATCTGTAATGAAATTCTTTATTTCAGAAAATTCGTCTGTAGACCCGGAAGCAACACGAGTTGTCTCCAAAGAGGGGACCAATTGTTCCTCATCATAATTTCCTATTTTTCTTAATATATCGGGAGTAAAGTTCTCCTGGGCGTATTCAAGGTCAATGACTCCCCGTCCATCATTAAGATCACTAAAGTAGCTAAAAAACTCATACTCCTGTTCTGATAGCTCGGGTTGAAACAATGGAAAAGTATTATCATTATTATACAATGGCTGTATTAACTTCTCCCATAAATAATGTCTATACTCAGGGGAGTTTTCAACCACTATATACCCTTCTTCGCATGCAGCAGTTAACTGAGCATTAAGCTCATCTTCCGTTATCCCTCCTAAATTAGCAAATACTTCCGCAGGGTAAAAAGCTATGGGTGTCGAGTATGAAGTGACACTTGAAACTCTGAGGGAGGATAAATATGGGTCAATATTTTCTCTAACCCAATTTACGGTATCTATGCTTCCACTTAGAAGTGCCAGTTTCGCCAAAGATAATTGATTGCAAACTGGCGATACTCGCGTGTTTAGTGTCGCGACACTAGTTTCAAATTTAATGATTTTGTTAAGCGCAGGGAAATCCAGGCCAAATTGTTGCAAATAAGCCGGTTCGATGTTTAAACTTTGATTGAAATTTTCTAATCTAAAACGATCTGGCTCTATACCCTTAAGAAAGTTTAATGTTTCAACATCTTGATTGAGTATCAAACAATCAACCGGACGTAAATAGTCTCGAACCAATCCTTCACTAACTTCAAGAGAAATTGCTGCGAAAAATTCTTCGACATCACCAGGCGCGCGCACTGCCCGAATAACATCAAGGCTTTGACCAGTCACACAAGCAATAGCGGTTCGGCTTTTGTGCTTGATAGGTTCAAAGTCGCTGAATCTGCTACCACGCAGTAGCTGATTTAAGTAGGGAAGGCTACCACCATAAAAACGATACATTAAGGCCAAGAAGCGCACATTATTGGCAGGCTCTTGATTTAAAAGGTCCTTATTATTTAAATGCCCAGTCACTTTGTCTAGGCTGTTGCATTCTATAATGTTGGAATCTGTAAGCGGCATTGCGATATCCTTAAGTAACACGTTATATTATGCATTAACTTTGTTAATTTTGCATGAATAATATTTCTATTATTTATATCCAATAAACGAAAACAAACAAGATCAGCCAAACAACGTCAACAAAATGCCAATACCAAGCAACTGCTTCAAATGCAAAATGATACGCAGGAGTAAAATGAGCGAGATAAATTCTTGCCCAAATACAAATAAGCATGACAGTCCCTAAGAACACATGAAACCCATGCAAACCCGTTAGAAGAAAAAACGTATTGCCATAAACACCTGAGTTAACCTTTAAGTCATAAACATGATAAGCCTCAGTGTATTCATAAACCTGCAAGGTCAAAAATATCAATCCCAATAGGATTGTTAATGCCTGGCCGGTAAGTGCCATATTTCTATCAGAGCGAATAATTCCCCAATGAGCAACCGTAATGGTTAAACCGCTTGTGAGCAAAATAAGTGTATTTAATGCAGGGATTTCCCATGTGTTCACCGTTTTCAAAGGCCCGAGAAACATCGATGGATCAGGGGTAGTGTAAAGTGGCCACTGCATTTCAAAATGTGGCCACAAGATATAATGAGTGATCTCATGCCCCATATAATCGCCAGCAAGCCAGGGAATAATAAATAATCTAATATAAAAAAGCGTGGCAAAAGCAGTGGCAAAAAACATGACCTCTGAAAAGATAAACCAAATCATTCCCCACTTAAAAGCGCTTTCGACTTGAGGATCTTTCCCTAAACCCGCCATGTTCTCTTCGATCACCTCACGAAACCATCCATACATCATATACAATAATATGGCAGCACCTGCTGCAATCGCATATACTCCTAGCGGCTCTTTATGCAACCAATTCACGATGCCAAGCGCGAAAACAAACAATCCCACTGAGCCAATTATTGGCCAATAGCTTGGGGGTGTAATGTGCGCCTGATTACTCATTTTTCATCCTTTCATGCATCTCGTGTGAGGGCATAATCATCTTTTTCCAGTATTTTTGTTGGCCTTGCTTACCAATGTGGCTGGCATCCATCAAATTTAGCTGAATAATAGCATGTTTTAATTGTCTTGGCACGACCTCAAGCGTCTTAATTTCAAGCATGATATCTCTAGCCTGTCCTGGAGATAGCTCAATTATATTCGGAAGATTATTTATTCTGATGTAATGGGCAATGTTTGATGGGACGTCTGTCCGCTTGAATTTCACAAGCACTTTCTCATCAGAGTGATTGACCAAATACAAGCCAACCGTTTCATTTGAATTAGCAGAAAAACTAAACTGTTTTTTATCAGTATATGCAGAGATATATAGTGGCCGTATTACATCAGTAAGTAGATCAACCCGAATAGCCGTTTCTTTAGCCTGAATCTTCATGCCATGAACTTCGGATACATTTCCGCCATGCATTGAACTGTGCCCCATGTAGTAGTAAAGAGGCACCATTGCATTGCCTAGTAACATCGTTGATATGGGTATCATTGCAACAGCACCGCCAACCCATCGATCTCTGTAAATGCCTTTATATGCACAAGCCTGATAAACAAACACCACAAGAACCGGCCACCAAGCTGTTAGAATTGTTGCCCATAACAATGGCAGCCCTTGGAAGTAAGTGACCAAAATCACTGCCCAACCCAAGATGATGGATAATATACCCTTTAAAGATAGCGGCAACATAGGTTACTGCTCCGGCAATGGGTCAGGTGGAGTCATAAATGTATGGTGAGGGGCTGGTGATGGCACAGTCCATTCGAGCCCTCTTGGCTCATCCCATACTTTGCTGGATGCCTTCTCTCCTTTGCTGAAGAAAATATTCTCAATTAATAACCAAACAAATATTAACTGGGTAAGTCCAAATATAAGTGCCCCCACAGAAGCCAACATATTCAAGTCTGTAAACTGAATATTATAGTCAGGTATTCTTCTTGGCATCCCAATTAAGCCAAGAAAATACATGGGGAAGAAGGTAAGATTAACTGAGATAGTTGACAACCAAAAATGCCAATTGGCTAAACGAAAAGAGTAATATCGCCCTGTCCACTTAGGCAACCAATAGTAAACCCCTGCAAGGATTGAGAAATAAACCCCAGAGACAATTGTATGATGAAAATGACCGACAACAAAATATGTATCTTGATATTGATAATCCGCAACAACCACACCAAGCATTAGCCCTGTGAATCCACCAATCGTGAATAGCACGATAAAGCTAAGAGCAAATAACATCGGCGGCTCGAAGCTAACAGCGCCGCGGTATAATGTGCCAATCCAGTTGAATATTTTAATTCCTGTAGGAACTGCCACAATCATCGTTGTGATCATAAAGAAAATTTTAATCCAGGCCATTACCCCAGATGTGAACATATGATGCACCCAAACAATAAATGAGAGGATGGCAATACAAGCAATCGCATAAATCATAAATTTCGCACCATAGAGGGGCTTTCTTGCAAATGTCGGCACTACCTCGGATATGATTCCGAAGGCTGGTAGAACGAGAACATAGACCTCAGGATGACCAAAAAACCAAAACAGATGCTGAAACAAAACAGGATCACCTCCCCCTGCTGCATTAAAAAAGCTGGTGCCAAAATGCCTATCAAAAAGCAGCATTGTCACTGTAACAGCCAGCACGGGCATAATAGATATCAGCAGAAATGCTGTAATAAACCAGCTCCAAACAAAAATAGGCATATCCATATATTCCATCCACTTTGCTCGCATTGTCACAACAGTTGCAACAATATTGATAGAAGCCATAATCGAAGAGATCCCCATTAAGTGAATCGATAAAATCATGAAATCTGTGCTTGGAGGACCATAAGTAGATGACAGCGGGGCATAAAATGTCCAGCCAAAATTTGGCCACCCACCCGGTGCAAAATATGACATAAATAGCAATGAAAAGGCCGCAGGCAATATCCAAAAACTCCAGTTATTCATTCTGGGAAACGCCATATCTGCCGCACCAATCATAAGAGGGATTTGCCAATTTGCAAAACCAGCAAGTGCGGGCATAATCGCCCCAAAAATCATAACCAGGCCATGGAGAGTCACCATCTGATTATAAAAATTCGGCTGCATAAACATTAACCCAGGCTGAAACAGCTCAGCACGGATCATCAAAGCCATAAAACCTGCGACTAGGAACATTAGTAGTGCGAACAGTAGATATAATGTACCGATGTCTTTATGGTTTGTTGTCGTCAACCATCTTGATATATTTCCCATTACTCCTTCAGCAGCATGATCACTCATATCAATTGCCCTCTCTCATTGATTTTACATCTGCTGGCATTACCAGCCCTCCTGCATGCTCACCATAAGCATCCACGTTATCATTACCCCAATCGTTCCTCTCATAGGTAACAACAGCTGCAATCTCTTGGTCAGTGAGCCAATTGAAAGACTGCATAGCTGAACCTTTGATCCCATGAAGAAGCACATGGATATGACCCTCAACTGGACCGGTTGTAATCTTTCCACCAACCATCGCAGGAATCACTGGAGGCATCCCCATTCCGTTGGCCTGATGACAAGCCTGACAATTTCTTTGATATATACTTTTACCGAGCTTCATCGCAATATCCAGTGACCAATCGTCAGCCTCTGATGCAGCAGGGACTTTTTTCTCCTTAACCGCAACAGGTTTTACTTCAGGTTGTTTCATATCCTTGATCATCGCAGGCATCGCTTTTTTCTCTTTTTTCGCATCTGGCATTGGTACCTGTGTGGGCTCTGCCAATGGTTTACCTTCTCTGGCACGTTCTATGAGCACCGGCTGGATAAGCCCCCCTGCCTTAGGTCCATATTTCTCTTTGTCCCCATTGCCCCATGCATTGCGCTCATAAGTAATTACAGCAGCAATTTCTTCATCATTTAGCTGATCAGCAAATGATTGCATAGCGGAACCTTTAATACCATTAAGCAGGACATCAATGTGTCCAGACACATCGCCTGTAGTAATTCTTCCCCCAACCATTGCAGGAATTGCAGGTGGCATACCCATGCCATTTTCTTGATGACAAGCCTGGCAGTGCTGAGTGTATACACGCTTACCTAACTTCATCGACTCATCCATTGTGAACACTCTATTTTCCTTTTTCTTAAGTGTGATATCCATTTTAGATGCCAGCCATTTGTTGTACTCTTCCTCTGTCTTCGCCTCAACAACAACAGGCATAAAACCATGAAGAATCCCACATAACTCAGTACACTGACCACGATATGTACCTGGTTTTTCGATATACGCCCAGCCTTCGTTTATGTAGCCTGGAATACAATCCACTTTAAAACCAAAATCAGGAACCCACCAGGAGTGGTTCACATCACGGGATGTAAATAAAAATCGGATGTTTTTATGAATTGGAACAACCAGCGGCTCATCCACCTCTAATAGATAATTTTTTCCTTTTGGCTCTGTTCCTTCACGCTGGGCCATAGGCGTATCCAAATTTGAATATAGGCTGAAGCCATGGTCCAAATACTCGTACTGCCATTTCCACTGGATTCCGCGAACAAGGACATTAACATCCGCATCTTTACGCTCCTGCATTTCAATCATTACCAGTGCAGCAGGGTAAGCCAGTGCCAGAAGAATGATCAAAGGGATAACTGTCCAAAGAATTTCAAGTGTCATATTCCCAGATGATTTAGAGGGGGTCACACCCAGTGATTTTCGATGCTTTAAAAGAGCGTAAAACATCACAGAAAAAGTTAAAATACCGACAATACAGCAGGCATAGAACATTAACATATGAAGATCATAAATCTTGTGACTTATTGGGGTCACTCCCATTGGCATATTGTAGGAGGCAAACACCGATGATGCCGCAAATAAAGCGATTAATAAACGCATAAAAGTTCCTTTACCAAAGTTTAAAGTCCTTTCCTGGAACACTCTCATCCAGGATATATTTGATTACTGCGATGATCTCAGCATCAGTGCAATCATGACAACCGCCACGTTCAACAATACAGGCACCTTCTGCATTTGTCCCAGCAAATCCATAAATTACATTTTTGGTAAGGATATCAAATCCTTTTTTCAAGCGCTTCGTCCATTGAACACGGTCGCCTATCCTTGGAGCTCCAAGCTGTCCATCCACATGACAGGTACTACATGTTTTGTTAAAAATCTCTTCAGCTCTAGCGCGCTTGATAGGCTCTGGCGCCATTCCAACTCTTTCTTTCTTGTCTTTGTCGTCTTCTTTTTGAAGACTGAGGATATAGTCAACCGCTGCACGCATAGAATTGTCGTCACAACCAGAATCTTTTTCACTGTTACACAGTCCTCGCGCAGGCATCGTGCCAATTCCATTAAACACATTCTGATAAAGTACTTCTCTTCCTTTCTTAATGCGGGCGCCCCAGGCAGATGCATCGGTAATCTTTGGTGAGCCACCTGCTCCCACATTGTGGCAAGCAGCACAGCGCGCGTTATAGACATTCTCACCGAGAGCCAAATCACCAACTGGCTGAGCTGTCATTTCAATCTTTTTCTCTGGAATCGGGTCTTTGGTACTTTTAATGTATTCTGCCATTGCATATAAGTCACTTTGGTCAACATATTCTAAACTGTCGTGATTTACCTCACGCATTGGCCCACGAATTTTGCCTCTACCACCAGGCTTTTCACTATACATAAAGACTCTAACAAGCTCATCTTTGGTCACAGACTCAAGATTGGTACCAGTAATATTAGGTGCCCACCAGCCATCAACAGTGTTCCCGGTATAAGCCAGCCATCGCTTCGGCCCACCGATAAAATTAATGGGGGTGTGACACATACCACAATGAGCAAGTCCCTCAACTAAGTATTCGCCGCGATTGAGGACTTCAGACTTATTCGGGTCTGGTTTGAAAACGCCATCATAAGGGTAGAAGAACAACATATTCCAGCCAGTAACTAAAAATCGAATATTAAATGGGAAGGGAACATCATGCGGTTTATTTTTCTTTGGTATCGGCGGGATAATATCAAAATAAGCCTTCATTGCCACTAAATCTTCATCCGTCACTTTTGTGTAATACAGATATGGAAATACAGGGAATAGGTTCGCACCGTTAGGGCGGTAACCATGCCGCATCGAATTTTTAAATTCTTCGAATGTCCATTTACCAAGACCATGTTCTTTATCGGAGGTAATATTAGGTGAGTAGAAAGTGCCAAACGGGCTATTAATGGCTCTGCCCCCCGCAAATGGCTCTTTAGCATTTGCGGTATGACATGCGATACAATCGCCTAACTTTGTAAGATACAACCCTTTTTTAGCCAGCTCAGGGTCTTTTGCTTTTGAGAAGTCAACATCAGGATAAGTTGCAAAATGCTCTACTGGATTTGGGGGGAGTTCTTCTGGTGGCGCCATCAGCCACAACACAGCCGCGCCAGAAGCGGCCAAAAAAACAATAAAGCCCAGAATTCCAGATCTACTCATGTAAGTACCATTTACAGACATATATTACCCTGATATCATAACCCTATTATTGCAAACATCAAGTAAAAATGGGTATATTTTATGCAGAAAATTACACTAGTTGCAGCTATTGACAGTAGTTATGGAATTGGCTACCAAAATTCCCTGCCCTGGCACATCCCAGAAGACCTGAAGCAATTTAAAAATTACACCCTCGGAAAGCCTATGATTATGGGCCGTAAAAGCTTTGAGGGTCTTAACAGTAAGCCCCTTCCTGGGCGACCCACAACAGTAATCAGTCGAACCTTGGTCTCTGACAGCACAGATTTTTTGCTTGCGGATAATCTACAACAAGCACTGTCGCACTACCCTGATGCCGATGAAATCATCATTGCTGGAGGAACGCGCGTTTACAAAGAAGCACTTTCTGTATGTACTCACATGCGACTGACTCATATTGGCGCATCATTCAAAGTAGATACCTATTTTCCCAAATTTGACAAGAATCAATTTATAATTGAAGAACAATCCCCACTAACATGTATAACTAGCCCAAAGCTAAATATTGAAATAATTACATACCGGCAGATTGACAATACAAAAGACTCACAGTAGTAATATAAGTGATACCTATGTAGAGAAAATATGTCAGTAGAAAAAGTATTAGTTGTTGTTGAGTCTCCCAAAAAGGCGAAGACCATATCTTCTTTTCTATCTAAATCAAATGACGGACGCAAATACGATGTACTCGCATCATATGGTCACGTAAGGGATTTAATCCCTAAAAATGGTGCCGTAGATACTGAACATGGTTTTAAAATGAATTATGAAGTATTACAGGACCAAAAAAAGCATGTTGATAAAATTGTAAAATCAGCTAAGAAGTCAGACTTAATCTTACTGGCACCCGATCCGGATCGTGAAGGAGAAGCAATTGCATGGCATATTCTTCATATATTGTGTGATTCTCAAGCTAAAATTGAAGAGAAAGTTGCCCGTGTTGTCTTCTACCAGGTAACTAAAAACGCCGTACTTGAGGCCATTCAATCCCCTAGAAAAATTGAACCTTCATTGGTCAATGCTCAGCAGGCTCGCAGAGCCCTTGATTACCTAGTTGGCTTCAATATCTCACCGCTGTTATGGCGAAAAATACGACCAGGTCTATCAGCAGGACGTGTACAAAGCCCAGCCCTTCGACTTATTGTAGAGCGTGAAGATGAGATCAATGCTTTTATTCCCAAAGAGTATTGGGATTTTGAGGCCATCACTCACGTTGATAGTCAGGCGTTTAAAGCCAAGCTAACTCACTTTAAAAAAGAAAAACTTGAGCAGTTTAGCTTTACTTCAGAGGCGCAAGCAAAAGCGGTTGAACAGACCATCAACTCAATGGATCCGCAATCACTAACGGCATCAAAAGTTACGAAAAAGCAAAGAAAGAGAAATCCCTCTGCCCCATTTACTACATCCACATTACAGCAAGATGCATCGCGCAAACTAGGTTTTGGAACCAGTAAAACCATGAGGATTGCACAGCAACTTTATGAAGGGATCGAGATAAATAGCGAACAGGTTGGACTGATCACCTACATGCGTACCGATTCAGTATCACTTGCCAAAGAGGCAATTGCCGCTATTAGACAACATGTGACTAAAGCTTATGGGGAGAATTACATTCCCGATAAACCAAACTTCTATAAAACAAAGTCTAAAAATGCTCAAGAGGCTCATGAAGCCATAAGACCTTCTGAGGTTCATCTTACCCCACAGAAAGTGCAAAAGTTCTTGGACAAAGACCAACAGCGGCTATATACACTGATATGGCAAAGAGCTGTTGCCTCTCAGATGAGTCATGCCGTTTTTGACCAAGTGCAAGTTGATCTGACTCACACTGATATTTGCCAATTTAGAGCCAGTGGATCAACTATTAATTTCCCTGGATTTTTGAGTGTTTATGATAGCCAAGATGAGCAAGATCACAAACTGCCAGAAATTGAAGAAGGAATGACCGTTCCGATCGACCAATTTAGTAAAAACCAACACTTTACTGAACCACCACCTCGCTTTAGTGAAGCAAGTCTAGTTAAGACGCTTGAGGAGTATGGTATTGGCCGCCCATCCACCTTCACCTCCATTATTTCAACACTTGTGAAGCGTGAATATGTTAGCCTTGATAACAAGAGATTTTTTGCAACTGATGTTGGCAGATATGTAAATCGATTTTTAACCATGCATTTTCCAAAATACGTCGACTATGAGTTTACAGCACAGCTTGAAGAAAACCTTGATGAGGTCTCCAGAAATGAGCGCGAATGGGTCCCTGTTCTTGATGAATTCTGGCGCCCATTAGATGTTAATATCAGTTCAGTTGATGAATCTGTATCCCGCCAAGATGCAACTGAGATCGCTTTAGATGAAAACTGTCCAGAGTGTACCAAACCCTTAGTGAGAAAACTATCCAAAGCCGGCACATTTATAGCATGCACTGGCTATCCTGATTGTCGATATACGCGTAATGAAAATGAAGAAAATGAAGAAAAACTAGATAAACAATGCCCTGAATGTGAACACCCTCTAACTTATAAATATGGCCGATATGGAAAATTTATTGGCTGTACTAATTATCCAGACTGTAAATATATCGAAAAAATGCCCGATGTGGTTATTGATGTCACTTGTCCAAAGTGTAATGAGGGTAAATTTATACAAAGAAAATCAAGAAGAGGCTCCACTTTCTATGCCTGTAACCGTTTTCCAAAATGTAAAAACGCAATTAGCCATGAACCAGTATCTCAATCCTGCGAACAATGTAATCACCCGATTATGATGAGAAAAGAAACTAAAAAAAATGGCATACAATTTGTCTGCCCCGAATGCAAACACACAGTCGATGCAAACAATTAATTTAAATACTGCGAGTGATCTATTGCGTGCTGGTAAGGTTATTATCCACGCTACAGAAGGAGTCTATGGCTTTTGTGCCAGCGCCAATTTCCCAGCCGCATCTGAGAAGATTTGTGAAATGAAAGGCAGAAATCTCAGCAAAGGCTTTATTGTAATCACCGCGGATATCGAATGGGTTTCAGATTGGATAATGCCGCTAAACCCGAGTGAAATAACAAAAATAGAATCCCGGGGATCTCGGCCCTGCACCTATCTACTACCCCGCTCTAGTAATTGCCCACTTTATCTATGTGGTGATCACGACACACTTGCCGTTAGAGTTCCCCACCACAAGCAAATGCTCTCATTACTTAATAAAGTAGGCACCCCACTTGTGTCCACAAGCGCAAACAAGCAAGGACAAGCAGCGTGTAACAATGAAGAATCTGCCCTATCAACTTTCCCTACTATCCCTGTTATGGAATTTGATGGCAAATTATCAGGAGATTCGTCCGATATCGTTGATATTAAATCTCTTCGGAAGATTCGGTAATATCTCCAGCTGCAACACACTCAGTGGACTGATTAAACAATAATTTATGTCGCTCAGGACTGTAGTACTCACAGTGAATTGGACTTATTTCTAGGCGCTTGGCAATCAAACCGACATTTACTTCGGAGATATCATGGGCACTGGCCCACATCCATGATTTGAGACCACCAACTGAAAAGTTTTGCATTAAGGCCATTTTACCAGAGCTATGAAAATGCTCTGCGACCATCTTGCTCTGCGTTGCGATCACTTTCTGATCAAAGAAAGTCATCCCAGACTGAAATACCGCAATTCCGCCAGGCTTAATTAGCTTTGCAACCACTTGATAATAGTCGTGAGTCCTTAGCAGTTGATCTGTTTTAGCAAGTGACACTTCACTGAAAACAACATCGTATGGTTTTGGACCCGATCTTAAAAAATCAAGCGGTGTTTCCATTGATATATTCACTTTATCCAGCTTCTTGATGGCTGCAATAGTTTTATTTTCTTCACACATCGACCATGTTGCTTTTTGATTAATAACCCAATCAAGTCGACGTACAATATTGTGTTTGAGAATATTCTCAACCAACATCCCATCAGCAGCGCCGATAACAAGAATATTAAGTGGCTGATGATGTGAGTGCATAATGGAATGCGCTAGCATTTCATTATAAATTAACGCATCTTGCTGAGAATATCTCAATAGCCCATCTTCAACCAGCATCCACCCGAGCTCATCTGACTGCCAAAGCTGTGATTGAAACTGACCTTCTTTAACATTTTTTACAAGCTTCGCGTTTTTTGCAGAGAGGCACGCACCTCCATTTAAAATTTCAAACTTTTTCATTTATTTACCTAATCTTTGTTTGTATGGGCTCTTTATAAATAGCGTTTATTTCATTAACCTGCTGCGGAATTTCGTTGGCACGTGCAATGACCAATAAATCCTCATCAACCAGTTTCTTTAGCAGTGAGGCGTTTAACTTATGCCCTGAGCAATATGCACGAAACTCCCCAAGAATGGGGTAGCCAAACACGGATATATCACCTAATAAATCAAGAATCTTATGATTGATACACTCTTGCTCAAACCGTAATCCCTCTTGATTGATATATGAGTTATCATCAAATGCAACCGTGTTCTCAAGACTTGAGCCTTTGGCAAGACCCATACTTTGCAGCTTTGGTAGATCCCTCATAAAACCAAAAGTCCTAGCACTTGCGATCTGATTTAGAAATGTATTTTCTGTAATATTAACTGATTTAGATGTTCGTGCTTTATCTCTAAACCATGGATGCTCGTAGGAAATAGAGAAATGCATCTTTAGCTTTGTTGAGGGGCGCACCTCGCAGTATGACTGGCCTTGCTCAACATTTGCTTTCCTACGAAGAAGATAATACGACTTAGCGACCCCTTGCATCTTTCTTGCATCAAAGAGCTTAAGAGCAAATGGAAGACTAGAACCATCCAAGATAGGTAGCTCATCCTCAGTTATAGAAATTTTTAGATTATCTATACCAAGTGCCATACACGCTGCAAGAAAATGCTCTGTGGTCTTCACACAGACATCTTTCTCCTGCAACATCGTGCAGTAACCGAGTGACAAAACATTGGCAGGTTTAACCTTTACGGTACTCCCATCGGCAAATTGACACTGAAAAATGATGCCATGGTCTGGCGGAGCGGGGTTGACTGTCATTTTTACCTGCTTGCCGCTGTGTACACCAATCCCGTCAAAGGATACAGGATATGCAACTGTACACTGCTCTTGGCAAAAAGGAAGCACTACTCCACGCCCTCCTCTTGGCTTTCCTGTTGTTTTGTTAAGAAAGAAGGAATTCTAAAGGAACCCACATCTCGCTTATCTGTTTCCGCTCTGGAGGTACTTTGCTGTTTTAACAGCCCTGGACGTGTAGATGTATCACTTTCGCTACTTGATGCGGCTTGAGTAGGTTGACTGGAATCAAACTGCGACCTTCTGAAGCGATGCACTTTATTCATCGCGTTATTTGCTTCACTCAGCGGATCTGTTTTCTCAGGCAGCCCAGTAACAACCACAGTTACCCTTAAATCCTCTGTCATATCAGGATCAATCACAGTACCTATCACAACTGTGGCATCTGGTGATGTAATACCTTTTATAATGTCACCGACAATAACAAATTCCCCAATCGACATATCTGAGCTTGATGTAATATTGATCAGCACTCCTTTGGCATCTTTTAAATCGATATCATCAAGCAGTGGTGATGAGATAGCAGCCAGTGCCGCCTTCTCTGCTCGGTCCTCGCCGGAGGCAAAACCAGTACCCATCATGGCTCGACCCATTTCAGACATAACAGTTCGAACATCAGCAAAGTCAACGTTAATCAGTCCTGGTCGCGTAATAAGATCGGCGATACCTTGAACCGCACCTTGAAGAATTGTGTTCACTGAGCGAAATGCAGATACCAATGTGACAGACTTACCAAGCACCGTCAGCAATTTATCATTTGGGATAGTGATCAAAGAATCCACAGAGTCTTTGATTCTCTCGATTCCCTCATCTGCTACCTCTGTTCGCTTATTTCCCTCAAAATTAAATGGCTTAGTGACAACAGCAACTGTAAGAATATTCATCTCTTTTGCAATCCTAGCGATAACTGGTGAGGCACCTGTTCCTGTGCCGCCCCCCATTCCGGCTGTCATAAATAGCATATCCGTACCATCAAACGCTTTACGAATATCCTCTTCACTTTCCTCTGCGGCCTGACGACCAATATCTGGATTTGCACCCGCGCCTAAACCTTCTGTCAATTCGGCACCAAGCTGTATTTTAATATCAGCATGTGACTTGGCAAGTGCCTGATTATCTGTATTTGCACAGATATAAGTAACTCCTGTAATGCCTTGAGATATCATGTCCTCAAGCGCATTACCACCGCCACCACCGATGCCCACAACACGAATTTGTGCGCCTGATTGAATTGTATTTGACATATGCTCCCCCAACTAAAAATGCTCGTACCAAAGTGTCTTTAATTTAGCAATGAAACTTCGAGATGCAAGAATTGGCTGTCTCTCATCTTTTAATATCTGTGACACTGCGCCGGATAAAACTGAAAATTCAGCAGGTGATGCTGTTTTAAAATCTAGAGATTTTTCATAACTGGTTTTGTTACAATCAAGATTTGTTTTAGTTTGAATAAATTCCCCTAAACCTTTCACCAGTGAGCCACCACCGGTTAAATGTAAGCCACCAGTTAGCTTTGTGCTTTGTGGAAGGCTTGCTAAGCAATCAACGACCCACTGGAGCAATGATTCGTAGACCTCGCCGATTGTGCGATTAAGCTGGGCATGATCAATTTGGTAAACACCTCTATCAGACTGAATTTCAAGCACACCGGCTTCACCGGGTTTACTAGATAGTGATGCGTATTGCTCAAATATTTTTGTTGCAGTTTGCTCGGGGAGATTAAAGGCATCTGCAATCGCACTGATAACATCAGATACGCCAAGTGGACAAACTGCAGAAAAATAGATCATACGCTGGGAGACAACGATTAAGTTAGTAACACCATGACCAATGTCTAGCATTACACTGCCAAGCTCTTTGTCATCGTCTGTCAGTAATTGTGCAACCGCGCCAGCTGAGAAGCTGATTTCAACATCAGTTATTCCATATTTCTTCAATAAAGATTTTACAAGATTTAGTGCTGTTTTCTTGGCAATGACAATATGCGCATTGACTTCTAACCGTGTCCCATCCATACCGATAGGCCGACTTTGTGTTGGCTTGTAATCAAGTGCGTAATTTTGCTCGATGGCATGGATGATTTGCTCATCTTTTTGCATCGGTACTGCGCAAGCCACTTCAAGCACTCGCTTGATATCGTAACTGGAAACATCTTTCCTAAGTACCCTGATCACCCCGTGTGAATTAAAAGACTTTAGACTGGCTGGACTGACATGAACCAATGCCCGGCTAGGTTTAGCATTGCAATCTTGAAAGAGCTCTTCAAATAAATCTGATATCGATTTCTCAAGCGCTTCGATACTAATTATCTCTCCCCGCTCGATCCCATTTGACTGTACTCTTGAGCAGGATTGAATCTGCGAGTCAGTTGCCGCCAGGTTCACCATAGCTCCTTTGACAAAGCGCGAACCCAGATCAAGTACTACTATTGCATTTTGCTTCATATCTTCCTTTTGTCGGGAGCAATCATGTAAAATTAGCCCGAATTGACAATTTCGTCAAGCATTTCCTACATTATTATATTATTCATATCTGTTTGCTTCAAGCTTATTTAATTGCGCAATAGCAACTTGATGTGAATTCCTGAAATCAAAATACATATTTCCCTTTTTAAACAGCAACTTATTCCCCCCAATAAAGGCAGCCGCCCTTGGCAATATTTGTAATGGCCGGCTCCCCATACGTAGCTCATTACCGTTTGATAGCCATATTCTCCACTGATCTGAAGATCCGACAACAATTGAGATCACTTTTGGGAACTTTAATCGCCGTATTAGCTGGATTATTTTAACTGCTTTTGGCACATTGTCATGAGACATATTAAGCACAGGCAAACTAGCATGTTGCGGCATTTCATTAATGTGGAAAATGACACCCTTAGCATCAATATAGTCATCACCAATTTTTGCGATCGGCACCCTCGCTATCAGCTCATAGTGCGTTACAAACATTTCATTCTTGTAAAAGTTAACACTCGCTATCCCCTGCACGCTCAAGAAACAGTCATAAGGATTTTCTAGCGATCGACAATGCTCAATTTGATGCTTTTCAATAAATTCTGGGTACCCCACTAAAACCCAAGGTTTAGCAAAAGCTATACACGCGACAAAAATAAAAATATATCTTACCATAGGGCTAAATTAACATAATTTTGACTGACTAGACAATGACGCTACATGCCATTATCATAGGATCTGACAAAAAAATGGCCTTATGAAAGAATCAACCATCACCCAACAATTAAATGACGAGCAGCGCCAGGCAGTTACATCGGACTCCCCTAATGTACTGGTGGTTGCAGGCGCCGGAAGCGGGAAAACACGCGTTTTGGTTCACCGAATTGCTTGGCTACTTGAGACAAGTCGCGCCAAGTCTAGTGAAATTCTTGCAGTCACATTCACCAACAAAGCGGCAAAAGAAATCCATGATAGAGTCGCGAAACTCCTTGGCACATCCGTTCATCATATGTGGGTTGGTACGTTTCATTCGCAGTGCCTTAAGGTCTTGCGTATCCATTATAACGAGGCAAATTTAGATCAGCACTTTCAGATCATCGACAGTGATGAGCAAATGAAGCTCTTAAAAAAAATTCACAAAGAGCTTAATCTTACTGAAAGCGCATACCCGCCTAAAAAATCTCAGTATCTTATTGGCCAATGCAAAGAAAATTTTCAACATGCATCAGACATTGATGGCCGCGGGGATTTTGATCCACAATTTGTAAAAGTTTTCAGCGCTTATGAGCTATTTTGCCAACGCCAAAGTTTGCTTGATTTTACCGATCTTATTTTGCGATGTTATGAATTATTACTCAATAACGAGCAGATCAGGACGCACTTCCAAAATCGATTTCGCTATATACTTGTTGATGAGTTCCAGGATACAAACCGACTACAATATGCGTGGCTTAAGTGCCTTGGCGCTAACTCATCCATCACTGTTGTGGGTGATGATGATCAGTCCATCTACAGCTGGCGAGGAGCAATTGTTGGTCACCTACACGAATTTGAAAAAGAATTTAAACACACTGAAACTGTTCGGCTTGAAAGGAACTATCGCTCCACCTCCACTATTTTAAGTGCCGCTAATTCCTTGATCAGCAACAATACTGATCGGCTTGGAAAAAATTTATGGACCGATTTAGAAGATGGCGAGCTAATTCGCCACTTCACCGCTTACAATGAAGTTGATGAAGCAAAATTTATAGTACAGTGCATTGGCGAGTTATCAAAAGACCATACATTAGACGAGTTTGCAGTATTTTATCGGTCAAATGCTCAATCAAGAGCCATTGAAGAAGTACTGAATATGGAAGGAATTCCTTACCGAATATACGGAGGATTTCGATTTTTTGACCGCGCTGAAATTAAAGACTGCTTAGCCTATATTCGGTTATGGCTCAATCCACATGATGACTCAGCATTTGAACGAGTCGTCAATCTACCAGCACGAGGCATTGGCCAAAGTTCTCTTGAAAAGATCCGCCAAATTGCTCGTGATCAGCAAATCTCTCTATGGGATAGTATTGAACAAGCAAAAACAAATGGCCTACTTACCAAACGCGCAGCAAATGCTTTTGATGGCTTCAAAACACTTATTCTAAACGCAAAATCTAAAACCTTTGAACGCACAGATGAGCTTGCACAGTATCTTATTGAAACCAGTGACCTTAAGCGCCTTTATCCAAATAAAACAATGGAGCACACTGCGAAAATTGAAAACATGGACGAGTTAGTCACTGCTTTGAGTCAGTTTAGAGATAGTGAATTGATTGAAGATAATATAAGAACTGCACTGGCTCATATGACACTGGATGCAACCCAAGATAACGCAAAATATGAAAAACACGCTGTCCAGCTTATGACCGTTCATGCGGCCAAGGGACTTGAATTTACCCATGTATTTCTCACTGGCCTGGAAGAGGGCCTATTTCCTCACTTTGGCTCAGGTCAAGATGATGACGAACTGGAAGAAGAGCGCCGACTCTGCTATGTCGGCATCACTAGGGCTTGTCAAAAACTATACATAACTAATGCAGAGACCAGGCGAATATTCGGCAAAGAACAGTTCCAAAGACCCTCACGCTTTATCAGCGAGATCCCAAAAGAGCTAGTTCTATCTGTACGATCCACTCAATCTAACTATGCAACTAGCCAAGTAGGTCAAGTTAATCCATCTCACCCTTATCGACTGGGGGCACGAGTCCACCATGGCACTTTTGGTGATGGCACGATTCTCAATATTGAAGGAGACCGAGAAAACGTAAGAATACAAGTGCATTTTGAGTCATGCGGAGTAAAATGGCTGCTTAGCCAATATGCTAACTTATCCCTTATATAGAACCTGCTTTGACATCAATAAAATTATCCAGATCAATATATTGCTTGATTGCCTGATTGACCTCTCCAAGAGTCACAGTCATCACGTCCTTAGGATACTGCTCGATATAATCAGGACCAAAACCCTGCTCTGTAAAATGCAAAATTAACCCAGCAATACCTGAACAACTTGACTGATTTAAGACAAAACGGCCACATATCCCTTGCTGCCTTTCAAGAAGCTCCTGTGCACCTAACCCATTGATCCATTCACGACATAATACTAGCGTTTGCTCTATCCCAGTTGAAATCTTATCAGGTGGATAATTGGCCCACACCGATAAATATCCGTCAGATAAATCTGACACTCCAGAAATATGGCTATAGATCCCATAAGTTAGGCCCATTTCATCACGAATAGTTCGAATCAACCTGGCTGAGAAATTACCGCCCAGCGCATCAACCCCCAGCATTAGCGGGAGAAAATCTTTGTGATGTCGATCAATTTGAAGTGACTGACCCAGCAACACATCAGCACTAACTTTCCCTGGGATGGTTATTTCTTTACTTTTCTTCACCGCTTTGTGGGCAGGTTTTTTGGGCTTTTGCACCGAGTAAGAACCTTTATCCCAACCTGAAAATTCCGATACGATATCATCAATCATTGATTCATCAATATCACCCACCAGCACAATTTTCAGCTCTCCTTTCATCCTCTGATCAAGATAATAGGATTTAACGGATTCAAGCGTTGCTGCTTTGAGCTGATCAATCATCGCCTGAACTGTTGGCACTCGATTTGGATGACCATCAGGATATATCTCATCAAGCATAGCGATGGAGGCTATTTCTCTCGCATTTGAAAGCCGCTCGTTCTGCTCACCCATAATCCGCTCTTTCATAATTTTAAAGCAATTAGAATCAAATGCACTATCTGTTAATTGTGATTTTAATAATCCAAGCCCTTTTCTCCATACGTCTTTTAGCATCGATGCAGAAAAACGTGTACGCTGAGTATCGTAATCAAAGTCTATCGTTACCCCAAGTAACTCTAGCTCCTCATTTAATTCATCACGTGTATAATCAGAAGTTCCTTGATCCAGCATACTGACCATAAGATCGGCATGTGCCTCATCAGGCGCTCTTAAATCACCGCCCAAATAACTGCCACGCATAATGATGATATCTGGACGATTCGTTGTTAGATAATAAATCGTACCCCCTGGAAATTCACGAACTTTAATATTTTTCATCACTGCTCTCCTTTGGGAATAAAGTATCCGACATTGCGCTGATCCTCATCACAATACTTACGTATCACTGCCTGAACCGCCCTAGAGTCCACCTGGTTAAAACGCTCAACATACTTTAAGTCATATGCCCATTCTCCAATGGCAATCGACTCGTTGAGTGACGACAATCTTGATGAAATGCGATCCATAGCAAATGCCTGTGTTACTTTTACAGATCGACGCAAACGCGTTAACTCCTCATTACTCAGGCCATTTTTTTCAATCTTATCAATCTCCTCATAAACGATGCTCTCTACTTTTTCATGCTCGACACCCACCGCCAAGTGCACGAAAACTGCAAGCATTCCTGGATCTCGCGTCGGATGATCAAAGACACTTGCTGAAAGTGCAAGTCCTTTGTCAACAAGGGCCTTGTGTAATCGGCTGGCTTTCCCATCACCAAGTGCTCGCCCCAGAACCTGTATGGCCATATGCTCAGGATCTGTTCCTTTTGGCACTTTCCATGCAATGCAGACCAGCCCAGAGTGCCCAGGGGCAGAGCGTCTCAAAGTAAATCGTCTTTCACCTTCTTGTTCTGGCTCTTGAGTATAAATATCAGGCATCGGATTATCTGATTGTGGAATATGCCCAAACGAGTTGTAAATCTTGGTAAGAAGATCATCCTCATCAAAATCACCCACAACAGATAAAACCGCGTTATCGGGCCAATAAAAATCATGGTAAAATTGTTTTAATCGTTCAATGCTGACGTTTTCAATATCTGACAACCATCCTATCGTATCGTGGTGATAAGGATGTGCTTGATACACAGTGGCTAATAGCTGCTTGAATATTGCATTAATTGGGCTATTTTCTCCTTGTTCAAACTCATTGCGCACAACAGGCATCTCTGAGATCTTATCGGCCTCATCAATAAATGCATTGCGCATACGGTCTGCTTCAATCTTAATAATTTCTTCTAAGTTATCTTTAGGCAGTACCATGTAGTAATTTGTTCGATCCCAACTGGTAGTGGCATTTAATTGAGCGCCAATATTTTCCATTCGGTCGATGTTGTTCCCCAGCGCCTTGTTATAATTTTTAGAGCCCTTAAACATGAGATGCTCAAGCAAATGTGTCGCTCCAGTATGACCTGTTGTCTCATTTCTGGATCCCACCATATACGTTATCTGAAATCCTACTACAGGCGCCGTCTGATCTTTCATCGCCAGAACCATTAACTGATTCGACTTAAGACGAAAGGCTTTGACGTTAGCCACTTCTTCTAGAAACTCAAAGTTTTCTCTCATTAATATGCTCCCACATTAAAACACCTGTTATAAAAAAATAGTAACCAAGAAGCCAAACCACCCATGGTAAACCAAATAATGATGAGGCATCGCACGCTGGAAAAGACTGCATCCAAGTGAAAATTGTCAATGGCAAAGAGTGCCCCCAAGCGACGCACGAATCAGCAAGGTACCCCTTCAGGATAAGATAGGTTTGAAAAGTTGCCAATGATAACCCCAGACCAATAAGTGCCCGACTAAACCAATTAGCACCAAAACCTGGAAGTAAAAATGAAACAGCGAGCATTAATAGGATGAACCGCTGTGCCCAGCATAGAAAGCAACCTTTGTACCCCCCAATATACTCAAACCCAAGCGCCAGCGTTAATAAGCCAAGCGCAGACAGACTCAAATACAATCGGTCGAAATATTTAACATTTTCAATCTTCATTAAGCTATAAAAGCATAATTTTATTAAAATTAACAGTCACCTCTTGAAAAGTTCCCACACGGATGCATATATATATTAGAAAAACACAGAGACGCGAAATGAGTGATACCGATCCAATCAAAGCCAGTGCCATCAACCAAGTAACACAGGATGAGGAATCTGAGAGTCTTAAACTAGAAATTGAGAAAAAAGATACTGAGATTGCTGACCTTAACGATAAGCTACAGCATGAGAAAAGCGAGCAACTGCGATTAATTGCTGAAATGCGCAATCAAAAAACTCGCCTTGATAGAAAAGCAGCTTTGGACACTGAACGTGCGGCAAGATATTTTATTACCGACCTACTGCCCTCTCTTGATGGTCTTGAAAAGGCGATTGAAGCATCAAAAAAAGAGGATGCATCAGTTGAGCATATTATCAGCGGAATCGAGATGACCCAATCAGCGATCGAAAAAACATTAACGCAGCATAAAGTTGAGATTATCCGGCCCTTTAAAGAAGTGTTTAATCCTGACCTACATGAGGCATTGGCAACAATCGAGGCAGATCAAGAACCCAATACAATTGTGCAAGTGGTTCAAACTGGCTACAAACTTGGCGATCTACTTATCAGAGCTGCCAAAGTAATCGTCTGTGCTGAAAAAAAATCTTGATCAGCTCTTGAAAAAATCATAATCAATCATACATACCATCTGAACATGAGAATCTACTGGAGATAATGAAAATGAGTGAAGTAATAATTGGTATCGACCTTGGGACAACCAACTCTTGCGTTGCTATCGTTGAGGGAGGCTCCCCAAAAGTGATCGAAAATAACGAGGGTAAGAACACTACCCCTTCCTACGTCGCTGTTCGTGACAATGAAATTACAAAAGGTGAGCCAGCAAAACGTGGCGCTGTAAACAATGCAGGAAGTACCTTTTACGGATTTAAACGCCTTATGGGGCACAAATTAAAAGACTCTGTCATCCAAGATGTAAAAGTATCTTACAACTTAAAAGCAGCCAAAAACGGCGATGCCAGAATTGGGGTTACCATCAATGATAAAGAAGAACTTTGGTCACCTGAGCAGCTCAGCTCGCACATCCTTTTAAAAATGAAAGAAACTGCTGAGAGCTATTTAGGCCATGAAGTTAAAAATGCGGTTGTAACTGTCCCGGCCTATTTTAATGATGCACAGCGACAAGCAACTAAAGATGCTGGCAGAATTGCTGGCCTTGAAGTAAAGCGTATTATCAACGAACCAACTGCTGCCGCGCTAGCATATGGGCTTGACAAAAAACGTGGCGATAGAAAGATCGCAGTATATGACCTTGGTGGGGGTACATTTGATATTTCAATTATTGAAATTACTGATATTGATGGTGACCATCAATTTGAAGTGCTCGCAACCAACGGTGACACTTTCTTAGGAGGTGAGGATTTTGATGAGAAAATCATTGACTTTCTTGCGGATGAATTTAAGAAAGAAAACAGCATCGATCTTCGCAATGACAAACTTGCTCTCCAGCGGCTGAAAGAGTCTGCTGAGAAAGCAAAGATTGAGCTCTCATCCGCCCAGAAAACAGAAATTAATCTTCCGTTTATTACAGCAAATAAGGAAGGCCCTCTTCATTTAACAAGAGACCTAACCCGTTCAAAGTTTGAGGAACTCACAGAGCAATTAGTAAATCGAACCATTAAGCCATGTGAAGTGGCGCTATCAGATTCAGGCGTTAGTGTATCAGAAGTTGATGAAATTATTCTTGTAGGTGGACAAACACGTATGCCGAAGGTACAAGAAGAAGTAGAAGCATTCTTTGGTAAAAAACCTCGAAGAGATGTAAACCCTGATGAGGCAGTCGCAGTGGGCGCAGCAATTCAAGGCGCTGTTCTCTCTGGTGATGTTAAAGATATTTTGCTACTTGATGTAACTCCGCTATCCCTTGGACTTGAGACACTCGGTGGCGTGATGACTAAACTCATCAAAAAGAATACTACGATCCCAACAAAGGCATCTCAGGTATTCTCTACCGCTGCAGATAACCAAACTGCTGTAACTATTCATGTTCTTCAAGGTGAGCGTGAAATGGCCGGATCCAACAAATCACTTGGCGAATTTACTCTGGGCGATATTTCTGCCGCACCAAGAGGGCTTCCTCAAATTGAAGTTTCTTTCAATATCGATAGTAATGGTATCCTCAAAGTAAGCGCGAAAGATAAAGCCACAAATAAAGAGCAGTCAATTACGATCAAAGCTGCAGGTGGTTTATCTGAAGAAGAAATTGAGAACATGGTGCAAGATGCGGAGAAACACGCTGAGGCTGATAAAGCTTTCCAAGAGCTTGTCACGCTAACTAACCAGGCAGAGAGCACTGTGTACAGTTTGAAAAAATCCCTCTCAGAGCATGCAGATAAAGTCAGTGATGAAGAAAAAGCATCCATTGAATCGAGTATGAAAGCAGTTGAGGAAGCAATCAGTAAGAAAGAAAAAGACGAGATTGAATCGTCCTTGCAAGCCTTACAGGCAGCCTCCAGTACATTTATGCAAAAGGTCTATCAGCAAAATCCTGGTGAGGCAAGTGGTGAACCTTCTGCTGAGAGTGGGACCAACCAATCATCAGACACCATTGACGCTGAGTTTGACGAAAAAGACGACTCTGACAAAAAATAAGGATTAACCGTCTATGGCAGCTGAACGCGACTACTATGAATTACTTGGCATTGACCGTAATGCCGAGCCCAAGGTGATAAAAAATGCCTACAAAAAGATGGCAGGAAAATATCATCCTGATCGAAATAGTAGTCCTGATGCTGAGAGCAAATTCAAGGAAATCAAAGAAGCCTATGAAGTGCTCTCTGACCCTCAAAAGCGCCAGATGTATGACCAGTTTGGACACGCTGGCGTTAATCAATCAATGGGAGGAGGTCAGCAAGGCAACCCATTCGATGGATTTGAATCTGTATTTGAAAGCTTCTTTGGCGGTGGATTTGGTGGCGCAGGCGGATCTCGCTCTCGTGCAGCCAGAGGTGCAGACCTAATTCACGAGATAAATATTTCGCTGGAAGAGAGCTTTAGTGGTTGCGAGAAGACCATCAAAGTAATGGCTATGGAAACTTGCGGGGACTGTGGTGGATCAGGTGCGAGAAAAGGCTCTACCCCAATGACATGCTCACATTGCAATGGTAGTGGAACCATCAGAATGCAGCAAGGCTTTCTAGCCATTGAGCAACCCTGCCCAGTTTGTCATGGAGAGGGAAAAATCATTAAAGACCGTTGCCCCACCTGTCGAGGCCAAGGGCAAATTCAAAAGAACAAATCAATAAACGTGCAAATACCTAGAGGTATTGAAAGTGCTACAAGAATGCGTATCAGCGGGAAAGGAGAACCTGGTCAACGTGGTGGCCCCCCTGGTGATTTATACTTGGATATTCACGTTGATGATCACACAATTTTTGAAAGAGAAGGTAATAACCTGACCTGCGATGTGCCCATCAGCTTTGCAACTGCATCACTTGGCGGAGAAGTAGAAGTACTGAGCCTGGATAAAAAACTGACTTTAAAGATCCCGCCAGAGACCCAATCTCTTAGCCATTTTCGCCTAAGAAAGCAGGGAATGCCGATTCTTCGCAGTGACAATAGAGGTGACCTTATTTGCCGAATTATTGTTGAGACCCCCGTTAATCTAAACAGCCAGCAAAAAGAAATGCTAACAACATTTGCTAATTCGTTAAGCGAAGATCAAGCAAAGCATTCACCAAAGTGTGACACATGGATGAATCGATTACGAAAGATATTTCAAACCAGGTGATCTGATTTTGAATCCACTGAGTGGGACACTGATTCGTAAGGAATGTGGATCTTAAATTCTGTTCCCACACCTACCTGGCTACTAATTACCATTACCCCACCTAAATCATCCACATATTCTTGAATAATATTTAATCCAAGTCCTTCAGACTCGTCATTTGTAAGCTGCCCGGCGACAAGGCGGGCGCCCTTCATTACCATATTGATATATCGCTCAGGGATACCCACTCCATGATCTTTAATAATCAAAAGCATGCCTTTGCCATCAAATTGACTGGAAGGAGTAATGCTTAGCTCTATAACATCAGTTCTAGAGTGCTTTACTGCATTAACCAGCAAGTTAGTGATAATTCTCTGCAGCCTGACTCTGTTGACTTTAACATACTGACACAGCTGTTGAGAGATATATTCTTTAAATTCTATTTGCTGCTCTTTAAGCATCATACGAATGGTGCCCTTGGCCTCAGTAACTAATTGGTTAATTGAGAATTCGTCTTTCTCATTAGGCTCTGCAAGACATTGCTTGGTCGTAAAGTCAAGGATCTCTTCAATCATGCGCTCAAGCTGCTTGGCACTATAGTGGATATCTTTAATCACATCCTCTTGATCGCCATAATCATTTAACAGTTTCGTTAAGCCAACTAAGTTAGCCAATGGCGTTTTAATATCATGTCGTGATTTTGATAAAAAATCGACGCTTCCCACATGCTCAAATGCAGCTTGGTGTGATTTCTCATGATTCTGCTCATCAATTTTCTTTCTTTGTGTGATATCACAAGCGACGCATGCCACTCCTAGAACTTGGCCACTTGTGGAGGTGACGGGAGTCCTGTAACACAAAAATGTGCTTTTATGACCACCTACTTGCATCTGCTCTTCCACGATGCTTTGCTTATTTTGGTTGACGACCCATGCGTTATTTTTCTCAATGGACTGTATTATTTGGTCAGGAATTTTTTGCTGATTTAAAATATCATATAAATTGAAGCCCTCAAGCTCACGCGAATTGTCTAAGCCCAACCAATCAAAAAAAGAAGTACTATAGGCTTTTATTATACCCAGGGTGCTGATCCAGTAGAACGCTTGCGGCATCATCTTTACAGCAGATTCAAACACCTGCAGTCTCTGAAAAGAGCTAGCACCGGTCCTTGTATTTTCCTCTAATTGTTCCTCTAGTCGATTAATAATCTGCTGCTGCTGACTAATCTTCTCTAGCAATTCAACTGTGTTACTCATGGGATGAAAGCAAAAATTACCTCATACATAGTAGCACCCCTATATTACGGTATCAAGCATATATAGCCTATTCATTATTAATAAAAATTTCTGATAATTTAACATGATCTTGAGGGTCATAATTTGATATATTATGAGAAAATGCAAACAAATCCTCAATTACACTTAGTCTTTCAGACGCCCATAACGACATGTTTTTTGTATCACATTCATGAGCAATGCCGCTTGAAATGGCCTCGTTAGCAGATATCCACTGCCCTGAGAGAAACCTCAGTAGATTCGCCTCATTAGTTATTCGGCGCTTTAGGTAGGGATAAATCTGCGCAGGCGCAAGACCAATGGACAGCTCTGGACACTTAAAGCGAGCACTTGAGCTAACAACTGTATAATTTGCTGCAGCTGCAATCCCGCATCCACCGCCTACACATGGTCCGTTCACAAATACAATCGACAAATTTCTAAGTTGACTTATTTGAGTCAGTAAAGAGGCGAAAGAGATATTAATCTCCTTTTTTTCCTCATTGGACATTTTTGCCACCTCTTTCAGATCAAGTCCTGAGCAAAATGAATCCCCACACCCAGTAAGGATGAGCGGACGATCTAAGTGAATCTGATCTAAGCATCTTTTAAGCAGGAGCAAATGCTCCTTGTCGAGCGCTCCTCTTGACTCAGGACGGTCAATTTCAACCAATTCATATCTATCGTTTGAGCTATATCTAATGACCATTATTCCAACACATATCTGATATTCGATTCAACACAACTAGAGTATCCCTTGGATCAATCATACAGTCATCCCGACCCTTTGCACTATTATGAAATGCAGATGACTCCCTATCATACTGCTCAATCACCGCTTGGTAAATTTCATCGAGCTTGTCGGTAGATAGTGAAGGCTTCTTACTTTTGATCTCCCGCATTACCTTCGCAGCATTTTTGCCGCCCATTACTGCCAAGTGGTAGCATGGCCAAGAAACAATAAAGTCAGGATCAAACGATCGAGCACACAGGGCATAATACCCCGCTCCGTAGCTTGGACCCACGTGAAGCGAGACTTTTACACCTTTGAAAGATGCTATGGCATGAAGCAGCTCTGCGCCATTGACAATTACCCCACGCTGCTCCTCCTGCACCCCAACCATAAAACCCACTGTATTCTGAATAAATAATACCGGCGTTTTAGCACGATTGAGAAGATTTAAAAAATTTGCCGCTTTTTTTGCCCCTGCAGCATGAATTGGTCCCTGAGTCGAAATGACTCCCCAGCATCTTTCGCCGATCTGTATATAGGCACAAATCATACTCTGCTCAAAATCAGGCTGATAATACTCCACCTTTGAAATACTCTGCAAAAAATCGAGCGTTTGAAATTGCTGGTCAACCCACCATTCAGCTTTATCATATCGCTGTGTGAAGCTGGCAGTTGACATAGCTCCTATTTTTATATTGTTAGAAATTACTTGTCTAAGTTGATGCGCCGCTTCGAAATGATTATCCACTAACAGATCAACCAATCCTGTTTTCTGCGCATGCATTTTTGCCGAACCTAATGCTTGTCCACTGACTGATTGGCCAATTGCCGCCTTCACAAGTGGGGGCCCTGCAAGATAGATCTCTGCATTTTTCGTTGCAATTGTGAACTGACACATTCCAGGTATGTAGGCGCCTCCAGCAGTTGCAATCCCGGTAATGACCGAGCAAGTAAATAACCCTAAAGACTTCATTTTGCCTAAACGGTAATAGATACCGCCAGTTTCTACAAAAAGCTCATCTTGTTTTAGTAAGTTTGCTCCGCCGCTTGCACCCCAAAAAATGGCTGGCAAATTTTGTCTAATACAAATATCCAATACGCGGTTAATTTGACTCACCATACTTGGAGTAAAAACCCCTCCCTGGATCTCTGTATTGATCATTAAAATCATTATATTTCTGCGCATAATGCTGACCATTCCGCTATATAAACGATAATCATCTGCCTCGCGCGTTTGATTCATTGCGATTGGAAGAAATACACTGCCTGGATCAATCAACAAGTTCAAAAGATGTGCTGCCTTACTTGATTGCAATGAAAGATCCAGCAAATCTGACTGTAGTCCTTGTTTTTTGGGGCTTAGTTTATTCATAAGTTGTATATTATCACAAACGATAACGGTAAAACAGTTGATTTAAATATAAAAAAATCTTTATCTATAATGCTGTCTTGCATAATTCTTACCGCCAATATATTATATTCAAAATCACGAGGACTACAGCAATGAAGACTCAATTTACTATCTCCTCAACAAGCCCTAATAAGGCTTCCAACAACCACCAATTAACCCTTTCCCTTACTAGCCAATTCTTTTCATGGTTTTTGCAATCTATAGTTTGGACGTTATGTCTCCCCTTCAGAGCCCTTTACCACATGATCTTATATCCTATCGCATATGCCTGTTGGTTTTGCAGTTGTAAGATCTTTCCTGGAGACAAAAACAGCACTAGCTTAGATCGAACATTTTTACACGATGCGTGGTATATACTTAGCGGTAAACTAAACGGGACCGAGAAAAACACCCATCCGAGTATATTTGAGTTTAGTTCCGAAAATAGGCAAAAAACCTATTTAAGATTATTTATTGTTTTAACATCGTGTGTATTATTTACAGTGCTCATGTATCTGAATATATATCTGTATAAAAATTTCACAGATGCATTTAACTCCTCGTCCCCTGGGATCTTTAATCAGATACTTATGCATTATGTCGGCCTCACTGTTGTCCTTGTATCCTTAAGAGCAATCACTAAGTTCGTGCGTAAATCCACCCAGAACTTTCTCACATTAAATATCCGCAAACAATGGCTCCAGTTGTACACCTCTGTGAATCTTGACGCCATCAAAACTCAGGATAAACAGCAGATGCCTCAAATCATAGAGGAAGAGGTAGATGAAACAGTTTCGTACACCATCATTACACTGACACAAGCGCTTTACATGTCCAGTGACCTACTTTTTTTCTTCGTCTTTCTGTATCAACAATCACCCCAGTTATTGTTTCTTGCTATCGGCTCATGCGCGACAATATGGGCGCTGACTTACTTACCTGGTGCAAAGCAATTTGACCTCCAAACGAAAGACCGAAAACTTCGCACTAATTCAAGGCAGCAATTAACTGACTATATGAATAGAAGCCCTATGATCAAAGGGGTCAACGCAAGCAACTATGAGAAACAAGAGCTTAATGACACAGTTGAAACTATATCAACCAACTATTTCAGGAAAATCACCTGGGAATCGATATATTCTTTTATCACTCGAATGATCAAATACCTTTCAATACCCGCTGCATTCTTCTTAATCGCCCCCTCTTACAGCACAGGAACAATTACTTTTGGGGTTGTTATGTCAAGTATGCGAATCTTTAAAGACTTTTTATCATCTATCACTCTCATGATTTCTAATCGTAAAATGCTCAATAAATTCAGGACCGGTGTTAACCGTCTGCACGAAACTTCGGAAAGTATATACAAACAAAGAAGCTATGAACGCGAGAGCTTATCACAATACTTTAAACCATCAGACAAAAGTAAGGAACTGGCACTGGCCGTACCCGCATGCGCAATAAAACCGGCGAGACCCCATAATAAAGATGACAAAGAAGATAAAGCCCCCCATAAGGAGGAGGAGCAGCTCATAATTAAGCTCGATAAGGAATTTGTCTACAAACCGGGCGTTCACATTGTCAAAGGTGATAGTGGAACAGGCAAGTCACAGTGGCTCTCATTTTTGTCAGGAGCGTTCACAACTTACGAAGGCAATAACGTTGATATGATACAAGAAGGTACTAAGGTCTCTCACCCATGCGTCTCTGATAATGGCTTCGATATGGATGGTCAGATCTACCATATCAGCCAAAAAGCCAGTGAGTGCAAAAAGTCAGGAAATACCATTATAGACTGCTTGCGATATCCAGGAAATCGTTATTTCAAAGGGATTGACAATAAGACTATAGAAAACCGATTTAACCAATATTATGAGGACGGTATTCACAAAATCGCACCCAAAGATATAGGCGTAAACCCAAACAACCTCTCAGGTGGTCAAGGTGATAGTGTTAACCTTATCCGCTTAATGATTCTTCTAGATGAATATAAAGATAAACCCGAAGACTTTCCATTCAAAATGGTCATACTTGATGAAATAGATCGTGGCTTTGGTCAGGAAAAAACCATACTTTCTCCCATAAAGTCAGTGCACGGACAGCCCTCGCGACCTACTGAACCTCAAACAATAGTTGTTTATAAAAAACTAGCGGAAAAAATGATCCCCTTCCTAGAGGAAACTATGTTCTTTATCACATCTCACCATGGGACCACTGAAGATGAAATTAAGAAAGCAATTTATAGCACGCCGCACAATCTCAAGACGGTTACTTTTACAAAGGATGGTCCTCATAGCTCAGTTGAACACGCTGATTGTGAAGCCAGCGGCATTAGGACTCCCATTAGGTAGAGAACCTCACCGTAAGCGATTGGAGCTGAGTAACATGATCTATTGCTTTAAATATTCCATATCTTATTGCCTGGGCGTACCCAGATCGGTGGACCTTGATTGTTAAGACCCCCTCCGAGTTCAAACATACAAATTCGTATGCGTCATCAGGTACTTCCTTTAAGAAAGGCATGAGCTGTTGTTGAGTAATTACAAGCTTACTCTTCATTTGATCGTGCCCAAGTTCCGCCATTTTTTTAACTATTGATGCATGAATTGGTTTCACATATTGCTCACAGTGCTATCTATGCATATAATACCTCAAGCACTATCGGTAATATATACAAATGATTAATTTTTTAAAAAAGCTTTTTGGCAGTCGAAACGAAAGATACTTAAAATCAAAACACCCGATTGTTAAGAAAATTAATCAACTTGAGGAGGTTATCTCTCGGCTGAGTGATGATGACTTAAAAAATAAAACACTAGAATTTCGTGAGCGTTATAATAACGGCGAAACACTAAACAAACTATTACCTGAGGCATTTGCATGTGTTAGAGAAGCCGCCAAGAGAACCATTGGGCTGAGACATTTTGATGTTCAGATCATCGGGGCAATCGCGCTACATGAAGGGAAAATTGCTGAAATGAAGACAGGTGAAGGTAAGACTTTAGTCGCAACCTTAGCTGCATATTTAAATGCTATTCCTCAAAAAGGCGTTCACATTGTTACAGTTAACCCCTATCTAGCAGAGAGAGACTCAAAATGGATGGGGCAAGTATTTGCGTTCATGGGCCTGACTACCGGTCTAATTGTGCCTCAAATGGCCAAGGAAGATAGAAAGAAATCTTACGAATGTGACATCACTTATGGGACAAATAACGAACTTGGATTCGACTATCTCAGAGATAATATGGTCGGAGAGCTAGATGACCGTGTTAGTCGTCACCGTGCATATGCGATTATTGATGAAATTGACTCAATTTTAATTAGTGAAGCAAGAACCCCTCTGATTATCTCAGGACCAATAGAAGAAAGCGCCAACCTTTTTGTTAGAATGATCGCCATTGTCAGTCATTTATCAGGAAAGGCAGCTGAAGTAGATGATGGTGAAGGTGACTTTTATATTCTAGAAAAAGAACAGCAGATTCATCTTACAGAAAATGGGCATGCACGCCTAGAAGAATTGCTTCGAAAAGACAAGCTACTCGGAGAAGATAGTAACTTATACGATATTGAGAATTCGAGACTACTTCACTACTGTAATGCTTGCTTAAAGGCTCTCAATCTATTTAATAAAAATGTTGAATATATGGTCAAAAATGGTGAGGTCATTATCATTGATGAGCACACGGGAAGAGCCATGCCAGGTCGCCGCTGGTCTGATGGAATACACCAAGCAGTTGAAGCCAAAGAGAAGGTTAAAATTCAAGCTGAAAACCAAACATTGGCTTCCATCACGTTCCAAAATTATTTTAGAATGTATGACAAGCTATCCGGAATGACTGGAACTGCTGATACAGAAGCAGATGAGTTTCTCGAAATCTATAATCTGGAAGCGATTATTATCCCTACCAACCGGCCAATGCAAAGAAAAAGCTTTAGTGATAAAGTGTATCTTGATCAGGTAAGCAAATATGATGCGATTGTTGAAGATATCCAGGAACGGCGGGAAAAAGGTCAACCTATTCTGGTCGGCACATGCTCAGTTGAAAGCTCTGAGCTATTATCGAAAATGTTACACGATAAGAAGATTGCCCATGAGGTGCTCAATGCAAAAAACCATCAAAGAGAGGCAGATATAATTGCTCAAGCGGGCTGTAAAGGTGCGCTCACTATTTCAACCAATATGGCTGGTCGTGGTACAGATATTATTCTTGGTGGAAATATGGATGCAAAGATAGATGCGCTTGGCAAGTCAGCAACTGAGCAGGATATTAGTGACCTCAAAGCCAAATGGAAACAAGAACACGAAGAGGTACTTGAATTGGGAGGGCTTCACGTCATTGGCGCTGAAAGAAATGAATCTCGTAGAGTTGATAACCAGCTAATTGGAAGATCTGGGCGACAAGGGGACCCTGGATCCAACCAGTTTTATTTAGCAATGGATGATAATTTACTGAGAATATTTGCATCTGATAAAATGCAGCAAATAATGAAAATGTTTGGTGTGAAACCAGGAGAGATGTTACAAGCACCTATGTTGACCCGCTCCATTGAAACCGCACAGAAGAAAGTAGAAGGACATCACTTTGACATCCGAAAAGAGTTACTAAAGTACGATGATATTGCAAATGAACAGCGTACACTCGTCTATGGATTAAGAGACGATATTATGAATGCAGAGCACATATCAGATCTTATCACTGATATGGCTGATAGTATTGCAACAACTCTGCAAGAACAAATGGCCCCAAATGAAACTGATTCTGCGGACTGGAACTTGGAACTATTATCGTCAATTATTGCGGAAAAATACAATCTCAATCATCAGTTTAGTGAGACTGATACGCCAGAGGAAATTCGTCAAATCATCATAGATAGCTTGATGGCCTGCCAGGAAAACAATCTAAACCAGCTATCTGCTGAACAAAAAACTGGTCTTGAGAAGCAACTTACCCTATCCACCGTTGATCATTTCTGGAAGGATCATTTAATGACAATGGATGTCTTAAGACAAGGTATACACTTCCGTGGATATGCTCAAAAAAATCCAGCACATGAGTACAAAAAAGAAGCCTTAGAGCTATTTAGGAAACTACTGAGTGATATCAGGTCTCATGTATGGCAAACACTTACCCATATTAAGATTAATCAACCAGAGCCCGAACCGGTCAATATGAGTGGTTCTTATCAGGTTAGTATGGCTCCTGATGATGTAGAAGAAAAAAACCAATAAATAAATGGTCAATTTCTTAGCCTACATTTTAAGCAATATAATCGAATAGCACGCTTTATCCTAGTATATAAAAATAAAGTGGTAATTTTTAGCATATATTAGATTAATTTTTTTATCTGCCCCGTTAATAATACCTTAATATTCTCATGTGAAAATAAGAAATATCTTCACTTCTTAATAATAAATCACCCAAGCGGCCACAACATAAGAGTCGTCCCCTTTTTAATTTACATCTTCCTTATTTAGAATTACAATGACCATAAATGGATCTTACTTATGCAGCACTGGTATCAAAAAATTCTATCCCCCGCCATATGGCAATCTTTACTGGAGCTGGTTTTCTTCAGTTGTGTACTCGTTATATTACTATTTGCACAGATTTCTTTATTCTGTGTAATCTTTATTACAAAAAACACTCCGCTTACTCTTCCTCATGCCATCGCACGGTTAGCACACCAGATTAACCTTATTTACTATGACACCTGCGAGTACCTCAGTGGAAATACCGACAATAAACCTTCCCTCTTTTGACTTTTACCATGCTTCTGTTGGCTTACTCTTAAAAGGCAAAGAAGTCTTCATTACACAGCGCCAAGCCACGCAAAGTATGCCTGGGTTTTGGGAATTTCCTGGCGGAAAAGTTGAGCAAAGCGAAACCTCGTTAATGGCCCTTAAGCGGGAACTTGATGAAGAGGTGGGAGTAAAGGTTATTGAAACTAAACAAATTATGAGCCTATGTAATCCCAATCACCGGTGGCTTGCTGTATGGCTTGTTTGTGAATTCGAAGGAATTCCATTCGGGAAAGAAAACCAAAATAATCAGTGGATCAATATTAACGACATCGAGACGGTCAAGCTTCTTCCAGCTAATAAATATATTTCAATGTATCTAAAGACCCAATTACAAACAGATTAAGCTCTATTTTAAATTTTTGATAATTTTACTCGGGTTGTGATCTGCCGCTTGACAACAAAAGCATTAGTTTGCTCCATTCTTTGTGACATCTCCTGAAAATGGACAGATAACCGGTGCTTCCCATAAATAATGGTTGGGAATATTAAGTCATCATCAATAAGAATTTGAATTAAAAACACCTCTTCACTACTTTTAAGCTCAAGGTGGCACTGGCCTGCCTCCGTGATTAAATCATACTCATAAGTATCTAAACGTAATAATTCCAACATCAGTTCACTTAGGCGGATAAATGGACTGATAAGACCAAACCAGTCATTCAACCACATTGGCTGATTTTGAGTATTTATATGCTGCTTTAACACCTTTAAAAAAGGCACACTAAAATCAGTAAGTCGCCCAGGAGAAGAAATATTCTGAAGGAGCATACTAGTCAAACTTGATTGATGTATTTCTTGGAGTGATGACCTTGCGCGCTTCTGTAAAAAAGCCATATGTTCTTTGATTTGATCAATTATGTCTCTCACCTGCCTGCGGTCAACTGATTCATGTGATAAGAAATCTTGGTAACGAGACAAAAAAACTTGGAATAATTTACTAAGCTTTGTCCTTATATCTGGACGATCTAGTAGCTGAATCAGCTCAACCTGATGCTCTATGGCCATATGCATAGCCATTGGCGTTGCTATCTTTCTGAGGGCAATAATTTGTTTTGATAGTTTCTCCACCCTCAAACAAAATCTACTGACATCATGACACGGATATTCATAAATCATGAGTCAGTCTATCACATTAATTATGCCATTGCACTGAGGGTCTGATAGTGCATATGAAGGCGTTTCACGACATTGGTAATATTCTCATATGCGATCGTATTCCAGATTATTTCATGTGCAACGTGGTATCTATCTTTTTTTATAGACTGTATTGAAATAAACTCTTTAGCTTGGCTCTCAGTGATTTTCCTATTTTTCAATCTCTCAATCTGAAGATTCTCAGGCACATCGATTAATAAAACACGATCAAAAGAGAGTGGGCAGTTGATCTCAACGTAGAGAGGCATCTCAACAACACAATATCTTGCTGATGATTTTTTAATTTTTTCTTCAATTCTATTGGTGACTTCTGGATGCAGTAACTGCTCAAGCTGGGTGCGTTTGTTTTTATCCTCAAGCATCGACTGACGAACATAACTTAGTGAGAAATCTGTCTTACTTGGCATTTGAAATAACTCTCTTATCTGAGCCTGGTACACTTCTTGACCAAGCAACTGATGAACAAATCGATCAGCACTAAGAACCTCTGCGCCAAAAGCAGAAAAGGTCTCAGAAAATGCACTCTTCCCTGTACAAATACCTCCTATAACAGCCACAGAAAAAGTCTTATCAATCATTTTTACCTCGTTTTTTTTCACTAGATACATAATATTAATTTAATAAAACAAAAATCTATACAGTATCACCATTTGAAATTATAATTCTCATTTAAAACAAGCGTTAATTTAATTGTAAAAAGAATGCGTCCCTGCAGCTATTGTTAATTCCGGTAAGCACTGTCAGGCACTTCATCAAAGACGCTGTTATTAGCAAATCTTAGGGGCAGTCTATCAACAAGCACTGGCATTAATGTCGCACTAGAGGATTCTTGATTGACATTACAATGGTTTATATCAATTCGAGTGCTTTCACGCGGCCATAAAATAGCACCAGAAATAAAACATAAGCCTGATACTACACCTAAGCAAAGAGAGATAAGACTTGGTAAGTGAATCAAAATACCAAGCATTGACAATGAAGCGATCCCCATCGTAATACCACCAGCCACTAAGAAACTAATGGCAGGAGCTGATATTTCTTTTTCATATCTAAAATAATTTATCAAACGCCCCAACACTCCTCCTTTGTCGAGTAATGACTGTACTTTGATAGCCAAATCCTTACTACTCATCTGCTGCGAATAGTTTTCAGTAATGTAACGATCTATGACAGAGTCAGAGGCGACCGATCGATTTGCTGCCCATCCAAATACGTAAGATACAAAAACTGAGCCAAAATAAGCTGCCACAGCTGACGGGTACAATATCATCGATAAAGGAACAACAGGCATACCATATAATAATAATGAGATGATAAAAGGAGCCGAGGAAGCGACTATTGCAGAGAACACAATCGTGAAGATTGTATTTTTATAATTATTAATCCAGCCGATACCCTGGTCAAACTTATTATCTGACTTTACTGGCACCAGTCCCTCGAAATAAGTATCACGGCTTTCTTTCCCCATTCCATATTTTGTGTACCTTAATGCTAGGTTTTGTGCGATGACAGCCTCTGATAAAAAATGTTTCCTGTTTCCAAAATAATATTCTATTGCCATTGATATTCTCCATATTTGTTGCTTTAGCATAGGGATAAAAATATTAAAAAATGCTTAATAATGATTCCCAATAAGCAACAAAAAAGAAAAGATATTTTAAATCATTATCTTAAAAACAAATGTTGATAAGTATGTGAATTTTAAATTTGCCGATATTTTTCAACTGCTTAGAAAGTCCTGTCTCACAGGCATGGTTATAATATTTGTATATTGTGCAACTAACGAGACAAAATTTATCACTGAGGCTCTACTGGAAGCTGAAAAACTTCTGCCCAGTTGACCCACTGTGAAAGTGAGACCTGTTCAGGGCGATATTCTGGATTAATTTCAAGTGATGAAAAATCAACATCAACGTTTTTGAAGATCTGCCTGAGCATCTTCCTTCTTTTGGAAAATGCCAACTTTAATAAGTAATCAAGCTCTCTAATTCTTGTTGTTAACGGCTTGTCACGCCGTTGCAAATGCATCATTGCTGATAGTACCTTCGGCGGGGGAGAAAAGGCCTCAGGCAGCACCTCCCAGTCATAAAAAACATGGAAGAATACTTGCAGCATAAAACTAAGTCGCCCTACCTCTTTCCCCTTGCTAGCTACTGCGCGTAATGCAAATTCGTGTTGAACCATAAAGTACATCTCTTTGATTGGCGTGTACTCACTAAGAGCAAACAATAACGGAGATGAAATTTCATATGGAAGGTTTCCAACACAAAGGATGTTTTCTCCAGAAACAGAATTGTAGTCAAACTTCACTGCATCTTCGTTAAATATATGTGCAGACGAAAAGCGACTCTCTAGCTTTGGCAAAAGTCGCTTGTCAAGTTCAATTAAATGGAGATTTTCAGGAAATAAATTAATAAGCCGTTTGGTAATTGCTCCCTTACCTGGGCCGATCTCAATCACTGAGTCAAAATCACCCTTAGGTAAGGAGGCAATAATTCTATCAATTACCGCTGAATCTGTCAGAAAATGCTGACCGAAACGGGCCGACATTAATAAGTAATAATTCGCGCTTCAGATTTTTTGTTTTCCATCCAGTTCTTTTGCTTAGCCATCAGGTACTCACCAAGTAAAGCATTTTTAATTTGCTCTGATGTTGGAACAAAATCACGCTTTGCAAGCAACTGAAACATGACTGTACGACCTTCAAGCTCATGAGCAGATGAAAAAGCTTTATCCTTCAGAGCTGAAAAATCTTTCTGCACCTCTTCTGGGAATGCCTTAATTGGCTGCCAGCTGATTGCCATAAACTCTGCATTTCCAGCATTCGCTTTCTTTTCAAGTGCTGTCTTTAGGTTCTTTTTCTCCTCAACTGTCGGAATCTTTGTCTTAACAACTGCCATGTTGAGATCTGCCTGCTTGTGCGTCAGCTCTTTTTGCTTGTCTTTGATTTGTTTTTGAGTCACAGAAAACCCTGCCTCAAAACGCTCTTTAACAATTTGGCTTAGTACTTGACCAAGAAGTTGATACTCAGCAAAAAGCTCAGGATTAACCTTATCTTTCTTTAGATTATCTTTCACTTCTTGCAATGTGATGCCATTATTTTTAGCAATATCAACAAGCACTTTATTCTTCATATCTTTGCTTATCTCGTGTCCCATTTGCTTTGCTTCTGATTTAACAATCATCAATTCCGTAATATAGTTATTAACCTCTTCCTGGAATGCCTTCTGATCATTTAGACGCTCTTGAGGCACAAACTTACTAACAAACTGCTTGTACTGATCATATTCAGATTGTGTAATCACGGCATCATTGACACGCATGTAAGTCGAATCCTTGATCGCAAAGGCGGTGAGACAGGCAACAAGCAAGAGGCTAAGTAATTTTTTCATCAGTAATTCCGTTATATGGTATAACCATTATAATGAGTCTGAATAAGATATCAATCTTATAAAGGAGACAATGACATTTGAAAAGATAACTCAGGCCGATGGGAAAAACGCATCAAGCCATCGTATGTTCTTGGAGACAGCGACAAATTAATACTCGCAGCGAAACAACAGTCCCGATACTTCATGGCAGCATCATATCCTAATCTTGTCCTGCCATCAAAAATAACGTTCGGTTTTAGATCCAGCTGCCATTTATCATCTATATTTGCCAGCAAATCCAACATTAATCGGCTAGCTCCCGAAATGGTATTTTGTTTGTTCAAGTTATAGTATTGCCGGTGCCACTCATAACCTAGAGTATATTTTAAAGCATTTGATTCGCCGCTTACATTCATTACAAGCAAATTCATATAAGGAGCCTCATTGACCCATTCTGATTTCACATTAAATATTTGAGACTCTAAATTGCCTACCCACTCAATGCTCAAAGGTGACATATGATGTTTTGCAAGCCAGTCAATCTCACAGTTTGGATCTACACAAGTTTGATGTAAGTTAACTGCGTATCTTCCCGAAACAGTAAATTGAGAGTTTGCTTTTGAAACAGCCAATTTAAGCTGTATATCAGACCGATCAAATATCCGATCTTGCGCTAGTTGGTTGCTCTCAAAACTAAGGTCCCCAATGGAAACACCATCATAAATTGGCGTATCTGATTGATCGGAAAATGGCACCCAGTGAAAAGACACCGATGGACTCAAAAGTGCTTCGCCTTCCATAAAATCCTCGCCTATAGAAAATTTCATATCCGGCGCCATTACAAACTGACCAGTTTTGTGACTTTTACTATGTAACAGCCAACGCACCTTGATTGACTGCTCAACCAAAAACCTGTCCCGCTGAAGATGTAAAATACCCACCTCCCCTGTTGAACGAAATCCAGAAGTTAATTCTTGATCAGAATGGCCTTTAGGAGAGAAAATAACCGCATCTTCTTCAAAAATAAACTGTGTGGACTGATCAACTGGAATGATTTTTCTATAATTAATCTCCGGTAATCGCTCATATACAAATAACGAGTCAAGCCCTGTGTCTAAATACTGGAACCGGCGAAACAGTAGCCGCCAATATTCGTTTAATGACTGATGAGAAATTTCTAAATTAGATGGGATAAATGATTGGTTCTCCCTGTCCACATAGGTATAGTCTCGTGTCCACCACTTATCACCCACATATCCGAAATTTCCGATCAACTTCCATGATAGGCGTGGGTCTGATTTTATCTTTAGTGCCATGGCATAACGGCTATTTTGTGAGTTGTCGTCTGTTCGGTCAAATGGTACAAAATATCCGTTCAGGCTGTAATAGAAGTCACCTGAAACTAATCGGTAAAAAGTATGTAGTGTCAATGCTGGACGAGTATAGAAAATAGAGGTGAGCTCAACATCTGAGAAAGGGTCAATAACGTGATAATATGGCAAACCTACGCCCAAGCCAAGACGAGAGTTAATACTCACCTGTGGTGGCAACCAACCACTGGCACGCTCGGTCCCTACGGGGAACCGAAGTCGTTGTGAAACCTGACCAAGATCCCACCCAAAGAGTTTTAACCCTGGTAGCTCCAGATCAACATACTTACTTCCTTTTGGCACAGTGACCGACTTTGCATAAAATTCCCAAATGCGCTTGTTAGGTGGACATTGTGTATAAGTAGCACGTTGAAGCAACAATTGTTTATCTTGCCATGCTGCAGAATTTGCCTTGCCATTTGAAACAACATACTCATGTTGAATCCAGTAATCGACATTATTCAATTTCCCGCTATGATTTGATAAATTCATTACAGCGCTTTCTGCCTTAATAACAAACTGTAGTGAACTAAGAACCAACCCACGGGCCTTAAGAAATAAGCTCTTGGTATTGAAATTCATTTTCTTTAATGTAATTTTATAATCTCCCGTAAAAACACTGACCGGATGTTTAGACCTCAAAAACCGATCAGACATTTTAATTGGATACTCACCAACGATCTCAAGTGATGGCTTGGGCGATGTGGCTTCATAGATTGCAGGCATATCATATTGGCAACTATCTTCAGCATAGCTAAAAGCTGATGTAATGAGCATCATGATCAAAATAGCAGCAGATGAGGGTAGAAAATTTGTCATGCAAATCCAAAATTGCTAATATTAGTGCCATGGACCATTTACTCACACATCTGGCTGGGATTGTGCCTGATGTCACGTCATATGCACTCATCCCAATGGAAGCAAGCACACGATGCTTCTACCGGCTGACACGGAAGGAAAAACCGCCCGTGATTTTTATGCAAGTAAACGATACCACCCATAATATCACCTCCATTGTACAAAGCCAAAAAAAACTAAAAACCTGCGCCATTCCTTGTGCAGAAATTATCAACTTTTCGACTGAAGGTGGCTGGATTGTCCAAAATGACCTAGGTGATCAGCACCTTCTTAAGTCTGTTACCGAAAGAGGCTTTACAGATCTATATCAAGATGCGATACAGCATATTATTCGCCTACAAACCAGGGCCTCTGGTGACGACCTACCCTACTACGCTCAAGATGATTTTATTCGTGAAGCGAACCTTTTTGTATCAGAATTTGTCACTACTTTGCCGTTGTCTCGTCATATCGTCAGTCAGATAAATTATGCCATTCGTGAACTGGCCAACGAAATTGCTGCGATCCCAACCACTGTTGTTCACAAAGATTATCACAGTAGCAATTTGATAGAATACAAAAATAAAATTCATGTGATTGACCAGCAGGATATGTGTATCGGCCCATGGACATATGATATTGCCTCTTTGCTTTTTGATTGCTATATCAGCTGGAGTGATGATATTGTCAATTTGTTAGCCAACGACTTTGTTGCACAGCATAGCAATAGCTATCCGGATTTCTATTACAGTCTGCACCTTACTGCGCTTCAACGACACCTTAAATGCCTGGGCTTATTTATGCGCCTTGGTCGAACAGGAAAACCGCGTTATTTGAGTTATCTTCCCAGGATAAAAAATCGCATTATTAAGTTCTGTGACTTACTACCGAAGTATGCAATATTTAAAATCCCTATTGAAGCGAGCCTATGAATGTCATTATCCTAGCTGCTGGGCTTGGCACGCGTCTATCTCCGTTAACAAAGTATCGACCTAAACCGCTTATTAACTATAACGGAAACACATTGATTGGCCACCATATCTCAAAGCTCATCCAGAGTAAAACAAAAAACATATTGGTCAATACTTCACACGGAGAGTTATTTGAAGATTATTTTCATTACCAGTATCCAAATGCTCCTATCACCGTATTTAAGGAGCCGCAAAGCAGCCCCCTTGGCACAGCAGAGGGTATCCGCAATATGATAGAAAAGTCCGGCATTAGCGGTTATGTATTAATAATATCAGCTGACATCTATACGGACTTTGACTATAACAATATCGATATTGAATGTGACTCAGATGGCCACCTTTTTCTTGCAAGGGATATCTATTCCGATCTGGGTTTGGCTAATAATAAAGTTCTCCCTAAAGGAGAGCTAAGTTACACCGGTATTGGCGTTTTTAACTGCCATTTATTTTCAGGCACCAACCAGTTGGGGCAGATCATAAGAAACAATCATTTCTCCGGAGAGATAATCACCAAGTTTTGGAATAACGTTGGCGACTATCATTCTATTATCAAGCATCAAAAGTAGATCGTTCTAGCACCTTTAAGACACCATAGAGTTAGAAGCTATATTTGAGTCCGGTGACAAATCCCGTTAGCGACTGAAGTTTTTGCTCTTTATTATTATAAATGACAAGCTCTCCAGATGAGCCGGACGACCTATCATCACCAAACCCAAGATCATGCTGAGAATGTGCTGTGATATGATATATTCTTGTTATACCGCTGTAAATCTCGGCATTTCCGATGGATTGGGTCACGCCTACATCGATTAAATCTGCACTACTTTTGTTTCCAGCAACTTCACCAGATGATTGAAAAGCATTACGAATCACTCTATGTCTCACTCCAAAATGAGTTTCCCCAGAAGCAATAAAATTATGGGCGTAGCCCAGCTTAATTAACAATGATGTTGCCGGTGTGTATTCGTCAGCAATATTCCCCTCAATGTCAGCAGCGCGGTTATTATACGGGTTCCAAATACCTGCTGACATACTAAAGTCCACACCATTAGCAATCGTAGCAGCTGATACCGAGAGCGTGTTACCGGAACGTGTCCACTCTGAAAAACCAGCTTGCGACAAGGCACTGCTAGAAGAACCAATTTTTGCGCTTCCAAGACCTATTTCAGTTGCATACGAAAACCCAAATTTGAACTTCGATTTATCAAATGGCACCTCGTATATCGCCCCAACACCCTTTGATCCCTCTAGCACAGAATACCCAAGTTCATAGTTCTTGAATCTCTGCGGGACATAACTTAACCCAACCGAAAGACCTTTAAACTTGAGTCGATACTCAATACGGTCCGTAATATTTTGCCCGGCGGGAAAGCTAATGAAGTGAAATAGATACACGCTTGAATTATCGAAATCACCATCAAAAGAGGATGGGTCTTTCACTAATTTCACAGCGTTAAAGTCATAAGCAATCTCTGATCCCTGCTTGGAGTATGAAACTCCAGCAGCGTCTGCAGACATAGTTCGATCAACTCCAAGACTTAAGAAACCAAATCGCGGGTGCGATAGGTGAACATCATACAACCTGGCTGTTAAAGAATGTCTATTTTGTTGATGTGCGGCACTTGACAACTGTTGAGGATACGTGTGCGTAGTGGCAGTATTGCCGAATACAATATTCCCCAAAGAATTATCAATACTCAACTCCATCATGCTACCTATTTGCAGCGCTCCTAACAGCAAGTCACCCTGTGCTTTTAGTATGAATGACTTGTAGCCGTATGCCCCAAAAGTCCATATGGAGGCACTGTTACCATTGCCAAAACCTAATGTACTAGCACTTGCACCGTTTTCAGGTCCTGTCATGCCATTTTGGAAATTTCTAATCCCAAATGTACCAGACCCTGAAAGTTTGAAAATATAGACTGGCTTTGAGGGCATAGAGTTGGCAAGGACATTCAAAGGATAGCTAAAAATGATTAGAAGCCCCAGAAGTTGGGGCCCCAAATTTAGGTGAGTGCGCATAAGTTCTCCAAGAGAGGCTCTAGCGAGCCTAAATTATTTGATGCTTAGAAACTATATTTAATTCCTGAAACAAAGCCTGTGACACCCTTAAACTTTTGCACTGTAGAAATATTACCAGCGTCGTAAGAACCATCAGCTTTTGAATAGAAATCACTCTCAGACTGCAAGGTCAAACGATATATTCTAGTTAAAGCGGCGTAAAGCTCAGCATTACCAATAGATTGAGTCACCCCGAGGTCCGTTAGATTTGCTGTACTAGAATTACCTGCAACATTCCCGAGAGTCTGGAAGACGTTTCGCATTACTCCATGACGGATACCAACGTGAGTTGTACCAAAAGATAATGCGTCGATCTGATAACCTGCTTTCAATATCAAAGAGGTTGATGTTTCATACTTTGTGGCAAAATTACCAGTCATATCACTAGCACGATCATTGTAAGGACGCCAAGCACCCGCTGCGATACTCAGATCAAAACCATGAGTAAGAGCAGCAGCTGAAATAGCTAGCGAGTCGCCTGATCGTGTCCATGAGGCAAGCTCAGAATCGACTGAAGAGAGGGCACCTGTTTCATTCTTTGCTCCCAGGCTCGATGGTCCTAGGCCAATTTCACTGGCATAAGAGACACCAAGTTTGAGCTTTGCTGAGTCAAGTGATGTTTCATAGATCACACCTAAACCCTTTGAGCCCTCAAGTACAGAGTATACGTTACCATAATATCTTTGCGGAACGTAATCTAAGCCAATTGAGAAATCTTTAAATTTTGTACGATATGCAATTCGATCTGTCACACGTTGCCCTAGTGCACCAGCGGCAAAATTTAGAACGCTTGCGTCACTCAAACTACTACTAGGACTGTCACTAACTACTCTAACTCTAGTATAGTCATATCCCAATTCAGAGGCTTGCTTAGAATATGATACCAGTGCAGCAGCTGCGCTCATTGTGCCATCAACGCCGAGGCTTAAAGCCCCAAAGCTTGGATGACTTATATGAACATCATATGTCCCTGCAGTTACGTCGTAAGCGTTTTGAGTATAATTGGGAACAGGCTCCTGTGCCCCCGTTTCTTCTCCCAATTGAGATAAGGCTAAGAGTATGTTATTTCCGTTTTTCTCTTCCTTTACCTGTAAGTTTAATTTTGATCCAATATTAAGCTTGCCAATCAACATATCAGCATTAAATTTAAGTGCGAATCCCTCTGTACCAAAAGGACCAAAATCCCATACGGAGTCACCGCTCAAGTTGCTAAACCCAAAGCTACTGCTAGCCTCTCCCCCTAACATTCCTGAAGAGGTGTTTCTAAGGCCAAATGTAGCGTTTCCAGATATACTGAAGCTGTAGCTTGGCTTGAGTGTTACGGGCGCTTTTGGAGCTGCTGCTGCGAAAGCAAATTGACAAGCTGCTAATGAGACGAGTAATGAAGATGCTGATATAGCTCTCCGTGCTGATTGGTTAAATATCATATGGTCACCAAATATCCTGTTAAATATATACTAATCATTAACAAAAGATTAGTAAAGTGTCAAGATCATCTAATGCTAATCTTAAGTAAAAAAAAAGGAGCCGAAGCCCCTTTTTTTCATAAAATACGAATTAATTAAAACTCATATTGCATAGCTACACCCATAGCAACGGTATCAGCAAGCACCTGCTTGGTTGAGAGATTTGCCTGCGCATAATCTCCGAACTCAGTATTATCATTAGCGGCTTGAGTATCATACAAATGCGGTGCGTATACGAATCGGTTAAGTTGGGCACCCATGTTGAAGTGGTAAGACACCTTACCAACTTTGTATGAAAGACCGGTATCAACCAAATCACCATGCGATGCTGCGCCAGGCGTGTTACCATTACCTACTTCAAAGTTGTCGTTTGTCTGATATCTCAAATACGAACTTAGAGAACCAGATGCCATAGGTAAAGTATGACCAAGCTTGACCTGGTACTGGCTAGCAACTGGGAAATGTGTTGACAACGGGGTAGTAAGACCAGCAGTGCGGTTATTGTATGGCAGCCCTAGTTTTAGATTCATTGACAAGTTGAAGTTGCCAGAAATCATCGCAGCAGATAGTGCATATGTATCAGCGCCATGGACCCACTTGTTACGATAAGATCTAGATGCACCATCTCTATCTGCATCATATTCACCTGCATCATCAGCGTCTACGTCAATATTATTTGCCTCACGAGCATTGAGCGAGATATTTGGAGCGTAAGCTAGCCCGAGTTTAAGCTTGGAAGCATCAACTGAGGTTTCGTAAGTCATTCCAGCGCCAAGCCCTGAAAACGAATTTCCTTTCCAGCCCTCATAGTAATATGGCGCATAATCAAACCCTACTTCTAAGCCTTTTGTGATTGTTGGAAGACGGTAGCTCATACGGCGGGTATAACCCTGTAACCAAATGGTATCTGTATCACTTGGAATTCTAGAAGCCTCCCCTGCATCATTACCTTTATTAGTGCCAACAGGTGTGGTACTAACAAGGTTTTTATGGAGACCACCCCAGGCAATATCAGAAAATTCATCGAGGTATGTTAGTCTAGCAACTTTAGCTGACATTGTATCTTCTACACCCAGATCGACCCTACCAAAAACATCGTGACTGGTGTATATGCAGTAGAAAGGAACTGACAAACCTATACCTCTATATTGATAATTATCAGTAATAAGGGACTGGAAATTATCGTTGGTTGGAGAGTTCGGGTTTTCTGCCCATGTTCCATTGGGTTGATTATCACCTGCCCATAAATCAAGGTGTGTACCCGCTTTCAAACTTCCAAAAACCATGTCTGCATCTACTAGCAAGTGAAAAGGCTTCCATCCTGAACTACCGATTGTTGTTGTGCTGTATGCCCCCATATCCCATAGACCAGATTGTGGGTTTTGTTCAGCAGTAGCAGGAACCACCACTGAACCTATTCCCAGATCACCTGATCCTGATATTTTAAAGGTATAAGCTGGTTTCACAGCTGGCTTAACTGGCGCTTTAGGCGCTTTTGCTGCAAATGCAGAATTCATTGACAAGGCCATTAGCACTGAGACTATCCCGAGTGTGGTCCTTGCTGATTTGTTTAGTAACATGTTTCTCTCCTAATAATCCCAGGTAAAATCCTGTATATTGAAAATTAACAGAATATTAAAACCTTGTCAATTAAATGGCTTACGATGCGACTTTCATTAAATTTAGGATATACTGCCCCGGTATCAAGTGATGAAATCAGTGTTGAATTAGTCAGCGAGATGCTTCCCAATATACTATACTTATTATTAAGATCGACGGGGAACCGGGTGAACATAACCAGCCCGGGGGACGGAATCATTAGGTGGTGTGCGCCCTTATTTGGGAGGCCTAAAATCTTCTGCGAGTTGCCCACTTATACCGAACCATTCGGTTTCTCATCGATCTTCTTTCCCAGCACACAATGAGCATATTCCATATAAAACCATGGTGTGGCCTTTCAAAGCATAGCCGAGTTCTCTTGCGACTCTCTCCTGGGACTTTTCTATCTTGGCATCAAAAAACTCTTCGATCTTTCCGCAGCGCTCACATACAATATGATCATGATGATCATCATCTGCAAGCTCATAAACCGACGCTCCATCTTCAAACTGATGTTTATGTATTAACCCCGCTTCATGAAACTGCGTCAAAACCCTGTAAACTGTTGCTAAGCTTACAGAGCTAAAACCGCTCTTTTCCAACATAGAAGCAATTTGATCAGCGCTTAAATGCGCATGCTGATCTGAGAGAATTTCAAGGATCTTCATTCGGGCTTCTGTAACTTTAAGACCCCGCTGCCGAAGTATCTCCTCGTCCATCGCCTACCCTCTATTAGATCTGTTCATTCTGGCTTTTTTTGGATCAATACGCAACGGCTGATAAATCTCAATACGGTCACTGGGTGCAATTAGAGTATCTGGGGAGACCTTTACTGAATATATTCCCACATTAGTATTTGAATCAAAATTATACATAGCCAGGATATCACTAACCTTTAGACCACTTGAATATTTTATCAGCTGAGTAATTACCATCTGCAGTTTTTCATCCCAAAATACAACTTCAATGTTCATTGTAAATCCGATTGGCATAATTACAAAAATCATCCACGAGCCCTGCAACCACTTGCCTTATGATTGGCGCAGCAATTGAGCCAATCACCCCAGAGGCAAACTCCACAGAGAATTCCAGCTCAACTAATGTTGTATTTTTATCAATGGCCCGAAAAAACCACGACCCTTCTAGGCGTTTAAGTGGCCCTGATACCAGATTTACTTTTATTTCTTCATTTGGCCTCAGGTGATTTTCAGTTCTCACTGCATAGGTAATCCCCATGGCACTAAACTCAAGTTCTGCAATCTTAATGTTTCCATCCAGCCTAATAACTCGCCCTGCACTACAATAGGGAATGAAAGCAGAATAACACTCAGTGTTATTAACCAAATTAAACAGTTTTTCCTGTGAGAAAGCGACTCGTCGTCGCTTTTTTATGACCTGCATTTACAAACGCCCCAATTTCAGGGAGAATATACCACACCATTAACTTGAGTCCAAATGGCTAAAAAGCATAAATCATCCCCTAATACAATCTGCACGAATCGGCGAGCACATTTTGAGTATCACATTGATGCCCAATTTGAAGCAGGTTTAGTGCTGGAGGGCTGGGAGGTCAAATCAATTCGCTCTGGCCGGATTTCAATAGAGGAAGCGTATGTTATCGCGAGAAAAGGAGAAATCTGGTTAATCGGTGCAAATATATCACCCCTTAATACCGCATCAACTCACATCACACCCGACCCAACTCGCTCAAGGAAGCTTCTGCTGCACCTGAGAGAAATCAAAAAATTGATCGGTGAAACCTCAAAAGACAGCTATACGATTGTTCCGCTGCGACTATTTTGGAAACAAAACAAAATAAAGTGTATAATTGCCCTAGCGAAAGGGAAAAAGCTACATGACAAACGACAATCCATCAAGGAAAAGGACTGGAAACGCGACAAAGCTCGCCAATTCAAGCAATCTCAGCGCTAATTTCACAATGGCACTGGGAATCGGGATTCCCTTATTATTGATTGTTCTTCTATTCTACGGCCTGGGCGGCACTCATTACACACTTATAATTGCCTCAATCTTGGCCTATTTAACCAACCCAGCCGTTGAGCGCTTTATTCAGCGCGGGTTCAATCCTTCCTGGGTGTGTCTTGGTTTTACATTTTTCGTGATGTTTGTTATCGCTGTTTTTCTGTTCGTTGAAGTCCCTATTGCACTATCTCAGGTAATGTCATTACTCGCAGCGCTTCCCAAAAGTATCGTCACTTTAAGCACTAACTTAAGGGACCTCTTAATAAGCAAGGGGATGAACCCTGAATTTATCAGGACAAGTATTACAGATAACCTAAGTCAAATTGTTCTCAAGGTACAAGATATAATCGTTGCAAGTAGTCAGCAACTTTTAACAATAACCATTATTCAAGTCCAAAATGTTGTTACCCTGATTATCAATCTACTACTTTTCCCGATGCTATATTATTCACTCCTTCGCCATCATGAAAAAATTGGAAAAACATTTATGGATTGGATTCCTAAAGAAGCAATTCCTTTTTGGATGATGATTTACAAAGCGGGTAGCCAGGTTTTAAATGGTTATTTACGTGGCCAGGGAATGATTATGCTTGTGCTTGGCATCTCCTATACAATCGGCCTGCAAATGCTAGGCATTCCATTTGCAACACTTATAGGCGTACTAACTGGGGTGCTAACAATCATCCCCTACGTTGGTTTCTCAATCGGTTTATGTTTATCACTGATTATGGGGGCTACCTTATCCCCTGCTCTTCCAAAAATTATATCTGTGATCGGGCTATTTACCGTTGTAGGTATTCTTGAAAATGTCTTTTTAATCCCTCAATTGATCGGTCATCATCTAGGAATACACCCTGTTGTTGCGCTACTAGCGATAATGATCGGTGGTAATAACTTTGGTATCCCAGGCTTTGTGTTAGCGGTTCCGCTTACCTCGCTTCTGGTCCAATTGTTAGCCGAGACAAAACCTTACGTATCACAGCTGCTTCATTTATCCAGGAGGCCAAGAAAAACCTCGCCCTCCCATGATGTGTAGGTGCAAATGGAAGACAGTTTGGCATGCATTCTCACCGTTATTAATCACAACCCGGTAGCCGTCATTGTTTAAATTAAGCTGTTTTGCAATGATATTAACACTCATCAATAACTCACCCAAAAGTGATTGATCATCTATATCCGCATCTGATAATTTAGGAATCGGTTTTTTGGGAATAACAAGCACATGCACAGGTGCCTGTGGGTTCACATCCTCAAACGCAAGAACATTATCAGTTTCATAAACAATTGATGCTGGTATTTCACGATCTATAATTTTCTCAAATAATGTTTTATCCATTTTCACCCTCCATATCACTATCATCCAATACCCGCGCCTGATCAACAAGCATTACCGGAATACCATCACGTATTGGGTAAGCCAGCTTTGAGGCCTTACAAATCAGCTCATCCCCTTTTTTAGAGAGCTCAACCGGCGCTCCAGTTTGTGGACATACCAAAATATTAAGCAGTGATTTTTCCATCTCAACCCCTAATAGACTCATTTAACTTGTCAAAAAGGCTCTCATCTCCTAAAAAACTGACAGTTGTTGTCTTAGCAGGAACTTTTACTCCTCGCAGCGCCATACACATATGAGACCCTGTAACCTGAACACCCACCGCTTGCGCCGACAAGAGATCCATCAGCGCATGAGCAATTTGCCAAGTCAATCTCTCCTGGACCTGTGCTCTTCTAGCAAACACGTTTACCAATCTGGCAATTTTACTTAGGCCAACATAATTCTCAGTTGGATAGTAAGCTATATTCACCTTGCCGGAAAAGGGCAAAAAATGATGCTCACACAAAGAATCAAAGTTAATCTCTTTAACGGACACAATCTCGTCATATGGAAAATCCAAAGGAAACAGCTCGCCGACGACGTCTTCAGGCTCCTGTTTGTAGCCCCCTAATAGCTCATCATATGCACTGATGACCCTCGCTGGAGTTTTACTGATTAACTCCGCATCATCAATCCCATAATACATCATGATTGTCTTAAACGCTGATATCGCGTCTTCTTTTTTAACAACGGCCATAGCAACCCTTATTGATTATGTACTCGCGACAGTCTAACATAATTTAATGAACGAAATCATCACAATAAACCCCATTTCAGAGCTTCAGTCTACACCATGGATCATTCCCCCCTCTAAGTCGTGGACATATCGCCAGATTATTTCTGCATTCATCACTCAAACGTCAGTAACAATTCAAAATGCTTTGATATCCTCTGATATATTACTGCTGCTTAAATCGTTAGAGGTTCATTATGAAATTCATAATGACTCGCTGAGTATCACCCCTTCCCCTATCGATAATAAAATCATTGATGTTGGTAATTCTGGCCTGGCCTTAAGACTTATCATCGGGTTAGCCGCCCGCCTATCATCACCTGTCACAATCACAGGTGACTTATCAATTCAAACCCTTCGCAAAGTGGCCCCAATGATTGACATACTTCGCTCTGGAGGTGTCAGAGTATCTTATTTACAGAAAGACGGCTATGCCCCGCTCACAGTAACAGGGCCTTTCAGAGGCGGTCAGTTCTCAATGGATGTTACTGACTCACAGTATCTATCAGGCATAATGATTGCCTCTATTTCTTGTGCTTCTACCATTGAACTGTTATCAATTAACGAGCTGCCCTGGATTTTACTCTCCATCGAGTGGCTCACCAGCTTAGGGGCAAATATTGTGCTGAAGGACGCCACCTTGACTATTGCGCCATCAGAACTTAGCACATCAACCAACATCAATATCCCGGGGGACTGGAGCAGTGCGGCCTTTCCGATTGCGGCACATCTAATGACCCAATCATATGGTGAAATCATCAATCTATCTTGGCCATCCAGTCAAGGAGATAGTGAAATTGCCAACTGGTTGGTGAGCCATAACTTAGGCAATTGGGATAGCGGAATACTAAAGATCACTCCCCGAGGATACAAAGGCGCTTCGCTTAATCTCAACACATGGATTGATGCACTACCCATTATGAGTGTCATTTTAAGTCAAGCGACAAGCCCAAGTCATCTTGAGGGCCTAGCATCCAGTGAGTTCAAAGAATGTAATCGCCCAGTTGAAGTCTGCAAATTACTCAATAGCTTTGGGGTAAAAGCTCAATATGCAGATAAATTATCCATCATGCCTGGAGCACTTATTGGAACATCCCTTGAACTACCCCACGATCACCGCATGACCTTAAGCGCTATCTGCGCAGCACTCTGCGCACAAGGCCCCTCTAAAATTTCACCGATAAGCGCAGCAGATAAAACCTATCCAAAGTTTTTAGATGAGCTAACGAAAAGAGGGGCAAGAATTCAATGATCTACCTCTATGGGCACCCTCGTGCAGGGAAAACATTTTTATCACGCGAGCTATCATCTTCAGGTCTCATATGCGAGGATCTTGACCAACAGGTTCTGCAACTTGCAGCTGATTTTGAGCCCAAACTGAGCTTGCGCGACCTATTTCAACAGCAATTTGATAGATTTTGTCAACTTGAGCGCCAGGTAATGACCTCTGATGGGAAAACTAAAAATATCTTATCACTTGGTGGCTCAACGCTAACTCGAACCCAGGCCCCAAATGGTTTAATTGTATATATCCATTGCCCTTTAGATATCTTAATAAAGCGTTGGCAGATTGATCCACCAGCTGCCCTACCGGATAATGATTATCAAAATTTTTATCAAATGAGGCATGCCCATTATCTATCTGTATGTCATTGTATCTTAACGGTGCCTAACCCGATTGCACACAAAGCGATTATTCACTGGAATAAGCGCTTATCCACAGGGTTGTTAACAACGAATCAGATTGATAGTATTTAGGATGAGTTTTAATTGTATTGGAAATTTACTACGACTTACTACTTTTGGGGAGTCACACGGCCCTTGTATTGGCGGTATTCTGGATGGCTTTCCTGCAAATATCCAGCTTGATCTAAATACGATACAAACGGCGCTTGATCAGCGCAAACCTGGCGGTGAATCTGTCAGCCCCCGGAAAGAAGAAGATAAAATCCAAATCCTGTCAGGTGTTGAGGATTCTATAACTACCGGTGCACCCATCGCATTTTCTATCAATAATACCAACGCAAAAAAAACAGCATATAATGACCTTAAAAGCACAGTTAGGCCCGGGCATGCTAATGCGACATATCATGCGAAATACGGTCACTTCTCCCAATCAGGTGGCGGCAGAGCCTCCGCAAGAGAGACCGCTGTTCGGGTTGCAGCTGGCGCCATTTGCGCCCAGTTATTTAAAACTCCCATTGAATTTCTTGCATGGGTAGATAGTGTGGGCCCGTATAAGTCCCAGATCAAAATTGATACAATCACACACGATATGATTACTCGAGAAAGCTTATTCTGTCCCGACTCTGATATTGTAGGAGATATTAAAGATTATCTATCTCATCTTCAAAAAGAGGGGGATTCTTGTGGTGGCAATATTCGATTTTTAATCCGAAATGCGCCCATGGGCCTTGGAGAGCCAATATATCAAAAAATGGAAGCTTACCTGGCTTACGCAATGATGAGCATACCTGCCTCGAAAGGTTTTGAAATTGGATCGGGCTTTAATGCCAGTCAACTGCTCGGCAGTGAACACAACGATATCGTCAAAAATCAATTTGGCCAAACTCAATTTAATTACGCAGGCGGCATCCTTGGCGGGATTACTAATGGCGATCCGATTTATGGCCGCGTTGGATTCAAACCCACATCAAGCATCAAGAAACCTCAAAATACATATACATTTGAGGGAGATAAAGTAAAGATAGAGCATGGCAAAGCACATCGACATGATCCGTGCGTAGCCATAAGGGCTGTCCCAATTGTAAAGGCAATGTGCCAAATTGTCCTTGCTGATTTATATTTATGTCAAATGGTTAGAACTGGACAATCACATCATGTATCATCTGCGGACGTTAGCTGAAATAAGCCGCTTAATATATAATTACAGTGCATGTATCATTGATCAAAAGGTCAGTGAGCTCTATCCTTTTTTATCAACTCATCAACATACTTTTATTCTCCAGGCCAGTGAAAATAATAAATCACGAGCGTTAAAGGCCACCATTGAGGACTGGCTCTTTAGTCACAAACTAAAAAGAAATGCACATATACTTATTATTGGCGGCGGTATCACAACGGACCTAGGTGGATTTGTTTGTGCAAACTATATGCGCGGAATTTCATGGTCTGCGATCCCTTCAACCTTGCTTGGCATGGTGGATGCCACCATTGGCGGCAAAGTGGCGATCAATACTCCTTTTGGTAAAAATACATTGGGGACATTTCACCCAGCAAACGAGGTATTTATTTGTTGCGAGCTGCTTGCCTCGTTAACACATCAAGAGAAAAAGTCAGGTATGGTAGAAATGATTAAACACTTATTAGTTGATTGTCCTGGCAAACTCTCTTCATTAAATCACGACACCCTACTTTCTCAGGATTCAATTCTAGAGAGCATTCAAATAAAAGAACGATTTGTGAAGCAAGATCCCTATGATAAAGGCCCTCGCAATCTTCTTAATATTGGGCATACTGTGGCACATGCCATTGAGTTACAGTCTGATTTTAAAATATCACACGGTGAAGCGGTTGCTTGGGGCCTTGTGATAGAAGGTTATATTCTTAAAAGCGCAGGAAAAATTAACCCCCAAGACTATATTAATCTGAAGATAATTCTACTACGATTATTCACTACGCCCCCTGCTCATCTTTCATTTGATCAATTACAACCCTATCTGGCGCTTGATAAAAAAAACCAATCAGATATTGTAATCTCTTGCCCTGGATCTGATAACTTCTTGTACACGCCCTCTCTCATTGAATGGACAAACGCCTTTAAATCACTATGCCAAAGCTATATACCACAATAAAACAAACTCAACAGATTCCAAAAGATTATGACTCTGCATACCTTGAGCTGCGTCTTGACTGCCTAGAGCTCTCTATTGATGAGATGGTAAACCTTGGCAAACGATTAGCGCATCCACCTATATTTAGTAATCGGGTAGAAGCAATTCAAAAAAGTGATTTATCTCGATTAGCGCAAATTGGCCACTGTGACATTGATTTTGACAACTATGATCACCACATTGATTATCGGTTCTCTCCGCTCATCTCGTGGCACCACTCAAATTATCCAAAAATACTACCTGACATACATGATGCGCTATTTAAAATCTGCCCAAAACCATCAGATATGCCAGATTGTTTTAAATTCCTTCAAACAATTCAGGCTATGCCCGAGCAAAGACTGATTGCTTATGCAAGAGGCGAGCGCTATCAATTTACCCGCCACCTAGCAATAGCTAGCAAACAGCCCATTCATTTTATGCGTGCGGACCATAAAAATACTGATGCGCAGCTTGCGCACCACGAGGTAATCTACGATCATCCATGCGCTCATTGGCTAGCAGTCATTGGTCATCCTATATCACATAGCATGAGTCCTGATTTTCATAATCGATGGCTGAGAAAATTGAATTTGCCAGGTATATATGTCGCAATTGATATATTGCCAGATGAGCTTGAAACTTGCTGGTCTTTACTCCAGGCCCTACCATTTAGCGGATTATCAGTTACGACGCCCCATAAAAACACTATTGCCAAAATACTTAATCACCCAAGAGAAATCGTTAACACTCTGATAAAGAATGAATCAAATTGGCGTTTTTTCAATACAGACGTTAGTGCTTTTAAAAACCTGCATAATAATTATCAATCCATTTTAATATTAGGCGCAGGCGATGTTGCCTGCGCAGTCGCAAGCACTTTATCAGGCCCTTTTTATTTTTGGAATCGTGCTGGTTTATCACATAAGCGATTTATATCGCGTTTCCCAAATGCTCGCGCTCCTCATGGTACCGAGTTTGATTTGATATTCTCAACTTTGCCACATTCTGCAAATATTTCATTACCAGCGCTAACGGCCAAACAACTCATTGAGTGCCAATACACTGGTAAGAATCAACTAAATATCCTTGCCACTGACCAGATCTCTGGGGAAGAGTTCTTTTTTGAGCAAGCCCGCAAGCAGCAAGATTTATTTATGAATATCTTTTCAAGATCATAAAACCCATCTCGTGTTATAAAAAATAAATATTTACAACATCTTAGTTTATCATTGTCTATAATGAAATTAGTAATTGGAGTTTTAAAAATGTCTGAAGAAAAACCAAAAAAGAGCTTAGGTGAACATCTTGATAGCATTCTTCCACCAGAAAAAGTAGAACAGTTTGTTGCTTCTACTAAGAAAATGGTTTCCGGTGTTGTTCAATCTGCTAAAGACGCAATGAATAAAAAAGCAGAGAAAAAAGATGCCTCAGCAGATGAAAAAACTGATAAGAAAGACACAAAATCTGATGAGAGCAAAGATAAATAGTTTGTGAGTACTTAGTCAAAAATCAGTGAACCAATCCGGATCATATCAGATCCGGATTTTTGTGCTTCTATATAGTCAGAGCTCATTCCCATTGAACATAACAAATTTTTATCCAGCTTATTGCGGATATCGTTTAATTCGTCGAAAACTTCTATTTTTCTATCTTGCGCCATCGTCATCAACCCTACCAAATCAATCTCACTGGCTTTCGCATGATGATATAAATTTTCAATTTCATCTGGGTGACACCCTCCCCGATTATCTAACCCTGTTAGGTTTGTTTGAATAAAAATTCTGACTGTTCTACCAAAATCATTTGAGAACTTTGCGATCTTATCGATTTCTTTTGGCCGCATGACTGTTTGGATATAATCACAGCATCTAACAACTTCTTGAATCTTTCTTGACTGTAAAGCACCGATATAATGCCAGCAGATAGGAATATCATTTAGTTTCTCTACCTTTGTCCGCAAAGAATCTACTCTATTTTCTGCAAAATGAAGCCAACCGGTTTGCTCATAAACAATGCGCACATCTTCTGGTGATGCATTTTTAGAAACAACAACAAGCTGTATATTTGGAAACTTTTTAAGATATGACTGGAACTTTTGTATGTTAACTAGATTGACCATATGTAGATTTTAAAATTAAATAAATTCCATTACAATGGGGTGATGTATATTTGAGTCTTATAATGCCGACACATGTACGACCACGAACGATTTTTTTACATTGGTGTATTGCTATATTGATGATATCAATGCTGGCAATTGGACTGTATATGCACCGCTATAAAATTTACACTCTGTACCCTGTACATAAATCAATTGGCGCATTAATGCTGCCACTGGTCGTTTATCGTGTAGGGTGGCGCGCCTTTCAAGGCTGGATTCAGCCAGACTACCCCCATCAGCTATGGCAAAAGATCGCAGCTGCCGTTTCCCACTCATTGTTACTGGCCCTCACTGTCTTTATACCAGTAAGCGGGGTGGCAATGAGTATTCTTAGTGGCCGCGGACTAAGCATTTTTGGATTGTCCGTTGTATCACAACAGCGAGATGCAAATAGCAATCTAGTTCCCATCTCTAATGATGCAGCACAAATAATGCACTGGATTCACTTTAATTTTAATTATCTTTTGATAATTATATTATTAACACATATCACTGCCGCTGCGGTCCATCATTTTTGGTGGAAGGACCGCACGCTTGAGAAGATGCTGACAATAAAAACATAGCACGCTATCGCAGCCTTGCAAAAACTGGGGCAGACATATTATATGTGAATCTGATAACTATCGTATAAAGATACGCCAGAATTTATGGATTAAGATGGCTATAATGATCCTGAACAGGCAAATAATGATCACGCTTAGAACTAATCATTTTCCTGATTGGTTCAAACTCTGAGCTATCTACCTTAAAATTCAATCTTTCGGCATGTTCATCAAAATTTCTAATAAGTAGATCAAGCATATATTTTCTTGCAACGCCAATTAATATGTCCCCGTACTCGGTAATTCGGTTAATTAATCCAGGATCACTAAACACCTCCGTAAAAGTGGTCGAGCTGGATCCATCTACCCCACACACATCATGGAATTTTTTTATCAAATCGTTTTTTGTGGTTGCTTGTTCAAAATCATCAAACTCATACTGTAACGTGGCATCAATCATATTGCTTTGATATTTTGTGATAGTTGTTGGGATAGAATTTGTATTATTTTCATTGTCAGTCATCTTTGCTTGTTTGTTGTTATTAGTCATCAAGTTTACTCCAATTTATGGTTGATTATACACATAATATCGCAATTAAATCAATACTTTATGAAAAAATAATTTGGAGGCGGCGGGAATTGAACCCGCGTCCGCTAGCGCTTAACTTTTGGCTCTACATGCTTAGATCAGCCTTTTAATTTAACTACAGCAATCTCCGACTGGCTGGATTTTGCTAAGCGATCCTTTTAATTGAACATTAGAATCAAAGGCATAAACTAATGCGAACAGATGTAAATAACTCCTTGGGATATACCATCTGCAATACACCTTAGGAGAGGGTTTGAAGCAATTAAGCTACAGCGACCCTGTTAAACGTTCTATCATTTGCGTTTACTTTAGTTTGTGGCAGTTTAACGAGATACACACAACTCGACATGCACCTAGAGTCTTGCTACTAACGTCGAAGCCAAGTCGCCCCCGGAGATTATTTGATAACACAAGCTACTTAATATATCAAGAAGAAGCCATCTTTGATCAATCAAACAATTTTATATATAATAGCACAGCAATTTAACAATGATACTGTGATTTTTAAAAGAATTGACTATCTTGATGCACATGCACTCATTGCAAAACTTCCAAAAGATGGCCTCTCATTTTTAGAAAGCAGTGGGCCATTGAGTCCTACAAGCCGATATAGCTATATTGCATTTGACCCTGTAAAAAGCTTTTACCTTATGCCCCACCAAGTTGACAAGGTGTGGCCTGCTCTTAAAGATACTTTTCGTAGTATACAATCATCGAATAACCCTGACCTTCCGCCATTTCAGGGTGGAATTATTGGAGCCCTTTCGTATGATTTTGGTGTTTGGCATATTCTTAAAACACCGCCAAAAGACCAATCTCCCATTGCAATATTCGGCGTCTATGATTTAGTGATTGCTTATGACCGTGTAGATCAACACTGTTGGCTGATATCCACCGGTGTAAACTGCCTCTTTGATGTGGATCCACAGCGAGCGAAAGAACGTTTTTCATGGGCGCTTTCCCTTATTCATTCTAAAACTGCCTCTTGCAAAGAACCATGCATATCAACACCAAGAGTTATTCACCAAGATGAATGCTACAAAAGAGATATTAATACGGTAAGAAAATATATTGAAGATGGAGATATTTTCCAGGCCAATTTAACACAGATGCGATTATCATCGCTTAATAATGCATCTGCAATTGATATTTACTCAAAACTAATTAAGTATAACCCCGCGCCGTTTTCTGCTTTGATGATTTATAAAGATACTGCCATCATCTCAAGCTCACCAGAGAGATTTACAAAACTAGATGCCAATGGCTGTATCACAACCTCACCAATCAAAGGCACTTGCTCTCGCTCTACTGACCCGGAGGAGGATAAACTTAAAAGAATTACTCTTCAAGAGAGTCAAAAAGACCGAAAAGAAAACATTATGATTGTTGACTTGATGCGCAATGACGTATCAAAGGTCAGTGAGGTCGGCAGTGTACAGGTTCCCGAACTGAACCAATTACAATCCTTCCAAACCGTTCATCATCTTGTTTCAACCATCCATTCCCAGATTGACCCCAATTACGATGCAATTGACTTACTGCAGGCAATTTTTCCTGGAGGGTCAATTACCGGCGCACCAAAATATCGGGCCATGGAAATCATTGATGAGCTGGAGCATTCAAATCGTGGATTTTATTGTGGCTCCATCTTTTACCTTAGCCATGAAGGACAAATGGACAGCTCTATCTTAATAAGGACAATTATTCAAGAGAATCATTCGCTACATTTTCATGCTGGGGGAGGAATTACATGGGACTCTGATGCGCAGAGTGAGCTGGACGAATGCATCACAAAATTCAATGCCATTACACAAGTATGCGATCATGATTCTTATACTTGATAATTTTGACTCTTTTGTTTGGAACCTGGCTCATATGGTGGCAAAACAAGGCCAGGAGTTTTCTATTATTCGCACTGATATGATCAATCCAGATGAGATTCAGCGAATCAAACCAAGTCATATTCTTATTTCTCCTGGGCCCAAAGCGCCAAGGGACTATCCTGAAGTGATGAATATTATAAATATATTCAGTCGATCAATTCCTATCATGGGGATTTGTCTTGGACATCAGATGCTGGGGGAATTTGGCGGCGCGCTAATAAGAAAAGCAAAACAGCCATCTCACGGTAAAAAATCACTTATCCATCATCATAAAACCGGTTTATTTTATAACCTTCCTTCATCCATGTATGTCGCCCGATATCATTCCCTTGTTGTAGAAGAAACAACCCTCTTCCTTGAGGACTGGCATGTAGATGCAAAAACAGAGGACGGTGAAATAATGGCCATACATCATCAATCACTTCCACTATATGGCTTACAGTTTCATCCTGAGTCAATTATTGCTGAACATGGTGAGCACTTAATCAATAATTTTCTTCAGCTAACAAACTCTGAAAATTTTTCCCATAGTTTTGTTTGTTCATTACGCGATTGAAGGTGATCTACATCAATTAGCTCAATGGGTTCATTTTGCCACGAACATGCAAATACAGCCTTTGTTCGCTTTAGGGTCACAGGATCAACCTGCCACTGAAAACACTGTGCACATATCCCTTTTAGCATACATTGTGCCGGCCCTTTGACAGAAGCCACTATCTCCATTTTGGGCAACAAATTTCTAACCTGGCTTATTTGTTTGACTAGCGCGGCAGAGCCCATAACAATCATACGACGGCTATCGATTGTTTTTAAATCCTCAATATCCATACTAGATACCTCTAAGTCATAAGACTCTATAAGGGTCTTATATTCTGATATATCTCCGTCATGCAACCACTGTACATCCGTTCCTATGTATCGATGTGCATTATATATGCTTATCAGGTCAACAAAACCCTCTCTGTCACTAATCAGAGTTTGTCTACCCTCTTCATCTATACGCATTCTCACGCCACTTGGCCCCATAAGACTGACAGGATCTCCTACCATAACGGCTGTAATTTTTTCTTGAGGAATGAAAAATGTAAGGGTATTACCGGACTGTGCGGCTAATGAACAAATAAGGGGGCTTTTACACTCATTAAGTAATAATAACCGGTATAAGTGTCCTGGTTTTGCATTATGTGCATGAAGGGGAGATTGGATCGTAAGCTGCCAGTAACCATCAATCTTTTGACATGCAATCAATTCTGGCTCAGCGATCTTACTAATGTCCCCTTTATTTTTTGAAAGTGGCAAGATCTCATCAAGTACCTCGGCTGCCTTAATACTGGATGCAATTGCCCCTACAACACTGCCATGAAACACTGGGTGAGCATCTCCTACAAGGCTGACAAAATGATGATCTTTGTTATAGCTTGTCAAAAATCCGATATTTTCTGATTTCATGTTATTTTCTTTGTCATCTAATACGAGTTGGCCGCCATCCCAAGTATAACGATGATAATATGCATTATCTCTCTCAAACTCATCTCTGTGCTCGTATGAGTAAGCGATATTAGGCCTAGCACCAGTGGCAACAAAAATATTGTTGACCTCAAGGTGCTCATCTCCTTCTGGAGTGCTAAGCACTAAGCCAGAAACATGACCATTCTCATCCAGTGTTACACGTTCAGGCTGAGACTCTTGCTTATATATCAGCCCTTCAGTCATTGCACTGGCAAGTTCTTCTGGGTTTTTTCTGTATGCAGGCGCATCTTGTATGCGGCGACGGTATGCAATACTTACTTGTGCGACTTCGTTAACTGTTGCGGGGTATGAACTTTTATCTGACGTTTCGAGTTTATTGGCATCCGCAAGCCACTTTTTACTCATTTTTCTCTCCGCTGGCGAGAGTTTTTGGTCAAACTCTTCGCGATGCGCATGATCAAGACCTGCATACCCATTTGCATATTCTTTTATTTGTTTTAAATAATATGCCTTGACCTCTGTTGCTGTGTCTACTCCTGTCAAACCCCCACCGATTACTACTGCAGGGCAATTTACATCAAGTGCAACTTTATGATTTTTCTTGTGTGCCCCGCTGAGCTGGAGGTTCATGAGGAAATCATTTGCTTGCCTCATACCTGGAGCCAACGAGTTGGGGATATTAATTGCGGAGGGAAGCCCTGCCCCAACAGCAAGTACACAATGAGAAAATCCCATATCCCACATATTATCGATTGTGAGGGTACCTCCAAATCTTATGCCGCCAACAACATTAAAACGTTCCTGGCGTAATAATATTAAGTGCATCAGATCAAGATAATTCTTCTCCCAACGCGCAGTAATTCCATACTCAGCCACCCCACCAAAACCACCTGGCATTCTTTGGTCCATTGGCGTCTTAATCTGTTCAAACTGATAAACAGGTTGGTTAACTGCCTCATCATTAAACTTTCGAATGGATAACCCATCAAACCCTGTAACCTGATATCCTCTTAATAGTAGCTGTTGCGCCATTGTAAACCCGGCGGGGCCCATCCCCATGATTGCAACTGCCTGCTTCTTAGGGGGTGACATCACATAATGCGCTTGGCGCAAAGGGTTCCACCAAATCATCAATTGGTATAGCTCTACCCCCCATGGCAATGCAAGTACATCTTTCAAGATATGACTTTCAATTTCGGGAATATCTACCGGGTCCTGTTTTTGATAGATGCAAGCTTTCATACAGTCATTACAAATACGATGTCCCGTTACACATACCATAGGGTTATCTCTTGTAATCATTGCGAATGCAGCCATTAAATCTCCCTGCGCACGAAGATAATGCATCTCACTGATACGCTCATCAAGTGGACATCCTGATAATAGCTCCCCTGACGGATTAAGCTTAAAACCAAGCTCAGGCTGCTTTTTCTTGACCGGGAATCCACGCCGGCAAAAATCGCCCTGATTTTTATGACAGTAAATGCAGTAATGTACTTGATAGTGCACCTGCTCCTCGGTCATACTTTTATCTTGATGCGCAAACCCCTCTCTGATATTTATCTGAGTTGATATGGCACCGTCGGAGGTCTTCTCAAGGTCTATCAAGTTTTCATAATCACGCTTTTGAGGCAATAAATAATGTGCCCATCCAAGTGATTTCGCGTTGTGCATAGCCCAGATTGACATACACATAAAATCATCATACTCAATATCACTAAGCTGCCCATCTAAGGCATTTTTTGCTTTCCGTAAGAACACTTGCTCAGATACCAAATCATCCACACCAAGCTCAAAGGACTCCATTTTTTCAGCAAATTTCCTCTCAGCGAACTTTACGGTCTGTAGCCAAGTTTTAGCAATATCTTTCAGGCCATCAAGAGATAAATACTTGTTTTTTACCTGCTCATGGTGTTTTGTTATATCAAATCCGGTAATTATATATGCTTGTAAATGACAGGCTAGCTCAATCAAAAAAAGTGAGTCAGAGCCTTGGCTTTTCTCATTTCTATAAGCAGTTAACTTTTCATATAATTCTGGGTTTTTTAGCTTTAGGTCATCAAGAAAATGCCGATCGATTTGACCAAGCCCAGAAGCAGTGTATAGATCTTTGTAATTAAAATGGTAAAACTGCCACGTTTGATGCAATGTTTTAATCTCCCCATGCCTTGCTCTAATATTGTCAAAATCCAGGGACAAAGGCAAATTATTTGCACTTCAAGTTAAGCTTTTATACAATATCGTCAAGGAGACATAATCATGATTTTAAAGCAGCTCAAAAGACGCCTTTTAAAAAATTTCCGCAGCAGTGCTGACCAGTTACTTGATAAGCTCAATAAAGAGAAAGAACAAACAAAATCGGTCAAACATGAAATTGATAAGCATGCCAAGTTACAAACGCGTCGAGACAATGCACTTAATGAAGCACCGAAGAAAAAGGATATCTGGGAAGACTTCTAAGAAAACACCTTTGATAGCTCTTCATTTTCATGCATTGAAGTAATAATATCACATCCCCCAATTAGCTGCCCATCAACATAAAGCTGCGGAATCGTTGGCCAATTACCAAACTCTTTGATTCCTTGCCTTACCTCATCATCTTGCAATACATTGATTGGATGATATTCAACATCATACTCTTTCAAGATAGCAACGACTTGAGATGAAAAGCCACACTGCGGAAAAACAGGGGTACCTTTCATAAATAAAACGATATGATGATCCCTTAATAGCTGGCTTATTTCCTCGTGAATATCTCTCATTATAGATCTCCTGTTGTAGTTTCAATTGCAAGGGCATGAATTTCACTCATCATGCTGCCCAATGCCTGGTATACCATACGGTGCTGCTCAATTAAAGTTTTGTCTTTAAATTGACTGGCAGTCACTGTGATTTGAAAATGATGATCATCCTCAGTATAAGGCTCAGCTACTGCGCCTGGAATATTCATCTCTACAGCTTCTTTCATACGTTTAATCATATACTCGTTCTCCGATATTTTCTAAAATGTTTTGTGCAAACCCCTTTGCTTGTTTTTTCAGCTGCTTCTCATGCATCATAATTTGTTGTGAGAGTAGCTGACACTGTTTTACCATTGTTTGGTAGTCTGCTGATACCTTAAGGCGTTTCCTGATAAGTGCTTGTAGCATATCGCCTGTAAGCTCTGGATGAAATTGTAAACCCAGGACGTTCCTGTATTGAAAAGCAGAAATTCCATTTGATGAATAGGCGAGAATATCACACATATCACTCACCGTAAAACAGTCTTGGTGAAGACTCACTGCTTTGAATTTTTCAGGAAAGTATTCAAAAAAAGGGCTATTTAGTCCCTCGGTGGTAAGCTTGATTTCTGTCAGCTCCACGGCGGGGGCCGGTAACCTTGCAACTTGTCCACCCAGTGCTAAAGCAATATGCTGGGCACCGAAACAAATTCCTAACATTGCAATATTTTCTTCAATCGCTCTGTCTATCAGCTCTCTTTCTTTTTTGATCCACTGAATACCCTCATCGTTAACACTCTCCATCGCTCCAGTGATAATTATCAAATCTGCACAAATCGCATTGTTGATATCAAGATCTATAATGGGAATTTGTGAGATATTAGCCTGATCCAGCAAGAAATCTCCAAGCATGCCAACGGGAGATTGATTTAAAATCTCTACCGGGGTATGCTGAGACCGATGGTGTATGACGTTTATTTTAATTCTGTCCATAAGCTATCATATCAAAAATAGGAGTGAAAAACCAGTGACTTATGTCATTACCGAGTCTTGTATCCGATGTCGTTATACCGACTGTGTTGAAGTGTGTCCTGTAGATTGCTTTCATGCAGGTGAAAAGATGCTGGTCATCAACCCGGAAGAATGTATTGATTGTAATCTTTGCATTAATCACTGTCCTGTCGATGCCATTTATGCCGAAGATGATGTTCCCGATGATCAGAAGGAATTTATTGACATCAATGCAAAGATGTCACAGATCTGGCCCGTATTATCAACAAAAGAAGACCCCCCGTCGGATGCTGACTACTGGAGTAAAATCAAAAGTAAACGCCACATTCTCACTGAGGAGTAACAGCGGCGTTGTGCTTCGCAGCAAGCGGTATGTCTTTTTCTTCACTTTTGTCTTTAGACGATTGCTTATACCGAGGCAAAAAGAAGTTAGCAGCCACTGCTGATTCAATACATAAGCGATTTATACCATTAAACCGACAAATCTGCATTGGAAATAATGAATTATCATTGAACATGTATAGAAATGAATTCCAAGCGGTATGTACCCCAGTAGAGAATTCAATACCAGATGAGTTATAGCTAATTAAACCATAGAGCAACCCACCAATACATACTGAAAGAAAAGAAGATGAGAATAGTCCTTGTTGGACATACTGCGTGTGCATCAAGCCAAAAAAGATGGATGAAACAATCATGAACCCCATAATACAGTAGTTTTTATTAGCATGTAGTACATCGGCACAATAGGTGAAATACTTTAATGGCGCCATACGACATGTCAGCTCTTCAAATAATGCCTGGATTCCCGTTATCGCCATGGTTAATGGAACAACAATTAAAAAAGTATAAAGCGGCACTGTCATGTAAATCATACTGCCAAATACATATAGACAGCAAATTGCAATTTGAGAAGCATAACCACTGAAAAAATCTCTGAAATTAACTTTTTTGTTTTTTGAGAATATATTAGCAAAAACATTACCACCCTCTCGTGATAATAACTCAAAAACTATATATAAACCGGTATAAAAAGCAAAATGCATGTTGGAAAATAAATACATTGCAATGCGTCGTGAGAAAACAGAAAGCGGAAACAAAAGGGAAAGTAATCCACTTAATATATCATCAACCGGTCCCAAGAAGTAGCACCCAATAAGCATCGCTAGTAAAAAATACCAATACTTGCTGTCATCCCCTTCCTCCAATGCTTTATGGTGTAAGCGAAGTGATATGGTCGATGCAAATACCGCAGGTAACACAGATAGACCCAAGGAATAAATGGCGAATAAACCAATTATATAAAAAGATAATCCTTGAAAAATTAACCAAAAATTATCTGATTTATTCGTACATTGTTTCATCTTGTTCTCCCTATTAAAAACATGTTCCCAGATCTACCCGATGATTGCATAACAAGTAATCCTTAAGTAAGGCAAAAATGTCGCAGATCTGGCCGGCAATATCAACAAAAGAATCTCCTCGTCGCTGATTATTACAGTAAAAGCAAAAGTAAACGCCACATTCTCACTGAAGAGCCACAGCGGCCTTGTCGCTTGCAGGCGGTATATCTTTCTCTGCACTTTTGTCTTTAGATGATTGCTTATACCTAGGCAAAAAGAAGTTAGCAGCCATTGCTGCTTCCCCGTATAAACTATCTATGCTGTTAGGCTGAAAAAGCGGCTTTGAAAATAATGAATTATCATTGAACATGTATATAAATGAATTCCAAGCGGTATGTGCCCCAGTAGAGAATTCAATACCAGATGAGTTATAGCTAATTAAACCATAGAGCAACCCACCAATACATACTGAAAGAAAAGAAGATGAGAATAGTCCTTGTTGGACATACTGCGTGTGCATCAAGCCAAAAAAGATGGATGAAACAATCATGAACCCCATAATACAGTAGTTTTTATTAGCATGTAGTACATCGGCACAATAGGTGAAATACTTTAATGGCGCCATACGACATGTCAGCTCTTCAAATAATGCCTGGATTCCCGTTATCGCCATGGTTAATGGAACAACAATTAAAAAAGTATAAAGCGGCACTGTCATGTAAATCATACTGCCAAATACATATAGACAGCAAATTGCAATTTGAGAAGCATAACCACTGAAAAAATCTCTGAAATTAACTTTTTTGTTTTTTGAGAATATATTAGCAAAAACATTACCACCCTCTCGTGATAATAACTCAAAAACTATATATAAACCGGTATAAAAAGCAAAATGCATGTTGGAAAATAAATACATTGCAATGCGTCGTGAGAAAACAGAAAGCGGAAACAAAAGGGAAAGTAATCCACTTAATATATCATCAACCGGTCCCAAGAAGTAGCACCCAATAAGCATCGCTAGTAAAAAATACCAATACTTGCTGTCATCCCCTTCCTCCAATGCTTTATGGTGTAAGCGAAGGGAGATGGTCGATGCAAATAGCGCAGGTAACGATGATAGTTCCAAGTAATAAATGGCGAATAAACCAAGTATATAAAAAGATAGTCCTTGAAAAATCAGCCAAAAATCGTCTGATTTACTAGAACATTGTTTCATATTGTTCTCCCTTTTAAAGACATGTTCCCAGATCTACCTGATAATTGCATAACAAGTGACCCTAAAGTCATGAATTAATAACATCATTATACCTCGTAGATATTACCCATCAGTCATGGACTAATTTTTCATATTTGATGTCATGCTCTCACCAGGGGCATTCTGATCTTTTACTAACTCTCTGTCATAGCTTTTCTGTTTGGTCACAAAATCTCTGATTGAACCTGAGCTGACTGGTGCTAATATACCATTAGAGACAAGGCTAATCCCCATTGGGATTAATGCTGAGCTGGTAAACATCGAGACCAGCACGGTAGAGATCCAAAATATACTTGCATTAATCACACTGACATGTGCCATATTGCTATCGGAGCCATTAAAGTAATTAAATACAGCTGAGGCTAGGAAAATTAATGCATATTGGTTAGATACAAACAGTCCACAAATTAAACTATATGCTAATTGATCGTAGTAACTTTTTTGATCTAGCTGTAAATGATTCATCGCAAATGGAATGAGCATCGTCAGGAGCGTGGCACCTACCCATATCTCTGTAATCTTAGCCAATGGCGATATGAAAGAGCACACTCCAATATGAAGGTAGTTGAGTAATAGAAATTGTGATAAGTACAAAATGCCAAGAATAATAATTACTCGTGATATGGAATGAGTAGCTAAAAGAGCAAAAGATGGGGTTATCGATTTAAAATTCCCTTTTACATTTAATATCTTATCCATGAGGTAGCCACAAAAAGCTGGCATTAGAACAAAACACACCATACTCAGGATATCTTGGTTTAAACCGACAGATAAAAGTATCAATGTATATGCAAAGATTAGGATGTAATAAGGATCGGCTGACTTTGAATAATCGCTTCTTTGATTACTAATAGACCATAATCCATAGGCCCCGATTAATGCTAAAATAATATCGTCTATATTTAACTGACTGTACAGGGAAATTAAAAAAACTAAATAAGGAACAAGCTGAAGAGTTTTGAAAGGATCTAACTTTTTTTTGAGCATATTAAATCGCTTGTGTTTTTTACATGCTATCTACCAACAATTGCAGTGTCAAACACATTATGAAACTAAAAGTAAAATCTCAGTATTATCAAAAGAGCTTAGGGCATGTTCGCTGAACGTGATCCTGAGCTACTTCCCTCTTTCACAGGCCGAATACATCTAGCCCCAGAAAGATAAGAACTGATGCTATCTTTTATATTCACAGGCGAAAATTCCTCACTGCCAATATAGTTGCTATATTGCAAAGTTGGTAAAGTGTTATTGAGCATTGCGTTGTATACTCTTTGCGCAATTTGTGCCTCAAAAATATCTGTAGTAGGTGATGGTAATTTTGGTATTAAGTCAGCAAAGGAAGAAAAGCAAGAAGCAGTTTTTTTTGATATTTTTAGCTTCATCTCTTTGATTGCTCCCTTGAGACAATTGATAACACTACCCAGCTTGGAATCAAAAATATTCCTACTGAATTGAACTCTGACAGGGTGTTTATTCGGGTATGCAATATCGGGGAAACCTGAAGCCCCAAACGCTGCGTCAATCGTATGAATGTAATAATTGTGTGTGATCCTCTCGGAGTGATAAACTGGATTAAATGAATTTATCATAGAAATTAAAATCAGATCTTCGTTGACACCGATAATTGAGTCGATCATTGATTGAGTTCTTTCAAAAAATTCTGCGTTTTTCTTTTTATCACCATGATAAAACCTCAAGTCCATTTCTCTGGCAGCAAGCAGAATAAATTTTATATTTGATGATGCAACAACATCCACCGGATCAGCGATTTCTTTAGTAACGAAACCTTCATGAGTCCCCGTTATAATATTTCTTAACCCCTGTTCACTTGATAAGATCATTAAAATTAAACTAACCAAAAGTGACCGTTTATCAGAATATGTCTCCTCAATATGAATCAGTAACTTTTTTTGGTCACTTTGTGCTTTTCGAGTCGCCTTATCTAGCTCAGATTTTAAAAACTGAATAAGTTGCAAAATGTCTTTTTTTGTTGCTGAGGGATTATTGACGTTAGGGATGACAGTTGAAATCATGCAAAACATGTTGTTAACTTCCTCACTGTTATGAATCCAACTTCCTTTTTTAGCCAAACATAAAAAATTTGCAATACCTGCGATATCATCCAACCTAAATGCTTTGTCACACACCGTATTATTTGGATTGATAGTTAGTGTAAAATGAACTCGACCCAACTCATCCGTGAATTTGAATAGCTTCATTGCCCTGATGGGAGTTGGCACTATCCCTTGTGAATAGCTTATTATTTTATCAACTGTTTTTTTCATAATCTGCACCGAGATGAATTTTATAATTCGCGCCCGGAGGGATTCGAACCCCCGACCGTCTGGTTCGAAGCCAGATACTCTATCCAGCTGAGCTACAGGCGCATGTGCCTAAATTAGCAGATTTGATAAATAATTGCTAGATGAGATATCCCGATCTAAAGATGGCACCCATTTTTCACTTGACTAATTTCAGGGGCAGTATTTCCAATTAAACAAGAAGCCTTCTCTTTTGATCGTATCGGATGATTTTGTAGGAATTTACTTGCCGTGTATCGACTGTTTATATTGAGCATATAGTTCATTTCTGATGGCCCAATAAATTCAACAACCTTCTGTGCTAATTCGGCTAACATATCAATAGACCCCGATAGCACCTGAGTTCTAAATTCAAGGCGGAGATTGTCCATAAAATTATTATCTACTTTATGGTTGTACAAAGCGCCTTTGTCAAAAACCCCGCTAAGCACATCTATATTATCATTTACCTCATTCAGCTTTTCCTCACTCATACTTTCAGCAGTTGTGTATGCTTCAACCGGAGATACTATTTCAGGCCGAGATGAAATATACCTATACATTTGTTTTCTCACAAGTGAATCGTTTACTTCTGAGAGAAATTCAGGGTGCAGCCCAATATTAAGCAGTCTCTCCTTATGCTCACTTAAATCTTTGGTAAATTCATAGGCAGAGTCAACATCAATGAATTGTTTATTTCTAAGCGCTGTAAGAATGGAATAAGCTTGAAATAGACCAGTTTTTCTCATCACTGAAGCAAATTCATCTAAATTATCTTCATCGGCTAACTCATTCATTACTGCAATATGAAAAGCGCTAAGACCTACAATTTGTTCCATTACTTGATTTTTGGGAAGTGTGCTGAACTTATCAATTATTGCATATGTTTCTTGGCAAACATCATTATCTCCCCAATCATGAACGTAAGTATTATTTAGCCCTTTTAACTTCGCCTCGCATCGTCTTATTAAATATTTAATCATAAGTTCTCTTTTTTTAACGCAATATAAACTATTTTATGTTTTTATTCAATGGTTTATTTGATTTTTCGCTTTGGGATAATTTTCTCTCTAGCATAAATTTATCCATCCCCCTAATTTCATTAAATGTAGCCAATTGCGTATCTTTTTTTTGATCCATTAGAAAATGGATCGTATTGACTGCTACCAACCGATCACCCCAGTCATGTCCGTATTGATTACACACTTGTAGCCCCAAAGTTAAAGCGATAATTTGTTCTCCTGTTAGCCCTCTAATCTCATTCATAGCTCGCACAACATCGTCGATATTACTTTTTAGGTAGCCCAGTGTATCCGAGCTAGTATTTGAATCCCATAAATGCCCTTCCAGGTCATTGTGAGACAACCCCAGTTTAAGTGCCTGATCTTTATTCAGAGCTATTATCTCATCGTATGTCTTATTACATACGTCCTGAAAAGCGTCATTAACATCATCTTTGTAACTAAGGTACTCTAATAACTCTTCCATTGTTTGCTCATCTGTTTTTGTATGAGACAAAACCATCTCACGAGGTATTCCCATCTCCACTAGCTCAATTTGATGTGCATTCATTGAGCGAATTTGGGCCATACTTGCTACAACATCATCCCGGTTATTCTTAAGGTAAGCAATCGTAGCAATCACAGTACTAAGACTTTTCCAATCATGTCCTTCTTTATCTAATTCTGACAAGCCTAGCTTAAGGGCATATTCGAAGAATTTTTTCATGATATCTTTGGTAGCTCTCATTTTTTTTATACTGTTAATATTTCTCTTTGTATGCGGATCAAGATTGATATACTCATATATCTCTTCCATTTTTGCAGGCTCAATCCCTACAAGGCTCTTACGCGTGTACCCCATACTACACATTAAAATTTGCCAATAAGATAAACCTCTAATTTCCTTCATTCTTTTTTTAATCGACTGACCATTAGAACAAGTAAATAGATATTCTAAAGTCGCTCTTGCAATTTGGGGGCAATGCCATTTATGAGCTACCAAATCATTACGGTCAAGTCCCATCATCACAGCGCTCACCTGAGCGGCATTGAGACCCTCGATCTTTCTATATGCAATATCAATGTTTTTATCAGTATGATTTCTGAGGTATCTAAGAGTGATCGTACATAACTTGTTGTCCTGCCAATTGTGATTTGAAATACTCTTTGGTTTCAGCCCCAGCTGGCATACCTTGATCTGATACCAATTAAAGTTTTTGACAACACCATACTCCTCAGATGGATTACTTAACCCCTCAATATAGTCAAGTATTAACTGAGCTCTTGTTGCCTCTTTCCACACAGAATCAGACATGCTATCAAACGGAAGATTAAATATTAATCCTTTGATCTGGTAATCGTTGAGCTCTCTCAGGGTATCCAAGCGTTCCAAGGACTGAGGGTCCTCAAACCGGTTTATGTACTCCAGCACCATTTTTCTTCTTGGCCCCACAAGATGATAATTAATTTTCTCCTGGTCACTGAGCCCAAGATCGTCTAATCCAATCATAGTTTTCCTGTATTATTATTTTGGCGGTAAGTATAAGTCAGTTCTAACGCTTAATCCATTCTGTCAGCATATCAAAAATACACATCAGTCCCTGCGCCTCTCCGCCCTTGGGCTGACCATCACGAGTGCGATTATTAACCGCATTGATATCAAGATGCACCCAATTTGTTGCGCTCACAAATTCTTGCAAAAATAAAGAAGTGATGATTGCGCCACCATATGGCTCTGACCCTGTTGAGTGCACATCAGCAATCTGCGAGCCGATAAACTCACGGTAACTATCAACAAGTGGCATCCGCCAAACCTGATCTTCATGTAATTCAGATCCATCTTTTATATGTTGAGCAACCTCGTCGCTATTGGTGAAGTAACAGGGGACATCAGGCCCCATCGCAACACGCGCTGCACCCGTTAGTGTTGCAAAATCAATAATAAGATCTGGCGAGCTTTCACAAGCATATGTCAAAGAATCTGCAAGCAGTAAACGCCCCTCTGCATCAGTATCCCCGACTTCAATGGTTTTACCCGAGCGTGATTTAAGAACGTCACTGGGCCGATAAGCATTTGATGAAATCGAATTCTCCGCAGCTGGGACAATCAGTTGGATACGACATGGCTGCTTAGTTGCTAGCATCATATGCGCCAATCCAATGGCATGAGCAGCGCCACCCATATCTTTTTTCATTGGGTACATGTACCGAGATGGCTTGATATTAAGCCCCCCAGAATCAAATGTCACACCTTTCCCAATAATACTAATAAGAGGCCCCTTATCGCCCCAATTACATACAATTAGCTCGGGGATATTCTCGCTTGCTCTACCCACGGTATGTACCAGAGGAAATCCCGCCTCAAGCAGCTCATCCCCTGTATATCTCTTAACTTTACCCTGATAACTGGCATTTAGTGATTGTGCATAATCACATAACTTAGTTGGGGTCATATCATGAGCAGGCGTATTTATAAGGTCTCTAACCATAAAAACTGCGGAGGTTTGTGCATTTAAAAGATCCTCATCAACCTGCTTGTCTGTTATTAATTGTCTCTCAGGAGAGTTGAGCTCTTTGTACTGACTAAATTGATAACAAGCCAAGTTCCAATATAATGTTAACGCATGGATACGATGGTGATTGTCATCTGCCACGCTTAACTTGTATTTGCCGCCTGGTAATTTATGAACAAGTTTGCCGATCGTTCTGGCAGCTTTTTTAGGGTTTAAACAAATAATAACTGATGCGATATCCCCACTGGTAGACGGTATAATTAACGAAGCACCATGGCTCGGAGCATACCCATGACTTTTGACCCACCGATCAATGTATTTATCAGATTTATCTAACCACTGATCAAACTCTGACTCTGAGAAGACATGAATATGAACGGTCACTATAGCACCTCCTCGGGTGATTTATATTTAAAGCCAAGATCATCCGCTACCGGAGCATAAGTGACATGACCGGAGCTAATGTTTAACCCTCGCATAAAATGGGGATCATGTTTAAGCGCATCCAGTCCATGTTTTGCAAGTCGAAGGACGTATGGCAAAGTAGCATTGTTCAGTGCAACAGAAGAGGTTCTTGCTACAGCGCCAGGCATGTTAGCAACACAATAATGGATCACGCCGTCCACTTCGAAGGTAGAACTGGAATGAGTCGTCGGTTTAGAGGTTTCAAAGCAGCCACCTTGGTCAATTGCAACATCAACAACCACAGAGCCTTTTTTCATTAATGATAATTGCTTTTTATTGACTAAAACTGGTGCTGATCTCCCGGGCACTAAAACGGCTCCAATAACTAAATCAGCTCTGGGCAACCATTCTTCAATATTGTTTTGTGTTGAATATTGGGTAATGACTCGTCCGTCATATTGATTCTCAATCTCTCTTAGTCGGTCCAGTGACTTCTCAAAAACCACACATTCTGCACCCAAGCCAACAGCCATTTTAAGGGCATGAGAACCAGAAATACCACAACCTAAGATCATTACTGTTGCCGGCATCACTCCGGGCACACCGCCCAGTAAAACACCCCTGCCACCTCGAAATCTCTCAAGACACGTTGCGCCTGCCTGGATACTCAGTCGCCCTGCGACCTCACTCATTGGCACCAGTAACGGTAGCAATCCAGACTGATCTGTTACCGTCTCATAAGCGATAGCATGCGCACCAGAGTTAATTAATCCCTCGGCTTGAGGACGGTCTGCTGCAAGATGCAAATAAGTAAACAAGATTTGGTTTTCCCGAATAAATTTTATTTCACTTGGCTGAGGCTCTTTAACTTTTACAACAATATTTGCTTTATCAAACAATTCTTTTGCATCTTTAACAATAGTCGCGCCTGATTGACGATAAACATCACTTCCAAAACCGATGCCTGCTCCCAATCCGTCTTCTACTATTACTTTATGACCCTCTAAAACTAGCTCTCTAACACTAGCAGGGGTTAACCCAACACGAAACTCATCTGATTTTATTTCCTTTGGAATACCAATTATCATAGATTGTATCCTTATTTGGCTGATGCAATATACTATCTTGAAAAAAGCAAAAATTCCAGTCACACTAATAAAAACAGGAATGCTATTGATAATGCACTGGAAAGACATACTTGCTGAGGAAAAACAATCTGATTATTTTAAGGAAATCCTCAGTAAACTAGAGAAAGAACGGCTGGAAAAACACCTTATTTATCCTGCACCTGGAGATATATTTAATGCCTTTAAATTCACCTGTGCTGACCAAGTTAAAGTAGTCATTATTGGACAGGATCCTTATCACGGACCTTCACAAGCACATGGTCTGTCGTTCTCAGTCCCAATGGGAGTAGCACCGCCACCCTCTCTGATCAATATTTTCAAAGAACTTTCATCAGATGTGGGCATCACTATACCTGATCATGGCAACTTAACTGGCTGGGCAAAACAAGGGGTCCTTCTACTTAACAGCGTTTTAACTGTTCGCGCGCACCAGGCGGGATCTCATCGTCATCTTGGCTGGGAACATTTTACCGATAATGTAATTAAAAAAATCAGTGCACACAGCAAGTTTGTTGTGTTTCTTCTTTGGGGAGCCTATGCTCAAAAGAAAGCAACGCTTATTGATACTGCCAAACATGCTATTTTAACAGCTCCTCATCCATCCCCATTATCTGCTCATCGAGGGTTTTTAGGGTGTAAACATTTCTCAAAAACCAATGAACTGCTTAAAGCTCACGAGCTGGATCCTATTAGTTGGGGTGATTTTGATAACTCATTTGATAGGTAACTCCCTTTATCTGCTCTAACATTTCAAGCAGTTCATCGTTCATCTTTATCTGGTAATTACATGGGATTTTCGTTCGGTTATGCTGATCAACGATATTTAATGTAATTTGACAGTTACCTGATTGTTGCTTGGAAAATAACACCTCTAAATCCAGAGCAATATCGAGATACGCTTGATGATCAACACTGAGGAGAAGATGACCTTGGCTGGTCTCTCTCCGCTGCGCAATCGTCCATATACGGTCACAGCTTAATCGGCGATTGCCATCATGTCTTGTCTGAATATTTACATCAAATAAAAACACTTGTCCTGATTGAAGATCTGCCTCTGCTCTTTGATACTCTTGGTCGGATAATAAAATTTCCTCTTTATTATTCTCATCCTCAATAATCACAATAACAAAACGTCGTCCTGTCTTTGTATATACCACCCGATGAGAGAGCAAAACAGCGGCAATTAAACGACGTTTGGATGCACTTTTTAAATCCTCGATTGTTGCTGCTCCTAAGCTTTTTACCTCTTCGCGATAAATGCACATTGGATGCGAGCTAAGATAAAGCCCCATAACTTCACGCTCATATGCCAGCTGCTCTGCCATTGGCCAAGCAGGGACGTCCACTTGCCAGTGATTCACTTGCTGGGTTACTTGCCCTAATAAATCACCCTGGTGATTACCTTTGTCCTTGATCTTTTGGTCTCTCTGAGCAATGATCCGCTCAATCGATGCGAACAACACCGATCGCTCTTTAAACACAGTATCAAACGCTCCACACTTTATTAGTGATTCAAGCATTTTACGATTGACCCGCATATCTTGGATACGCATACAAAAATCCAAGATGTCTTTATACGGACCATTTTTCTCTCTCTCACTAACAACAGCAATGGCAAAACCCTCTCCTACCCCCTTAACAGCACCCATACCGTATCGAATTGTCATGGGTGACTCTACTTTGAATTTACAATATGATCGATTGATACAAACCGGTAAAATAGTGATCCCCTGTTTGAGCGTATCTTCATAAAATCCCACCACTTTATCTGTGTTATCCATATCAGATGATAAGACAGCACTCATCAAGGCATCTGGGTAATTGGCTTTAAGCCACGCTGTTTGGTAGGTAATAAGTGCATACGCGGCAGAATGAGACTTGTTAAAGCCATAACCAGCAAACTTCTCAACCAAATCAAAAATTCCGCTGGACTGTTTCTCACTGACAGATTGCTTTTTGGCACCTTCGATAAATATAGCTCGCTGCGCCTCCATCTCTTTGACCTTTTTTTTACCCATGGCACGTCTTAAAAGATCTGCATTACCTAGGGTGTACCCAGAAAGCACCTGAGCAATCTGCATGACCTGCTCCTGATACAGAATGACCCCATAAGTTGGCTTTAATATTTCCTCAAGTGAATCATGTGGATATTTAATCGAGCTACGGCCATGCTTTCGATCAATAAAATCATCTACCATCCCTGACTGGAGAGGACCCGGTCGATATAATGCAACCAGCGCAATAATATCTTCAAAACAATCGGGTGATAATCGTGAAATCAGCTCCTTCATACCTCTTGATTCGAGCTGGAAAACCCCTGTTGTGTTACAGCCTTGTAATAAATTAAATGTTTTTGAGTCATTTAATGGAATCTGCTCGATTGTGAACTGTGATAGATCCACATTTATTTCTCTTAATGTTTGGCATGCCCAATCAATGATTGTGAGCGTCCTAAGCCCAAGAAAATCGAATTTGACCAAGCCTATCTTTTCGATATCGTCTTTATCGTACTGTGTCACTGGCTGTGCTAAATCCTCGGATTCCTGATAAAGTGCTGTAAAATTAGTCAGATCACCCGGCGCAATAACTACGCCTCCCGCATGACGGCCAACATTACGTACAAGGCCCTCAAGCTGCAATGAGAGGTTCATTATATTTTTAACAGTTTCATCTTGTTTATATAGCCTGGCAAGTTCCTGCTCTTTTTCCATCGCCTTCTCAAGCGTCATCCCAATTTCAAATGGAATTAGCTTTGCTAGCTTATCCATAAAGCCATATGGCTGACCCAACACCCTTCCTACATCACGAATAACCGCTTTTGCTGCCATGGTACCATAAGTGATAATTTGTGATACTGCATTGGCCCCATACTTACCGGTAACATACTGGATAACAGCATCTCGCTTTTCCATACAAAAATCGATATCAAAGTCAGGCATTGATACTCGCTCAGGATTTAGAAATCGCTCAAAGAGTAGCCCGTATTTAATGGGGTCAATATCGGTAATACCAAGGACATAGGCAACCAATGATCCTGCCCCAGAGCCACGGCCAGGCCCAACCGGAATCTTTTGGCTTTTTGCCCATGCAATAAAGTCTGCAACAATCAAAAAATAGCTCATAAAGCCCATTTGGATTATTATGTCGCACTCTGTATCTAATCGCTGCTGGTATTCATCTAATGGCTGGTTGTTGACACATCGGTCATCAAAACAAGATTGTACCATATGACGAAAATAATCCTCTAATGTACCTGAGGGTGGACTAACTTCTGGCAAGAACACTTTATCAAGCTCAAGTTCAACATTAGCACTCTGTGCAATGCGAACTGCATTTTCGATTGCGGCAGGTATATCGTGAAATCGAGCTCTCATTTGTTCTTCGGATGCGAATGCTTGCTCAGGGGTATAATTTTTCGGGCGAGAGCGATCGTTTAACAACCGTCCTGAATTAATACATACTCTGACCTCATGCGCCTCAAATTCTTCTGATTTTAAAAAGCATACTGCTCCGAGTGCGACAGGTGCTATTGCGAATTTTTTACACATGGTCATATGAAATGAGTCACATTGTGTATGTTGTTGTGATTTATGGCGTATTAATCCAAGGTAGAACCTTTTAGGAAATAAACTATTCAATTGTGAGAGCACTTGCTCTGCCAGTTCAAATTTCCCATCGGACAATAAATTACTAGTGATGCCCTGCCAAGGAGAGATGATCGCAATTAAATTGTCACATAATGTCTTATATTTATCGATTGGAACCCCTCTGGGGTGATCTGAATAGCGCATTGATGTTAAACGCAAAAGAGCTTGGTATCCTTTATAATTTTTAGCAATTAAAATTACCCGGCCAGAGTGTTTTGAAACATTAACTGTTAACTCTACAGCGCAGATGGGCTTGATCGCCTTTGCAAGGCAGCTTTGATAAAATTTCACAAAAGCAAAGAGGTTATCCACATCTGATAATGCAACTGCTGGCATATTTGCTTGATCGACGCAATCAATTAGCTCTCCGACTCTCACCAGGCTGTCTTGTAATGAATATTCACTGTGAACTTGCAGATGTACAAAACTCATTGCACGGCCTCTAATATGTTTTTAACAGGCGCATATGAGTGCCGGTGGGCAGGTGTCAAACCATATTCATTCATGGATTTAATATGTTTTGCCGTTGGGTAACCTTTATGTTGATCAAAACCATACATCGGGTATATCTGGTGTAAATTCTCCATCATCATATCACGAATTACTTTAGCAATAATGGATGCAGCTGATATTTCTTTGAACTTTTGATCACCTTTAATCACTGCCTCAGAAGAGTAGTCCCAATTGGGGGTATATTTCCCATCGACTAGGATATGCCCCACCTGTCCAGGGAACACCTTTATTGCTCTTTCAAAGGCTAAAAGGCTGGCGTGGTGGATATTATACCGATCAATCTCTCGTGGGCTGACAACTGCAAATGCCCATGGGTGCTGGGTAATCTCGTGAAATAACTTTTTTCTCTTGGCTTTGGAGAGCTTTTTTGAATCATCCAATCCAGCAATCGCTGAGTTTAAAGAAACAGCAGCTGCGACAACTGGGCCAGCGAGGGGCCCCCGTCCTGCCTCATCGACACCGACTATTTTGAGTGAACTGTCAACCATAGTATGATATCGTAAGGCGATGTAATCAGAAGGTCAACCGTCTATGAAGCCACTAAAAGTATTCGTGATAGCCGGTGATTTTTCTGGAGAGACTTATGCACTGGAATTTCTCAATGCAATCAAGGATCGGCCTGTTATATCCCGAGGGATTGGGGGCAATCTACTGGCACAAAATGGGGTGGATATTTTAACTTATAATAATAAGCTATCTGTGGTTGGCCTTATCGAAGTATTAAAAAACATTAGATTTTTTAAAAGAATATTTGATGAAACTTATCAAGACATATTAAATTGGCAGCCTGATTTGATTTTGATGGTTGATTTTCCTGGGTTTAATTTGCACCTAGTTAAAAAGATTGCTCCTCTGAAAATCCCCGTTCACTACTATGTCCCGCCTCAACTTTTTGCGTGGGGTAAGAAAAGAATTAATACTTTAGCAAAATATGTAGACACACTATACTATTTTTACGATATAGAGACTCCTTTTTTAACTCACCCCAATTTGAAAATCCACCAAGTACAGCAACCGCTTGTGAGAAAAATACATCCATGTTGTCCGAATTTTCCGATTAAGAAAATTGCCCTACTGCCTGGAAGCCGGAAGCAAGAACTGCTCCAATTAATTCCAATTTATGAAAAGCTCAGAAAACTGCTATTGTCACATAACATCAAGGCGACATATTATATAGGTCAAACCCATAACCAGGAGCTAGCAAATAAACTAGGTGTTGATAATAACATGATTGAAAACACACCGATTGCAAATATTGAGGCAGATTATGCTGTTTGCTGCAGTGGAACGGCTACACTTGAGTTGGCCCTGAGAGGAATTCCGCTTTGCGTCACATATAAAATGGGGGTATTAAGCGGCTGGATAATTAAGATGTGTTTATCCACCAAATGGATCTCCCTGCCCAATCTCATATTAAAGGAAGAAATATTAAAAGAATTTACAATGGGACAATGTAATGCATTAACACTGGGAGAACATATTCTGTCACAAGATGCTGAGCATATTAAAAAACAAATAAATGGACTTGAGAGATTAAGAGGTAAATTATCAAAAAGTGACCAGCTAACAAATGTTCTAGCGCAGTACCGGCCCATAATCGAGGAATGTAGCTAAATATTTTGCATATTCACATTCCATTCTACCCAGTGTGTCTTTTACATCTTTAAACAGCATCCCCTCTCGGCAGATTAACCGGTAATGCTGCCTGATCTTTTCGATATCATTTGAACTGTATCCCCTGCGCTCAAGGCCGATCTTATTAATACCACAGACTTTCTTCTCCTCAACAATCATATACGGCATAATATTTCTGTGAGTAATCATTCGCGGATTAAGCAGTGCAGATGAGCCCACTCTTGTACGCTGAACACACGCGGAGAATGCCCCCAGATATGCGTAATCTTCAATATGAACAGATCCAGCTAAATTGACATTATTAACCATGGTGACATGATCGCCAATAAAACAATCATGTCCGATATGTACATAGCACATAATATAATTGTGATTACCAATCACTGTTTTACCACCGCAAACCTTAGCACCGCGGTGAATAACTGCATATTCATGGATAATATTGTTGTTTCCAATTTCAAGCCAAGTCTCATCATCTTTTTCATGTTGTTTATGAGCTGGATCGCCACCTAAAACGCTAAAAGCAAATATATTATTCCCGGATCCAATCGATGTATTACATACAATTTGCACATGTGCGCCAATAACTGATCCTTCTCCAATTGAAACATTTTTTCCAATTACCGCATAAGGACCAATCGTAACTCCTTGTGCAATGCTAGCGGTTGTATCGATAATTGCTGTTGGATGAATATTTGACATTAACCCTCTCCTGAAGCAAGTGTAATTTGTGCCAATGTTGTAATGCGACCGCCTAGCTCAATCAAGGCATCAAAAACCCATATTGCATTCCTGTGCTTAATCATATTGACCTTTATATCTATCACACAAGAGGGAACGATGGGCGCCTTAAATCTTGCATCTTGTACTCTTGCTAGAAATAATATCTTTGATTCCTTGTTCAATCGATTTAATAAAACACCGGCTGACTGTGCCATGGTTTCAATAAGCATAACTCCAGGAAAAACCGGGTTATTATCAAAATGTCCTTGTAAAAAATGATCATCAGGGTGGATTTCTTTCTGGGCATGAATAAAGCCCTTCTCATCTATTTCTATAATTCTATCTGGCAATATGAATGGGTCGCTGTGTGGTAAGGCTGATCTTATCTCATCTTTCATCTTCTAGAGCCCTTAATGATTCGTCCAAGTTAAGCAATCTACGATGGTTTCTTAACCATTTTCGGTTTGATATTGCATTCATGCCAGATGAGAATATCCCGGGCTGCGTGACGTCATTAGCAAGCATCGATCCCCCGGTTATGATAACCCCATCTGTAAGTGTTATATGGTCTTTAATAATAACACCACCACCGATCATGCAATTTTTTCCGACCTGGGTGCTGCCTGCAATACCACTACACCCAGCCATTATTGTGTTATCACCAATAGAAACATTATGTGCAACCTGACATTGGTTATCTATTTTTACCCCATCACCTATTACGGTATTTACCAGCATCCCTCTATCAATTGTTGTATTAGCACCGACATGAACATTATTGCCTAGTTTCACAGTTGCCAGGTGCTTTATCTTATACCAATGACCTTCCGGGGTTCTCTCATAGCCAAATCCACAAGAACCAATTACTGCCCCACTTTGGATAGTGCAGTTATCACCAATCTCAACGCCCTCTAAGATGATCGCACCAGGATCAATGGTTGTGTTTTTACCAATCTTAACCCCTTCAGAGATTACAGCATTAGGTCCAATTGAAGTATACTCCCCAATAGTACTTGAAGGCGCAACCGACGCACTTTGACTTATAATGCTTGAGCTTGCAATCTTTCCTGATGGACTCTTTTTCTTAAATTTCAGTTGATCTATCAATTTAGCAAAATCTAAACGGGGTGATTGACTGATAATTACTGCATCAATATTCATTGCTGTGGCAATATTCTCGGTTGTAAGAACGACACTTGCAGTCAAAATCTTCTTTTTTGATGTTAGAAAAATTAACGAGGTATTTAAGGCGTGCTCAGGTGCTGCCACTGAGTCTATTTTCACATTTGTTGGCGATTTATATGGTCGATCAATAAGAGAAGCCAGCTCTGAAATGGAGGTGGCTTCAATCGGATAGTAGGACATCTACAGCTTTACTTTGTCAATAACTTGCTGAGTGATATCAAGTGACTTGCTGACGTAAGGTGTTGTGGCATCAGATTGGGTAATAACCAGTGATAATTTCTTATCTTCAGCGACTATTTTGGTTGCTTGTTTAACAGCGTTAATAAACTTGTTAGACAGTTCCTGGAATTCAGATAACTGAGTGTTACTGAGCTTAGCGCTCTCAGCTACAAACTCTGCACGACGCTTATCTAATCCGGTCTCAACTGTTTTGATTTTATCAGCTGGCATAGACTCCCGATTTTTACTTAGTGCTTCAAAATCTGCCTTTAAGTCTTTTGCTTTTTGCTGAAGTGCTTCATTTTCTGGCTTAAACTTCTCATTAAGCTTAGCTTGCTCATCAGAAAAAACAGGTGATTTGAAAACTACTTCCATATCAACAGTGGCAATGTTCTGAGTAAGACTTGCTGATGGGGTTGACTGAAAGTAACCGGAGGCAAACACAGCGGAGCACATAAACATCCCTGCTGCTAAGTAGGTGGATAATCGCTTCATAGAAATTCCTTGAATCCAAATTTAATACATACTAGCATGAGCCAACAATGAATCACAAGTTCCCTGACATCGAAATCCAGAATCTCTCTTCGTTGTCGTGATCATTGGACTTATGTGTTGTAAGTGCATATGCAGCATTCATCATTCCCATTGGCGTATTGAACTTCATCGCAAAGCCACTTGAGTACCTTAAACCTGTGCCTGGGTAGTCTTTTGAGGATATTGAGACTGCATCTAAGTAAACCCCAGGAACAAACATTTCAGGATTGAAAGACGGGAGCCAGAGACTTAAATTTAATGAACCAAAGCTATCACCACCAATATAGTCCACTACCTGCATGTTATTTTGGCCAGTGTAGAGATTATATGGGCCAACTGCTGTTTGATCAAATCCTCTTAAGGTTATATCCTGCCCCACAATAAATTTCTGAAAGTAAGGGAAAGATGTCTCGTTCCCAATACCTGCACCAAATCCGTATTTGAATACTGGATTAAGCTCCACGTCCTGATCAGCGATGCGGATCAATTTCATGTGGCCCTCCAATCTGGAATACAATTTGAAGTAACTAATCGTTCCAGACAAGTTAGGTGAGTATGTCAGCTTTAGGTCACCGTCCCAATTCCCAATATACTGATCACGATAGCGACCTTTGAGGCCTGAAATAAGCTGCAAATCTCTGAATGTAGCACCATGCTTATCCTCAAAAATTCTTGCTATACTTCCCTCTTTTGCATTTTCAATATGCCTAAAGCTTGGCTGAATACCTAACAAGAAGCTGGTATTTGAATCATATGGGATGTGCTCAATTACACTCAAGTAAAACTTTTTACTAATATAGCGGTTTTCAGAGCTGGCTTTTTTAGCATTGTCGTTCGTTGAGCTTTTTTGGATGTTGGCTACAGTACTTTGGTAGCCCAGCCCAAAACTCTCAGACCAATTCTGATTCAGATAGGAAATGGGGCTGTATGCATTGATATTGAACTTATTCATTCCGTTCAATGCACGCTCAATATCAACTGATAACATCTTTCCAGTACCAAGGAAGTTTTGGTCTGAAAACTCTGATGAGAATACCAGCCCTGCCCGGGCATCATAAGAGCCTTTCATGGAGATGGTTGTTGACTTGCCTTCTTTAATCTTTATCACAACATCAACCGTATCCTTAACACCTTTAACAGGGATCACTTCAAAATCCGCTGATTCAAGGTAGGCTAAATCTCTTAACCGAATCAGTGCCCTCTCAATTTTTGTCTTAGAATAAAGCTCACCTTCAACGATTTCAAAATAATGTCTCATGGTTGCATCGAGTGTCTTATTATTTCCCATAAACTGGATAAACCGAATCTTTACTGGCTTCGTCTTTTTAACGTTGAAGCTTAGGTCAACTAAATCACGACCAATCGGCTTTATAAATGTTTTTACATCTGTGCCATGACGACCTTGATCACTGTAATGATTCTCAAGTATATCCTCCGCAAGGCGCATGCGATTTCTTGCAAAGGGCTCTCCTTTTTTAATACCAATCGACTCAAGCTTCTTCGCGGGCGCGTCAGGTATTCCTTTGAAGCTCACACTGTTGATTTTTGTTAATTCGCCCTCATCAATTACAAATTTAATGCTTACCTGTTTTGAGGCGACAAATTTCTCGATATCCGTTCTTATTTTGACATTGTAATAGCCGATATTAGCGTAGGCCTCATATAGTGAGCCCTGCGCTATCTTCAGTCTAAGCTGAGAAAAATAATCGTCTCCCGTCAGCGGCGACAATAAACCAGTTACAGATAATCGTGAAATCTCATTTAGCTGGCGATCACTAAATCGTGTTGCCCCATCAAATGACAATGCTCGAATAATATAACCTTCTGTCCCATGAATACTGATCTCAATTGCCAGTGACTGTGATTTCAATACTTTGTAATCAACACTAATCTCAACGTCGTTATACCCCATTTGCTCTGAGATATCCTTTAGTGCTCGAATAACCAATTGCATATTTTTATCGCTGAAATACTCATTGGCCTGAACGTCGTATTCTTTTAGGACTTTTTTAGCATTTTCTTTGTTTATTCCGCCCGATAAATTTAATGTCACCTTTGATATTTTAAGGGACTCCTTTACATGAATAATTAGCTTCCCATCAACCAAGCTGACATTTACTCGCTCGATTTGAAGCTTATTACTAATATTGTGAATAATCTTTATGAGATCCTCACTCGATAGATCCTGACCGACTTTTACTTGAGCAGCTTTTACAATTGCGCTCTTGCTTACCCCGTAGTTACCAGATACATGTATCGAACTTACCTCTTTAGCAAAGCCAATGGAAAAGATACTCATTAAAAAAATTAGTATGGAGCAGCTATATAATCGCATAAAACATCCTATTTGTTATGTCAAAAAAATCTGACTAAAAAAAGCACAGGGAGCCAACTATCTGTACGGTCTAAAATTCCTCCGTGTCCTGGCAAAATATACCCCGAATCCTTCACCTTTGCAAATCGTTTAATCGCACTTGCCCATGCATCTCCGATCATGGCTAATAAAACGATCACCAGCACTTGCCAGAACATAAACCCCTGCACTAGTCCGATAACTCCAGCCACCAATGCGCCAGACACAAACCCTTCAAGAGATTTACCCGGGCTGTCCGGCAATACCTCGTAAAACTGACCCAGAACTCTCCCCCCAACATATGAAAAAATATCGACACTTATGACGATAATGATGGCTTTAAAGATAATGACTGGATCTTGTGAAAAAGCCCCATAGACCCCATAAAGGGCCATAGCTTGCATCAGACTAAAATCAACACCCTTAACGCCATCATTTCCTAAAATACGATTAATAACGTGTAAGGTGATTATAATCCAAGCTAACCCGACCAATAACGCGCCTACTGAAGGAAATAGTTGTCCAATAATTATGATAAAAAAAAGCTCGCTTATTAGAGATTTCCCGAGCAAATTAAACGATTCCATGGTGGATCCGATGATAACAATAAGAAGAATCACATCTCTGGCAACAACGCTGGAGACCATAAACAAGCTCAGCACTAAAACAAAAAGACCCAGGGCTGTAATCGCTCTTTGAGTAAAGTCCGTATCATTCCACATAATTTTCTACCTTTCCATATCTTCTTTGACGTTGATTAAAATGTTCAATTGCTCCTTTTAGATCATCCACTGAGAAATCAGGCCAATATCTGTCTAAAAAGTAAAGTTCAGTGTAAGCGATATTCCATAGCAAAAAATTACTAATTCTTAGCTCACCGCCTGTTCGTATCAAAAGGTCTGGATCATCACCTAGGTCATTATTGATATAATTTTTGATATCATCCTCAGTAACGGGTCTTTTAGTAATTGAATTCATGGCATTCATAATATGCCAGCGGCCAGAATAGCGAAAACAAATATTTAGCTGAAGTCTCGTATTTGCTTTTGTTAAATCAACATAATCTAATATCTGCTTTTTAACATTGGTGGCCACTCCTGCTAAATCACCTATAATTTTAAGCCGCACGCCTTTTTCACATAGCTGGGAAATATTTGCACAAAGGGCACGTAAAAGCAGCTGCTCTATATATATCGTTTCATACTTCGGGCGCTCAAGATTTTCTAGACTATATGCAAACAATGTTAATGTGTTGATCTGCGAATGCTCTAGGCAATACTTAATTACTTGCTTGACTGGGTCAACACCCATTTCATGACCATCCTGTCTAGCCTGACCCCTGGCATTTGCCCATCGCCCATTACCGTCCATAATAATTGCAAGGTGCTTAAGCTGTGCCAATGTCATTAAACCGTGCTGATTTCTTTCTCTTTTTCTTGAACTTTAACATCAATATCTGATGTCATTTTGTCAGTGATTTTCTGGATTTGCACCTCGTGACGGCGAAGATCATCTTCGCTTATGACCTTGTTTTTCTCACTATCCTTAAGGTCAGATATAATATCGCGGCGGATATTTCTAACAGCAACTTTCGTCTTTTCTCCTTCAGATTTTACCAGCTTAACAAGCTCTACTCTTCTCTCAGAAGATAACGCTGGCATTGGCACTCGAATTATTGTACCCGCTGCAGCTGGATTTAGACCCAGATCACTCTGACGGATGGCTTTTTCAACGACCTCCATCAACGATTTATCATACGGGGCCACAGATAGAGTACGCGCATCATCTACAGAAATTGAGGCAACGTGCTGTAGAGCAGTTGGTGTTCCATAAGCGTCGACTTTAATACTGTGAAGAATACTTGGGTGCGCCCTACCAGAGCGAATACCCTTCAACTCTTCGATAAATACGTTAACGGATTCCTGCATTCGTCTTGTACAATCATCATAAACTTGCGCCATTGTTTACCCCTTATTTATTAAATACCAAAGTGCCTTCATTTGCTCCCATCAACATATTAGAGATTGCTCCAGGTTTGTTGATATCAAATACTCTTAGCGGCATATTGTGATCTCGACATTGACAGAAAGCAGCCAAGTCCATCACTTTCAATTCTTTATTAACTACTTCATTAAACGTGACTGTTTCGTATCTCACATGCTTACCAGGAAGCTTTGGGTCACCATCATATATACCGTCAACATCTGATGCTTTTGCGAGAAGATCTGCATCCAGCTCAATCGCACGCAAAGATGCTGCTGAGTCTGTTGTTACAAAAGGATTACCGGTACCACCTGCAAAAATAACAACCCTACCAAGACCTAGATGATGCATTGCCTTTCGGCGATCATAGTGATCAACAACTCCGCTCATTGGAATCGAGGACATGACTCGTGTAACTTGTGAGTGACTCTCAAATACATCCCTTAAGGCCAATGCGTTAATCATTGTACCGAGCATACCTACCTGATCTGCAGATACACGGCTGATACCAGTTTGCGATAATTGCGCACCGCGGAATAAATTGCCACCACCAACAACTATCCCAAGCTGAAGGCCCAATTTCATTGCAGGCAAGATTTCCTTCACAATCCTATCAATTGTTTTTGCACATAAAAAAGAGGGACTCTCTTTATCTTGAAGAGATTCCCCGCTTAATTTCAAAAGTATTCGTGGATACGGGAAGCTGCTGTTAGACACTTCCTTTAGCTTGTTCGACTTCATCTGCAAAACTCACTGTCTTTTTTTCGATTCCTTCACCGAGCTCGAAGCGGATATAGCTCTCCACTTCCGTGTCGTTCTGCTTAAGGTAATCACCTACACTTAGCTTTGGATCTTTAACAAACGCTTGGCCAAGTACTGTGTTCTCGTTAATAAACTTGTTTAATTTTCCATTAATTATATTCTCAAGTACATTTTCTGGCTTATTTAAACCATCAACTTGAGATTGAAAAATCTCTCTTTCTTTAGCAATCAATTTCGGGTCCATCTGGTCCTTGTTGAGCGCAGAAGGATTTGTGGCGGCAATCTGCATCGCAACATCACGCCCAATATCTGCAGACCCTTTAGCCAGTTTAACAATCACACCGATTTTCTCACCGTGTTGGTAGAATGCTAGCAAGCCCTCATCAGCAACCATCTTTTCAAAACGTCTGACCTGGATATTTTCACCAATTTTCCCAACCAATTCTTGCCGGGTCGCTTCTAGTGTTTGACCTGTTTCTAGCTTGATATCAGATAAACCCTGTACATCGTTAACATCCGAATCCATTATGGTATTAGCAACCTGACTCACAAAGTTTTTGAAAAACTCATTTTTAGCAGCAAAGTCAGTTTCACTATTAACTTCTAGGATTATCAGCTGCTGATCTTGCATTTTAATTGCGACAACTCCCTCACAGGCAACACGAGCACCTTTTTTCTGTGCTGTAGCAGTGCCCATTTCACGCAGTATCTCAATCGCTCTTTCTTTATCCCCGCCGGCTTCTTCTAGTGCCTTCTTACACTTTAAGATAGGGGCATCTGTGATTTGACGAATCTCATGAATATCTTGCTTTGTTATTCCCATAACTACTCCTTTTCTACGGCTTTTTTAGAAGACGCCTTTGTGACTTTCTTTTTTGTCACAGCAGCGGCCTTCTTAGCAGCCTTTGGTTTGTCAGCTTCATCAGTCTTGGCCGCTGCCTTTGCTGGCTTTTTCGCTTTGGTTACCTTTTTCTCACTTACGTCAGTATCCTTAGCTTTAGCCACGCTTTTCGGTTTTGGCTTTTGTGCCGCATCCTTATCAGCTGTACCCTGAACTTTCTTCTTGATGACCTTTTTCTTTGGCACTTCAGTATCGGCATCAACTTTCGCAACCCGTTTTACTGATCTTTTAGCTGCGGGCTCCTTATCAGCTACCTCAACCTTGGCCGCAGGCGCTTTATCATCTTGCGCCACCTTAGTTATCTTAGGTGCCTGTGCCGCCTTCTCTTCTTGCTCTTTCTTCTCTACAAGCGCAATTTTCTCTTGCTCGACTTTGATGATTTCAGCAACATGTTTGACGTAATACATAATTGCAGAAACAGCATCATCATTACCTGGGATAACATATTGTACCCCTTCAGGAGAGGAGTTAGTGTCAACCACTCCAATAACAGGAATACCTAGCTTATTGGCCTCTTTAACCGCAATGCTCTCGTGGTTTACATCGATAACAAATATTGCATCAGGGAGTGTTTTTAAATCTTTAATACCACCAAGGTTGCTGCGAAGTTTTTCAAGACGACGCTCGAACGTAAGTCGTTCTTTCTTGGTGTAGCCCTCAAATCGCTGGCTCTCAAACTGTTCTTCCATATTTTTAAGTGCTTCAACAGAGCGCTTGATTGTTTTGAAGTTTGTTAACATGCCCCCTAACCAACGGCTAGTTACATATGGCATATTGACACTGTTTGCGTAGGCATGAATGATTTCTTGTGCATTTCTTTTTGTGCCAACAAACAGGATGTTACCTTTTGACAGTACTGTCTTTCTGACAAACTGAAGCGCTTTATCAAACATTAATAAGGTTTTATCTAAGTCGATAATGTGCAGGTCAAGCTCAGGATGCTTACCATATACGAAAGGTGCGGTTTGTGGGTTCCAGTAACGGGGCTTGTGGCCAAAGTGTATACCACTCTTAAACATTTCAATTTTATTAAGCATATTTTCTCTCAATTGGGTTAAACATTCACCGTCCAAAATAGCAACTAAATAAATAGCACCCGCTAAATTGAAGTTCTCGGCGTGAAATATATTAAAGTGTTAACATATTCTCCATTTTTTTACAACTTTTTTAACAAAACATCTAATTAATAACTATAATTTCGAAAAGCCAGGAGGCAAAATATGGAAAAGGAAAAAATCGTTTACTCAATACTTTGCAAAAAAGAGTTAGAATATAACTTAGATAAATTACTAGAAATCGTCAACCGAGGCACAGTCAACGAAGAGAACGTTGCAAAAATATGTATTTTATGGTCATCCAGCCTCAGCCTAATGTTAGAATTTGAACAAAGACACCAACCCTTCCAGATTAGCCGAGAAGAAACATTTGAGTCCTCTATCTATAACATGCAAACCTTTTTACTCAATCATTTAGACCGCCGCAATATGTATGATCAGTTTTTTGACTTTGTAACCCATGATGCATTTTGCGGTTTCGTCGCCCAGACGATAAATCTACCAAAATTATCAAGCAACCCCGTTACCAGCAGTATTGGATATATTCATGGCGGCCTTAACCAATTAGACAATATTTCAAGTTCTGCTAAATGTTCTGAGATTGGCAACGAGTTCCGGTATACCCTTGATGCACAGGAAATACTCGCAAATATAAATGACGCTCCCGCCTCCTCATACCAATCAGCTGCAGTTAAAAGGTGGCTTTCCGAAGAGCTGAAAAAAACCCACTTCAGCATATCGAGCCAAACTTATCTTAACCTAATCCAGCTAATTCCATTTTCCATATTTTGCTATGCAATGGTGACAGGGTTATACTTTGGCGCACTATCACTTCTATCCATAGGCTCATTGATTATTATGGAGGCTAAAGCACAAAATAATAAGGAGAGCTTATCAAGCCTGGAGACCAGTTATGAGGAGATTGTTGAGTCAAGAGCCTATCTAAATTGTGATGTGTCTGATGATATTGCCGATACGATTGCAAACAACTGGACACGTGTCAGTAGAGCCAACTACAACCCTCCTTCTGCCCCGCCAATTGAGCTTGATACAACTGCAATCCCTGCAGTGACAGCATATCCCATTAACAACCATTCCAACAATATCGAATTGGGCGGACATTTAAATAATGTATTATAAATTATTTAATAAGCTGGTCATGCAGTGTAAAAAAGCTGCAAAGACCGATATTTTTGACCATGTCGCAACATTGACCTTATCAACACTTATTGGGTTTATCCCCAGCTTTCTGCTTATTCTATTTGTTATTTATCACACTCCCCTTCTAAATAATTATCAAACGGCCTTTGAAGAGTTTTTCTTTGTTCCATTCTCAATCAGTTTAACAGAAGGTGTTATGCATGAGGTTGGGAAATTATTGCCGAGTATTTTCGATTTCCAATATTCTACACTCATTTCACTGCTGATCTTTTCTTACTTATTTGTATTTTATATCGCTACAACACTGACAAAAATTACTCGCTGCCAGTATTTTATACCACTTCACATCCAAATATTTATATATATTTTAGGGATATTTGCTATCGTAGCAGCACTATCTGAAATTTTCCCAAACTGGCTGAGCTTCTGGTGGGCTTGGCTGCTTTTTAAATCAATCTCGTTATTCTTATTATTTATGTTACTACTTCCTCACAAGAAGATGCTGGGGCTCTTAGGTATAATCTTTACTGCGATCATTGCCCAAACCCTTGTTGGCATAATGTTTATAGAATATTATACTTACTACAACAATTACCATATTATTTATGGTCAATTTGCAGGTTATATTATTTTAATTTCTTGGATTTACGTTTCATGGTCTATAATAGCTTTGGTTTTATTTTTTTCATCTAACAAGGACTGTTAATGATTCTACTTGTCTTTTTAATTAATTTTGCCTATGGATACGATCTAGCCCTCCCCCATAACGGCAAAGTTGCTGGCGCACTCCAGGTGGTTGCTGCTGGGCCAAATGATAATCTGCTCACGCTTGCAAAGCGACTTGATGTTGCCCCAAATCTATTGGCAAGAGCCAATCCAAACATCAACTTTGATGACCTGCGAGCAGATGAACTAATTTTTAATCCCACCTATACAATATTACCTACGTCAACAAGAAGCGGTATTGTTGTCAACATTGCCGAAAACCGTTTATATGATTTCACAACAAAAGGGCGCGTTTTTATTTACTCAGTAGGTACAGGTAGAAAAGACTGGTCAACGCCGTTGGGTGATTTTAAAATTACAGGGAAGCGACACTTGCCTGTGTGGAATGTGCCTAAATCAGTACATGAAGAAGAGCTCGACAATGGTGTCAAACTCCCGAAGCGAGTACCTCCTGGGCCTGATAACCCTCTTGGTGAGCATTCAATGAGACTGTCTCACACAAGCTATCTTATTCATGGCACCAATGATATCACTGGAATCGGTATACGAAGCACCTCAGGATGTGTGAGTATGTACCCATCTGATATAGAGGCACTTTTTCAGCGCACACCCATCGGAACAAATGTCAAAATCGTTGATGTTCCAGTAAAAATATCAAAAAACTCAATTGGTTACCTTATTGAAAGTCACTTTGAAACAAAAAATAACGATATTCATTTCACTAAACAGAAAATAGATGATACTATTAGCCGACTTGTAAAAGCATACAAATTTAATGAAAGACAAATTTCTCAAATTCGTCAAATTATTGAAGAGAACACTGGCATACCCCACATTGTTCGTTAATCAGGAGATCACAAGTGAATCACTCCATCCAAGTTCAAATCCTTGATCATAGGATTGGATCCGAATTTAAGTTTCCCAAATATGAAACCTCAGGATCAGCTGGCATAGATTTATGTGCATGTATTGATGCTGATATGACTATTGAGCCTGGTGAGTCAATTTTAATTAACACTGGTATTGCAATCTTTATCAACGACCCTGGAACTTGTGCCACCGTAATCCCTCGATCTGGATTGGGGCATAAGTATGGTATCGTTTTAGGCAACTTGATTGGCCTCATTGACTCAGATTATCAAGGACCATTGATGGTATCTTGCTGGAATCGGGGCAAAACTCCTTTTACCATGCAACCAGGTGACCGGCTAGCCCAACTTGTCTTTTTACCAGTCATTCGGCCACAATTTGAGGTCGTTGAACACTTTGAAAAAACCAAGCGTGGGGCTTCAGGCTTTGGAAGCACTGGAATTCATGCAGTTGCACAAGGGCAAGACGTAATTGCAAAATAAATGACCTATAAAATTCCAAAAAATCCTTGTCTGTCGGTCTTTAGACCCTATGATATTCGTGGTCCTGTTTCAGATAATGAGTTATCGGTAGATCTTTGTTACGCAATTGGGCTCTCTGTTGGTTCTGAATCATTGCGCCATGGGCATGATGCGATTGTGACTGGCCGTGATGGTCGCCTCACCTCTGAATCACTGTACACAGGATTTTTAGCTGGTCTTAAAGCAAGCGGAATGTTAATCACTGACTTGGGTTTGTGTACATCCCCCATGCTATATTTTGCTAGAGTCCATTTAAAGCTAAAAGCTGCAGCAATCCTTACTGCCTCTCACTCACCCAAGCATTATAACGGCCTTAAGATCATAATAAATGACGATACTTTACTAGATGAAAAAATTAAAAACATTTATGACCGAATCGTTAATAACGATTTAGTATACGCTGAACACCTCAGGGACATAAAACCCTTTGCCATCAAGCCGGCCTATATCAAAGCCATCACCGAGAAATACAAGTTATCTAAACCGGTCAAAATTGTAGTAGATTGTGGAAATGGCACAGGTGGCGTTGTCGCAGAAGAGCTTTTCACCGCACTTGGCTGTGAAGTCATTCCGCTATTTTGTGAGGTAGATGGCAATTTCCCAAATCACCACCCAGACCCCATCGATCCATCAAATATGCAAGATCTTCGTGCTGCGGTAATTACCCACAAAGCAGCATTAGGGGTAGGTTTTGATGGCGATGCTGATCGCATTGGGATCGTGGACGGAAGTGGTGAAATTATTCTAACCGATAGAATTCTTATGTTTCTTGCTGAAAACGTTCTTAAAAATTACCCCAAAGGAACTCCCATTGTTTTTGACATTAAATGCTCTGATCATTTGGCCGCTCATATTAAAAAACACGGAGGAACTCCTGAAATCTGGACTACTGGTCACTCAAGAATAAAAATGAGAATGAGAGATCTAAATGCGCCAATGGCTGGCGAGATGAGCGCCCATATCTTTTTTCAAGATGAATGGATTGGCTGTGACGATGGCATGCTGACCGGCGCACGAATATTGAAACTTTGTGAGCAAAAAAATAAATCATTTACAGATATCATTCAATCATACCAGGTAGGCATCTGTTCACCTGAAATACGCACACCCGTGTCTGATGTAGATAAACATCGTGTGATAAAACATTTGATTGCATCCATCAATGACCCTGAAATTATAAATGTCTCGACATTAGATGGACTAAGAATATCCTTTGCAAATGGCTGGGGACTAATTAGAGCATCCCTCACAGAGCCAAGCCTGACTATGCGCTTTGAGGGAAAAACTGAGCAAGACCTTGAGCATATAAAAAATAAAATGCAAAACTGGCTTAGGCAGACGTACCAGGCACTTAACCTGAGTGATAAATATCAAAGCACTTAATAGCACAGGACTTATTAGCAAGAAAAATATGGTTGAGCTTCTTATCATGCTCATCGTGCTTCCACTTTAAGAGCTGCTCATAATAGCCTACTCCAAGCGTCACTAGATATTTAGTATCCCAGCTATCAATCAATCGATCAAAATAACCACCCCCATAACCAAGGCGGTAGCCCTCCTGATTAAAGGCAAGTGCAGGAATGAGCATTAGTGTCATCTTACTTTTATTCACCTGCGGGAATGATGAATCAGGCTCATAAAGCTGGCTACTTGGATCTTTTTTACACTCATTGAGTGTGCATTTATGAAAATCAATATTCTTATCATTTATTCTTCGTGGCAAGTACATCGGATAACCAAGTTCTCCCCAGTTAATATTCACTTCATTTTTTATCGGATAATAGGCGCACACCTGATCAAAATCATACTGGCCTATCCAGTTGTTTATGTAATCAAACAACACTTTGTCACGCTGTGACTTATCACTGCAGGGTATTTCGTTTAGTTGCTGCGTTATTAATTTTCTAATTGCGCTTTTGTGGGCCATAAAATCACCTAATGGAATCCGCAGTGAGCCTGTAGCTGATTCTGAACCTACGGCTCAGGTGGGAACACCTAAAGTCAAATCAGACTCTTCCGTTAAGAAATGTGTCAACATATCATTAAAAGTGCAATTCCCGTGTTTGTAATAAGATTCTAGAATTACACACTACAGGCTCACTGCAGATATTCATATATTATCATCAATCGGGCTGTGGGTAAATACAGAAATTAATCCTGAGCAACTGCTTCGTATGCTTTCATTTCCTTTTTTATCAAGTCAAGGCAGTCTTTCACTGCCTTCATGGCATCACGTTGCTTAGACTCTAAAAGTGCATTCTGCTGGTGAAGTAACGAGAGTTTTTTTTTCAAATATTCGTTCTCTTCAATTAGATAGTTCAGCTCGCTCATATTTTCTCCCTGTCAATTTCAACTGTCAACTACCATACAATATTTCCCCTGCGATAATCAATATATCTCTGACATCGAAGAGCTTGTTTTTATTATTAGATTTGACTATATTACTACTTAAGCAGACCGTTGTGCCTTATGATCATCAAACCCTACTCATTAGAGAAGTTATCACAGGCCATGCATCATGGTGATGCTTGCCTGATATACAGCAATGATGAAAAAAAGCGCAATCATGACGTATGCTACCCTTTTCGACCATCCAGTCATTTTCAATATTTATCAACACTGAGTGAGACCTGCTGCGCTATTGTCCTGCAGAAAAATTTAAATGATATAAAAGTAAGCGTCTTCAAACGTCCTTTTAGCGCAAAAGAAGCGCTTTGGACAAGCCCCAGGATGGAAATAAGCAATATTCTCAACGACCCGCTGGTATCGGATGCGTATGACATTAGCACGCTCTCATCCTTCTTGCAGACAATGATAAGAACTTGTGATCGATTATATATTGATAAAAATGATGCTTTCTCTTTATCGGCAACCAGCGGCTTCACCGATGAACATATTGCCGACCTTAATCCATTGATTGGACAATGCCGCTTATATAAGACAGATGAGGAAATATCGCTGATCAGCAAAGCGATTCATCTCAGTCACCTTGGCCATGTAAATGCGATGGAAATAGCAAAGCCTGGCGTGAATGAAGCACAGTTGATGCATGCATTTTTCGAACCAGCCAGCCATCAAGGCATCTCTTCATGGGCATATCCCCCAATTGTGGCAGGAGGAACCAATGCATGTGTCCTTCACTACATTGATAATAATCAAACCGTCCATGATAACGAGCTAGTATTAATTGATGCAGGTATCGAATTTAAAGGATATGCCAGTGATATCACCCGGACATTTCCAGTTAATGGCACATTTACTGAACCACAGCGACTACTATACGAGACAGTTCTAACTGTACAAATCGAAGCAATTAAGCAGATTCACGGCGGTGTCTCCTTTCAAGAGATCGGAGAGATAGCTAAAGAAACGATGTTACAACAACTTATTGATATAAAATTTTTTACAGGATCAATCGACGAACACCGTGACAAGCAGTCTTTGTCAAAGTATTTTTATCACGGTCTTGGCCATTGGTTGGGACTTGATGTTCATGACCCCTGCCCATATAAAAGTAACCAATCTCCGCTATTGTTTTCTGAAGGAATGGTCTTTACGATTGAACCAGGTATTTACGTTAAGCCTAACTCCGATGTTGACAAAAAATGGCACGGGATCGGCATTCGTATTGAGGATAATATTCTAATGGGTGAAAAATCACCTACCGTGCTATCTAATATGATACCCAAAGAGGCTAAAACCATTGAGGAAATATGTCAAAGATAACTGTTGTTGGCGCAAGCTACGCCGGACTAATTAGCGCCCTCGCATTTTGGCGCCAAGGTCATGAAGTAAGCATCGTTGGCCCTAAGCCCAAATCATTCAATCGCACCTTTTCTTTACTTCACGGAACTGTCTGCGCGCTTAAATCACTTCTAGATAAAGATTTCCCGGAGGTTATTTATCAACTGAGTGAACTGGAGCTCAATCATTCTGAGCGCTGGGGAGCGCTCCGAGTGAAGTCAGAAGATTATCAGCTTCCTTTTATATTAGGCTCTATCGATGAAGGTGCTTTTCTCAAAGCACTTATAAAAGTTATAAATAAAAACACAGAAATAACCTGGCATGAGTGCTTTGTTAGTGAAATTGATCTTAATAAATCCTCTTTATCTATCAAAGATGCTGTTATTGAGTACGACTATCTCATTGGTTGTGATGGCGCCAGTTCACCGGTTCGCTCTGCCGCCTCTATGTCACCCATTGAGCTAGATCCCTTTACAAAAACAAGTATGCAAATCGCGACATGTAATGAGCCAATTGAATGCGCCTACCAGTCCTTCTCGGACCGCCAAGTGAGTGCTTTGGTTCCGCTTAAGCAGGACCAAGCGGCATTTTATCTAACTACTTATGAACCTAAAAATCATCCTTGGGGTGATAACAAAGACCTAAGCAATGAAATTACTGACAGCATTGGATACCTACCAAGCACTCTAAGTAAATTGATCCAGTTTCGCTCACCGAACCATCTTTACCCCTCAGCAAAAGACCAAGTAGTCCTGATGGGAGAAGCAGCGATATCCATGGGCCCAGTTGGTGCCCAAGGAATAAACGGGATTATTGCCGACCTCGGAGTTATCCTCTCACAAAAAAGCATCAGTGAGTCTACAACCGCTCTGGACTCAATTCGCTCTAAACGCTACCGACTCAATCAAATCACACAATACTCAACTGTGATGCATCTTGGCATTTTAATGCAGGGACTTATACCGCCACTGTCACACTTAGTGATGCCAAGTTTACTCTACGGTGGGGCAAAAACCTCTTTGCATTTTGGCGAGCATCAATGGGAACGCTAAAATTTGATGTGATTATTGATGGCACCAGCGCACTTGCAAAAATTGGTGCCCTTTACCTTAAAGAAAAAGGCTTAAAAGTTGCATTATTAGGTGATAATCGAAAAATTAAGTGGCCAGCCAGTGCGCATGTTGCGCTTAACCTATCACACCTTCAAATGCTCAGTGATGTGGGTATTAATTTATCACATACTCGCTTTTTTGATACCATTGACGTTCGAATGAACCATGTGCCTTTGATATTTTCATCTTCTGATATATTTTATCAAAATTTTGGGGCCATAGTTGAGCTGGAGGGCCTAAATAAAGCGTCTACAAAAGCAGCAGCAAAAATACCCCAAATTACGGGGAAGGATTGGGATCAACAGGGTGATTATCTTCTGTGCTTGAAGCCCCATCGATTTGAGAACTCGCCAGCGGCACAGTTAAAACATCATGTTGCCACTGCACTCATAATGGCAACTGGCTGGGAAAGCACTACTGCACGGCAATATTTTGATAACAACGAGATCTTTGGCATTCTGCCCACAGAGAAAAAAAACACCTTTGCTCTGATTCATTGTAGCGCTAAGAAATACGATACCTCGTCTTTATTAAAACGACTTCAAAAAATAAGTGCTGAAGTGGATTCAATTGATGCGTTCCAAGACTATCAGCCCATACACTCTTTTCATTATGACAATTATCATCATGGCCGATTGATTGGTTGTCACAACGCATGTCATATGGTTCACCCAATGGCAGGATTTGGTCTTAACATGGGGTTATCAGATATTAGAAGTCTTGGATATCACTCTCTTAATAACTTACCAGATTATGCATCTGACCGGTTCACAAAAAATTCGCAGACAATCGCTATACTGCAATCTTTATATCAATTATACTGTGACCCGGGCTTTCGAGCCTCTATTGTTGATTTCTCTGTATCACAGATTAATCAGACACGTTTGTTAAAGTCATTTTTTATGACTCAGGCACAATCGGTATAAATTATGCAACAGTCACAAACTTGGACATCGAGATTACATTTCATCCTCGCCACCAGTGGAGCAGCCATCGGTCTTGGAACTGTTTGGGCAGCACCGTTCACTATTGGTCAAAATGGTGGTGGAAGCTGTTTCTTGATGTATGTAATATTAACATTCCTTGTTGGACTTCCCATATTACATGTTGAAATAATGCTTGGCTCTAGATCAAGGAAAAACATTTTAAGTGGTATCAAATATATCTGCTCAGAGGAACGTATCAGCCAGAACTGGGGACTTATCGGATACGCAAGTATGCTTCTTCTTATATGCATTTTAAGCTTTTATGTTATTGTTGGCGGCAAAGTCCTAGCATTTTTAATTAATTATATACTCAAGGCTCTTTTCAATCTAAGTTATCATCCAAACAATATGCTGTATGATTTTATTATGAGCCAGTGCTTCTGCCTGCTTACGCTTGCGATGTGCGTTAACTCGATCCGTCAGGGTGTTGAGCGCTGTGTTAAGTATCTAATGCCTCTATTATTTCTATCCTTAATTGGACTGCTTCTTCTATGTCATGACTTATCTGGATTTCGGCCAGCTATCACCTATCTTTTTCATTTTGATTCTAGCTATTCTATGATAAGAAGTATGCTTGCAGCGATGGGGCTATCTTTCTTCACTTTAGCAACCGGCGCAGGGTGTATGATGAATTATGGCGCTTATCTAAAGTCCTCCAAAGGTATTTTCCCGATCAACTTTATTACAGCAGTAATGATCGTTGTAGCTGTTTGCCTCTCTGGTATTTTGGTATTCACAGTGACCTTTACACAAGGAATTCCTCCCTCACAAGGCCATGAATTAGTTTTTAATGCCATCCCATTTGCATTATCTAAATTTGGATCATTTGCTGATATATCGGGTGCTGTTTTTTTCTTTTTAATACTTTTAGCCGCACTGACTTCATCAATATCACTTTTAGAGCCCCTACTGAGGGTCAGCGATGAACAGTTCAATATTCCTCGGCTAAATGCTGGGATAGTTTGTATTATCATTTTATTTTTTACCAGCATCCTTTACATAGTAAGCACTCATGAAAAGTGGGGAATTAATATCTTCAATTTAGTGACACAAACCATCATTGAGCAAGCACTTCCATTTATGGCCCTTATGTACTTATTTTTCGGAATCAGAAGCAATACATCGCTAACAGATCCCTCTGCCGCCAGGCCGCTGTATTATTACATTATGATCACTACTCGTTTCATTAGCCCGCTTGCATTGATAGTACTTATTGGGAGTAAATTATGGAGCTAAACGCTGCACTTATCGGTTACAAAGGAAAACTTGGTCACTGTATAAAAAAATGGTGTGAAGATGATAAAGACACAACATTGAGTGTTCTTATTGATCGTAATGACCCAATTGACATGAAAAACAAACAAGTGAATATCGCAATTGAAGTTTCCAATGCTCAAAGTGTTTTAAATAATACAAAAGCGCTTATAAATCAATCAATTCCCACAATTGTTGGCGCTAGTGGCATACATACCAATGATTACCCCTTGTTGGATAAAATGGCAAAAGATAAAAATGTCCCTTTGTGGATTGTCCCCAATTTCTCTATTTCAGTTGTTTTAATGACCGAAGTTGTTAAAAAGATTAGCCGCTTCTATTCTCATTGTCACATTGTTGAGTCACATCACCTGAAGAAAATTGATCGCCCATCAGGGACCGCAGCGCATACTGCAACAACTATAAAGAATTTCAGCGACCTCAATCCAGAGATATCCTCGATCAGACTGCCCGGAGTTCTGGCTGACCAAGAAGTTATTTTTGCTCAAAGCGGAGAAACATTTAAGCTGTCACACCACACAGAAAGTCACCAAGCATTTAAGGAAGGTTTTGTTTTAGCTTTAAAAAACCTACACCAAATGGAAAGTGGCCTTACCATTGGCCTTGAAAATCTTCTCACTTTGTAAGATAAATCAATCATTATAAATATCAAAAAGCGGGTACAATAATCAGTCCAATCAAATTAGAATGGTTCTTTTATTTAAGGAGCATAGATGTATTGGCAATCAGTAATTAACGAAATATTTAATCAATACGCAGATGACTACCCATTTCACTATACAAATATATATGAGAAACATCGCCAGCCTGAGACTGAATCCTCAACCCCGCCAAGGGAAAAGCCAATTAAGCATATTCTTGACCCTGATCTTGGCCTATATCTTACTGGCCGTGAAATGCAGTGTGTAAAAGGTTTCCTGGAGGGGAAAACCATAAAAGCCGTTGCCAGTGGTTTATCACTGTCACCTCGGACAGTTGAGTTTTACCTTAAACGCATCAAAGATCGATTTGAGTGTCGTACAAAAATAGAGCTTCTTAACAAGCTTCGTGAGTTCGATCTTTGTCAAATAAGAAATTAGTCTTTTACTTGACGGATTAATGTTGCCGCCACAAGGGTGAATATTGGCAGGATGATAAAAACTAACTGATAACATAGTAACAAGTCCATCTCAGTATTTGCTCTTAAGGCATCTAAGGCCCCGCCCATCACTGGCGTGGTAATTGTTGCACCAAGCATATTAATACAATTCATCATCCCCAAAACGGTACCACTGAGCGCCATAGGATACCTCTGGAGCAAATAGGCAAATGAAGGCATAAACCCTCCAGTGAAAAACCCAAACAAAAATAACAAGATGCAGATTATTGTTTGCCCTGGTGGAATGATATAGAAAAGGCCAACTAACACCACCGAGACAGCAATAGCAGAATAAAATAAACCATCCTGACGGTTTCTTGAATGATCACTCATATACCCTAAAAGCATGCTGCCAACAATCATACCCAGAAATACTAAACTCTCAATCGCATTGATCATAAGATCACTCAACTTGGGCAATAATAGACCAAGGTAATTTTCTGACCAGGCGATTTCCATAACTAAAAATGGACTGTACATCAATGATCCATATAAAGCTATTCTCCAAAAGTTCTTATGTGTGAGGATATTGAGTGCTTCTTTGGGCTTAAATTGTACCTTGTCAGCTGACTCATGCTCCATAAATATGAACATCACAATCGCCAGCACAATAGCTATGACTGCGTAGGCAATAAATACCCCAGACATCTGCCCCACAATCTTGAGCAAAAAGTATGTTGGAGTCTTAGCAAACATTCCACCAAGCATCCCCATTGATAATGCTACCGCGCTAAAAAGTGCCATTTGGTCTTGAAAGTTCTCACGCGCATACTTCAAACTACTAAGTAAAGAAAATGCTGCGCCTATCCCCATGGTCAGGCGGGCAATCACCAAAAGGTGAAAATCTGTTCCTATTGAGAAAATAAAACACCCCATCGCAAAAATCAATAAAGCGCAAGGGAGAACAATGCGAAGAGAAAATAAATCCAAAACGATGCCCGCCGGAATCATCATCAAACTATATGCCAAGATAAATGCCGAACCGATAATAGCATACTCTTGAAAGCTCAATGCTAAATGTGTTTTTATCTCCTGGCCAACCACTGGAAAAGAAAAATTACAGATATTTTCAAGGAAAAAAAATAGAGTGATAAGCGTCCAAATTGCACATTGCTTCATTCTCATATTAATTAACTATCTATTTGCGTCTGAAAATTTAAGTCTGAAAACCAGTTATAAAAATTGTTCTGTAGCTTTGCAAGATCTGCTTTTTCACTTTCAAACAAGTAACGCAACTTTGGCTCTGTTCCTGATGGGCGAATTACCACTTTGACTTCATCATTTATTGAGCGCTCAAACGCTCTAATTTGATTGTTTAACATATCTCTGTCGACATCTAACGGTAAGTTAATATTGCCTTGAACTTGAGGAAATTTATCTGGTAGCCTGAGCGCAGAAAGTGGCTTCCCGCTTAACAGCATGGTCTCAACAACAAGAATCCCTGATATGATGGCATCACCCATCTGTGATGCGTCTAAACTTAAGATGTGGCCAGAAGGCTCAGCACCAAGTATCCACCCCTGTTCTTTCAGTTTCTTCATAACATAGTGGTCGCCCACTGGCACTGTTTCAATCCCAATGTTGCGCCCAGAAAGATGCTGCTCTAATGCACCGTTTGACATCACAGTTTTTACAACGCCTGATAAATCAAAATAACGCTTATCATTGTTGGATAAACACCAGAGAATATCATCTCCATCTAATACTGTCCCTTCAGAATCCACCATAATCAGTCGATCCCCGTCTCCATCAAAAGCCAATCCGCAGTCAGATCCTGTTCTTACAACCTCTCTTACCAGCAAGTCAGGGCACGTCGATCCTGAGTTTAAATTGATGTTATACCCGTTTGGTTGGTCATTAATCACATGCACCTTAGCATTTAGTTCTTCAAAAACCATTTTTGCAACCTGATAGGTTGCTCCATTTGCACAGTCAAGAACAACCTTCAACCCACTCAAATCTTTGACATGGTTTAGCTTTGATTTACATCTCTCGGCATACCGCTGTGTTGCCCCATCAAGTCGTGTAGCACGTCCTAGTTCAGTTGCATCAAACATTTTTACCGGTTGGTATAAGTATTGTTCAATCAACCTTGATTGCTGTGGGTCAAGTTTTTCACCACTTGGCAGAATCAATTTAACACCATTGTCCATGTAAGGGTTGTGAGAAGCGCTAATTACAATACCCAAATCCGCCCTTAGCGTCTCCGTAAGATAACCAACAGCTGGGGTTGGTAATGGTCCTGTAAGAATTACATCTACACCAGCAGAAATTAAGCCAGACTCCAGTGCGGACTCCAGCATATAACCAGACAATCGTGTATCTTTTCCTAGCAGAACACGGAATCCCTGCTGATTGGATGACAGCACCCTGGCAATACCATGGCCTAACCTTACCATTGACTCAGGATCAATAGGAAAAGTTCCTACTCGGCCTCTAATTCCATCTGTACCAAATAATGACGTGCTCATGGTCTACTCCATACCTATTACTGACTCAAGGTGCAAGGAATGAGGGCTCATCTCAGCTTCTAAACATTCCAATACTTTAAAGACGTCTCTCAATGCACCGACCTCGTGGACCCTATGTAATCCAGCGCCCTGAAGTGCAGCTAAAAGATGTGCACCAACAGTACCAAACTCGCGTGGCCGGTTACTATCTCCCAGTGCACTACCTATCATACTTTTGCGAGACATGCCTACACAAATATTTTTAGATAGCTTTTGTAATAATTTTAGCCTAGAGAGAATTTGGTAGTTATGAGACATACTCTTACCAAAACCGAACCCTGGATCGAGCCATATATTTTTTTCAGGCACACCCGTAGATTCTAGCGCCCCCTTTCGTTCTCTAAAAAACTGCGTGATCTCCTCAATCACATTGCCATATTGTGGATTATTCTGCATGTTCTGAGGATTACCTTGCATATGCATAATAATTACCTCAACATTACTACCCTCTATAGCATCGAGTGCACCTGGAGTTTGAAATGCATTGATATCATTAATCATGTGAACACCCTCTGCAATCGCTTTTTTCATGATTGCTGGCGAGGATGTGTCAACCGATATTTTCTGATTGGGCCATTTGTTTTTGATATATTTTATTGCAGGAATCACTCTGTCGTATTCTTCTGATTCACTGATCAACTCAGCACCAGGGCGAGATGACTGTCCACCTATATCAATGTAATGCGCGCCATTGTTCACGTGAGCTTGTACTTTCTCATCAAGTAAAGTCACGTCTTTGAACACCCCATCTCCAGAAAAAGAGTCAGGGGTTACGTTGACGATCCCCATCAGTTTAGGCGTCACCCGTGTCCCCGTCGTCACTTTTTGACTTTCGCTTTCTTTTAGGCTTAATTACTGTTGACTCCAGCACTGATTCTTCAGGTGCCACAATTTGCTCACCAGCCATTATTTTTGCAATCTGGTCGCCATCGATGGTTTCATACTTCATCAATGCATCAGCCATAGCATGAAGCTTTTCAATATTGTCTTTGAGTAACTTATGCGCTGATTTGTAATTCCTATCAACTAACTTTTTAATCTCATCGTCAATCTTATTGGCTGTGCTACCTGAAATATGACTGGTTTTTGACATGCTTTTACCCAGGAAAACCTCTTCATCACCTGATCCATAGTTAATTGGACCCATCTCCTCAGAAAGACCCCATACTGTAACAGTTTTACGAGCAAGCTCAGTTGCCTTCTCAATATCGTTTTGAGCCCCAGTGGTGATATTTCTGTAACCGTATATGATTTCCTCAGCAATACGCCCTCCATACATCGCCTGCATCCTGGACTCAATCTGCTCATAGGTCATACTATACTGATCTTTTTCAGGAAGGTACATGGTCACACCCAGTGCCATTCCACGAGGAATAATGCTGACTTTGTATACAGGATCATGATTTGGAACCAACAACCCAATAATTGCATGGCCTGATTCATGATAAGCCGTCTTGAGCTTCTCTTTATCGTCCATCACTGTAGAGCTTCTTTCAACGCCCATCAAGATCTTGTCTTTAGCTTGCTCGAACTCCTTCATTGCGACCATTCGCTTATTACTTCTGGCAGCAAAAAGAGCAGCCTCATTCACCAAGTTTGCAAGATCCGCACCCGAGAACCCTGGCGTACCACGAGCAATCACTTTAGCATCCACATCAGATGCACAAATGATCTTTTTGATATGCACCTCAAGAATTTGATTTCTACCTTTAATATCAGGAAGAGGTACAACAACCTGACGATCAAACCTACCTGGTCTTAATAATGCCGGATCAAGCACGTCAGGTCTGTTAGTAGCAGCCATCACAATAACGCCTTCTTTCCCCTCAAAGCCATCCATCTCAACAAGCAACTGATTAAGCGTCTGCTCTCGCTCATCATGGCCTCCGCCAAGACCTGCGCCTCTATGACGTCCAACAGCATCAATTTCATCAATAAAAATAATACATGGTGCTTGCTTTTTGGCCTGCTCAAACATATCTCTTACTCTTGATGCACCCACACCAACAAACATCTCCACAAAATCAGAGCCCGATATTGTGAAGAAAGGCACATCCGCTTCGCCCGCTACTGCTTTTGCAAGCAACGTTTTACCTGTACCTGGTGATCCGACCAATAGTGCCCCGCAAGGAATTTTCCCTCCCAGCTTAGAGAACTTATTAGGATCCTTAAGAAAATCAACAAATTCCTGCACTTCCTCTTTGGCCTCATCAACACCAGCAACATCTTTAAATGTAATCTTATTACTGTCGCCTGTTGTCATTCTTGCACGGCTTCTTCCAAAGGTCAGAGGACCTTTACCGCTCCCGCCGCCTTGCATTTGTCGCATCATGTAAATCCAGATACCAGCAAAAAGTAAGAATGGGAACCAGTTCAAGAAGATTTGAAATAATAATCCTCTTTGCTCAGGGGGCTTACCACTAATATCAATATTTTTACTGTACATTAAATCAAGTAGACTCTCGTTCTCTAAAGGTAGATAAGTAGAGAAGCGATCCCCATTTTTCATCTGACCAACAACAGATCGCTGATCCATCACAACACTTTCAACTGACTCTTCATTAATCTCTCTTATGAAATTAGTATAAGACAACTTCCTTTGTCCCATGGTGTTATCATTAAAGCCATTAACAAGTGTGATAAATATCAGAATGATAACCGCCCAAATTACTAAATTTTTATTCCGTTCATTCATGTATGTTCAACCAAAATATATGACTTGCACCAATTATACCTTAAAATTGGTTCCTAACAAATAGACTTCGCGAGAACTTTTTTTCGAGGCGTCTGGTTTGAGCGATTTGACCGATTGAAATTTACTTCTCATTGCCTTTAAAAAATCATCAAATCCAACACCTTGAAATACTTTTATTAGTAGATTCCCCCCAGGATTTAATATCTGCTCAGCGAACTCAAGAACCATTTCCCACATAGCAATCGCTCGATATTGGTCAACAGAAACGTCCCCGCTAAGATTGGGAGCCATATCTGATATAATTGTATCTGCCAGCTCAGGGTGAATAATGGCTTTTATTGTTGCCTGAATTTCACTATCAAGAAAGTCTCCTTGAATAAAGTTCACCCCATTGACCGGGGGCATCAACAGCAAGTCACAAGCGATATTTATCCCTTTGGAGTTTACTTTTGCTAAAACTTGTGACCATCCGCCAGGAGATGAGCCCAGCTCAATGATCCGATTTCCATTTTTAATAAATTTATTTTTATTGAGAACTTGTTCAAGTTTGAAACTTGCACGGGAGCGATAGCCCTTGGCATCACGCATCTTGAGATATGGATCTTTACTCTGCTGCTGATGCCAATTGCTCATTATCTACCTAAATTAAAGCGCTTCCTCATTTTGGCTGAGGAATTTTTTTACACCGGAATGATCTGCAACCATGCCACTCTGTCCAGTCTGCCAACCTGCAGGACAAACTTGGCCATGAGCTTCATGGAATTGTATTGCATCAATCACTCTGAGAATTTCATCAATATTTCTTCCAATGGGTAAATCATTGATAATTGCGCTGCGTATAGTCATCTCTTTGTCCATAACGAATGCCCCGCGAAGTGCAACCCCTTTCTGAGGGTGCTCAATTCCGTATGCTCGGCAAATTTCGTGCTTCTTATCTGAAACCATTGTGTATTTCACAGGGCCTATACCCCCTTCATTAAGAGGAGTACGACGCCATGCACAATGGGTGTGTTCTGAATCAATGGATAATGCAATAACTTGTGTGTTTTTCTCTTTAAAAGCATCCATACGCTTATCAAGTGCCACTAACTCGGATGGACATACAAAGGTGAAATCAAGTGGATAGAAAAACAAAACCTTATATTGATCTTTTGTAGATTCTGATAAATTAAAATTCTCATCAATGCTCCCATCAGGCATGACCGCTGTAGCTGTGAAATCTGGGGCAGTTTGACTAACAAATGCTACCATAAAAATATCCTGTATTAAGTTGTGTACATACTCGCTAAGATACACCAATTTGTCAAGCTAATCTGCGAGTTATCCCTTGATATTATTTAATTTAACAGGTATTTTAATTGTAAATTTTAAGGTTGTTGCTATGTCTTTTACTCTCTCTCCACTGCCCTATGCTGCAAATGCTCTCGCCCCCTATATAAGCGAGGAGACATTAAACTATCACTACGGTAAACATCATGCCACGTATGTTGACAAGCTCAACGGACTAATGGATACAAGTGCTTCACTAAATAACGACGACCTACCCAAAATCATTCTTGACCATCCAACCGGTGCCATCTTTAATAACGCAGCTCAGATCATAAATCACACATTTTACTGGGACTGCCTTGCCCCTGCTGGCAATAAGCCATCTGAATCACTGATCCACACAATTAGTGAACATTTTGGGAGTTTTGATACATTTAAGGATCAGTTTACAAAAGAGGCGCTGTCTCTTTTTGGATCTGGATGGGTATGGTTAAGTATGACACCTGATCAAAAATTAATTATTGAGCCCCTGTCAAACGCTGGGATCCCTCTCTCTCATGGCAACAAGCCACTGCTAACCTGTGATGTTTGGGAGCATGCATACTACATTGACACCCGTAATAGCCGCCCTGATTACCTAAAGAATTACTGGGAAATAGTCAACTGGAAGTTTGTGGAAGAGAACATCCAGCAATCATAATAGAAGATGACAAAAGTAAATTGCAGCAATAAAACCTGCTAAATCAGCTAGCAAACTCACCCATATAGTGAAGCGAACCTGATTGATGGCAACGGCCCCAAAATAAACTGGGATAATATAAAACACAGTTTCAGTACTGCCCATCACTGTTGCTGCAATTCTTGCGATCATTGAGTCAGGACCATGCTCACTAACAATACTGGCTAAATTCGCGTTTGAAGCCGCGCCTGAAAAAGGACGAATCAACGCCAGTGAGATCAAATCACTATCCACACCATATTGAATTAAAATGCTGCCTATGATGTCATTCATATTTGTGAAAAAACCGGATGCTCTAAGCATGCCAATAGCAGTTACCATTCCAACTATGAACGGAGCAATTTTAATAATCACTTCGATTCCAGCCTTACCTCCTTTGACAAATTCATCAAACACATTAACCTTTTTATAGATTCCATGTGCAGGCAATAGTGTTGTGAAAAAAACTAATATTGCTGCTGATAACTCACTTACAGGTAAACCAAATATCACTTTTTACTCCACTTAATCATTATTTTTGAAAAGGCAACTGCGACGAAAGTTGACACACTGGTTGCAAGAATAGAAGTCAAGATCACATCGGTGACATGTAGCCCCCCCGCCTGTGACAAAATTGCCATCGCAGTGAAAGGTATTAACTGAACTGATGAGTTATTGATACATACAAGCATACACATGGCATCTGATGCTACGTCTTTATCCTTATTTATCGCCTGTAGGCCTTCCATCGCCTTTATACCAAACGGTGTAGCGGCATTTCCTAGCCCAAGCATATTCGCAGCAAAATTCATTGTTATATCTCCCATAACATCGGAGTCTTCATCAATATCGGGATATAAAAACCGTAAAACTGGTCTAATTTGTCTTGCAAAGATTGCAACCAAGCCTGATTTTTCAGCAATACATACTAAGCCCATCCAGAATATCATCATGCCGCCCAAATTAAGCACCAGATCAAAACCTTTTTTTGATGACTCTAAAATTGCAGTAGAGACCATTTCAAGTCTGCCATTGACCAACCCGCAGATGGCTGATAGCATTATCATACTCAGCCAAATCAAATTTAACACATGCTTACTCACAGCTTTAGAATCCTCATATTAACAGCACTTTGTAATATTTGCTACGGAATGTCTGACAAAAACTGGCAGAATGTTGATCAATATAGTCATTCTCACCTGGGTATTCCTTACCTGTTCTCATCTGTACACGACCCAATAGGCTTTGATAAGGGCATCAGCTTCGATGCAAACTCTACTGACTGCATGAACTTTGTTATGATGTCATTTGCACTATCATCAAATGACCCCAAGCAATGGTACTCAAACTGGTTGTCTCTTCGGTATACCGCATCTCTTGATTTTTGGGGAAGAAATCACTTTACCTCCATCGATTTCAATCCAGCACTCGCGCAATATTTTAACGCTCATGATGCCAGCCATCTCTTCCCTGAAAATATGGTTCGTTCTAAAAAGTTTATGGTCCATAAAGGGCGCTGGTTTGTTGATCAATATAACAATTTTTGCTCTAAGACTAACTGCACTGAAAATGATTTCAGATTATTTTTGAAAGCCATTAAAATGCCGCCATACTCAACAACATTGACCTATATACCCTATGATAAAATTATTGATTCGAATGGGGAGATTAGAAAAGATTTTATCTCACATCTTCCCAATATTGTACTTATCGAATATGTCAGGGAAAGCTGGCCAGTAGGAAGTATACATGGCGTTTTTATTCCCGTATCCCATATGGGATTCTTAGTTAAAAAGGGGGAGCGCCTCATTTTTCGTCACGCTAAATATGGCGCCACGACAGTTGAAGAATCCTTCTCAGGCTATATCAAAAGAATTCATTTAAAAGACGATCCGACGCACTTAGGCATCCACATTATCCATTGAGGGCGAATAAATCTCCCCATACCAAGTTGGTATTTTAGCACCTGTCACTTGTGTATAATCCAGCTTAATATTCTGATACCGCATTTCAGCTAGCCATGCAACCAACTGTGCCTCAATAAAATCAACATCTTCTGGAATATACGGCTTAGCTTTTTTTCCAATCAGATCCACTATCAACCGGTTATGTACTCCGCCACCGACCAAAATTAGCTGTTGTGAGTGCTCTATACTCTCACAGATAATATCAACGGTGAACTGTGCCAGTGTTCGAAGCACATCATATGGATTGTAATTTATGTCCAACAAATCATGCACCCAATCACCACTGAAATAATCTCTGTGAATACTTTTAGGCGCCGCTTTTTTTATAAAGTCATCTGCTTTAAGTTGAATTAGCAGCGATGAGATCACTTTTCCTCTAGCGGCCAACTTACCATCCTTATCATAGGGTAAATCAAAATGCTTTAATACCCAATAATCCATCAGAGCATTTCCTGGCCCAAGATCATAACCTGAGATAACATTACCATTTTTAATATGGGAAATATTAGCAATGCCTCCAATATTAACCACCGCAAAATTACTCGCATGATCCTTAAACCGATACGAATGATAAAGCGGAGCAAGCGGTGCACCTTGCCCCCCCAAAGCAATATCTCTTTGACGAAAATCTGCAACAACCATACAACCTAATTCTTCTGCTAAGATAACCGGCTGTAATAACTGTTTTGAAGAACCGAAGTCACTTATCGGATCATGCGAAACGGTATGACCATGGATGCCAATTAAACTAATAGGTGCGAACTGTTCGACCAAAGGCTTCAATACCGCTAATAAGAACTGGGTATATTCCCTCTCAACACAGATCAACTCATTATAAGAAAAGGGTCCCTTCAGTAATCCGATTAATTTCCCTTTTAAGGCATCTGGGTAATCATAGGTTTTTGCTTGTAATTCTTGAGAGCAGTTTTGTGAATGTGTTACCCAAACATCGACACCATCACAGCTAGAGCCAGACATGACTCCGATAATATTAGATGTGATCATTATGTTTGACTGCCATACTCAACCATTGCTGTCTTTCAGCGAGCATCCGAAGATAACTCATTCCGACCAAAGGTCTTGAGCGCGGCAAATGAATGGCCATTGGATCTTTTGGATCATTATCGATTCGGAATTCATAATGAATATGTGGGCCGGTGGCAACGCCCGTGGAACCAACATAGCCTATGAGCTGCTTACCAGTAACACTAGTGCCTCTTGTTATATTTCGTGCAAATCGATCAAGATGAGCGTATAAAGTGGTGACCCTTGAACCGTGTTTTATAATAATTGCTTTACCATAACCGCCTTTTCTCCCTCGAAAAACAACTTTTCCAGCGCTGGTTGCATAAACCGGCGTGCCTCGCTTAGCCGCAAGATCTACTCCGGAATGAGGTCGAGAGCTTCCAAAAACTGGATGTTGTCGGTGCAAAGAGAATGGTGAACTAATTCGTGTGTATTCAATAGGAACCCTCATAAAACTTCGTGTTAATGACTGCCCTTGAGAATTGTAATAACCGATATGATTATCCTCGTCGATATACCGAATTGCCTCACGACTTTTTGCCGTTTGGATAATTTTAGCATAAACAATTTCTTGCTCCCCCCAGTATCCGTCTGATAGTTGTTTTTGTTCATAGATCAGCTGAATTCTATCACCCTTTTTTAGATCCTTAGTAAAATCAACTTCCCATGCATATATATCCGCTAGTGACTGCAATACATTATATGTGAGTCCTGCCCGCTTCCCATCAACAGTCAATGAACGCTTGATATTGAAGCTTTTAAAAAATCTTTTCGCAGGCTTTGCGTCATTGGGGGTATCAACGACAAGCTTGCCGTCCTTTAGTCTTATAAATTTCACTAATTTCCCACGGTTACTGTGGTAAGTGATTTGGGTATTTTGATCATTACGCGTAAATTTAAATTCATCACCCGGCTCTATATCGCCGAGCTTCTCAGGCAGTTTACTATCGTATATCCATGAATGAATTTCTTTAGTACTATGCTTTGCTTTCCGAAGAACTGTAGTAAGGTTATCCCCTTTTTGAACGATGACTGTATCGGCAAATACGGATGATAATATGAGAAGTGGCAATAACCATTTAGCCATCTTTACACTCCACGATGACAGGCTCGATCTTGGTATCAAGCTGACGGTGACTACCATCACAGAAAGGCATTTTTTTTGATTGGAGACAGCGACAAAGCGCTTTTTTTTCACCTGGATGAATAAGCACGGTATCACGCTCTCTTGAAACCTCTTGTCTTAAATCCACCTGTTGATCGTCCATACTACTCCTTTAACCTCATAAGGATATACTCCTTTTCATTGAAATGGAACATAAAGTTAAAAATTTCATGTAATTTTTGCCCAAACAAACCTTTCGTTTGACATATCCTCTATCAATCAGGATCATAAGAATAAGTGCACCATCCAGAAGATTTATGATTAACTCAAATTCATCTAACGAGTCAAAACCGCTCTCGGTATCTGGTCTTAACCTATCTGCAAAAAACTTATTGGAATCAAATTTCCCTCACATTTGGATTGAGGGCGAGGTATCCAACCTCAGCCAACCATCTTCAGGGCATATATATTTTTCACTTAAAGATGAGAAAAGCCAAATTTCATGTGCATTTTTTAGACAATATCAGAAACAATTAGCAACACTTGAAAATGGACAGCAAGTTCAGCTGCGCGCAAAGCTAACCTTATACCCGCAGCGTGGATCATACCAGTTGCTTGTATATGATGTTCAAGATGCCGGCACAGGCGCACTTGAGCAAGCATTTAAAGCGCTCAAGCTTCGGCTTGAAAAAGAAGGGCTATTTGATGAAAAACACAAGAAGTCGTTACCGATATATCCATCGGTAATTGGTGTAATTACCTCCAGTACTGGTGCTGCTCTTAAAGATGTTCTCTCAGTACTCGAACGACGTTATCCAATTGCTCAAATTGAGGTATATAATGCATTTGTTCAAGGGGATGCTGCTGCTCCGTCACTGATTAGAGCACTTGAATTTGCCATCTCTCGCAATACATCTGACGTTTTAATTTTATGCCGAGGAGGTGGCTCAATTGAGGATCTATGGCCATTTAATGATGAGCAACTGGCCCGCACTATTTTTAAATGCCCTATTCCGATTGTCTCAGGGGTAGGCCATGAAATTGATTTTACAATTTCCGATTGGGTCTCAGATTTAAGAGCGCCCACCCCATCTGCTGCAGCGGAAGCTGCCACATCAGAAAAAAATGAGATGATGCAGTTATTAGATACATATCAAAGGCAACTTCACTTGCTAGTGATTAATAAAATAAGTAATAGGCAGAATCGCCTCTCCACACTGGCAGGTCAACTCACCCATCCACGGGAAAAAATTGCATTACTTGAGGGCAAAATTAAGCAACTTGCAATGCAAATCAATCAGCGGATCAACCATCAAATTGACTCACACCATCTTGTTTGCGAACGTCTTTTCACACGCCTGTCCAATGCCATTAAACGGTTGAGTGACACCTTGCCCGCCTTAGTTAATAATCAGAAAGAGTCACTCAAACGGGGAGCGATTCAATTAGTTGAGCGTCACCAGCAAAAATTAAAGCATCTGGCTTGTCAGCTTGATAGTCTTAGTCCACTAAGAACCCTTGAGCGAGGCTACGTCATCACAAAAGATCTCAATGGGAGAATTGTAACAAGTGCGAATCAAGTCACTCCCAAGATGCCCGTAAAGCTCCGCTGGGCAGATGGAGAAAAAACTGCTGTTATTAACGAGACAGAATAAACTCTAGCTCTCTATTATCAGCAATATCTCTGGCAGCGTTGGCTTTGAAGCCATGACCCTCCCCCTTATAAATGTAGTATGTCACAGACAGGCCCTTTTGCTGCATTCTCTTTACAGCGTTATTCACTCCATTGATAGCAACCACCGGATCCTGATCCCCTTGCTGGATAAGCACATCCGCTGAACTATTTGCCATCTGATCAACTAAATCCAGATGCGTAATAGCATCAGGAAGTAACCTCTTTAAATAACCCCTTTCAAACGTTGGGGTGTGCTGCATAAGCTCAGTTATATCAATTACTGGATAGCGCATGATAAGCCCGTCTATCTTGATACGCCTTGCAGTGAGTATACATGTCAGCGCCCCAGCACTATTGCCCCGAAGAAAAATAGGTAAAGATGGATATCTACTTTTTAATTCACCAATCAGCCAACAACAATCATCAACATCAACGACCCCCCAAGCATTATAAATTTCATTTCTAAACTGCTGCCCTCTTCCAGTCGAGCCCCTGTAGTCAAGAGAAGCATAAAGAATGCCTGATCGGGCAAACTCGTTAAATTTATCGTCCGCAGTGAGTGAGTGCTGACCTGTTGGCCCACCATGACACGAAATAAGAATGGCGCGTGGCGATTTGATCTCATAAAGCCAACCACATACCTTATCTCCAATTTTTCTTATCTCATATTCAGGGCTGATGGGATCACATACGATATCATATTGGTTATTTTCCTCCAGAAGGCACATACCTCCCTTATGAGATTGGCTTCCACCTTGGACAACTAGCTTGCCATTATTCACAGCAAGCTGTGAAATCTGATCATATTTACAAGGGACAGTTACTTCTTTTCCTGCCAAAAGATCGTATTTAATTATACGCTCACACCCTGGTGATGTTTGCTCTACGAAAAAAATCATCTGACCACTGGCCCACATTGTTCGTTGACCTCTTTGCCACAAAGGAACATTTATATCGGCTGTTCGAATAACCAGTTTGGTGAATTGGCCGGTTTTTATGTTAAAAGTCACTAAATTCCACCAATTGTCAACCTGCATAATTAATGCCAGTTGGGTGCTATCAATCCAATCTATTTGCTGAATATTATTGCCATAAGGGTTGTTGATCACTGTCTCGACCTGATTGATATTAAGAACCATCTGTGAGCAGTCCCAGGGCATATTTGGCGCTTCCCAAACAATATATGCAAAATCACTACTATTACCCGGCCTTGGCGCTATATTTGATATGAACTGATTGCTCTCAAGTTGAGATGATTTAATTGTATAATCCTTGGGATCAATCATCACCCAGCCAGCATGATCTCCAAAATCTTGCACAGCCCAAACTTTGTCTGCACTGACTAAATCACCAAAACAGCCAGTTAAAACTTCTTCCTCACCATACTCTGTGCTTGTAAAAATACCCTTACCTGAGCAACAAAATATTGTATCTCCAACCGCTGTGAACTCTCCTCCACCATATCCATAAATGCGTGATTTTATTTTATTAAAGGTTGGTCGCTGCTGCTTCTTAAGGTCATGATTTACAATATTTATTAAGCTCCCATCTGGATGGATCTGCTCAACCCAAATAAGATTCTGCTTAAATTCAATGTGCCCAATATTACTCATGGCCTTGTTTCCAGACAAAATTCAATGATATGATATATGCGGAATCACATACGCACAAGGAATCCTGTTATGTTGTACGCTATATTCTTGACAATTATCCTGTTGACCGAGCAATCATTTGCCATGAGCTTCTTTTTCCCACCAGAGAAACCTAAGATAAAAATCCCTGTATACACTCCCCCAAAGCCTAAAAGGCAGCCCATGGCGTGCCTATCTAAAAACGAAATGATCAACCGAGGCATATTTTATTGTCCCCGACCAAATGAATTGGTTAAGAAAGGAATGAAATGGTCTGCAAAGGACCCTTGGAAGGCTTATTCAGAGTCTTTTGTAGATCGTATCGATCGTTTTACAGGGGCACAATGGAGTAGCCCACTTGGCGCGATGGGTCGTCTAATTTGCTTCTATGAGGGGATGCAAAAAGATACATTTCCTGTAAAGATAACAACGACCGTACTCATCAGTAAGCCTACGTTACCGCTATGGGAGATAGCCTCTAAGCCAAGTGATTCAACTATGATTTATAACTGTGTTACTCCACGTGGTGAAGTATGTGATTGTCCTTTCTCAATCTCTAAGACATCTGCCAGCCCAGAAAAAAATGAGATACCAGAACAAAGCTAGTTACTGCTTCTGCTAAACGTCTCTACGTGGGCCGCGAGGATAAAATCCGACTCTGACAAACCATCAATTGCATGCGTCCATATTGTAATATCGCATACCCCCCATGTAATGCCCAGATAAGGATGATGCCCTTGGTCTTCAGCAATGAGCCCCACTTTATTCGCAAAATTCATTGCCTTTATGAAATCGCCGAACTTGTAAGAGCAAAATAACCGACCCTCTTGATTAATTTTCCAGTGGCCACCGATCTCCTCAAGAAGCTTTTCACAAGTCTCTTTTTTAAGCGGAGGGACCCCGGCTTCACATGGCACGCAGTTTCTTTTTCCTAATGGCATGTCAGACATAATCTATCCTTAGTGTGTTACATATATTATAACACACATAAGATAAAACTCACTTAACTTGTTCGCTTTTGACAAAAAGGCCTATATTCACAAGGGATTGTAAGGCTATAATCCTCTGATATGCTGTGGTGCAAATGATCTAATATTGGCTGTATTTTTTCCGGGTTATTTACAAAATAACCCCAGGGGATTCCAGGGAAAACCTGTAAAAAACACCATTTTCCATCTTGAAAAATCAACTCCACCGTCAGAATATTACAATCTGCCATCTGATCAATCTGCTGGGTAATAATTGCAAAATCCTGGTTTTTTTTTGCCTGCCACCAATTCCCATTGACGCGAACAATATATTGTCTTAGGTGCTCGGTGTGCTGCTTTAAATAAAAAGGCATAAATTGGCTTGATGGTCGTTGGTCTGTAAATTGGAAACACGGGAATTTTAATCGCTCATACATGTAACGTATGCTCCAAAGCCATGGAATAAAAGCGTCCCATTTTTCTTCTTTTGATAAGAAATATACCGCAGAAAGCCATGATGATTTTAAATAATCTGAATCCCTTTTATCCAGTGTGACAATCTGATTGATTAGCCCCATTGGATGATCAAGAAAATACATAGCGTTATCTACCGTTGAATCAATTGGGTACTGAGCCAGTCGATACTGATTAATATACTGAATTCCACGGAACCTGAGAAAATTATCAAAACAGTGGATATATTGACTACCAGATAAAATTATTGACTTACCAACCACTCACACACCCCACTGAGAATATTGCTTGACTGAACTTTATCATCAAAATAAGTAAACCCTGGTGATAAATTAACTTCTAAACATACCCATTGACCACTGGGTGTAATAATAAAATCAATTCCCACAAATATTGCGCCAATTGCCTTCCTCATTGCCTGCGCCCTGCTTATCACCCATTGTGGGCAAGAAAAATTCTCAAACCTTGCATGCTTACAATATCTATAATCCACTGAATCAGAATTTATTCTGCAAGAGTAAACAAAATGGTCCATTATGTGTAATCTAATATTTACTCCGTAATAACGTCGCTGCATTATAACTGGCTCACTAATCCTTCTCACCCCCATCTGTTTGCCTGTCCCAACAATGGATCGCACAGAGCTGATGGACTTAACAATCGTCTGCCTAGGTGTTTTTGACACATTTGCTGCAACAATTGTTTTGGGGACGTCGAAAAATTGACGAATTACATTTAGCTGGGCTGCCTTGAAAAAATTACCCATCACTGTTTGTGGGCGGTTTACAACATTAGCCCATTCATAATCAAGCCCCATAACTAGGTTTTGCCAACTTGAGCAACAATATAACTTCTCCCCACACACCGTAAGTAATCGATTAAAAGTTGTTTTTATTTCCTTCGTATGAAACACATAACCAAATACATCAATCTGATTTCGATAGATTCTCACTTGCGTGCCTATACTCAGTGGATCTATATGTATAACACCAGCCTTTTTCTTCAACGCTGCAAGAATTCGTGCTGTTACATGATCGGATACTTCCCCAACAACCAATATCACGGCAAAAGCTGATCAGTATAAAAAAAGTCCTCTAAATGACAACCATCATCTTTTCCTTCCTTGCCATCCTTTCCGTCTTTGGAGCCCTCCTTAAAGCTGAATAATTCATCTTCATACATACCTTAATTCCCCGTTTGTTAAGTTTCCTATTTTGGACTGCTTGTCTGAATAAACAATTCCTGGCATCCCATTGAAGCTAAGTGAATCTATCGCCGCACTATTTACGTAAACAACAGGCTGCTGATCCGTCGACATAATATTGAAATGTTCAATATGCGAGTCATTGATATATGCACGATTACTGTAAAGTTTTAACGATTCAAATTCACTTTGGTCACGAATGACTAAAGAGCCATAAACATATGCAAAATTTACAGATGATCGATAAAAAATAGCATCTCCGTAAATATTTAATCGCTTATTAAATGAGCATGAACGAGACCGGAAACTTCCATAAAATACTTTTGTTTCTGTGTAATTATGCTGCTCACAATAAGCCCCTCCTGCTTCATAAGCAGACACGGCGTTATAACTGATATCCATAAACCTCCAAAAAATAATTATTCTATATAATTTAGAGATCTACTCAATACAGTTGTCCAGACATTTGTATCATTTACAAAAAATCTGAATTCAGAACATTTTCGCCCTATCATTAATTACAAAAAGATCCTGCTCAAACAACCTGTCATGAGTAAAGGCTTATGTGAAAAAATTATTCAATGTGGGTAGAAATTTCTATGTAAGGAATGTTTGTAGTTTCATTGCAACAGCAAGATCACCCTCTACGGTAATTTTCCCCATCATAAATGCAGCAGTGGGGTCAAGCTTTCCTTCTAATATGTCGCTTATATCAGCAAGTGTTGTACTAACACTACAATCAGCGTTGGTTGTATTTTGGTGGACCTTACCCTCATTGCCATCCAGCACGATACGGTTGCCATCGACATCAAGTGATATTATACAACCAAGACTACACAATGGCTTCTTTTCAAGAAGCTGAATAAGCTCTTCAATACTTTCAAGTGGTTTCATAATGATTCTCCTGGGTATAATATAGCAAACATTATAAAATTTACACAGTACTTTATCAGGCTAATCACTTTGATAAAAATGAAAATTATGATATATTTGATATTTTTTATGGTGTCAAAATGCAAACAAATCCAATGACAAAAGCCGGTGAGCAAAAAATCCGGTTACAAATTCAATTTCTAAAAGACAGTGAGCGACCACGAATAACTGCAATGATTGCCGAGGCTCGCGCCCATGGTGATCTCAAAGAGAATGCTGAATATCACGCTGCAAAAGAGCTGCAAGGTCTTAACGAAGCTAAAATTAGTGCACTTGAAAACCAACTAAAATCTGCTCAAATCATCGACGTCACTCAGTTCAAAAATGATGGCAAAGTGATTTTTGGATCAACTGTCACTCTACTTAATACAGATAATGACACTAAAATGACTTTTCAGATCGTGGGAGAGAATGAATCCAATATTGATGAGCAAAAATTATCTTTTGGCTCACCTCTTGCAAGAGCTGTAATTGCAAAATTTACTGGTGACTTTATTGAGGTGAATACCCCGAATGGGATTGTTGAATATGAAATTCTGAACGTCGATTACTCAATTTAGTCCCTATCTTGATATCATTACTAGTAACTTTATCAACCTTGTTGTCCGTGTTTATTTTCACCGGCGGAAAAGCCATATAATATAAGTTCCCGCATTTAACTATTAAATGAACAGGCCAAATAATGGTCAAATCAAAAATCAGCAGCACAGCGTTTTTTACAAGCTCAAAAATGGCTTTAAGCGGAGCAATTATCAACATATGTAACCAGCTATTTTTTTGTTGATGCTCAGATCTTAAGGGCGATGATACAATTTGAAAATTCTCATCTACGCAGTTAATAATCTTCTTATCCAACAAATCCAATAGTACAAACGGCACGACAAAAGAGTACAGGCATCTTTGCTTCAAATGCCTATTGCATGATCGTAACATTGAACTTACATAACAAGAAAAACCACTCTTTTTGATGTGTTCCCTTTGACCTTCTTCGTCACTGCCTAGTTGTTGTGCAGTATCAAAAAATCTAGCATTATGTTGGTAATTAGCTACATCTCTAAGTAATACTTTTCTCATTACACCCGTTTGGATATCGATTAAATCATCTGCGGTGAAATTTTTGTTTTGCTTCTGAAAAATCTTTAACAAACTTGCATCTAAAAATTTACTAGCAGACTCATCAGATAGTTTACCCATGTAAAATAATTCATATTGTTGTTTGATAACTGTCTCATCAAAAAGCTCGGAAAATGGTCGCTCATAGTAGGCACTCAAAGCTAAGTTTTCTCCCGTTATCCAGTTCACTAGAATCGATCCCTCAACAAGCGGTAATACCTTCTGAGCACTGGCGTTGTAAGGATCCACGTACGCGTGAGCTGCACTGTAGTATACAGAATCATAATATTCCCAAGGTAAATCATTAGGCAGTGGAACGTTTATAGGTTTGTGCGTTATGCTCTTAAGGAGCGTATTATAAGGACCGTAACTAAACGGTCTGTTGGCTGTAGGAGCCATTGTAGCATGATTTGCGTATACCCAATTTGCGTATACCCAGCGGTAATACTGATATACCTTTGCAGTATTCATATCTGTTGTTAATGCCAGTGCATTAATATTGGTAGTCATTCCAGTCGGGCAGGTATAACTTAATGCAATTAGATTTGACAGTACCTTGAGTTTATTCTTTTGTGGCGCCTTGTCATAATCATCAAGAATTATGCTCAAAGACCGGAGGTAATTATTATGCTCTTCTTCTGTGAAATGATTTGCTGCGCATAGTCTCTCAGCCTGTCTCAATAGGAGAATTCGTGGGCAATTATCTGATTGTTTTCGCAAAGGCTCTTCATGACAATCAATATATGATCTTTTATCCTCGATAGCGGACTCAACAACCATTTCAACAGCTTTACCATCCAAAGATCTAATAATGTTTGTAAATCTGGAAACAATGCTTCTTTTATCTATATTTTTTTCATTATAATGGCCCTCAATTACCTGTGTTGGGTATAATGGACAATCCCATGAAACAGCCCCCTCAGATTTAATGATACTACTGGCTGTAAGGTTAAGATATTCATCACAAAATTTATCAATCCAATAATCCACTCGTTTGCTTCTATCCTTTGGCAGGTCAATATTGAAAACACCCGGCTTCAATGATGTTTTTATAATACGTGTTGTTATTTGAGAAGGATTTGGCGCATATCTGAGACTTCCAAGATGGAAATAGCACATCGCCATTAAAATTTGCTTCTCAAATACACATAACAAGAATATGCCGCAAACCAAGGGTACTAAAAGCAGAGAGTAAAATATCGCCGAATAAATCAACAAAAAGCAGGCAGCATAAGTAACATGAAAGTATTTAATTATTATTCTCTCAATTTTGTTTATAAGTTTTGCGGTGCGATCAGGAAAAACACCCCAAGCATTGAGATAGAATAAGGCGCTGCAGATAAAGTGGGAGCACAATAACAGAAAAAGATCCGAACTGAGCAACCTGTAAGAATAAATCATCATTCCGAGATAAATTATCGTCTGCGCATGTTCTGTGATCAGGGCTGTAATCCTGTGAAGATGGAGTAAATCTGCAATATTAAATAGCCATGACTCAAGACGATTATATATACCTCCAATAAAATTGGTTAGTCCATCAATCCCCTCATAAAGTATTTTGGGACAGCTATTTTTTATGAATGTGAAATAATTAACATATCTCCTCGAAATCAAATTGACCCTCCCTGAAGGCCTATGAGTTTTCTCTGTCCTTCTAAAAAGTGGGGTAATAAACACGGATAAAGTCTGGGCGCATAATAATAAGAATTTCTGAATACCTGAAAACCGATTTTGTGGATCATCTTTCGTTTCGTAAAAATAGATCATAGCCAAGGTCATATATACCCATGGAAAAGAAACGAACATGAGAGGGAAAAGAGACAGGTTGATAAGGAAAAATCGTTGCAGCAAGGATTGCCTGCCCATTTGTTTCATAGCGGCATCTGCTTTAAATATAATTCTGTAAAAAGCTGAGCTTTTTAATCCAAATAATATGGCGGTAATACTGGTTAGCATAATTATTTCTTTATTGCCTATCCTATATTACACCATACTAAAGGCTTGGACAATTAAACCCCGTTATGTCTCCCTCCATTTCACACTGCACCCTATACTTGGTAGTTGTTTATCTGGGACCTGATTATTACTATTAACAGCATTCAATACGGCCAATAAATCCTCTCCTGTTGCCGGTGAGCTAATACGGGAGTCATCAAAACGACCAGTATATATACATCGGTTCTCTCCAGAAAAAACAATGACCTCTGGTGTACATGCAATCTTAAACAAGCGAAATATTTCCTGGGTCTGGTCATATAAATAGGGAAAGTTCCAGTTAAAACTAGCTGCTAACTTTTTCATCTCAGCTGGAGAGTCTTCTGGGTATGCATCGACATCATTGGCACTCAAAGCGACAAATTGAAAAGACTCATTTTGCCACTTAGCTGAAATTTCTGTTAATTTTGGGAGTATATGCCGGACGTAAGGGCAGTGGTTACAGATAAAAAAAAGAATGGTCGCCTTACTCCCCGTTATATCATCTGAGCTCACAATATTTCCTGATACAGCATCCTGTAATTTAAAACTAGGCATAATTTGATTAAGCCCAAATGACTCAGTCTGTTTTTCCATGCTCTCTCTCCTTTAAGAAACTCATTAATTCAGCTACTTTATGTCTTGTCTCCGGTGACAGGTCCGTCTCAAGAACTTTGCTCGTTCTAGTGATAGCCTCTTTTACACTAAGTGGATATTGCCCCAAGTGATCACAACCTTTTTGATCCATTTTCGCTACTTTTCTAACAGCTGCGTTCACATTATTGGGGTAATTCCTGTATATAATTCTCGCCGCCTGAGTTGCCATAATATCTGATGGGGCAGAATCGATCATATCAAGTTTATGAGTAATCATGGACTGATAAAATTCATCTGCCCACTGATAATCATCCCGCGTACGAAAGCCATCTTGATAAATCCTAGCATCTGGATCACAGTCATCCAGTGGTGGTAAGGTTCTATCTTTTTGCTGTCTAGCCATGGATTGCAAAAATAATAGATTACGATCAATCCATTTGAAATTACTCTCCATATTATCTATTTGCTCCTCACTCAAAAGCGAATCAAACCTCTCCCCAAGAGGAAGAACAAATGGCGCCTCGGCTAACTTCTTCTTCATTATTAACTTATGCCAATTACTGCCTTCAGATAATGGTTCATCTAGAATAAGCCACAATCCTTGATTTTTAAAATGGTGATGTGCTCCCAAATACAGTGCAGGTTTGACAAATCGATCTTTTGCAAACAAGCCACTGATGAGAAGTCCCCCTTTAAGAACATCTGCGCCAAATGTTTTAACGCTGGGCAGCTGAACAATTCGATCAAGATCTGTCGCCTTATCAAAATAACCCATAGCGTATGCCCACTTCTCTCTGTCAAAATCACGCATCTCCTGGGCCAATTTGAGTGTAACACGCACATCATGCATTGCATCATGCGCCCTTCCCTTTAGCCAGTTATTTTCTTGATTAATATTGTCGAGTTTTAAAGATACTTTACCGTTAATCATCGGCCATTTTATTGCATCTTTTGCATACAGATAATAAAAAGGCATCATCGGGTAGATATCAAACCGGCCACAACCATTACTAAACTGGTGAGTATATGGATTAAGTAAGTTGCGATAAAACGAAAATCTCAAAAATTCATCATCAAATCCCAGTGTATTGTATCCACCACTTATTGTTCCTGGTTGATTATGAATTTGATGGATATGACACATTGCCATACTTTCATGCATTTGGTCATTAAAATCATCAACCCCAATCCCATGAGTTGCAATTGCTTCTGGAGATGGAATTGTGTCTGGGTTAAGCCTTACTTTATACTCTATTTCCTCAACAATTTCGAGGTTTTCATCAACTCGAAGAGCAGCATATTGTAAAACCTGATCAAACGCCTTCCTAAGACCGCTTGTCTCAAGATCATAGAATAAAAAGGTTTTTTTCATAATGCATCCTAGCTAATTAAACCCATTTTATCTTTTATTTCTTTTAAATTTTTCTCAGCAACAATCTTTGCTTTATTTTTCCCCTGGTTAAAAACAGCAATCAGATGCTCGGGATCTTCTAAATATTGATTCATTTTTTCCTGCAGCGGCTCCATCACAGAAATAACAAGGTCTGCAAGTGACCTCTTAAAATCCCCATAACCTTTGCCCACAAACTCGTCACAAACATCAGTCTGTGTTTTATCAGATAACAACGCATACAAATTAACCAAGTTACTGACACCTGGGCGGCCGATTGGGTCGTATCCAATCGTACTATCTGAGTCGGTGACAGATTTCATAATCTTCTTTTGGATGAGTTTTGGACTATCGGTGAATAGTATAATATTATTTTCGCCCGCATCACTTTTGGACATTTTTTTTGTTGGCTGCTGAAGCCCCATTAACTTACCAAACTGCTCACTGATCAAAGGTTCGGGTATTGGCCACTGCATATCATACTGACGACACACTCTGGATATTACTTCTCTTGCAAGCTCCAAATGCTGTTTTTGATCATTTCCAACAGGAACAACATTGCTCTTAAATAGAGCGATATCCGCTGCCATTAAAACTGGATAATTAAACAATCCAGCGGGTATAGCCTGTTCCTTTAATCCCTGAATTTTATCTTTGTACTGGGTCATCCGGCTCAGCTCGCCCATATGGACATGACAGTTAAAGAGCCACTGTAGCTCAGCATGCTCAGGCAGTTGTGATTGGAGGTAAATTGTTGTTGTATCAGGATCAAATCCATTGGCTAAATAAAACGCCATAAATCTCAAGCATCTCTCTTTAAGAACTGCTGGATCTTGGTAAACAGTCACCGCGTGCAAATCGGCAATGCAAAAATAACATTGATAAGTTTGGCTCAAACTTCTCCAATGATGTATGGTCCCAAAATAATTTCCGAGTGTAATCTCACCTGAGGGCTTGATCGCTGTATAACAAATTGCCATGATAAACTCCTTTACTTTTTTTACTTATTTTTTAAGAGGAAATCAACTCTAAAGCGGAATTATACTTGTTTATCAATAAATTTACTGTTACAATCTCAGCTATTCGATATTACTAAAGGGTAAAAAAATGGCAAATCAATGTGTGATTACAGGAAAAGGAACAGCTACAGGGCACCATGTTTCGCACGCCAATAATAAGGTGAAGCGTAAATTTAAGTCCAACCTCCACAAGAAACGTTATTGGGTGGAAAGCCTAAAACGCTTCGTTACAATCAAAGTGTCCAGTAAAGGAATTCGTATGATTGATAAAAATGGTATCGAGCATTATTTGGACAAAATTGCATCTTAGGTGAGGTAAAATATGGCAGCTAAAAGTCAAAGAATTCGAATTCGTATGATCAATAAAGAGACTGGCACTTTCTATATGACAACTGTCAATTCTCGTAATCGTACCACTAAAAATCAGGGTAAATTAAAACTTAAGAAATACGACCCTAAAACTCGCAAGCACGAGACATTCACAGAAGATAAAGCAAAAGGCTAATATTAATTTTTAGCCTTATATGACTTTTCTGGCTTTCTTACCCAGAATATGGGCGCAGCCATCACTAGATTTATATCAAATATGCTTGATGGGTGAACTGTGGTTCTTGCATTATACACGAACAAATTATAAGCCCCCTCAACATGAGATCTTTTTAGTAACCGTACATAACGAATCCCCTCAGATGTTTCTACAATACAAACCTGATTGAGACATCGGCGAATATCCTCACCAAAATACTTGTTTCCCATCACATAACAGCCTTTCTCAAGAAGTGGGAACATTGCATCGTCATTAATATTCATTGTCACGGAATTAGGATGTAAAGCATTCATTGCATTGAGATCTCCATGAAGAGACGTATTTCTTATAGCACGATCATCATTTTTAGGAGGAATATTTATATCAGAATCAATCAGTCTTGCATCATCCCCTTCGCCGTACATCAACCATTTAAATGTACAGTAGACCCCCTCCTGCCTAAAGTGATCAATCATTTTTGATGCGCCTTTCTCTGTTAGACCACCAAACCTAGCCTTTTCCCAATTCTGTAAAGTACCTGGTGATAAATCATACTTCTCACAAAACTCCCTGCGTGAAAGACTTATCATGCCTCGTATACACATCAAACGTTTAGCACGTGCGTGTTTGCTTGCTGATGACTGGTCGATGGAGCTACTTGACAACTGTTCGATTGAGTCTGTACTAAGTGACATTAGATTTCCTATCAATTGAATCCTTATACATTCATACTCCAAATTAGTCGATCTTGTCAAGTTAACATGATTTTTCGCCCAAATTGATGAAATTGAATAAAAACTTTTATTATTTGTCCATTTTGTGAGATAGACCTTACTTTAAATTCAGCAATTTATTCTTTACTTACCACCCCAATATTGATTAAATTACGCTAATATTACACAAATTATTATATGACAGCACATTCACTACTTATTGATATACTAAGAGCAAAAAAGATTTCTATACCCCAGCTAGCTATTCTCTCAGGCATATCACACCAAACTCTTTATCGCCTTAGGAACGGCAGCAATATCAGGCAACAAACCTTCCAAAGATTAGTTAATGCTTACATGAAGAAAGAAGTTTTTCTAAAATGACCAGGATTAGTCTTTGGCACTACTCTCAAGCGCCTCAACTCTCTTTGAGAGCTCAGAAAGCCTATCTTTTATCGCCTCCCACTTCTCTTTTTCGATCCAGTGGCATTTGCTTTGATCTGGCGTGCACACGGCATCTGTAATTACTTTACTTATTACTTCATGATAGGAGGCAAGCTCTTGTGGAAGTTTCTCGCAAGCTCGCATTATTTGATCTTGAATATCACTCATACACTCTCTAATTGTAAGCATTGAGATTCTAGCCAATTGGAGTAGATCTCTAGCATTTTAATATTTGAAGCTTTCGCCTTCTCACACCACAGCTTTAACTGCTTTATTGTATGATTTGCGGATTTACACTTCTCTGATAACAGATCATCTAACATATTCGAAAAACTTGAGATCTGTCTCAGCACATCATGGTCATTAATTGTTCTACCGAGAGCCGATTTAGTATCATTAGAGAAGTTATGCAAAGCGGATTTGAACTGCTTAATACTACACGCGTCTGGTAGCTTGATGATCGGGAGATAAGCTGTTGCAACAGGATGGCAAACCATCTCTTTATATCTTGCTAATAAAATCAATCGAGATTTTTTGATGTATGCCACCCGATCCTCAAGTGTCTTCATTGTATTTACCAAATCAATGGATGGCATTTTCCTTAGGACTTTTGCCAACCCAAGACATTCAAATATTCTAATATAGAAATATCCCAAATCGAATTCGTACCATTTTGAGGATAGTTTTGCAGATGTTGGATAAGCATGGTGGTTATTATGTAGCTCCTCTCCACCAATTAATATCCCCCAAGGGATTATATTTCTACTGGCGTCAGGTGAGTTGTAGTTGCGGTAACCATAGTAGTGTCCTACCCCATTGATGACCCCTGCAGCAAAAAATGGAATCCAGGCCATTTGAATGCCCCAAATCATAAGTCCTACAACGCCAAACATAGCAACATCGAACAGTAACATTAAAACAAGACCACCCATTCTAAAGCGCATGTATACGTTTCTTTCAAGCCAATCATCTGGCGTCCCATGGCCATATTTATCACACACTTCCTGTGTTGTTGCCGCCTTAACATATTCCATCACACCCATCCAAAGGATACGGTTTAAACCCAAAATTTGAGGGCTATGTGGATCTTCTTCTGTTTCAACACAAGCATGATGTTTTCGGTGAACTGCCACCCATTCTTTGGTTGACATGCTTGTGGTAAGCCACTGCCAAAATCTGAAAAAATGACTCAGTGCAGGATGTAAATCAAGTGCTCTATGAGTCTGTGACCGGTGTAAAAAAACTGTCACATTGATAATAGTGATATGTGTTAGAAAAAGTGCAATTAAAAACCCTTGAAAAAAACTGATTTGGAAAAACCCCATACAAACCTCCATTTATGCTGTAATAATAACAGAAATAGTAGTCGAAGGCTATGTCATTTTCTGCAATTTTTTATATTTTTCCATCAGTTGCGAGCTTGTCTCAATATGATCAGAGTCTACAGGAATGCAATCAACTGGGCATACCTCAACGCATTGAGGAACATCAAAATGGCCTACACATTCTGTACAACGATCTGGGTTTATTTCGAATATTTCTTCCCCCTGGAAAATGGCAGTATTGGGGCAAACCGGTTCGCACACATCGCAGTTTATACATTCATTTGTTATTTTTAATGCCATGGGTTGCCTTTATTCAAATATGCCCTCCTCAATCTTTTCCCACGGAAACCCCTCACGTCCGAAATGTCCAAAAGTGGCTGTTTTCTGATAGATAGGCCGGTTAAGATCAAAACGATTAATTATTCCAGATGGCGTCAAATCAATTTTATCAGCAATAATTTTTTCAAGTTCTTTCTCTGGACGAACTCCAGTCCCAAAGGTATTGACATAGATTGAGATCGGCTGGGCGTGGCCAATTGCATATGACAACTGAACTTCACACTCATTAGCCAGCTTTGCTGCGACAATATTTTTTGCAATAAACCTAGCCAAGTATGCGGCAGATCTGTCGACTTTTGACGGGTCTTTTCCCGAAAAGCAGCCTCCGCCATGCCTTGCGTAGCCACCATAGGAGTCAACGATAATCTTTCGACCTGTCAGACCACAATCAACTTGTGGGCCGCCTTGAACAAATTGTCCAGCTGGGTTGATTAACATTCGAGCATCTTTGATTAATGACGGTGAAAAACTAGGCAAGATTATTTGGTTTTTTATGTAGTCTCGAAGTTCAGATAGCTTATACTCTGCCGCATGCTGTGCAGAAAAAACAATATCGCTTATTCTTAACGCACGATCTGAGTCATATTCCACGGTTACTTGACACTTAGCATCCGGCCATAGAAGTGGATTATCCTTCCTAAGGCCATGGTATTTCATCATCAATTGGTGTGAATATAGTATTGGTGCCGGCATCATTTGCTCCGTCTGATTACAAGCGTAACCAAACATTAAACCCTGATCTCCTGCCCCAATGCTGTGGGTGGATTTTTGATATTTAATTCCCGAAGCAATGTCATTGGATTGCTGTGATATGACCGATAGAACACCACATGCCCTGTAGTCAAATCCCATCTGCGGATCTACATACCCAATATCTTTTATGACTGAACGCGCAACTTCTTGTGGATCTACCCAGCTAGAGGTTGTCATCTCACCAGCTAAAATAATTAATCCCTCCTTCACCATACACTCAACAGCTACACGTGCCTTGGGATCCTGGCTTATCGCCTGATCTAAAATTGCATCAGAGATTTGATCTGCTATTTTATCAGGATGTCCGGGAGAAACTGATTCAGATGTGAAAAACATATAATAACCAAATTATTTTCAATGCATTATAAGAATTCTCGTGACCAATATCAACCATGTATTGGCAGGGAATATGTTTTTGTTGCAGCCGCGAAATATTCTCACCAAAACCACCACATTGGCATAAAAATACGTTATGGACTTATCGTAGATCTTGTATTAGTATGAAATTAGGAAGGGTTTTGCTATGAAGATTTTAATCATTGAAGATGATCCCATTGCAATCAAAATCGCTGAGTTGATAATCAAACGTGTGATGTTAGATGGAGTTGCCACAAAGATAGCTCACACCGGAGAGACGGCTTTGGATCTATGCAAGGACAGTACGTTTGACTTAATATTGGTGGACATTGGCTTACCTGATATCGATGGATTTAAGGTCGCATCAGAAATAAGAAGTTTTTGTCATCACAAACTGACTCCTATATACGCACTCTCTGCTCATGTCAGATATCCCGATTCAAACGACGCGGACTTTGTATCTGCAACCACCGGTTTTATAACCAAGCCTCTCAGTTATGAAAAGTTTCAAGGGATCATTAGTCAGATATCATCCAGCACTATTGCATAACCACGCACAGACTAGTTCCCTTACATGCACCGTTCTGCCATGAAAAAAGTGCCCTCCTTTATTTAAAATAATCTGATCTCCAGTGTAACCAGACTGTAGATAATCTTTAACGTCACTATAGCTCACGACTTCATCATCCGTTGCCATAATCACAAGCGTATTTGAATGTGAGGTTAACTGCTCGAAAGGCATATTTTTGACAGCAGGAGCAACCATAATAAGCTGCTGGCCTGAGGTTACCTGTTTGGCAGCGACAAAAGACCCAAAGGAAAATCCCGCCCAGTGACTGATCGGCACCCCAAGATGAGCACTGGCCCAGCTGCCTACCGTTTGTGCATCATTTACCTCTCCAAAAATATTTCCATACTGACCCGCACTCTTTCCAACACCGCGGTAATTAAAACGTATTACGGAAATACCAGCTTGTAACATGGCATATGTGAGGGCCATAACAACTTTATTATTCATGGTTCCTTGATGAAGTGGATGTGGATGGCAAACCACTGCCAGTGCCTTGGAGCCCTCTACTGCATGCAAGCATGCTTCAATATCACCCACCTCTCCCGGTATTATCACAGAATGGCCTAATCGCGCACTCATACCTCAATCATCTCAAAATCATCTTTCATTGCAGCACACTCAGGACAACACCAGTCAAAAGGAACATCTTCCCATTTGGTCCCAGGCATGATGCCATCTTCCTCGTAGCCTTCCTCTTCATCGTATATCCAACCACAAATTAAACATTGATACTTCATTTCTCTCCTAAATTAATTAAGGTGCATTGCAATCGCAAAGCACCAGATTCCGCCGATATAAATATGAGATAAAAACACATTAATTGCATTTTTTTCCCACGCCTTTTGGCAGAGCATACGATACTGCCAAATAAAGAGTATTAATGTAACGATAAGCGCAACCCAAGTAATCCCTCCCCAGAAATATGAAACAAAGACCGCCCCCGCACTTAACACGCTCATCAAAAGAGCGTTAAATGGCATGATCCAACCGCCAAGCGCCTTAACCGATGTATTAATCGGCAGTTTTAAATCATCTTCGAAGTCAGCCATTGCATATTGCGTGTCATAAAGCAGCGTCCATATAGTATTTAGCAAGAAAAGTAGAGCTATATCATAAAATACTTGCTCATTAGCTATTTGATAATATACAACCCAAACAGATGAAGAGAATGCGAAGGCAAGAATCAACTGAGGACAAAAAAAAACCGTTTGGTAAATGGATATAGCACAGCAAGGACCAATGCCATTACTGCAGCTGCTTTTGCATAGATATTCAAATATAGCCAACAAGCCGCAGCAAAAACAAGAAAAGTCATAAATACTAGACTGGCTTGATTAACACTTATTGCCCCTGTTGCCAGAGGACGATCTTTGGTACGCTGAACCGATTGATCAATGTCACGATCGGCAATATCATTAATTACACAACCCAAAGAACGCGTTAAAATGACCCCCAAACTAAACAATAATAAGTACCCTGTTTCAGGATAGCCGTTCGATGTAATCAACAATGCGCCCAGTGTTGGCCAAAACAATAAAATGACCCCTCTTGGCTTATCTAGTCTTGAAATTTGAAGCACATCTTTTAATTGCATTGTCTTTACATCACAAGGTTGAAATGATTTACTATGAGTACTATATATCAGTTGTTTACATGTATCAATGGGCCCCTTTCATCCCTGTATCAGACTTAAAAATTTCTACCCGTTTGAAAAAATGGCTCATAGATTCAGGCTCTACCACCAAAAAACTAAACGCCTTGGATTTAAAAGTAGAATTAGATGTTATTTCCCAGATGGTTACCAATACTTCTCATGTCACTATCAATCTGCCGGCATTTGATGCCCCAGATACGCTTGTACGCAAAAGCATTATTATGGTGGATAATGTTCTTTTTATGGCCTCCAATTTATATATTCAAACCACTGAGCAAATTTTAACCCAGATCCTCAATGATCGTGACCAACTAATTGGCAACATCCTTTTCTCTCGGAAAAATGTTCAGCGGTCAGACTTTAAATTTTGTAATGAGTTGTTTTCTGATCATAGCAGTTTAACTAAAATTGCAAGCAGTTTATTTGTTTCAAGACAGTCATACTTAACGTTCCCGGACTTAAAATGTTTTATAATAGAATCTTTTCATAAAGATCATCCGTTATTTCATGAGCATTTCAATGGGTAAAATTATCGGACTAATATTTGGAATTAGTTTGGGCATAAAATTTGGCGCGATTGTCGCACTTATTCTGGGATATCTTGGATTTAAAATTGGCCAATCCTTTGATGAGGGTTTGAGAAAGAAATTCAAAGCGAACCATCAAAATAATGCATACGGTAGGTTTTATGACTTCCATCAGCAGTACCACCACTCATTTAGAATCAATATACCCATTATTCCTTTTTTTGGCATCTTAGGTCATATTGCAAAATCCGATGGTAATGTAAGCTCTGCTGAAATTGCGAAGACTGAAAAAATCATCAAGTCATTGTCTCTTATTAATTATGAAAGAACGCAGGCAATTCATTCTTTTAGAAGAGGTAAGGACGCTCATTTTGATTTTGATGAGGCATGTAATGAGATAAGACTTGCAACAATGCGCTCGTTTAGTACAAGACAACTTCTCTTCAAATGGATGCTCGAACTTGCCCAGCAAGGGAGTTTTTCTCAAACACAAAAATCGCTGCTAACAAGAGCTGCCGATCTTCTTGAACTTAATACAAGAGAGTATGTTGAAAGCCAAGATAGCTCTATATTATCTGATGCACATGCCACTTTAGGCACACAATCCAGTGATTCAATTGATAAGATTAAAAAGAATTATCGCAAACTATTGGGGCAATATCACCCCGATAGACTCCCCCCGGATGCATCTCAAAGTCAAAGGGATATTGCTGCTGATAAAGTAATCAAAATCAAAAAAGCTTATGACACCATCTCTCAATACTTGAGGAACTCGAAATGACCACTATGATTTCTGGCTCTATACTTAGTGCTTCTCTATTAAATTTAAAGCCCACGCTCGATAGCTTGACCGCGGCCAATGTCAATCGTTTACATTATGATGTAATGGATGGGCATTTTGTCCCCAATCTATCATTTGGACCCGCACTGCTAAAGCAGATCAAAACTCATTATCCCCATTTTACAATCGACACTCATTTAATGACCTTTCCGAATGAGAATATGATTCAGTCTTTTGTAGATGCAGGGACTGATTCTATTATACTGCACTATGAAGCGGCTGATAATATTCAATATTGGCTTGACCAAATTCCTAAAGATATCAAGCTAGGGCTTGCGATAAAGCCCGGCCCAATCCCTGAACCATTCTTTGAACTGACCGAGCAACTAGATATTGTTCTTGTTATGAGTGTAGAGCCAGGCTTTGGGGGTCAAAGTTTTATCACCTCACAACTTGAAATACTCAGTCAACTCTCGCAATACAAACAGACCCACGACTGTAAGTTTGTTCTTGGTGTCGATGGCGGTGTTACATTAAGCATGGCCAATAAAGTTAGACAGTCAGGAGCAAACCTTGTGATCATTGGAAAGGATTTGGTCGGAAATCCTGATAAAATCAAAGAAAAAGCCAATGAATATAGACATCTCTTGGTTTAAATGCTTTTTTTAGTCTAATATATATGTATACATCTAAGAGCATGGAATGGCTGATATTGTTACCTATAACCCCTATTACGAACTGAAGATCAGTTCTTATCGCTTTAATAACGATGAGTCGATAAGACAAACCATTCAAAACATGCAGGCAGCATACTCTTTATGGCGAATTAAGCCGCCTGAGGCAAGAATAAGTTATATTGAGTCATTGGTTGATATACTGCTCACTCAAAAAGATGCACTGGCGAGACTTATTGCGACTGAAATGGGAAAACCCATATCTCAAGCACGTAAAGAAATTGATAAATGCATCAATATGTGTGAGTACTATATGGATATTACTACTGAAGTCCTAGTCGACGAGTCACTGGATCAATATCAACTCACATATCAACCAACGGGGGTCATTTTTGGGGTTATGCCATGGAATTATCCTTTTTGGCAAGTTTTTCGATTTTTAATCCCGACTATACTATCAGGAAATGTATGCCTCATAAAACATTCTGAAAATGTTACGGGCTGCGCATTGGCAATCAAAGACCTGATGAAGTTCACAGGTCTCACTGACCATATTGTTGAAGTTGTCTGCTGTAGTAACCAGCAAGTCCACGATATAATTAGAAACCCCTTAGTAAAGGGCATTTCCCTGACAGGCGGCAAAGAGGCGGGAATCGCAGTTGCAAAAACTGCTGCAGAAGTTCTAAAACCCTGTATTTTAGAGTTAGGTGGCAATGATGGCTACTATATTCATGATGATATAAAAGATATCGAGAGCGTTTGTAAAACATTATGTGAGGCTCGCCTTGAGAATAGTGGTCAATCATGTATAAGCCCAAAGCGTTTTATCATAAATAAAAATATATACAAAGAGTTTCGCGAGACAATACTGACCCAGCTGGCCAAAACTAAGGTTGGCAACCCTCTTGAGGAAGCCACCCAAGTTGGGCCTATTGCAAGAGAAGATTTGGTAAAAAAGCTCCATCAACAGATTAAAAAACTTGAGAAACTGGGTGCTAAGATTGCATTCCAAGGCGAAATACCAAAAGAAGGTTATTTTTTCCCGGTTACCGTTCTTGAGATTCCCGGCAATATTAATTTAGACGAGGAAATATTTGGCCCCGTTTTCTGTCTTTATGAAACGAAAGATCAAGAGTCAGCGATTAAGTTAATCAATCAATCAGGCTATGGGCTTGGCGCTGGTATTTTTATGGATGATATTGGGGAGGCTGAAAATATTGCCCGGCTAAATATTGATACCGGAATGTGTGGAATCAACCGCTGCGTAAGATCCACCCCGGAAATGCCCTTTGGTGGCGTGAAAGACAGTGGATATGGTCGTGAGCTTGGTGTGAGCGGACTAATTAATTTTTGTAATATTAAAGTGATTATGCATGAGGAATAAAGAGGAGCGATATTTTCCGACTATTATATGCTTGTTCTTAAGTATATTTTTGATGAGCAGCTCATTTCCACTCTACGTTATGACAGTACTTGGTGAGTCAACTTCAAGTATGAGTCAATTTCAGATCCTATTTCTATCCTATGCATTTCAAACAATTTTTGAGCTACCAAGCGGATATTTAGCAGATATTTTTAGCAGGAAGAAAATTTTAATCCTAGGCTGTCTTATCAATCTGTTTGCATCTGTTTATTTTCTGAACACCAACCTCCCACCTGTCTACATTTTATGTTGGTTTGTATTAGCTTCATGCTGCTTTACCGGAACTGCATCTGCCTATTTATACGAAATTTGTCTAAATTATCGAGTGTTACATCGATACCTAGCCTATGAATCAATCTTACAAGCGATCCATTTTATTGTATGGACATTAAGTTTCTTATACGCCAATTGGCTTTCAAACTGGGATATCCATCTTTTGTATTATTCTGTACAAACATCCTATAGCGATGGTTTATTATTTATTGTACCAAATGTTTTGTGTATCCTCCTACTGTTATATCTGCCCTCCTACGTACCCATGCGAATGAATCCACGATTCAGAAACCGTTACTCTGTCAATTTTATTGATCATATTAGCGCAACATTTCACCAAATTTTGTCAAACCGTGCCCTTGTTTTTGCCTTAATTGGATCAGCGATTACTGTTGGTATATCACACTGTTTAATGAACCTAATGTATCTCAAAAGCTTCTCTGAAAACATCATGACCTACCTACTATTCTCGTCAACTTATATTATTGGATGCTTATCATCGATACTTATCTATCACTACCATGAGCTATTCAATATTGTACGAGTTACAAGATGGTTATGTATAAGTAATATTCTCATCCTAACATTAAGCTTACTTCTGATTATTGTTAGCCAATTCGGATTATTGCCTTACCAAGACGTTTCAAGTATGGACGTGTTTCAAATTCTCTTCACCGTTGGCACATTTATATTAGGGTTTATGTATGCCAGTTTATTGGCTCCCGTTATCGAAATTATTAATGCCGAAATCGCTGCCGTATATCGCGCAACTGCAATAAGCACCTCTTTTCTAATAAAAAGAATCACTTACCTTTTGTTGATTTTAATTTCAACAAGCACGATGGTCAATCAAGTCGAGATGCTGCTTTTGTTGCTAGCAATCTCGTGGTTATTTATTATTTGGTTCCTGCGTCAGTCTCGGAAACTTCGCCAGGATTATCCAAGCTGAGATGACCTGAATTAACGTCAAATGCAAATACCTCTGCGTATCGCGACCATTCGATTACTGTTTTTAGTACATCTTCACTGGCCGTATCAGAGAGCTTTTGTCTTAACAACATCAAGATTTCTGACTGATGAATCGAGTGCCCAGCTTTCATATTCAGACGTTTATGGATATGTTTTACGATCGGAAGATAATCGAGTAATTGTCTTGCAAAAATTTGCTTCTGATCAAGCAGTGATGCCTCAGCAAACATTTTTCCTGCAAATGTTAACTCTACTCGCCCCGATCTTAATTGAGCAAAGCGCAGCAACTGTAATGAGTCAATGATTGGTAGAAGATCGTCAAGATCCAAGTGCAATTCTTGAGCTAAATCAGAAATTTCTGTTTGATGTGTTGGCGCTTCCGAATGCAAAGTCTCAACCAGACCAATCAACGTGGATATTTCCACTTCCGGCAACCTAAAGTGTATATCAACAGGTTTTAGCCTTCCGCCAATTCGGCTAAATGAATCACTAGCCTGCGTTATGTGGTGATAGATAGAGTCAACAAGTTCCGTAAATTTAGACTGATCAGGGTTTCTATCATATGGCATATCAACTTTTAAATCTGCCATAATTCTGCCTGGGTTTGTTCCGAAGATTAAAATTCTATCTGCCATATACGCTGCTTCATAAATATTATGCGTTACCATAAGAATTGCCTTCAATTTTGTTTTTTTTGCAACCCATAGATCAATCAAGTCATTTCTTAAGTTTTCTGCCGTTAATACATCTAGCGCAGAAAACGGCTCATCCATAAATAAAACATCCGGCTCAACAACGATTGCTCTGGCAAACCCAACCCGCTGACACATACCACCAGAGAGTTCCTTTGGGTATGCCGATTCAAATCCATCCATCCCGACAATATCAATCGCCGCAAGTGCTCTTTTCCTTCTTTGATCTGGCGGAATATTGTTCGCCTCAAGGCCTAACTCTACATTTTCAAGAACAGTTAACCAAGGTAGCAATGCAAAGTTTTGAAAGACCATACTGACCCCAGGTATTGGGCCCTTAATAGGCTGCCCATACCAGGAGACGATACCTGATGAGGGTTTTATCAGCCCAGACATGATTCTAAGCAAAGTGGATTTACCTGAGCCTGAGGTTCCAAGTAAACATACTATCTCTGACTCTCGTAAAGATAGATCAATATTATCTAATACACTAATATCCTGCGATGCGGGCTTTGGGAATACCTTAGATATATTCTGGACCGATATTATAATATCACTCACTGATCACTCCTTGCTCATAAACCGATGCGTTGCTATTTGGTATAATGGCTGCCAGACAAAAACATTTATCATCATTACCAAAAATCCCATAATTATCACTGACCATGCTACCTCTAATGAATTCCCAAGCTCGCTCGCTTGCTTCATATACGCCCCTAAACCACTTGCGGCGACGGTATGCCCATCCCAAGAAAATAGCTCTGCCATAATAGTCGCATTCCACGCGGCACCTGCTGCGGTCATCAATCCAGTAACAAGGTAAGGCATGATAGCCGGTAGGTAAACTTTTTGCCAAATTAGTATCTGAGAGCAATGTAATGATTTTGCAACTAGTATATATTCTCTTGGAATAACCATCATGCCTGCGATGGTATTAAATAAAATATACCACTGAGCTGCGAACATAATAAGTGGGAAAACCCAAATCTCAATATTTAGCTGATAGCTTATAATAATGTACATCATCATGGGATAAAGCACATTGGGCGGGAAAGCAGCTAGAACCTGTATAATCGGCTGCATCCATTTTGCAAGCCGATGATTTTTTCCTATGTAGACCCCAATAGGCACCCAGATCAAGAGACAAAGGATTAAAACCAATAAAATTCGGCACGCGCTAATCAGACCAAGCTTGAAAAGGATAATGATTTTATCTGTGCCAAGCCACCAGTTATCGATATGTTTAAATGGTAATTCAGGCATAGTTAATGTCGTTAAAAATAAAAGAACATGATAGCTACCATAAAATATAATTGCTGTACTAACTATTTGTATGAAATATGAAATATACTTTCGAAAAACCGTAGGCATGCTGATTTTCCTTACCCAAGCTGTTTTGGAGAGAAAACTTAGTATCCAATGATGTGCGCTATCGTCTACAGTATTTTCGTATCTGGCAACCCATGCCTGCATGGGTCTAAATATAATTTGATCATACACGACAATAACAATCAGCATGGTCATCATTGCATAGAAAATTGCCCATAAATTGCCTTGATCCTGGGCGACTTTTATATAAGAGCCAATTCCAGGCAGATAGACCTTGTTCTGGTGAACCTGGATAACCTCTGCTTCTACAACAGCAAACCAACTGGCTGATAGAGAAAGCATCGCATTAAAAATGAGACCAGGCCGTGCCGAAGGCACTTCTATTTTCCAAAATACCTTCCAGTTTGTCAGCCTTAGCACTTTTGCCATTTCGTAATATTCATATGGAACGCTTTTTACACTTTGGTAGAATGAAAGAATCATGTTCCATGCCTGAGCAACAAACACAGCAATTATTGCAGCAAGCTCAATGCCCAGAACTTTGTGAGGGAATATTTGCACTGATAAAAATACTGAAATTTGAAGAAAAGCTAGCACTGGTATTGACTGCAAAACATCAATCACCGGAATGATAATTCGCTCTGCAAAACGGCTTTTTGCCGCCAACGCGCCGAGTAAAAATGTGATTAAGATTGCCAATGAAATTGCAGCAAACATCCTAAAAACACTTCGTCCAGCGTAATAAGGCAGGTGATTTACATCCAGTGAGATAGATTTCTTACCTAGTGCGACGGCAGGCCCTGATAATTGCGTAAAGCCTTTGGCAATCATAATCATTAAAATGCCGATTACAAAAAACGCAAGAAAGTCCCATAAGTTGGGCAGTGGACTGGCCAGCTGGTTTCTATTGAAAAAGTCAAACCTAAACATTTTTAACCCCGAGTAATGTTTATAATAGCTGAGCCGAGATATTTGTAAAGAATTAAAAAATAATGTACTATAAATATTATTAATACTTTAAAGAAGGATTTTTAGTGTATCTTGGTTTTGACACCATTATAGCAGGCATCAACTTGTACGTTGCAAGCGGTGTGTCTTCATCCCAATTATTTTATTTTGTCCAAGAATTAGCACGCGAATTAAATATATCCGCTCTCCAATTTCAACGTCTGACAAAAGCACAACTCTACAAGCTAAAAATGCAGCTTGGGAAGTTATATGATCTGTACCTCAAGTTGATGATTGATCTGCAGCATAATAAATTTCTTAACACCAAAAAGCGTAATAAACAAACACACAAAGTTAAGCGAAAGACAAAGATGTTCAAGGCGGCCAAAAAATATGCCAGCCTGGTAAAAATTCTTATCAAGAAAACAAAGCCTTTGAGTGTCAAGAAGGCTAAAATTCTTGTGGCGAAAAATGTATCCTATTTGTCTTCAAAATCACTGAAAACAGCTAAAGGAAAAGACATATCCAAAAGCAATGCTAAGTTAAGGGATAAATTTGCCATCAAATCTGCACTCAAAGAAATGGGCAAGAAGGAGTACCAAAAAAGTACTCACAAATCCTGCTAACTCGTTTTACTCTTTTACAGCCGCATCAAAATCATCGTAATCTACATATCCTGGAATTATTTTAATTGTACCATTTGGCTTTGATATATACATTACCGGAGTTGACTCTACTCCCAACCTATCCATCAAATTGATATTTTTTGCTAACTGTAACTCACCCATCCTTTTTAAGTCTTCTGTCAACTCATTATCTTTTGCAATCTTAGCAATATGCTCATCGGTGATTCTACCACTTTCCATAAGTTGAGTATGAAGCTCTTTGAATTTTCCAATTTTTACACCCGACATGGAGGTTATAGCAGCTTGTTTTGAACGCTCACCCAGAACAGGTATCACTTTATACACCACCTTATATCCCTTAGGATTCTTATTCAGGAAACTCTGTATCACCCCGTGCATTCTTTTGCAGTAACCACATTGGTAATCTAGAAACTCTGCAATTATCGTTTTCCCATTTATATCTCCTTCAAAAGGATCGTCTGCTGATGCGAATAACTGATCTTTATTTGCCAGCGCAAGCTGCACCCTCTTATCTAGCGCTGACTCTGCTCTTTTCTGATCATAGTCTTGCAGTGATTTGATAATGATCTCAGGGTTATTCAGAATTACATCTTTGGTGATCGACTCTACTTGCTGTTTTTGTTCTGTACCGAGCTGATTGATTGAGTTCTCGGCCCCAAATACAAGACCTGCCAATGAAATAGATAAAAGTCCAATTCGCATAATTCCTACCGTGTTGTGAATACATATCAGAATATAAGTGATACTTATAAAATGCAAACGCTTCACTAAATGAATCTATTGATTTACCCAACCATTAACAATTTGTTGACTGACATGTGCGGAAAATACTCGACGAGAAAGCTAAATGGTTTTATGGAAGGATTTCTAGTTGAATTAGAAGTTTTATTATTCGGCAGGCATCTTTTGACGAAGGAATTGTATTGCTTGAGTCTCTAGCTGCCTCACCCTTTCGATAGAAACTCCTAGCTTCTTAGCAATCACTTGCAATGTTGTTTTCTCGTCATTTAGAAATCTTAACCGAATTACTTCTGCAAGCCGGTCCGGTAATTGAGAAAGTGCCTCAAATAGACTGTTATGAATTGTCTGAGCATCTGCATTGGCTTCGATCGCTTCTGTCTCATTTGACGTTAATGCAGGAATCCTATCGGATAAATCAATCGCATGGGAATCGTCTGGAGAGTAATCAATACTGTGATCATATTGTAGTCGCTTTTGCATATCAATAATATCTTGCTTGGTTACTCCCAAGGAATCTGCAATCGCTTTTGCATCTTTGTCGGAGATAGCTGTGTCAAAATTCAGTAAAGAACGCAACTTAAAAAACAACATTCTTTGTACCTTAGTAGTTGCAACCTTAACAATCGACCAATTTCTTAAAACAAATTCGTGAATCTCAGACTTAATCCAGTAAATAGCGTATGTTACTAATCGGACCCCTTGCGCCGGATCAAAACGTTTTACTGCTTTGATTAATCCAACATTGCCCTCTTGAATCAGGTCAGACACAGGCAGCCCGTATCCTTTATATTGACGAGCGATATACACAACATGGCGAAGATTGGACAATATAAGCTGCTTTACTGCATCAACATCCTGGTTATGCAGCATTCGATTGGCAAGCTCGATCTCATCATCATGAGATAATACAGGTTGCTCTGCAACCCAAGCCAAATAAGAGCTGAGGCCGCTTGCGGGAAGATTTTGGTAGTGAACTAAAGCGTTGACCATACTTTCTACGTAATTATCGGATCAATTATATACTACCTTTGCCATTTTGTCCAACTTAGCAAATAATCGAGCATACCAAAAACCACTAATAATCAACGGGGCAAAACCTGCTAAAGCAGGCAGCTCGCCAAGCTCAAGATAACGACTGATTGGCAATAGCCCTAAAAATATAACTAAAAGCATAAGACAGCCTAAAAAAGTGAGCGCAGCAGCATAATTGAAGGCGATGGCCCTTGAGCTAAAACCAAGCTCCATCTGAACTAACCACTCTTGCAGCAGAGGCTCAGAAACTGAGTCATTTTGATAGATTCTATTCATCAGTAGGAAAAACCCAAGTACCGCACAAATATTTAAAACCCAGAGCAAATGCATGATCTGGCTCTGATCAGTCGATGCATCAATAAGCATTAGCTCAACAAAATTAAACATTTTTAAATTTTGCTCAAACTCTCTTTGCACCTTAGGCTTTAATTCACCCTTAAAAGTTAAGTCAACTCGAATTGGTATCCCTTCAGAATCAATGGGCTTGTCTGTTTTTATAATCTCGTCTTTTAGATATTTTGCACCTTGCTCGGCTGAAATGATATTAACAGATTTAATAAACTGCAAGCCTCTTAGATATTCAGCGAAAGACTCAACACTTGCCGCCGGAGATTTGGACTGCAGGAAAACTTTTGCACCAAGCGCCTCATTGGCTTTGAAATATTGATACGTGAACGAAAAAGACTGCTGTTGTGTACAAATTAGTATACTAATCAATATGCCAAAGCCCAATATAAGTCTTCCAGCTTTAGCAAGAAGTATCAGTGAATTGATAGAACGCATCATACACACACCTCCAAAGGAATAGAGACAACACCAACACTTTCAATATCCTCAATAAGTGCTCTTATTTGTTGGCTATTGCAATCCACATTATCAAGCACCACCCCTTTTGGCTTGAATAATAAGGCTCTGAAAAAAGACAATAGCTCTCTCTCATGAGTAACCAGTTCCTCAACGTTACAATTCCACCGAGAAAAGCCGGTCATTGTTGAGAAATATTTAAGTTTGGAATTAAAATCATAAAGACTATAGCCACCTATCTGTAAGGCATATCTAAGTTGGTCTTTTGCACTCATGTTCAACACCCAATATGAATTATTACCAACCCATGTAACTTTTCGAGGACAATGATTAAAAAATTGATTACCCACGCTGTAGACAACCTTGTCAACACTCATTTTGCCACCATCAATCTTACCCCCTAACTGAAGGAAGTTTTTTAAAGCAAGATATTGTGATCGAGTTAAAATCAACCTGCCATCACCAGTATATGTAATCGGCTGACAAGCATTCACCGATAAATCATTCAGAATCATCTGTCCACTCCAGTAACTGATCAACATAATTGTCTGCTTTAAAGCGAGCGAAATCCTCTACTTTTTCGCCTGTACCAATAGCTATAATTGGCAACTTAAGCGATTGACAAATCGATAGAATACTTCCGCCTTTTGCAGAACTATCAAGCTTTGTAAGAATTAAACCCGTCACCGGAAAATGCTCAGCAAACACTCTTGCCTGATCAATACTGCTTTGGCCAATTGTACCATCGAGCACTAACCAAATATGCTCAGGTGCTTGTTCACTTTGCTTTTTCAGAACTCTAACGATTTTTTCAAGCTCTTTTAATAAAGTCACTTTAGTATGAACTCTTCCGGCGGTGTCTGCAATCAAGATATCGGCATTTTTCGCCCGGCAGGAGGCATATGCGTCATAAATAACTGATGCACTATCAGCACCTTGCTTCTGGCTCACCATATCCACATTGAGTGTACTGGCCCACTGGCCTAGCTGATCTATTGCTGCAGCCCGGAAAGTATCTCCTGCCGCCAAGCTTACTTTTTTTCCTTTCTCCTTAAAGTAATGTGCAAGCTTTGCAATTGTTGTTGTCTTGCCCGCTCCATTAATTCCAATGATAATTATTGCGGTAGTATGATTATCATTTAGCTCAATCTTATCTACCTCGTAAGGTCTTAACATCGATGTTAAAACATCTCTTAAACCCTCGAGTACTTTTTTATCGTAATGTTTTTTTTCAACCTCAGTAATAATTTGTTCAGTAACAATAGATCCCACATCTGCCTTGATTAGAAACTCTTCCGCCAATTTCTTTGAAGATTGATCAAGGACCTGCCCCCTTAACCGACGAATGAATTTTGATAAAAATCCATCCGGCTGAACTGACTTAGACTCTGATTTTCCAGTCCAATATGACTTTAACTTGCCAAACACCTGATGACGCCTCTCAATAAATAGTTTATATTACTTTAAATCGTATCCAAAACAAACCATGTTATCTAAAATTCGAGTAATTGCAGGCAAGTATCGCGGGAGAAATGTCCACTGGCGGCACGAAAATATTAGACCGACACCAAGCATTATGCGTGAGCGACTATTTAATTGGATTCAGTTCGAGGTTAAGGATAAGGCCTGTATTGATTTGTTTTCTGGATCAGGGATTCTTGGCATTGAGGCGTTATCTCGCGGCGCAAAACATTGCACTTTTGTGGATATAAACGTCTCAATTTGTAATATGATTGCCGAGAATCTTGATAACTTTAGATGCCCAAATGAAAACTTCCTTGTTCTGCGAGAAACAATTCCATCCACGTTAACTTTAAGCCGAAAACCAGAAATTATATTTTGCGACCCACCATATAACCTCAAAGAAATGAGAAACCTTATCAGATGGCTTGATGTTTCATTTGATGGTGCAATGCTATATTTTGAGTCCCGCAAACGACCCGCTTTCCCCGAAAACTGGCAAGTACTTAAATCTGCAAAACAAGGGCAGTGTAATAGTTGGCTTATCAAAATAGGTAAACATGATTAACTCATACCTCTCAGTTGAGCAAATTAAATTAGTCGATCGTTACTATACGCTTATTTTAGATTGGAATAAGACGCATAATCTCACACGCATTGTGGATAAATCTGATTTTATCATAAGAAATGTGATCGATACGGCTGTGATTTATCCCTACCTGAGTCAACTTGATGTAAAAGACGCCATTGATGTTGGAACCGGTGCTGGCATTCCAGGAGTGATATTAGCCATTATGATGCCAGCAGTGCATTGGCACCTTGTTGATGCAAGCTTAAAACGCATTACTTTTCTAGAAGAGGTCAAATATGAGCTTAATTTAGATATTTCGTTGCATCACTGCCGAATTGAGGACTTCGATCAAGTAAAACCTGACTTATTGGTAACTCGCGCGGTCAGTGACCCGGATATGTTTCTTAGAATCACAAAAAATCATCACCATGATGATCTGATAATCGCCATGATGAGATCAAAAATGTGGCATAAACCACTCAATCACTCTAATTGGCTCCACAAACAGATAGAGCTAAATATCCCGGATTTGAAAATCGACCGCTCACTCATGCTACTTTACCAAAACACTGGCGCAATCCCAGAATTTTCGTTAGAGTAGTATCAGTGAAGGATATTCGAATGGCACATATTATTTCAGTCACTAACCAAAAAGGTGGTGTTGGCAAAACAACTACTGCAATAAATGTTGCATCCAGCCTTGCAGCAATGCATAAACGTGTTCTGCTAGTCGACCTTGATCCACAAGGAAACGCAACCAGCGGATCAGGCATATCTGACTCACTCAAAACGTGTTTACATTTGTTTGAAGAGTCAGCAAGCCTTGACGAGGTAATACAAAAAACTGTCCACGGCTATGATGTTATTCCAGGTAATTATAGCCTCACACAATGTGATGTGAAGCTGATGAACCACCCCAGAAAGGCATATTTCCTAAAAAATTCATTGCTGCCGGTTCATAGGAATTATGACTATATTTTGCTTGACTGCCCCCCGTCACTCAATAATTTAACTCTCAATGCCCAGGCGTGTGCACATCAGCTAATTGTACCGGTGCAATGTGAGTTTTTTGCTCTTGAGGGACTCACAAAACTTCTTGGCACCATTGACCAGGTGAGAAAGCAGTTAAATCCTTCGTTACAGGTTCTTGGTCTTATAAGGACAATGTTTGATGGTCGCAGTAAACTCACTCAACATGTGAGCAAAGAACTTGAAACCCATTTCTCTGACCGAGTATTTAAAACCTTAATTCCAAGAAATGTAAAATTAGCTGAGGCCCCAAGCCACGGGAAGCCCTCAATGTATCATGACAAGCGGTCTCAAGGTGCTTTAGCCTATCTGGCACTGGCTGCCGAGATTGATAGAAAAATTAATATGGATAGCTATGAGCACCTATTGGAGTAATTTATGAACAATTCACCTCTTGGAAAAACACTCAACGAAATGGGAGTTGATGCATTATTGGCAGCAGTAGACACTCCTTCGGATAGTACCCATCTGGTAACTATCCCAACAGATCGTATTCAGGCCAGTGGCACCTTGCAGCCAAGAAAATCTATTGAAGAGGCGAATCTGGCGGACCTGGCAAATTCAATCAAAGAACACGGGATATTACAACCCATTCTAGTTCGCCCAATCGGCATTGATAAATACGAAATTATTGCAGGAGAGAGACGTTTCCAAGCCTGCCAGCTTGCTGAAGTAGATAGCATCCCGTGCATCGTTAAAGAAGTAAACGATAGTGACGGTTTTGCGATTGCAGTGGTTGAAAACTTGCAAAGGGAGTCCCTCAACCCAATCGAAGCAGCAGAAGCACTCTCAAAATTAATTGATTGCTACGAGCACACTCACCTATCAGTCTCAAGGATTGTCGGCAAATCCCGGGCATCTGTATCCAATCTCATTAGGCTTCTTAATCTTCATCCTGAAGTTAGAGACCTTGTTTATCTCAATCGTCTAGATATGGGTCATGCACGGGCACTACTGTCACTCGCCCAACCTCTTCAGCCGAAAGCGGCCAAACATATTATTGACAACCGCCTATCAGTCAGGGCAACTGAAAAACATGTTAAAAGTGTAATTGAAAAATCGCGTTTAAAACCAAAGAAAGTCAAAAAAAGTGCGTCTAACCCCTTAGAAGCTACTTTTCCTAAGTCATCAATTAAGATGTCTAGCAATGGTCAATCTGGTTATGTAAAGCTACCTTTTAAGAGTGAAGATCAGATGAAAAAATTAATTGATCAGCTTAACAGTTTGGTATGATCCTTATCGGCGTCGGAACCAATTTGGGTTATCGCGAGAAAAACCTTCTTGACGCGATAAGGCTGATTATGGAGTTTAGCACCATCCATCATTGTTCAAAGGTAGTCGAGACCGATGCACTTTTACCAGAGAATGCCCCGCAGGACTGGGATATGCCTTATCTTAATCAGGTGATATCCATCTCTTATAATAATACTGCTCTGACACTGTTATCCGACCTTCAGTCTGTTGAGAAAAAACTCGGTAGAGGCCCTCATGCCAGATGGTCACCAAGAGTCATTGACCTTGATATACTCTGGTTTATGGGTCAGGTTATCGACTATCCGCAGCTAAAAGTACCTCACCCGCAAATTATGAAGCGGCCATTTGTATATGAACCTATAAAAGAGCTTGCACCTGAAATATATCTTCAACTGGCGCTGCAAGAAGAGGCAAGCTTGACATAATCAGATATCTTGACTATATTACAACTACAATTATCTAATATTCTTCCCCTTTATTGTATATTCACGTCTAAACCCAGGGTATTTTATGTCTCAAGTCATATCTATTAACAACGACAATTTTAAAGAAATTGTATTAGGTAGCCCACAAAATGTTGTGCTTGATTTTTGGGCACCATGGTGCCAACCCTGCCAAAGAATTCTTCCTATTTTCGAAGCTTGCGCTACAGCTAACCCAAATGTCTTGTTTGCCAAGGTTAATGTGGATGAAAACCGGGAAATTGCTGCTGAGTACGGAATCAGAGGAATTCCAACATTGCTTCTATTTAAGAATGGCGAACTTACTGCCTCACATGTTGGGGAAATATCAAAACCAGAATTGGAAAAATTTATAAATGAACATGACTAACGAACCTACCGATACAACAAAGACAAATGAGGCCATTAAGTCAATCGATGCTGATATTCTCAGACAGAAGACACTTAAAGAGCTTCACACAATGGCGCATGCTAATAATATACAGAACATGAACAGAGTAAGCAGGCAAGAGTTAATTTTTGCGCTTATGAAATCTTTTTCCAAACGTGGCATGGATCTTCATTCCTCTGGTGTTCTAGAGATCATGTCAGAGCAGAATATTGGCTACGGCTTTTTAAGATGTGAAAAATGCTCCTTTTTATCTGGTGCAGCTGATATCTACGTCTCCCCAAGACAGATTAAATCTTTTAAGCTTAAATCAGGAGATACCATTAGGGGTCTTATAAGACCACCGAAAGGTGATGAGAGATATTTTGCGCTTCAACAGATCGAGCTTGTCAATCATGTAACTCCCGCAGAGAATATGCAAAAAGTTTCTTTTAAGGATCTCAGAGCACAATTCCCTACGAGGTGGATGAACCTCGCACGAGGCAATGGATCGACTGAAGATGTGACTTCCAAGATTCTCGATATTTTTTGCCCACTTGGGTTTGGTCAAAGAATGATGATTGTTGCTCCTCCGAAAGCAGGTAAAACTGTACTAATGCAGCAAATGGCCGATTCTATTAGTCATAATCACCCCGATGCTCACCTTATTGTGCTTCTAATTGATGAACGTCCCGAAGAGGTGACAGAAATGGAAAGGACCGTGAAAGGAACTGTCATTGCCGCTACGTTTGATGAGCCACCCACTCGACATATCCAAGTAGCAGAGATCGTTATATCGAAAGCCAAACGACTTGTGGAGCACGGGAAAGATGTGGTTATTCTGCTTGATTCAATTACTCGCTTGGCAAGGGCTTATAACACAGTTACGCCCGCATCAGGAAAAATTCTCACAGGTGGTGTTGATGCTAACGCTCTCCAAAAACCGAAACGGTTTTTTGGTGCAGCAAGAGATACTGTCGGTGCAGGCAGTATCACCATCTTAGCCACCGCCCTTACAGGTACAGGTTCGAAGATGGAAGAAGTCATCCTTGAAGAATTTATGGGAACAGGAAACAGTGACTTATACCTTGACCGTGAAATCACTCAAAAAAGGATATTCCCCGCCATCGATATTGAACGCTCTGGAACACGACGTGATGACAAGCTTGTTCCCAGTGACCATTTATCAAGTTCTTGGGCACTTCGAAGATACCTTCAAACAATGGACAAGTCTTCTGGGATTGAGTTCTTGATAGAGCGCCTAAAAACCATCAAAACCATAGCAGAGTTTTTCAAAGCAATGAAGCGCTAAGTTGTAGTAGACATCGTATATTTAATTTGTCATCATAGAGAGTTAACGGCAGGTTTATTATGCGCAACTCTCAACACTCACAGCCTATTGAATCACTCAGCTACGACTCCATCGTTTCATATTTAGCACAATTAAAGCCCTGGATTGTCTGCCTCAGCGCTGCGTTATTCTTTTTTTATGACTTTATGTTAATGAATATGTTCAATTCCATTAACAGCGAGATTAGTCTAACTTTCTCACTTAACGCCACAGAGGTCTCCCTGTTATCCGGACTTTATCCATCTGCTACGGTACTACTCCTAATGGTATGCGGTCTTTTACTTGACCGTTATTCAACGAGGAAGATCATTCTTACAGCAATGTTTTTATTCATTATGAGCACAATCGGATTTGCATGCTCTCAATTCTTAGTTCAAGCTGCAATTTGTCGCTTTATTGCCGGAGGAACTGCTGCATTTTGCTTCCTCTCATGTGTGATGCTAGCTTCTCGGTGGTTCAAAGATAATCGACTTGCATTGATCACTGGTCTCATTGTTACTATGGGTATGACCGGTGGTACGATATCCCAGGCCCCTCTAAAAATAATAGTTGAACTGTTTGGATGGAGAGTATCTTTGCTTATGATCAGCCTGGTTGGATTTCTTCTATGGCTTATTATGTTTTTCACAATTGCTGACCGGCCTGGCCAGCGCCATTGGGTGCAACCAGAGGAAGCACCCACCAAATCAGTTAAAGACTCCCTATGGATAGCAGTTTCAAATCCTCAAAACTGGATCCTTGGTAGCTACACAAGCTTAATGAATGTTCTTATCTGTGTCTTTGGGGGGCTATGGGGTCAAGCATATATTAGTAGCGTATATAATCTTGATGGGTTTAGCTCCAGTAAAGTCACGACAATGATTTTTCTTGGAACAACGTTAGGATCACCCATATGTGGCTGGATTTCTGACACGCTTCGTAGGCGCCAACTACCCATGATGCTTGGTTCATTAATTTCATTTTTACTTGTCCTGACACTAATGAATCTTGACCACCCATCTTTTGAGTTCTTAGAGTTTTTGTTCTTTGCTCTTGGGTTTACAACCAGTAGTCAGGTAATTAGCTACCCTGCAATCTTTGAATCTAATGATTCAAGTGTGACCGGTATATGTGAATCGTTCTCTGCGACGCTGATTATGAGTGGCTATGCCGTATTCCCTATTATCTACGGATTCCTTCTTGATTTTAATGATCACGTTACGTACGTTGCACAGGATCATAAACTGGCCTTTTATATCTTGCCTTTGTCTTTAATTATCAGTTTTATACTATCACTATTTGTTAAAGAAACTAACTGTCAATCACATAAATAACCACAGATATGCCCTATCTATTAAAACGGATTTTATTAGTATTCCCTACACTAGTTGCAATTATCACCGTCAACTTTTTCATAGTACAGTTTGTTCCAGGAGGACCCATTGACCAAGTTATTGCAACATTATCTGGTCATGGTCAAGGCCACATAGAGCATATGACAAGCGGCAATCAGGAGCTGTTAAATGGAGGTGACTATCATGGGTTAAGTGCCGAAAATTTACTACGTCTCAAAAAACAATTTGGTTTTGATAAACCAGCTTATGTAAGATACCTTGATATGCTTAAAAGTTACGCACTATTTGATCTTGGTAGCAGTTATTATCAAGAGAAATCAGTAATGCAACTAATTATCGAAAAACTCCCGGTATCTTGCTCTCTTGGTATTTGGAGTACTTTGCTAATCTACCTTATAAGTATTCCCCTGGGTGTCAGAAAAGCAACACACCACCGCTCCAGGTTTGATGTAATGACGAGCGTAAGTATCATAATCCTCAATTCTATTCCCGTTTTTGTTCTTGCTTTAGTGCTTATTACCCTATTTTCAGGTGGCTATTATTTGGACATTTTCCCTATAGATGGACTGGTATCACCAAATTTTCAATCTCTATCTCTACCTGAGAAGGTTATTGACTATTTATGGCACATCACAATGCCGGTTACTTGTATGGTTGTTACGTCTTTAGCAACTCTGACATTCCTGACGAAAAATAGTTTTCTTGAAGAGATCAATAAGCAATATGTGACCACTGCTTATGCGAAGGGACTAGGGACAAAACAGGTTCTATATCGGCATGTGTTTAGGAATGCCATGCTTATTGTTATTTCTGGATTTCCTGCAAGCTTTATTGGCATGTTCTTTACTGGCTCACTAATGGTAGAAATAATATTTTCTCTCGATGGACTTGGTTTACTAGGATTTAATGCCATCAATCAACTTGATTACCCTGTGGTGTTTGGGACGCTGTATTTATTTTCGTTACTTGGCTTAGTGATAAATATTTTATGCGACCTTGTTATGACCTGGGTTGACCCTAGGATTGATTTGTCAAAAGGCACTTCCGCATGATTGACCGTAGTTATCAAAAATTCAAACGAAATCGCAGAGCCATGTTTTCGCTCAGACTATTTCTGATTATATTTTCAGCTGCTTTATGCGCCAATTTTATTGCAAATGACAAACCATTACTCATCTACTTTAACAATCAGTTTTTTTTCCCACAACTATCAAGCTTAAACAGTCAAAACTTTGGTGACATTATCCCCCTTAAAATAGACTATAACTTACCTGATTTTATTGATCATATTTATGAATCTGGCGGCTGGATAATCCGTTGCCCGATCCCTTTTAGCTATAATACCATCGATTTCTACCACACAGCACCTTTCCCAAATGGTCCTGACGCTCGTCACCTTCTTGGAACTGATGCTGCAGGCCATGATGTAGTAGCAATTTTGTTATACGGACTTAGAATATCCATTTTGTTTGGAGTGCTATTATGTTCATTAAGCGCAATTATCGGCATATTAATTGGGGGGTTATGTGGATATTTTGGTGGGATGGTTGATATCTTTGGTCAACGTCTTCTTGAGCTGTGGTCAAGCCTACCAACGCTATATATTCTTATTATTTTATCAAGTATTGCTCAGCCTGGGTTCTGGATGCTGCTTTTCATTATGACTTTAGTTAGTTGGATGAGTGTTGTTGGTGTTGTTAGAGCAGAATTTTTTAGAGTACGCAGTGAAGATTACGTTACCTGTGCACAAATTATGGGGGCAAAACATTTTTACATTGCACTAAACCATATCCTTCCAAATGCACTGACTGCTACCATTACCTTACTTCCTTTTCTTCTGTCTGGAGCAATCGTTGGGCTCAGCTCCCTTGATTTCTTGGGCTTTGGCTTGCCAGTAGATTACCCGTCAATTGGTAAGTTAATGTTAAGTGCGAAACAAAACCTTCAGGCCCCTTGGTTAAGCTTATCTGCTTTTGGTGTTTTGACTGTTATTTTATCTCTTTTAGTTTTCACCGGTGAAGGATTACGAGATGCTCTCGACCCAAGACACAACTGATCTTGTTGTAATAGACAATCTGTCACTTTATATTGGTGATCTCTTTCTTGTTAAAGATGTGAATATAAGTATCTCGTCTAATCAAGTGACCTGCCTAATTGGCGAAAGTGGAGCAGGAAAGTCGATTATTGCTAATACGATTATGGGTCTTCAAAATAAAGATATCTCTGTATCAGGCAACATTTACCTAAAAAATAATGATCTAACAGAAAAATATACGCCCTGGAAAAAAGTACGTGGAGGGATGATTGGAATGGTATTCCAAGATCCACAATCATCACTAAATCCTTGCCAAAAGATTCACTACCAGCTTGGAGAGATGATTCAAATTCATCAAAATAGGTGGCCAAGTGATAAAGAAATGTCGAATCTGCTAAAGGATGTTGAGCTCGACGCATCCTTTTTACATCGCTACCCACATCAGCTATCAGGTGGCCAACGTCAACGGATAATGATCGCTATTGCACTTGCCAATCATCCTAGCTTACTCATTGCTGATGAGTCCACTACTGCGCTTGATGTTACAACACAGAGACAAATACTTGATTTAATCAAGCGCCTTAGTATTTCTCATAATATCGCAGTATTACTTATCACTCATAATCTTAATGTAGTGAGATATATCGGAGACTTTGTATATGTTCTAAAAAATGGTCAAATTATTGAGAGCAACCCTGTCAAAACACTACTTGAATCGCCTCAGGAAAAATATACCCAAAAGCTGATCAGTGCCTATAATCTGCCACGTTTAGAAATAAATCATAAAGCCGGCACCCCGCTATTAATAGTAAAAGACCTTGAGGTATATGAGCCAGTGAACGGCGTGTCTATTTTTACAAAACATCAGCAACCGATCGTGCAGAAAATCACATTTACTTTAAATAAAGGAGACAACTTGGGAATTATTGGAGAAAGTGGAGCAGGGAAAACAACGATTGCAAAAGCTTTGTTAGAACTATACCCAAAATCTGGAGTGATTGATAATTTTTGTAAGGGAAAAAGAAGTATACAATATGTTTTTCAGGACTCTCATGCCGCACTTAATCCTCGCTATACCGTCAAGAAAACTCTATACGAAGCAAGGGATTTATGCCAGCAAACCGGTCCATTGGATATTGAAAAAATATTTCTTGATGTCGGACTTGAGAGTGCCATACTATCAAAGTATCCGCATGAATTATCAGGTGGTCAAAAACAGAGGGTAAACCTAGCAAGAGCCCTTTTAACCCATGCTGAGATTTTAATACTTGACGAGCCAACCTCTGCGCTTGATGCAGCAACACAACTTGAAACACTTCGCTTACTTAAAAAAATAAAGCAAGCTTATGATATAACATACATAATTATCACACACGACATCCAGATTGTTAGGTGTATGTGTCGTGATGTTTTGGTGCTTAAATCAGGAAATATTATCGATATTGGAACCTATGATGAAGTATTTAGCAACCCTCACGATTATACTGCATTGCTTTACAGTGCAAGTTTGCTCAGCAAATGACCTTAAGTGCTACCAACAAATTGCTCTTGATGGCAGTCACGTCGACAACTTTGTTAGTCAACCACGCGACTACGTTGAGATCAATGCACGCAAGGGTGGAACACTTCGGCAAGGCATCATAACACAATTTAATTCCCTCAATCCTTTTACTTTAAAGGGCATTGCTCCGCAGAGTATATATCAAATTTATGAGCCACTTATGCACACCACACAGGATGCCTTTCATCTTGAAGGGTTGGTTGCGCAGTGCATTACTCTGAGTGATGATATGAAATCCGTTGAGTTTCATATTGATCCAGTGGCAAAATGGCATGATGGGAATCCAATCACCGCAAAAGATGTTAAGTTTACCCTCACTCTTCTGAAAAGCAATGCCCACCCACTTTACTCAAGCATTTATTCTTTTGTCAGTGCTATTGATGTAGTGGATAAAAATAGGGTTCGTATATATAGCAAACAATCAATGTCATCAGAGGAAATATTTACTCTTGCTAAAATGCTTGTTTTACCAGAGCATTTTTGGATAAAACGTGATTTTAACCAATCTGCCCAGGTCATCCCGCTGGGGAGTGGCCCTTATAAGTTAAAGTCTTATATACCAGGTAGAGAGCTAACTTTTGAAAGAGTGAAAAATTATTGGGGACTTACAAAACCAGATAGCGCTGGTCGGTATAATATTGACCACTTAGTATATGACTATTACTCAGATATGAATATTCTCCGACAAGCTGCTTTTTCTGATGAAATTGATCTATTCAATGAATATTTGTCTAAGTCTTGGGCGACACAATATTCTGAGAAAAAATCTGAGCAATTCTCAACCAATGCTTTATGTATTCTTGATAGCAGTCCCAGGCCTTTGCAAGCCTATCAGCTAAATCTCAGAAATCCCCTTTTTGAAGATATTAATATAAGAAAAACACTAGAAATTGCATTTGACTTTAATTGGAGTAACAAACACCTATTCTATGGACAATATCAACGTAGTGATAGCTTTTTCTCAAATACACCCTTTAGTGGCCAGGAGGAAATTACAGACAAAGAAATTCAGATACTGAAACATATTGAACCCACTATCCCCATTGAAGTTTTAAAGCCATACACCCCCTCCTCATACAAGAATAGAAATGACCTAATAAAAAAGCTTAAAATACAGCTAAAAACACTTCTTGATCATGGGTATACTCTAAAGCGTAACCAGTTATATAGCCCTAGCGGTCAACGTGTTCATTTTGAGATCCTCACTAGTTCGGAAGCATTTGAAAGAATTCTACTGGCCCATATGGCAAACTTAAAGTTAATCGGGATAAGTATCAGTATCCGAAAAGTTATTCCGAGTCAATTTATCAGACGGATGCGAACATTTAAATATGACATTATTGTTAATGTGTTTCCAAATGACGGCTGGCCAATCAGTGAAGTAGACTTATACTGGAACTCAATTTTTTCAGACAGACATAATAGTTTAAATGCATCAGGGATGAAAGATGCTTTTGTTGATAAGTTACTGCTGGCGATAAAAAACACTCACGACACTGCGATATACAAGGCTTGTCTGAAAGCTTTGGATCGATATTTACTCAACAAATATATTGTGATACCTCAATGGTATATCGCTAATCAACGTATCCTATCACAAAGACAAATTCAATATCCGAAGGGAATGCCCTTTAATGGCCTTGATATCCATAGTCTATGGTTTGATAAAAAAAAGGCCTTACCATTCAAAAGTGGTTGTAAAACGTTATAGATAAGCCGTTCCAAGATTGGTATGCTAGGGGATGGCTTACACTCAATATGCTAGTATTTTTATCGAAGGCGTTCCTTTTCACCTTACATATGGTATTCCAGACGATATGAAGGCTGAAGTCGGTTCCTTAGTTAGTGTTCCTATTCAAAAAAAACATCAATTTGGTGTTGTTACGGAAATCACCGATGAAATTGATCTTGATAAGAAAAAAATTAAACCCTTATTGAAAATTGATAACTTCTTGTCCAATCAACCTCTAATAATTGATCTATGTCACACGCTTGCAAAGTATTATACTTGCTCATGGGCCTTTATTTTATTACAGTTTGCTGCACATCTGCCTAAAGAGTATATCAAGAGCCACTTTTACAAGCGCACAGAATTACCAATTAAGAAACCCAGCCCTAGTCAAAAACAATTGCTTGATACAGTTGAAGAATATACAAAATGCTCGGGATTCTTCCTACACCAAAGAGGCTTTCAAAAAAAGACAATAAACGTGTTATGCGATAAATCAATCATTGAAGAGGCCTTACCTGATGAAATTGATCAGTCCCTTTTAGTAACGCTTAATAGTGACCAGCAGAGTTTTGTTGACCAGTACAATCTTAACTCATTTCATATACAGTTGCTGTGGGGTGTTACCGGCTCTGGTAAGACCGAGTGTTTTACTCATTTAATATCAAAAATAACCACCCAAATTTTGATTCTTGTACCTGAAATTGGGCTAGTAGCGCCTACTGCAAGTAAAATATCAAGTCGTTTGGGTATTGAGGTTTTAACCTACCACTCATCAATGAGCGATTCAGAAAAAAATGCAGCAAGATCTTCAATTATCGATGGACAGCATAAAGTAATTGTTGCAACCCGCTCTGGTGTATTTCTCTCATATAAAAACCTTGGACTTATTATTATTGACGAGGAGCATGATCCGTCCTATCAGCAGGACAGTCGCTGGCACTATCATGCGAGAGATATTGCCATTTGGCGGGCAAAAACGGATGATATCCCAATATTAATGGCCTCTGCTACCCCCTCATTATCAACGATTCATAATGTTAACATAGGAAAGTTCTCTTGCTTTCATCTCAAGAAAAAAGCCCTCAACACGTCTGAGACTAAAGTATATGTAACAGACTTAAATAAACAAAAAGTAACCAAAGGATTTGCAACCTCAACACTTCAAGCAATTACTGACACACTTGCAAAAAATCAACATGTCATTGTGTTTATTAATAGAAGAGGCTATGCTCCTCGATTTAGCTGCGAGGACTGTGGATGGGTTGCTCAGTGTAAGGAATGCTCTGCTAGTGTTGTTTTTCATGCCAAGAAAAACTGTTTGATGTGTCACCACTGCGGTAAAACCTATCGCGTTTTTACCCATTGTCAGGATTGTAACAGTGAGAATATAAAACCTGTAGGCTACGGAACAGAACAGATTGAAAGTTACCTGAGTTCTACTTTCTCTTCTCCTGTGTGGTGTATTGATCAGGATAATTCTGATCCAAAATTACTTGGTGAGAAAATTTCAGAGCTTGAAACTTTACCAGCAACCGTTATTGTTGGGACACAAATGATATCAAAAGGACATGATTTTAAAAGGGTCGGTCTTATTGTAATACACCAAATTGATTTATCAATGTTTGCCCACGACCCCTACAGTCCCGAGCGATTTATTCATCAGTATTTCCAGATACAAGGACGGTGCGCCAGAAGTAAAGATGAAAAAGGCACTATAATTATACAAACAAGAAATCCTGATAACTTTTGGGTTAAGCGCCTATATAACCAGGAAATTTACGAACTCTACGACCAGCTTCTTTTAGATAGGAAAGAATCTAATCTTCCGCCATACTCCTATCATGCAAAGGTGATTGCGGAGAGTAAACACCCCAAAAAGGCTTTTGAGTATTTAAAAAAATGGCAAGAGTCTGTCAAACTAAATGATGGTTTATGGCTAGGTCCAGCCCCGTGTGTGCTTGAAAAACGGGCCGGGTTCTATCGGTTCCAGTGCCATATTGTCAGCCCCACAAGAACCCGATTAATAAAAAACCTTTCACTTATAAAAAGTAATCTCCCACCAAAGTCGCATCACAGTCTTCGTACTCAAATAGCGATGGATCAATGTGATTCCTGAAAATCATCACCATGATCTGTCCAATAGGGAAAGTATTCAACAACAAATTAGGTAGCTTCTTTTACAAAAGCCAGTGCGTCTTTGGCCGACAAATTATCATTATACCGATATCCCAAGGGGACCATTTTTTTAATAAGTTCGATTGTCAATTCATGCTCACGCATACACATGCCAGTTAAGTCTCCTCTTGCTCGCTTTGCACTAACAGCAACTGTACGGAGTTTACCATTGATCCCTGGCTCTAAAAAATCGATATCAATTACGGGGATATCTATATTATTCCGATCAATAGCCTGACTATATTCTTTTGATGCCAAATTTAGGATAAACTGGTGATTATTTTCCTCTGCCATTTTATTGATATATTGCGTGATATCTTCCTTCCAAAAATCTTGTAAAGATTTATCAATAAATGGCAACTTATTTGCCATCTCTAGCCGGTAAGGTGCGATACCTGTATCTGCTCTCAAACACCCATAAAGCCCCGAGATAATCACTAATCTCTCGGATGCTCTTCGCATGTCTTCTTGGTTCCAGCTTTCTCTATTCATATACCGGTAAACATCACCTTGATAAGCAAGCACTGCCGATTCAGGTGTTTCTATATTTTTCGGGAAATTCTGAAATCTATTATGATTAATAGTAGCTAAATCAGCGCTTACCTTGAGAATACTTTTAAGCCCCTGAGTAGAAAATTGTCTTATTGATTGAACCAATTTATGAGTTTTTTCAGGAAACAAAATCGGAGAAGTTGAAGGTTTAACTTTCCAGTCAGTAGAAAAATTCTGTTTTTTTGCAGGCGATATTAAAACAATCATTTAAGTGTCTATATTCTCAGCATACTGGGCATGCGTTTCAATAAATAATTTTCTAGGCTCTACTTGGTCACCCATAAGAGTGGAAAACATTTCATCAGCCTGAATTGCATCTTGCACCTTAACTTTCAGCATCACACGCGTCTCAGGGTTCATGGTTGTTTCCCAAAGCTGGTCAGCATTCATTTCTCCGAGACCTTTAAAACGCTGAATTGAAAGTCCACCCCGTGCCTTTTGCATCAACCATTCAATCAGACTTTGCATTGATGAAAATTGATACCGTTTATTTTGGTGGGTAATAAAACTCTGATCGGTAAGCATATCCTGAGATAAATTAGAGAATTCGGAGAGTATTTTATAATCTTGCCCCATAAAAAATTCATCTTTAATATTATTTTCATCAACCTGTCCAGAGCGATGATGAACTTTAATGCTAAGAGAAGAATCCTCGATATTTGCAGTGAAGTCAAAGTCATCTAGGCTCGTCTTCAATGAGCTTGATGTTTGCTGACATAGCTTTGCCCATTGCTCTGTTGCCTCAAATGGTGGAAGCTGAGTCAATGCTGTCAAAAACACCTTAGGTAGCCTAGAAGACAGACGAGTGATGCGCTTCTCACAATCCGTAAACAAATTGACTACCTTCTCAATATGCGCCTTACTGATCTCGGGCGCGCTATCATCTACGTGCCATGAAATATCATCTAATATGTTTTGAAGTAACAAATTATTCAATGCGTCATCGTCCTTTAAGTATTGCTTTTGTTTTCCTTTTTGAACGCGATATAGTGGAGGCTGTGCAATATATATGTATCCTCTTTCAATCAGTTCTGGCATTTGTCTGTAAAAAAATGTTAGGAGTAATGTTCTAATATGTGATCCATCAACATCAGCATCGGTCATTATAATTATCTTGTGGTATCTGACCTTCTCTGGGTTATAGTCATCTTTTCCAATCCCGCATCCTAGAGCTGTAATGAGAGTAGTTACTTCCTGTGACGCCAACATTTTATCAAAACGGGCTTTTTCCACATTTAAAATCTTTCCCCTTAAAGGCAAAATCGCCATATCTTTTCTATTTCGACCCTGTTTTGCAGTACCACCCGCCGAATCTCCCTCAACAATAAACACTTCAGATTCTGCTGGGTCTTTATTTTGACAGTCTGCCAACTTACCAGGCAACCCTCCAAGTTCCAGCGCGTCTTTTCTTCGGGTCATCTCACGCGCTTTTCTTGCAGCTTCTCTTGCACGTCCGGCATCAACCGCTTTCATAACAATGATCTTTGCTTCTTGTGGGTTCTCCATCAGGTGATTTAATAAATTATCTGCAAGTGATTGTTCTACTACCTTTTTAACTTCCGAAGATACCAGTTTAGATTTTGTTTGGGCAGAGAACTTAGGATCTTGCATCTTCACGCTTACAATCGCCGTTAGACCCTCTCTAATATCTTCACCTTGGAGATTCATTTTCTGATTTTTCTTATCAAGGCCCTCTGCTTCAATAAATTTGTTTACTGTTCTGGTTAGTGCCGCCTTAAAACCTGCTAAATGAGTTCCCCCATCAGCCTGCGGAATATTATTAGTAAAACAAAAAATGCTTTCCTGATAAGTATCTGTCCACTGCATTGCAACTTCAACAGCAACATTATCTTTGGATGTATTCATATGAAAACATTGCTCACCCACAACCTGTCGATTTCTATTAATATGGGATACAAAGGATTTAATTCCTCCACTATAGAGAAATGCCTCGTCGTTGGTATGATCTCGCTCATCACTGAATATTATTTTTATTCCAGCATTCAGGAAGGCCAATTCCCTTAATCTTTTTTTAAGGACCTTTGCATCAAACTCCGTAAAAGCAAAAACCTCTTTGCTGGGCTCAAACTTTACAAAAGTACCTGTCTTATCTGATTCACCAATTACCTTAAGCGGTTCTCTCGGCTCACCATTATTGTACTCCTGAAGAAAGTGTTTGCCTTTCTGGAAAATCTCCAGGCGCACATACTCAGATAATGCATTAACAACTGAGACACCTACACCATGCAAACCACCTGACACTTTGTATGCGTTTGAATCAAACTTACCTCCAGCATGGAGAACGGTCATGATAACCTCAGCCGCAGATCGCCCCTCTTCCTCGTGTATAGAGGTTGGTATTCCTCGTCCATTGTCAAGAACGCCTGCTGTTCCATCTTTAAACAAACTAACTACAATCTCATCGCAATGACCAGCAAGTGCTTCATCAATTGCATTATCCACCACCTCAAATACCATGTGGTGAAGGCCTGAACCATCGTCTGTATCACCGATATACATACCAGGTCGTTTGCGTACTGCTTCTAATCCTTTTAAAACCTGAATCTGATCTGAACCGTAATCCTGCGCTGTTTCGCTCATCTTTTATACCTAATATATTTCTGTGATATTTTAACAAAAAAGCAGCATTTACTCAATTATTTTCGGCATGCTGGGTAGGTGTATTAGGCAACTCTAGTTCTGTGTGATCTGAGATTGTAGGGATATAATCTTTGAGCTCCGGGGTATCTTTCAGAATTTCTGAAGCCTCCGGATTTAGCTTAATAGGAGAAAAATCTGGCGGTGTAGAGAATAAATTGGCAAATGCAAACTCTCCAATCTTGTATATTGAATAAAATGTAAGAACCCAGGCAGATGCAAAAAGAATTGGCGTTGCAAAAACTGTGTTTAAAGCCCAGCCAACCACAGTCCCAAAAAAGCCCAGCCAAGAAAAAAAGCTTTGAATAAACCCTGGAATCAGCCACCCAACCCAGGAGTACATTGAGTTAATCCCTGCGGTTGAAAGTCCGAATATTGTGGGTAAAATTGTTCCAAAAAACTCATAATTAGTTAGCTTGCTGATTAGCAAGTGCCCGAAAACACTGAAAATAGAAACAAACCCAATCCAGCTTATGTAAAAAATAATTTGGCGGACTCTTCCATTAGTTTTGAGGTGATAATCAGACTGAACACTAAATGGCATGTCGCCTACATAATTTCCTAAAGCCTTTACATTTTCTTCTTGATATTCTCTATTGCCATAGTTAGAAGCATGTAAAATGTCAATATAACTCTTAGCTACATTGATCATATGTGCTGTTTGGGTTACATGATGAAATTCAGTAAAATATCTCTTCATGTGCTTCGCCAGCCGAGCACATACGGCGCTTTTAAAGTTTGAATTCAGCCTATTATCTGCAAGCAGCCTACCAACATTAGGATAGATATTCCATAACTTTGCAAGCAAATTACTGTCATCCTCCTTGCCCTCTAGATCGTCAAATATAGTATTTATTTGCTCGAGCCTAGCGAACCTACCATTATTGCCAATAAGATTCTCAAGTGCGATTTTATTATGATTTTCAATTGCGATTTTAATAGCGCCATTAAACGCCGTTTGCTCTAAATCACCACTATTAAGTGCCTGCTGCCAGTCATCAGGCTGGGACGCCATAAAATAAACAAGCTCCGCATCACTAAGATTCTTTGTTTGTTGGTAAAATTGTTGGGACCAATTATTCATACATAGATCATCAAATTAGTCGTTTATTATTACAAAATAAACTTAAATTGTCATTAAATATAAAGAAACATCATATGATTCATCCTATAATACAATTAAGCAATAATTAAAAGAGGTGTAAATGCATCGTGTAAGTAACGGACTATCAGCCGCCGAAACAAAAAAAAGCCATGAGGCACTCAGAGAAGTTTTATCTAATACCTTTGTGCTATATGTGAAGACGCTAAATTATCACTGGCATGTAATTGGTCCTCATTTTATTAGTTACCATGAGCTGTTTAAAGATCAGTATGAGGATCTGTTCGAAGCAATTGATTTATTAGCAGAGCGAGTACGTGCGCTGGGTCATAACACCCCTTCTGGCTGCGCGCAAATGCTTGAGTACAGTAGTATTAGTGAGAGTGAATCCAACCTAAGTGCTGATGATATGATCGCTCAACTTGTTGATGATCATTTCATACTTGTTAAAATAATCCGGAAAAATATTGTGATTCTTGAACAAGTGAATGATTACGCTTCTGCCGACATGTTAATTGAACGGCTACAAGAACATGAAAAAATGGCTTGGTTTTTGCAGTCACATCTGCTCTAGTTGCCCCGCCTTAACGTGAAGCAAACCATAGTCCACACCTTCGAATATGTGGCACAAGTCCTTTTTTGCGATGCCTGTAATAATCAGCTGGCTTCCTACACCCATCAATGATTGAACTAATTTTTTTTGGTGCTCTAAATCAAGTTCTGCCGGAAGGTCATCCACCAAAAACAGTCCCCTACTTGCTTGAGAGGATTGTAACATTGCAAGCTGGGCAAGGTACAAAGCGTATGCAAGAATTTTCTGTTGCCCTTGTGATAGCCATGAGAACGCATCTTGATCACCTACTTTTATTTTAATATCGGCTCTATGCGGACCAAGCTGCGTAAATCCATACCGTCGGTCCCTACTGAGAGACTTTTTAAGCTCTGAATCTAAATTAGGTACATCATTGCTCCAGCCACGACAATACTCCAGATCGATTCTTTCATGGGAATGACCTAATTCTTGCCAGTATTTATTAAAATGCTCGACTAATTGCCGAAAAACATCACCTCGCATAGTATCGATTTTTTCAGACACCTCAGATAATTTTATATTCCAAATATTTATCTCACTGTCGCTGATTCCTCTTTTGAGCCCCATATTACGCTGCTGAAGGGTCTTCTTGAACTCACCCAATGCACTACGGTAGTTTGGTTTCACGTGAAACACCCCCCAATCTAAGAACTCTCTTCTGTACTTTGGGCCGCTAGATAGGTAACGATAAGTTGTTGCATCAAAGAACTGTACTGGCAGTAAAAAGGCAGCTTCAGATCGCCTTTTTGCCTTTTTATTATCAATCTCTAAGGAAGACTTTGACTCTTGTCGGGTAATGCTTATTTTTCGCATTGCTCCCATAGACTGAATCTGTGCTTGAATGGAAAAAGCAGACTCCCCTGATTTAACCAGAGGCTGTGCAAGGTGGGTCCTGGGTGATTTACCGTATACCATAAAGTAGAGTAATTCCAAAAAGCTTGTCTTCCCTGCTCCATTCTCACCAAAAACCAAATTAATATCCGCATGTAAGTTTACATTAACTGTATCAAGGTTTCTAAAATGCCTGGCTTTTAGGACGTTAAGTGTCATAGCGTCAATGGCATTACCACGAATAGCGAGTTAATCATTGCGCCATCCTCCTGGATCACCGTACCTGTTTCCATCCCAGATAGCTTCATAAGAACTTTTTCACTTTCAATAACAGACAGAACATCTGATAAATAAGCAATATTAAACGCTATGGATGTCGCAGCAGGCGCCTCAAGCACCTTAATGGTCTCTGTTGCAACTTCTTTATCAAGGTTATTAGACTCAAATATAAGCTCATTATCATCGGTGAAATTCAGCCTTACTCCACGGAATTTCTCATTGGCCAAGATATTTACTCTGTTTAGAGCCAAACGAAAAGAGGCAGTATCAAGTAACGCTTGATCATCACTGACTTTAGGGACTAATTTTTGATAATCTGGATATTGTGCATCAATGAGATTTGATCGCAGCCGAAATTTTGGATGCTCAATTTCAATAAAATCAGTATTAACAGACAGCCCCAGCATTTGATCAGTGCTTCCTATTAATCGCGTGACTTCGAGAATCGTTTTTCTGGGTATGATGACTCTAAAATGCTCTAATTGAGAGGCAGGAAGATCAATCGCATTGACACTTAAACGATGCCCATCTGTTGCGACTGCCTTTAGCTCTGCTCCATTAAATTCCATTAGCAACCCATTCAGGAAGTATCTAACGTCCTGGAATGCCATTGCAAATGCTGTTCTTTTGAGGAGTATTGACAACTCTGATTCGGATATTTCTATTTTGCCAGCATCCCCTTTTGAAACAAAAAAAGGAAACTGGTCGGCTGCAAGCATATTTACAGTAAATCGGCTCCTATCAATACTAACATGTAATTTTGCGCCTTCGATCTCAAAAACTACTGGAGAGCTTTTATTGGCATAACGCAAAATATCCATCAGTTTTCGACAGGGAACTGTAATTGCCAATGCCTCTTGCACTGGCTTGATCAGGTTCACTGTTGTTTGGATCTCTACCTCTGCATTGCTAGCACTCAAAATAATTTTATTGCTTTCGATGTGCATATGTACAAAAGATAGTATTTGCATCACCTGGGAGCTTTCAATTACTCCAGAAACAAGCTTGAGGCCTTCGTATAAAGAACTTTGATCAATATCGACACTCATCAATTTGGCACTTACAGTATTCACCCTCTATTCCCCTATCTATTGATTAATTTTTCGAGACAAAGTATCAAAATCCTCTTTTATTGCAGGATCCTGATTTAACAGCTCACTTACCTTACGACACGCATACATAACTGTTGTATGGTCAACACCAAATGCGTCAGCAATTTGTGGATAACTATTTGACGTACTCTCATATGCTATTTTCATGGCAATTTGTCTTGCCCTGGCGATATGCCTTGTCCTCTTCTTAGATAATAAGTCAGTTGTCTTTAAATTGAAATATTTTGCAACTTCCCCAATGATACTATCAACAGTAATCATCCTCATTTTTGCAACAATAAGATCCTTTAATGTCTGTTTAGTGAAATCAATAGTAATTGCCTCTCCTTGAAACTCACTGCTAGCAATTACTCTTCTTAGAGCGCCTTCTAGCTCTCTCACGTTAGACTGGATTTCACTGGCCATAAAAAATGCGACCGATTCAGGGAGGCTAACACCAATTTTCTGTGCTTTAGCAAGTAAGATGGCAACTCTTGTTTCAAGCTCTGGTGGCTCAATACAAACAGACAGTCCCCAGGCGAATCTTGACTTCAGTCGATCTTCAATACCATCTAGTTCCTTCGGATAACGATCACTGGTTAAGATGATCTGTTGGCCTGAGTCGAGCAATGAGTTCACAGTGTGGAATAACTCTTCCTGGGAGCGCTCTTTTCTCGCAAAAAACTGAATATCATCGATCAACAATACCTCTAGTGACCGATAACGGTGCTTAAAGCGCTCCATATCAGCTGTTTGCAATGCTCTAATCATCTCTGACACAAATCGTTCAGAGTGCACATAGTATATCTTGGGAGGCACACTCTTATCGCCCATACGAATAATTTCATGACCAATCGAGTGCATAAGGTGGGTTTTCCCCAAGCCAACTCCACCATATATAACAAGTGGGTTATAACTAACGCCAGGGTTTTTAGATACTTGGTGTGCTGCGGCAACAGCTACCTCATTTGAGTTACCTTTTATGTAATTACTCAATGTGAAGTTAGGATTGAGATTGGTAACAAATTGCTCACTTTTCTCTTCGATAATATCTTCGACTTTTACATGCTTAATCGCAGAACCAACCTGACATGAAAATTGTTTTTTCACCTGGTCATTTTCCCAGGCCTTCTCCAATATTGGCTGATAATTACTTGAAAAGTTATTAAGCAAATAGTCATTTGGAAAATACAATTTGAGAGTCTGCTCAAATTGCTGACACTGTATGGGCAGTATCATTGTGTTAAATTCGTTCTTAGGGAGCTGATGATCTAAAACATCCAAACATTTTTGCCAATCTTCAGAAATTTTTACCACAATTCCCCCTCATTAAAAGTATGAGGTATTCTATACGCTAGCTGTGAATATTTCTAGTTTATTCTATCAAAGATAACCAATCTTCTAGAATTATTACAGCAGATAAACAATCAATCCGGTCCTTTTGCAGGGATTTATAACCACTTTCCTCAAACAACTTTGCCTTCGCTTCTACTGTTGATAACCGCTCATCTTGAAAATCAACTGGCAGACCAAGATGTTCTTCAAGCATTTTTGCCATCTTGCGGACTTTTTTAGTCAGGGGCTGATCCGTTCCGTCCATATTAAGTGGTAGCCCTATAATAACCTGTGAAGCTCTCCACTGTGCTTGAACTGCTTGTAGCTCATCCCAGTTGGGTATACCCTTTTTTACTTTTACTGCCTTAATTGGTAATGCGGTACGAGTTGCTGTGTTACCTACAGCTAACCCCCACTGATTTATACCAAAGTCAACTGCCAATACCGTTTTAATCTGCATCAGGCCCTTCCAGATATTGAGCTTAGCTGCTCAAGACTAATGCCCAGTCTAGATAATACTAATTTCACACGGTCATTATAATCACAATCAAACAGTACGTCATGAGAGCAAGATACAATTAACCAGTAGTTACTGGCAATTTCGTCACAAAGTTGCTCATGCTCCCATTCACATTCCCCCACACAAGCGATATATCTCATTCCCTGTGAGTTTGCAATTAACTGCAAGTCCTCCAGCTCGTTTGAGAAAATCGGAGTCATTGTTTGCTCGGTCAATGCACGTGGAAAGTATGAAAGATATAACCGATCCCTTCTAACTGGGCCCCCATGTAAAATTCTTTGGTCTTCAAATCCAAGTCCTATATCGATATTCATTTGATTCAAAATATCTGAAACCAATTGGTCGGAGGGCTTATTAACAATTAGACCTCGCACATGGAAATCATCTACACTTGTCACCAGAACAAGTGCAGAGCGAAAAAACCGATCCTGCACATTGGGCATGGCCAATAAACATTTACCTTTGAGATTTTTCAATTCCATATTAACCATTATGCTTAATAATTAAGTAGCCTTCAATACGGTATTGATTGGCAATACAATTCTTATTATAGACTATGTAAACGCTTGCTGCCCCCTCGCTTTACGCACACAAAGGATGAATTTAGTTTATCCTATTTTCTATCCCTGTGATTATTGTGTATAATGCGATGAATAGAGAATATTGAATGGAATGCAAATTAGCCGAATTTTTTCAGCGCTACTAACAGCGCTTTCAAGTAGCTTGATTGTTACAATTGCAGCTGTGTACTACAGCATCAATACTTTACCAAGTATTGACGAGTTGGTGGATATGGATTATCAGGTTCCGCTCAAAGTTTACACCAGCGACCACAAACTTATAGGTGTGTTTGGGGAAAAGTTCCGGCAGCCTGTTTATTTGAATAAAATACCTAAATTACTTCAAAATGCTTATATCGCTGTTGAGGATCAAAGGTTTTATGATCATTTTGGAGTTGACCCAGTTGGTCTAACCCGAGCAATAGTAAACTTTGTCTTAACAGGCAAAAAATCACAAGGTGCCAGCACAATCACTATGCAGGTTGCAAGAAACTTCTTTCTGAGCAAAGAGAAGACATGGGTAAGGAAAATTAATGAAATTCTGCTTGCGCTCAAAATTGAATATAATCTCCCAAAATCTAAGATTCTTGAACTGTATCTTAATAAAATATATCTGGGAAATCGCTCCTACGGTGTTGCTGCTGCAAGCGAAATTTACTATGCAAAAGATTTAGACGAGCTGACAATTGCAGAAATAGCAATGCTGGCTGGCTTGCCAAAAGCCCCCTCTTCAATTAACCCAGTAAAAAATCCTAAAAGAGCAATGGAGCGGCGTAATTTTGTTCTTAAAAGAATGTACGATGAGGGTTTTATTAACCTTTTTCAGTACAGTTATGCTGTTTCAGAACCCATTCGAGCAAAATATCATGGTATAGAACTTGAAGCTGATGCCCCGCATGTTAGCAACCTGGTTCATCAATTGCTCCGCAAACAATATGGTGATGATATTTATACAAAAGGTTTTTCTGTCATCACCACTATTGATAGCGAGATTCAAGAAACCGTTAAATCGGTTATCAGTGATCATATTAAGGATTACGTTCAAAATAAAGGACTAGACGTAGATGTTAACATTGGTGATATGCGTCGCTACTCAGCAGATCGTTGGTTTGAAAAAATGAAATTACCAAAACCTAAATTGGGAAAATTGGCAGTTGTCATGATGGTGTACTCGAATCATGCTGTACTCAAAACAGATAGCGACAACTGGGTCACCGTCGACTTAAATGATATAAATTCACCTAACATTGGAGATATATTCACATTAGAACAAAGCATATGGGAGCATATTAAATACCCTCACCCTGAAGCGGCATTCACTTTGGTGGAGAGTAAAACTGGTGGCATCATCGCACTTCTTGGATCAAATGATAACAACCAATTCTTTAATCGGGCAACACAAGCCACACGTCAAGTGGGTTCTACATTTAAATCATTACTTTATGCTATTGCTCTAACAAATGGGATGACGCTTGCCAGTGTTGTTAATGATTCTCCTTTTGTTGCCTACGGTGGAGATACTGAGCTGTTATGGCGACCATCAAACCATGATTCATCCTATACTGGCCCGATGCGACTGAGGGATGCGATGATCCGATCAAGAAATCTTGTAAGTATTCGACTTATGGATATGCTGGGGGTAAAAGAAGTGACAGGCATGATTGATAAATTTGGTCTTAACACTCAAAATATGCCTCAAAATCTATCCCTTGCTCTAGGGTCTGGCACCGCAACCCCATTGGAAATGGCCAGTGCTTACACTGTGTTTGGTAACGAGGGTAATCGCTCAAAACCCTTTATTGTAAAACAGATATTTGATCAGAAAGGCAGTGAGATATCCATAGACAGCTTATTACAATCCGACGGAGTCTACCTCACCCAGCAACCGTCCGTCCCAGTGCTATCAAAAGAAACCGCCTATTTAATGTTTGATCTACTTGGAGATGTTGTAAAAAGAGGCACTGGCCGTAAGGCAAAGAAACTTAACAGGATTGATGTTGGCGGGAAAACTGGCACTACTAATGGCCTGCGTGATATATGGTTTTGCGGAATTACCAAAGACTACAGTGCTACAATCTGGCTTGGATTTGATGATTACTCCAGTCTAGGTGTCTACGCAAGCCAATTCGCGCTACCGATTTGGATCGATATAATGAGTCATTGGTTAGCAGATAAGCCTGAATCGCTCCCAGATAAACCAAATGATATAGTATCTTTGAAAATTCCAAAAGATGTTCAAAATCAGAACAGTAAGTATATCTTTGAGCTCTTCGATCAAAAAAATGAAGAAGCGCTTCCAAATAATCAAAACCGTAAATCCAATACCGATGCTCAAAGAAGTAATATATTCTAATGATCCACCGAATTCTAATTACAAGCGGTAAGATATTACCTTCAATTCAGCTGAACAAAGCTCAGCACCATCATATTATCAATGTAACACGCGCACGTAATGGCGATACTATAGAAATATTAGATGGTTGCGGCTCTATATACCAAGGGGGGCTGACAATAATATCAAAATCTCAATCTTGTATTGATCAAATAAGTTGTATGTCAGTCGCAGAAAAACCAACACTCAGCATTTTGCTTGCCGGTATAACGAAGTTAAACGCCTTTGATTTAATCCTTCAAAAGGCAACCGAAATGGGCGTCAGTGAAATTCAGCCAATAATCTGTGAGTTTACTCCGGTTAAGCATCAAATTCTTTACTCTGCTGAGCGATTAGCACACTGGGAAAAAGTAATACAAAGCAGTGTGATTCAATCTCGCAACCCATGGTTACCTAAAATCCAACCAGCAAAAATCTTCAGCCAAATAAGCTGGGAACGCCCTACCCTGACTCTTCATCCATATGCTGAAAATGACGAAGATACGAAGTTGAATACCTTCAACCAGGTAGCAGTTGGTCCAGAAGGTGGATGGAGTAAAAAGGAACTGGATATTATTCATGAAAACTGTGAGACAGTGTCCATTAATACTCCCATATTAAGAGCAGATACCGCAGTTGTAGCAGGCCTGATTCTAATTAAAACTAAATAAAATCCTCAAGATATGTCTATAAATTATTTCATTAAGCAAGTGTTAATTTAACTCTATGATAAGTCTATTTTTATGAATTTCTTAACAAGGTGACTCTTGCAATTTTTTCTCATAAACGATAATTTCAAGAAAACGCACAGGATCTCAGGGAGAATACTCGCGTAATGGAAAGGCAGGATGCTAGAGGAGGCATTTTATGCCTCCTCGCTATTAACAAGAACTTCAAGCACCTTTATTACATCGCCCATCTGACCAGGCATTACCAGTGTCTTTATCGCTGATGATTCGTTGAGGCTTAGGTTATTTGGGAGTATGGCAGTTATTCCAATATCAAGAAGAAAATCTTTTTGTGATCGGTACCGGTATTTTTGATTTTCGAGCCGATCAATTAACCGTGAGAAGTTTACATGGGCTGTGATATCACATTCGCCAGGAAACTTAAGTAGGTCATTGAATGAATTGTGTTCTTTGAAACATTTGTAGGTCCCATTGGCACGATCAGGATGGTAGAACTCATTATCGGTATATCCGTAATCAGCAATGACCATTAAAGTATCTTTACTGGATTTTAATTGATCCTCAAACCAGTCATTGGCGTGGAGACAAATTTCTGAAGAATAATTGTCTGGGATATCTGCTTTGATATGACTAATTTCTCTATTTAAGAGATCTGACGCCTCTATCTCACCTAAGCTGAGCACATTATCATTCTCGAAGACAACTTCCTCATAGAGCCCGCCAGATAGCTTTTTAAAGCGTTTAAAAGGCAAAGCGTCTAAAAACTCATTCGCAAAAATAATTCCGCTGGGTTTAACTGGTTGATTAGTAATGTGAACTTTTTTTCTAGTCGAGTAGGGCAGCGCCATAATCTTCTTCTGTATTGATTCACATGCCTGCAATGACTGCTCTACACATACATACTCTATAGAAGATTCACCGTGATCATTTAAGTACCTCAAAGTGTGGTACATCATATCACCTCGTCCTGCACCCCATTCGGTAATACCTCGATGTAAATGATCAGGAAAAGTCTCTAACCAATTCTTTGCTATAGCATATGAAAACCATGGGCTAAGTATGGGAGCAGTGGTAAAATGAGTCTTTATATCATTTGTTTTGGAGTAAAAACCAAATTCAGGGTCATAAAGTGCTATTTCAATATATTCATCAACTCCAATGAATCCTTTTTTCTGGATGCGATCGCAGATAATTTTCATAATAGGGGAGTTAGGCTGAAATGACACAAGTCACCTGATCTATGTTTACTTGACTACTTCTACATGGCGGTTTTAATTTTGTAACTTGAAGTTTTTTCACCTTTATATTAGCATCTATCAGACTTGACCATAAAAAATCTGCTAATTCTTCTACTAATTCAAATGATTTATCCTGGACTATATCTTGCAGTTGTCGACTGATTTTTGAATAGTCACTATCTGGATTCAACTTAAAAATATTCACATCTGAGTAATCGACATCAATGGTCAAATGAACAGGCTGAGGGAGCTCTCTTTCGTAATCGTGATAGCCCAGCTTTACAACAATCTTTAAGTTTTTAATTTCGAGTTTCTTATTCATTTCCTGACACAATTGGTTTTTACAAGAATTGTATAGGCCCAAACATACAGCATCATAACAATTGTAACCAATACCATCAATGCAATATATGGGTCGATGATTTGAATATCATAAAAAGAATAGCGAAATAATGAGACTAGATAAAATACCGGATTAATATAGGACAAATCCCGCCATATTGGTGGCAAGATAGATATAGAGTAAAATACACCGCCTAGATATATTAACGGTGTGAGAACAAATGTTGGGATAAAAACAGTATGGTCAAAACTGTTTGCCCACAATCCATTAATTAATCCGATCAAGGAAAACAATACGCTAGTAATGATCATGACGTATACCATATAAAAAGGGTGTGCTATTTTTATGTCCAAAAAATACTCAGCAACTAGAAAGACAACAAATCCTGTAAGAAAACCCCGAATCAATCCCCCTGTAATATAGCCAATAAGTATGTGGCTATATTTCAATGGCGAAACTAATAACTCTTCTATGCTTTTTTGGAACTTATCAAGATATACAACAGAACAAACATTCTGGTAACTTTGAACAATAACTGTCATTAGTATTAGTCCCGGTGCAATAAAATATATGAACTCTAATCCCCCCATACTTCCAACGCGCGGGCCGATAATTTTACCAAAAATTAAAAAATACAAAGTGGAAGTAATTGCCGGAGGGAGAACAGTCTGCTGCCAAAGACGCATAATTCTTTTGACTTCTCGACGTATAAGTGTAAGTAAACCAATCATATCAATCCTTTACATCTGCAAGAAAATACTTCTCTAAACGGTTTGATCGATTGTAAACATTACCAATCTGATAACCATTTTTGAAAAGTGCCTCAATCAACGGGTGAATTGACTGCTCTACAGTGACATGAATCGATTGATTCTCCACTGCGTCAATCTTTACACCTGTAATGCCTGAAAATTCGTTTTTTGACACGGCCCGGTCAACTGTGACTGTGTACCTTGCTCTTTGAGCGTCTTTTTGTATATCAGATATTTGACCCTCTCGCACAATAGTACCTTTATGTAATATTGCAACACGTTTACATAATGCTTCCACTTCCTCCATATAATGACTGGTAAGAATTATTGTCATCCCATCTTTATTAATTAGTCTCAAAAGGTCCCATATATCTCTTCTTAAATCCACATCAACGCCAGCGGTTGGCTCATCTAGAATCAGTACTTTGGGGTCGTGGATCAACGCCCTTGCGATCATAACTCGTCTTTTCATCCCACCAGATAAAAATCTAACCTGAGTCTCTCGTTTATTATTTAGTTTCAAACGTGATAAAATATCGTCAACCCGCGCCTTGGAGCGCTTTACTGATATGCCAAAATAACCGGCATAATTAACGAGCACTTCTTCTACAGTATTAAATACATTAAAATTGAATTCTTGGGGAACTAACCCAATGAGATGTTTTGCCTCTGACCGCTGCCTATCAATATCCAGTCCAAGCAAATGAATATCACCAGATGTCTTCCTGACTAGATCCGTTACAATGCCAATTAAAGTGGTCTTGCCAGCACCATTGAGCCCAAGAAGTGAGAAAAACTCTCCTTGTTCTACAGACAGGGTCACACCATCAAGAGCAACTGTTCCATCCTGATAGACTTTCTTAAGATTCTTTATCTCCAAAGCGTATGTCATTTTGTTCCCTTTGGTTTACAAACAGTGGGACTGAGGCAAATAGAATCACCCCGATAATCAATACTAAGGTATATCCAAATTCATCAGGGACTTCAAGCTCTCCAGGCGCAAAAAAGCCCATTATAATTATGGCTAGAGATGTCAAAATTCCACATGTGCTAATAATGCACAATCCAGGCATCCCACCAGGCACCTTGTATGTTGCTTTATCAGGATAGCGAGATCTGAGTATAATGGCACTAATAAACATCACGATGTACATCATCAGTGCTAACTGAGTAGTAATGGCAGTTAGCATGGTAAAGATTGTATCAACGGGTAACAAAACCACACCAATACTCAAAATAGCCACAATAAGACACTGCATCCACAAAATTCTCTCGGGCACATCATGTTTATTTGTTATCGCAAACCAACCGGGAATCGAACCATCTTTTGCGGCCATCAACATACCCTTGCTGGGCCCAATAATCCATGTTGCAACATTTGAAATACCACTCAGTAAAACCAGGAAAACCAAAATCGGTTTAAAATAGCTCAGTGTGTCTCCTTGCAGGATATAGTTAAAAACCTGAATAATGCCTACAACAATATTGAGGTCATTCTTTGGAACAAGAATCGCAATAGAAACGGAAGCCAGCAGCATCGTTGTTACAATAATTACAGTCGATATCAAAATTGCAAGAGGGTAGGTTTTCTGAGGATTTTCAACATCGTTGGCGTGAACTGCTGACATTTCAATGCCAATAAGACCAAAAATGATTGGCACCAAAAAGGGTAAAATAGATTGCTCAGCACGGGAGGGAAGGGCGCTTGCGAGGCTGATATCTATATTGATATTTGTTCCTAAATATAACTGATACGCGCCTGCACATATGATAATTAACATCGGTAACAACGTTCCAAATAGTGCCCCATATGTGCTCACCATACCTGATATTCGCATGCCGTAGCGGTTGACGATTGTACATACTATGAAAAGGCCCACTGTTGAGAGATACATCACACCCCCGTGATCTAGGAGTGACGGCGACACAAACTTCCAAAACATACCGGTAATATAAATCATTTGCGATGGGTACCATACCACGTTATATATCCACATAATCCAAATTACGAAAAACCCCCAGCGATTCCCAAGAGCTTGCCGTACCCAAATATAAACTCCTCCCCTATGTGGCCAGCCGGTAGCACACTCAGCAGATATTAGTGCAACTGGAATAAAAAATAACAAAGCCGCAAGGATATAATAACTAATAAGGGAAAAACCAAATTTTGCGCCAACTGGCAAAGATCGCAGATTGTCAATGGCAACTACGTTGATCATCACCAAAGAAAAAAGGCTTAATACTTTTTTAGAGGACATTATGATACCTCCATAATTGGATCAAAAGTTTTAACCCGTCCGACTTGTAAGTCACCAAAACCTCTCGTAGCATTTGATGGTGAAAACACGACAATACTTGACCCAAAATTGAATTGCCCTAAAAGGGCACCTAGTTCCATTGGTTTATTAGGGTCAAAATCCATCAGCTCAATACTACGCACAATCATTGCCCCGATAAGTACCATAATAATAGTATCATTACTTTCTGTTTGAAACTGGCAAATTACCCTTTCATTTTCAGATAACTTATTTGATACGCCGCCTTTTTGAGGCCTAACACTGAAAAATCGGCCTGGAATTATTCTTTTTTCAACCCATCTTAAGTTTTTGAAAGGTGTATGAAAGCAGTGGTAATCACCCGGTGCTAAGTAAAAGACAAAGAAATTGCTTTTATCAATCAGCTCAAGGAAATCCTTGCCGACAAGTTGAGCAGGAGAAAACTGGGAGCCTTTGATTTCAAGTGCCTGTTTTTTAGACAGGTCCACATGACCAAAAGCAGACAAGGTACCATCACATGGAGAGACAATATGATTTTCACTTGGCTGGTTTCTATGCTTCTTGAGATCAATCTTGCGAGTGAAAAATTCTTTCAGGCTCCTAAACTGCGATAAAGGGCCGGACTCCTCTGTATTTACCCCGTATGCTTTTGCAAACATCCAAATTAGTGGAAATGCAATTATCTGTGATTCTATTTGTGCAAACCAATGAGCTAACTGAGAAACTTTAATTTCAATCTCTTTCATTGTTATCATTTCAAATACCATAAATTGTAAACTTTATCATAAAATTTCTTTCATTGTCACTGGGTTACTTGCTAAAATCAATTTCTGTGACAATTATCGGGGTAATGATGAAGATATTTTTAGTCGGCGGAGCTGTACGCGATGAGCTAATGGGCCAAGACGTCACTGATCGCGACTTTGTTGTCACTGGGTCTGATGTCAGTACTATGTTGAAACTAGGATATACCCAGGTAGGAAAAGATTTTCCGGTATTTATTCATCCAGAAACTGGCGAGGAATATGCGCTGGCGAGGCAGGAGAGAAAAATATCTCTGGGCCATGATGGATTTCAATTTGACTTTTCACCCGAAACGCCCTTAGAGACAGATCTAATGCGAAGGGATCTTACGATCAATGCAATTGCGAAAGATGACACTGGGGAATATATCGATCCTTACAATGGTAGGGGAGATATAAATAAAAAAATACTGCGCCATGTCTCATCTGCATTTGTTGAAGATCCTCTGAGGGTATTAAGAGTATGTCGATTTAAGGCAAAATTTCCATCATTTAAAATTGACGATTCTACCTTTGAAATGATGAAATCCATGATTTTTTCAAAGGATTTCTCTGCATTATCTAAACATCGAAATTGGCAAGAATTATCCAAGACACTACAATACCAGCAACCTGAACATTTTTTCTATTGCCTTACTGATCTAGAATTTCTTCCCAAAAGTGTCATCGATCATCTCACAGTCTTGACCTTTGAGAAGGAGACTTCACTTATAAAGTTCTCATGTATGCTGCATCATCCTGATATGCTGTCCTGGGTAAATATGATCTTTTCCCCGCCTAATGAATATATCTTTCTTGCGTCCAAGTTCAATAAGTACAAAAATATATATAATAAAATAGAGGCACAGGAATTGCTAAATTGCTTCAAAGATCTCAGAGCTTTTACAAATACGAAATGGATCAAATTATATCTGCAATGTGGGCATGCATTGTATGGTAAAGATCTAGATTCATTATTACTGCCATTACTAGAAGAACTAACAAGAGTCAGTGCGGCAGATTTCCCTCATATTGATCCCGGTCCAGAGCTTGGGGAGGCGATAGAACAACGACGACTTGAAATAATCACACGATCGATTGATGCTATCTAGTGAGACAAAATCTCTTTCTTGGTGGCAAAGAATCTGTTGGAATATCAAATTTTCTTTTTTCTATCATCGTCTTTGTGGCAAACTCATCATACGTTCTAAAGATGTTTTCTTCCTTGTAGTTACTCTTATCAAAAAGCTTTGTAGCCTCTTCACCTACCCAAATTCTTTTATCTATAGAGGTTACTGACAATATTGCGGTTAAAGCCCTCTGTCTTGTTCTACTTGTGATAACAAAATTAGCTGGCATGTTGGCGATACATCCTGGCTTAATATGTAAGTGAACAAAAATATTACATGGAAAATTGCTCTCTCGTATAGACATTAAGGTATCAGGGTGTGTGTAGAGAGAGTGATAGATATCACCAGTAACCGTCAAACATGTTTCACTTAATTTATCTATTACCTCTCTCGATTGATGCCTAAGTAAGTCGCTAAATGATAGCTTTCCTTTTAACCATATGTTTCTTGGCGTAAATGACTCAAGTAATGGCAGATGAAACGATGAATCTAGCACTAACTGACATCCATTGAGAAGATGTAGGTGATTTACATCTACCCCTGCATCAAGATGAACGATGAATTGTTCTCTGACTAAATGTAGATAAAGGGATTGAGGGGTTTCCCTACCAACATACAGCTCTCCCTTACCAAAAATTCTTTTTTCATTAATCTGGTTGATTTCATTCATCGTTGTATTTGAATCAATGTAAAGAATTTCTTCTGGATCTTCTTCTTCGGTGATATTAGTAAAAAATTCGTCTGGTTTGCTACTTCCTAGAAATCTCATATTATTCTCATAAAGCCATCTTTTTAAGCGCTGGTCCTGAAATATATCACGTCACCATCCATCACGGTATAATCTTTTCCTTCTAAACGCCAAGTCCCATTATCTTTTGCAGCTTGCTCACTACCTGCCGCTTGATAATCGTCAAACGCTATTACTTCAGCACGAATAAAGTGTTTTTCAAAATCCGAATGAATTGTCCCTGCCGATTTTGCAGCACTAGAACCTCTTACGACCGTCCATGCTCTGACTTCCTTGGGGCCAGCTGTGAAGAATGTTTGTAGTCCCAGCAAGTCATAGCCTTCCCTAATAACCTTATATAGCCCAGGCTCATCCATTTCAAGATCGTCTAGTAATTCTTGTTTTTCTTCACTCTCAAGCCCCACTAACTCAGATTCTATTTTTGCGCAAATCACCAAAACAGGGCGGCCTTGTTCTTTGGCAAAGTTCTGTAGAGCGGTTGTATAGTCGTTTTTTTCATTGGGCTCAGTAACATTTGCAATGTATAAAACTGGTTTAACCGAAAGTAGTTGCATTGAGTGGGCTAAATCTTGTGCTGTTTGGGACCAATTAGGTATTGGTTCCTCATCACTTAACATGCTAATCAACTCTGCAATATCTTGTTTTTGGCTAATCTGCTCTTTATTGCCAGATTTTGCCAGTTTACTTACTTTCTCAAGCGATTTTTCAAGTGCCTGTATATCCGCTAAACGAAGCTCTGTTTCAATGGTGGTAATATCTCTTACGGGATCCACACTTCCATCAACATGGGTAACATTTTCGTCGTCAAAGCAGCGAACAACGTGAACGATGGCCTGAACTTCACGTATATGTCCAAGGAACTTGTTGCCTAATCCCTCTCCCTGTGATGCACCTGCAACTAAACCTGCAATATCCAAGAAACTCATCTGCGTTGCGATACAGCGTTGTGGAGAAACCATTGTTGATAACTGGACTAACCTTGGGTCTGGTACTTCTACAATACCAAGATTAGGGTCAATCGTACAAAATGGATAGTTCTCAGCATCAACTCCTGATTCTGTTAGCGCGTTAAATAGTGTTGACTTCCCAACATTGGGTAAACCAACTAGCCCACATTTTACACCCATATCACACCCTTAATTTTGATTACCTAAGATATCTTATACTTGTTTATTTCTCTAGCTCTGATGCCAATTATTCATTAAAAAGGGCCAATTTTCTTCTAAAATCTTCTCTTTTTGTGCAATTAAATTCGCCAATGACTCATTAATTGAATTTTTCTCATGCACCGCTGGGTTTGACAAAACATAATCGGAGACATTGGGGTGGTTGGGACTACCAATACCAATTCTGATTCGCATAAAGTTCTCACCGATATGAGATATAATGTCCTTCAAGCCATTATGGCCCCCAGCGCCGCCATTTTCTTTAAACCGTATCACACCTGGCAAAAAACTCATTTCATCATGTGCAACAACCAAAGTGCGATTTTCGAGATTAAAATAACGCTGTGTTTTTCTAATTGGGCCGCTTGATAGATTAATAAAGCAGCTTGGTTTAATCAGGAAAACACTGCTATTTTTTGCAATCCACGCGTCACATTTTTTCTCATACCGCCACTGTAGCCCCTCTGAGTGTGCCCATAAATCAACAAACCAATATCCAGCATTATGACGAGTGCTACCATATTGATCAGGTGGATTTCCTAAACCGACAATTAGCACTGATATATCTCGCTGAGCGATTCGTTATTATTAACTCGAGAAATTGCTTCTGCAATCAGCTGAGCGATTGAAATAGTTGTAATCTTATTAGATCGAACCGATTGAGTAATACTGTCGGTAATAAACAGCCCATCTAGCAAAGAATCATCAATAGTATTAACAGCACTCCCAGATAACAAGCCATGCGTACAGTAGGCATTAACAGATTTTGCACCGTGGCTCTTCAATAGCGCTGCGGCCTGTGACAAGGTATTTCCAGTGTCTACTAGGTCATCAATAATCCAGCAATTTTTATTCTCAACATCACCTATTAACTGCATAAAGTCCACTTGATTCGCAGTAGCTCTTCGTTTATCAACAATGGCAAGCTCTCTATTGTTTACACGTTTTGCAACTGCCTGAGCTCTACCAACACCGCCAACATCCGGGGAAACAATGCGAATAGCCTGTTTATCTTCAAGTTTCATTATATGTTCAATAATAAGAGAAGAGGAAAAAACATTCTCAACAGGGATATGAAAAAACCCCTGCACCTGGTCAGAGTGGAGATCTACAGTCATTACGCGATTAAAACCTGCACTTTCAATTAAGTCAGCCACTAGCCTGGCAGAAATGGGTACCCTTCGGGAGCGGACTCTTCTATCTTGCCTTGCATAGCCCAGGTAGGGGATCACTGCTGTTACTGATCTAGCAGAGGCCAAACGCATGGCATCGGCTGCCAATAAAAGTCGCATTAAGTGGTCATTCACTGGTGGAGATATGGATTGAATTATATACACATCTTTGCCTCTGACATTGTCGAGTACTTCTAATTTTATTTCCCCGTCAGAAAAATGGCCAACACTCATATTGGCGGGGGACGCCTTCAAATATTGACAAACATCAGAGGTAAATTGACAATTGGGTGTTGTAGTAAAAATTTTCATGCTTAAGTCTCCTTCTCCTACAGGCTAAATACTTCAATATATGATGTCAATCGCCGAGCTATAATTGTGAGTTAAGACCAAGCCCAGGATCACCCTCAGCAAAGCTTTTCAGCTGATGGCATTACTGAATAATAAGTCAAAAAGAGGGGGGTTACACAGATAATATGGCTGGGGTGCCTGGATTCGAACCAGGGATCAAGGGATCAAAACCCTATGCCTTACCGCTTGGCTACACCCCAACAACGGGAAATTCTCGCATAAATAACCTGTTTTTGTCAATATATTTACTGTGTTACAATTATTTTTTCACGTTCTATTGGTGAACGGTGATCGTCATGTTATGTTGCATGCAGGAATTTAATGATGCGTATGAAAAAAGTACTGATTATCTCAAACGGCCTTGGCGAAGATAGTATTGGAGCGGTAATAGCAAAATCTTTACTGACTAATACCGATGTACACGCAATGGCTCTTGTTGGCAAAGGTACTGCTTATCAAATTAATAAAATCCCCTTAGTGGGACCAGGCGCAATCGATAGTCATCTTGGGAACCGAAGATATAAGTATAGTTTCCTTAAAGATTTAACCCAAGGTGCTATTCAATTCATGTTTAAGCAAATTGATTTTTTGAAAAGCCAAGAATTTGATGAGATCATCTGTGTGGGGGATATTTACTCGGTATTAATCTGCTATTTTTCGGGTCAGATCCCCGTTAGATTTATTGGTGTGTATAAAAGCACATATTCTCACTCATATCAGTGGTATGAAAAATACTTATTGAAAAGGCAGGCACTTACTGTTTGGACCCGCGATGCCAAACTGAGTGTTCAGCTCACAAATGCAGGTGTTAACGCAAGATATGATGGTAATATTATTATGGACACAATCGCGATATCTCCCAACGAGACGATTGCCCCAAGTGATCTTTTCACTATCGTCATTTTGCCTGGTAGTAGAAAAGAAGCCAGAGAAAATCTGAGATTTTTTCTTACAACACTCAAAACCATTTGGGATAAAAAATCAATTAGAGTCATTGTGTCACGCAGCCCTGATTTAAATTTTAGTGAGCTATACTGCCAACTGGATTTTTCTCTTTCTCCAAAAGATGGCAAACAGCTAATCACCGAATACCCAGGTATATCATATGAGCTTCTCAATAGTGCGGACCTTCTCTTAAGCGCAGCGGGCACAAGCCAGCAGCAAGCAGCAGGTCTTGGAAAGCCTGTCATCGGCCTTCTGCCCGAGGGGGTAAGAAAAAAAAGAAAACGTACTATCTCACAAATTATGGGGCCTCTTTACACTCCTTTATCAAGAGACATTTCTCAATTTACTCAAGAGATTAGTCGTCAAATTAACTGCCCGCCGTCTGAAGAATTAAAGAAAATCAGTAAAGAGCATATCGGTCACTCTGGCGCACTTAGCAAAGTAATATCCACAGTAATTTCGCAATGAGAGTGGGGCGTTTCACGTGAAACACTATTGATAAACTGACCACACTAGTATAAAATACACAAAAAAACATAGGTATAACATGGTTAATATAAAAGGTATAAAAAAAATTGATTTACTGATTGCCCTTCATAAGAACTCAAAGGATGTTGGTTTATCTTCCCACTCTAGTGATTACGTGGATGAAATGTCTCATGATTGTGCTCATAAGTATATAGTCGAAAATTACGGAAGAAAGTTTGATTATGTCATGGGAAAATATATGAAAGTATATATTTATACAGAAGAATTAGACACTGAACAGTATAACAAGGTCAATGGGCATAACGCAGCAGAGGATATCGTCGAAAAGCTAAGGGAAGAAATTAGCTACGAATCATCCTCAGGATATAAAATAAGCGCCAAATAACACAGCTAGAAACATGAAGGGAATGAGCCAAAGCAGCAATCTAGTTACTTAGTTTCATTGATGATTAGCCACAAACTTACCCACATCTTGCTATTTACATGTCGATTTCCAGCAATGAATGAAAATATCTTAAAAAGTCCCCTCTTTTTCTTTGGGGTATTACTTGAACTATCGTAGTTTAAATAAAAAGAATAAAGTAAATTCACTTTATCCAAAGAAATAGGAACCGAGAGATCAAGCTGGTTGGATTTACTTGCTACCTGGTCTTTTTGTATTTGCGGGAAATTGAACTTTAATTTTAATCGAAGTAATAGCTCATCAGACATTATCTGGTTAAACTGACAAGTGAGTGAGAAATCTGCTTGAATTTTTTTCTTTATATTCTCATGAGCAGGAATTATCAAACTATTCGACCATTTTAAATCACCAGGTAGGGTTGTTTTGAAAAATGGAGAAACTGCAACATATGCATTAGCACTGACCTTGTTTCGGAATGCGTTTATAAAATCACCCAGTACCGTTATAATAGTTCTATTAAATCCATTTTTTCTATTTATCTCCTCATATAATTTCCCAATACTATTCTGATAACCCTCAATTTTATCAATATCTGATATCCAAAGAACAAATGAAAGATCATAGTGTTTCGTCGGTTTATCCATCATGTTAAGATATCGAATGATTCGATTGCTTGTGTCTGTATACGCCAGTTGACGTGATGAGATAACAAATATTTTAAACCGCTTAATAAAATCTTTTGATAGAAGTTGAATGAGTCTATTTGCATCTATCTTGGTTTTATAAACAGAAAAGTTGTCAGTATCAATATTAATCTCGTATCCCGTTTTTGTTCTTTTATTTGTTAATTGAAATCGGTGGGCAATGTGAGATATTAATTGTTGACAGCTATCGGCCTTTAACACCAAGCTAGTAACCGGCCATTTCTCTCCATACAGTTGAATATTAAATGCACAGTAATTAGCAAGATAAACCAATATTTCATCCAGTGGTCTTTTTTCTGCTTTGATAAGTAGTTTGTTTTGATACATCTGCATATCGATGGGGTACTTTTTTGCGATACATAACTGCTGGCATGTAATCCCAAGCAGTATGAACAGTCCAAAACACTTCATTTCTTTCAAAAAAAACATAGCTTAGTTCCTGGTGTTTCAATCTCTGCAAACATCGGGATAAATCTCGATCCCTTACCTCATAGATCAAATGTTGGTAACGGTGGTCTGATATCATTTGAACAACTCTTGCATCGCTCAAACAAGGTTTAATACGATTTCTGGCGATAGGGAGTATCTTTAACTTTGTAGGTTGAGCATCCTTGATGATACTTGCCAGAAGTAACACACTCATCATCCATAGAACCACATCTAACCATCCATACCATTTGTCCTTTGTCATACTCCGTGAATACATAACAATGTCCCAACCATTGATCCAATACACGCATGCATGCGTCGGCAAGCACTGTTGACCCCGATGCAAGATAGCTATTGGCACTTACTCGAATTTGTTGTGTGTGGCACTGATTATGAAAAAAACCATTAACCAGCGACCACTGTTTTTTATTAATTGGGTTATACTCAATCGTGGCCCTGTTCCACAGTATTGCTTCATTGTGGTAGAGAAAAAACTGAATAACAGAAAATAAGAAAACATAAATACCTGATAGACGCATGAATTGCTGTTTTTTGGATTTCTTATTATCGGTTATTCTCAGAATTTATCGATACTGGTTATGCTGTTTCTCGTTGAGTATGATGTTTAAGATATACCAGTAAAATTGATATAGCAGCAGGTGTTACCCCACTTATTCTACAAGCTTGCCCTATTGTTTGGGGTTTGATTTCAATTAGCTTTTGTTTTACCTCGTTTGATAACCCACTAATGCCCTCGTAATTGATATTTTTCGGAATCTTGATGCTTTCTTTATCTGACAATTTCTTCGCTTCTAGAATTTGTCTGTCAATATATCCCTGGTATTTAACCTTTACCTCTATTTGAGACATGAGCTCTTCATTCTCTTCCATTAAAAAATCAAGAGACACAACCAGATCTTTCGCTGTTACATCTGGTCTTTTTAACAGTTGTAAAAGCTGAACCTCTTTATCTAATTTAATGCCTTTTTCTGCCAGTAAATACTGTGATAATTTATCAGCTGGTTGAACACATTGATTACTGATTTTATTCATCAATTGATCAAGCGCGTCCATACGCGATTGAATAATACTAACGTGTTCTTTGTTCAATAAACCCAGCTTACTGGCAATCGGAAATAACCGTTCGTGCGCATTATCTTCCCTCAGTAATAATCTAAACTCTGCTCGTGAAGTAAACATTCGGTATGGCTCACTGGTCCCGAGTGTTACCAGGTCATCTATTAATACACCAATATACGCCTGGTCTCTTCTGAGGACGCATTCATATCCACTGGCATTTATAGCTGCCATCAGCCCTTGTGCTGCTGCCTCCTCATAACCGGTCGTACCATTTATTTGACCGGCAAGATAAAGACCTTTGATATATTTGGACTCTAATGTTGAATATAAATCTCTGGGATCAAAATAATCATACTCAATTGCATACCCGCTTCTTGTTAACCATGCGTTCTCTAAACCTGGTATGGTTCTTATAAATGCAACTTGAATATCGAAAGGTAGACTTGTTGAAATACCATTGGGGTAATATTCACTCACTGATAGGCCTTCAGGTTCTAGGAAAATTTGATGCTTATCCCTTTCGTGGAATTTAACCACTTTATCCTCTATCGAAGGACAATATCTTGGCCCAACTCCTTCAATTAAGCCTGAATACATCGCAGATTTTTCAATATTTTCTTCAATTATTTCTTTTGTCTTTTTTGTAGTATGCGTAATATAACAGTCTACTTTTTCGACCGCTGTATCAATAAGCGATGAAAATCGGGGTGCTGGATCCGTGCTAGGTTGCCTCTCAAGCTGTGAAAAATCAATTGACCGACCGCAAATTCTTGCAGGCGTTCCTGTTTTTAACCGGCCAAATCTTAGAGGTAACTGGCGAAGTGATTCTGAGAGGGCAACTGAGGCAGGGCTCGCTGCTCGGCCGCCAGAAAATGACTGTTGCCCAATTAATATTTTTCCAGCTAAGAATGTTCCGGTTGTTAGTATTATCTGTTTTGATGAAAATCGATTACCTGACTTTGTAACCACAGCACTGACCTGGTTATCTTGCACAACAATATCCTCAACAGATTCTTGGAAAAGGTACAAGTTTTCTTGTCGGTCTAATAAAGACCTCACTGCTTTTCGATAAAGCTGACGGTCAGATTGTGCTCGCGTTGCCCTAACTGCAGGCCCTTTTCTCTCATTAAGAGTTCGATAGTGAATTGCTGCCATATCTGCAGCTTTTGGCATTAAGCCACCAAAAGCATCTATTTCTTTTACTATATGCCCCTTACCAATACCGCCTATTGCTGGGTTACATGACATCATTCCAATATCATCAATCGAATGTGTAATTAATAAGGTTTTTTTGTTTAAGCGAGCCGCACAATAAGCTGCTTCGACTCCTGCATGTCCAGCACCAACAACAATAACTTCGAAATCTTTGTGATACATACTACTGTTCTATTTTTAACGATGTATATTACTAAATATATTATAAAATTTCTATATTTTCCGTTACTTATTTTCCAACACAAAAGGTGGAAAAAATCTGGCCAAGTAAATCATCAGCGCTCACAACGCCTAAAATTTGGTCAAGTGCCAATTGTGCCAATTTTAGTTCGTGTGCTCTTACCTCTAAAATGGCGTGATCAGACTCTTGTAGGTGGGTTAACGCTGTTTTTAAAAGCTCAACATGTCTCTCTCGAGCAATAAATTGATCTGATTCGACAGAAAACTGGCCTGATATGTTCTTTAATCTTGTGATCAAGGTGTCTATTGCATTTCCCGTCTTTGCTGAAATATTAATCTCATCTGCTAGTAGTGCTTCTTTTTTCATGAGGTCTGACTTATTATAAATTACTGTTGATGAGGCAATGTTATAATTTTTTATAATCGTTTCTGCTTTTTCTCGCTCATCTTTATTGCCATCTAGAACAATCAATACATGATTTGCCAATTGAGTAATGGTTTTTGTCCTCTCAATTCCTGCTTTTTCTACAATGTCATCGGTATCTCTTATTCCAGCTGTGTCAATGATGGTAACACCTAGGCCATCGAGATATATGCGCTCCTTAAGAGCATCTCGCGTCGTACCTGCGATATCAGTTACAATCGCCGTGTCTTCCTGAGTCAAGGCATTTAACAATGATGACTTTCCTGCGTTTGCTGGGCCTATTATTGCAACAGTTAATCCTTGCCTTACCTTTGCACCTAATCGGGCCTTACTGAGCGTCTCTCGGGTTATTTTAACAACCTTTTGGGTGTAAGTTTTAATGTTCTCAAGGTCACTCGGCGTAATATCCTGGTCTGAGAAATCAATCAATGCTTCTACCTGCACCCTGATTTTATTAATCTCTGATTGTATAACATCTAGTTTCTTTGAAAACTGACCTGTTAATGACTGCGCAGCTGATTTAATTTCAATCTCACTGGCTGCTGCAATTAAGTCAGCAGTAGCCTCTGCTTGTACCAAATCAATTTTACCGTTTAGAAAGGCTCTTTGTGTAAATTCTCCTGGCTGGGCCAAGCGAGCCCCAAGTTTAATGCAATCTTTGATCACGATTTCAGATAAGACTGGGTTGCCATGGGTGTGAATTTCAAGAACATCTTCCCCGGTCGCTGAAGTAGGGGCGCTAAAGAATATGCTAATACAGTGATCAATTATCTGGCCATCATGCCTTAGATAACAAAACCTGGCATACCGAGGGCTTATTTCTTTTTTAGTCGGAAAAAGCATTTCATAAATAAATTTTGCTTTATCCCCCGATACCCTAATTATCGATATGCCTGAAAGGCCATTTGCTGTTGCTCTTGCAACAATAGTGTCTTTATTCATTACCAAGAAGCTTTTAGTTTCTTACTTGTGATTTGCTGCTGTAAGACGCCAAAAAGTGTAGAAGTCAATATATATAAAGACACTCCCGCAGGCATTGAGATAAATACAAACATCAATATAACCGGAAGAATTAGCTTCATATTCTCTTGTGCTGGATCTGGAGAAGCCGGTGTCATTTTTGTTTGCACAAACATCGCGACACCAAGAACCACAGGTAATATATAATATGGATCGGTAGCAGAGAGGTCTTTAATCCACAAAAAGGGTTGGTGGCGAATTTGAACAGCTTCCATAACAACATGATAGGTGGCAAAGTAGAATGGAATCTGAACTATCAAGGGGAGACACCCACCGATAGGGTTTACTTTCTCCTTTTTATAGAGCGCCAGTATTGCAGTATTCTTTGCCTCTGGGTCATCAGCATACTGTGATTGTATTGCTTCGATCTTGGGTGCTATCATTTTCATTTTTTCCATTGACCGGTTTCCTGCATCCTGAAACCGATAAAAGAGCAGCCGTATAAACACTGTTGATAATATAATTGTAAATCCCCAGTTATGGATCACTTTATTAATGTGCTCCATCAAATAGAATACAGCTTGTGATATAAACCACAGCATTCCATAATCAATCGTCTGATCAAGTCCTGGGCTAATTTTTGACAGGATATTGACGATCTCTGGCCCTGAATAAATCACCGCATTAAAACTTGCCTCCTCATTGGGACCTATTGTCTGAGGTGTTGCAAGTAATCTGAGGTTAAATTGCTCAGAGTAATGACTTGTGCTTCTCCCTAAGTAACCTGACTTCCAGTGACTAACAATCTCATATGTTTGGTCTTTTTGGGGGACAATCGCGCCCAAAAAATATCTTTTTTGTAGAGCTATCCAGGTGTTTTTCAGCTTTTTATTAACACCATTACCTGCCATTTCTTCATATGTGAGTTTGGTGTAAGGGGTTTTCTCGGAGTAATAGGCGGCACCAGTATATGTACTTACTCCCAAGAAACCGCTCTTTTTACTTAATCCAGATTCACCGGCAATAAACTTATTCGGCTCAGGTAGCTTTTTATCTTTACCAATACTGGTCACATTATTGCCAGTGAAATCAGAGTAAGCCTGTCCCAACCAATCTTTTTTAGTTTGATTTTTTACATATGTCGTTACACTGATCGTATAATCTTTTTCAACTTTAAATTCTTTCTTGTATTCAATACCATTCGGTGCCGTTGCTGTTAGAACAAGTAGTGATTTGTCTTTTCTCAATACACTAAACACTAAGTCTGCATCACCAGTAAATCCAGATGCGGCATAAAGTTGATGGGTGGGATCTTTTGAAAAAACGTGAACCTTTTCTTTACTGCCCTTTTTTAAATCATATCGATTCAAGTAAGTCTGGACTATTTTCCCGCCTTTACGATCGATCATGACGATTTGATCCTGCGCCTTCAATGTTACTAGGTCTGATGGTTTAACTTCAGGCAGTGGCTCTACTACATTTGCGACCACACCTTTGCCTTCACTGTTTTTATCGGCCTGTACTTTCTGAAACTCCTGCCAGGAAGAAACCAAAAGCCAAGACACCATGCCAAGCGCAATATATATGAGTATTTTTCTAGAGTTCACGCAACCATCCTATTCAGTATTGTGCTGGATTTTAACATGATTTATCTGATATGTCAGTAATCCGTCAATCCGAAGGGGGATTTTAAGCTACCAAGCATTACTATTTACGCTTTGCGGTATCAACCAATTTGTCAAAAATCTGTGCCACCGTTTGGTTGAGATATTCTCTACTGAAGTTACTCGGTCGCCGACTGACTCTAACAACCAAGTGAGTGCTACCAAGCTGTGTGATATAAAGTTGGCGGTAATGATTGAGTATTATTCTTTTAATCAAGTTTCTTTTATTTGCCCTTAGGATAAACTTCTTAGGGATTAAACAAGCAATGGCTGGACTGTGTGAGGATACAAGAGCTATTGTTAGAAAATCGCTTCGTATCTTTTTGCCACTTTTTTGTATTTGGTTGATCAGAGAAGATTGAGATAGTGTTAACTCTCTTTTAACACTCATGCTGTAAGACGAGCACGTCCTCTTCTTCTACGAGCATTGATAACTGCACGACCACCCGCTGTTCGCATGCGAGCTCTAAATCCATGTGTTCTTTTACGTTTAATATTGCTTGGTTGAAAAGTTCTTTTCACAAGTGTTCTCTTTGATTTGATGGTTAAATTTAATACGTTTAATAAGTAAAGTCAATATAATATATAGAATATAGTAGTATATAGTTAGTATTGTTAGTAACTATAATAAGCTGATAAAAATATTAGTAATCATAATGATAGAAAAAAAACCAACTGTGTATAACTTTGTCTATAACGTTTTCATAAGATCTGTGTATAACTTTATCAACAAGTTCTTGTAGGATATAGTCAGTATTTTTACACAAAGTTATGCACAGGCTTATTTATCAATTTCAAGCCTTGAGAGATAGCCACCGTTTGTCTGGTCAATTAAGAATAATTCTCCATATAAACGACTCTCTGAGTAATCACTTTTTTGAGGAGAAAGTATCTTCGTTTTGGGATGGTTTTTAATAAATAATGCAATAACATCGTCATTTTCCTCATCAAGTATCGAACATGTTGAGTAGAATATGGTTCCATGATTCTTAACACAGAGATATGCATGCTCAAGCAGCTTCAGCTGCTGTTCTTGATATTGTTCAATTTTATCAATACTCAAGCGGTATTTGATCTCTGGGTGTTTTTTTAAAACGCCTGTGCCAGAGCAGGGTGCATCGACCCAAACAAGATCCACATTTTTTTTACTGTAGGTCAGGAAGTCACCTGGTATTATATTTATGTTTTTAAGACCCATACGCTGGATGTTTTCCTCCATCTTAGGGATTCGCTTAAGTTCAATCTCAACCGCCTCTACAACTGCTCGAGGATGCTTTTTTGCAACCCCTATGGCTTTTCCTCCTGGTGCCGAACAAGCATCAACAATTGTTGTTAACGTCTCTGGAAGATAATTAAGCATAATCTGAGTTGATAGATCTGTGATTTGCCAGGCCCCATCATCATATCCCTGCTTAGCAGTGATATGATCCGGCTTATTAAATTTTGCGGCCAGTGGATAGTTATTATCAGGTATCTGCATTTCTTCTGTGATTCCAGAAGAATTAAATACTTGTATCCAGTAGTCTGGTCGTCTTAGCTGAGCTTTCAAAACGACAGATGCGTTGTGTTTAAATACGCTACATATTTTTGTGTATAGCCAGCTGGGAAGGCTGTATTTAATTTCATCAGAGAACTCATCGGTGTTGTATGGTGTTTTGAGTTGCCTATTTAACACCCCGTATATTAGCGGCTTATTATGGGATAACCCCCAGATTTCAGCAAGCTTCATACATGTTTTGATTATAGTTTTCGGGTCACTTGATGGTTGGTGATAAAGTCTGTAAATACCAATAAGAAGTAACAGTCGAAGATTCTTATGGGTAGTCTTTTTTTTCATCGATAAGTCTAAAATATGATTGAGACACAACCAATGTCGACAAATTCCAGATAGAAGTTCTTTTGAAAATGAAGATAAGGTAGGTATTTGCGATGTTGTTAACTTGCCTTCAACAAGGGGTAGTATATGTTTTTTTACACAGTTTTCTGCGGCAAATTGTTTCATTTTAGCTTCTTGGAAACAGCTGATAAAAATTTGATGAGGTATGTTTTATGATGGTTTCAAGGTCAGTATTTTTGATTTTGGCAACTTCTTGTCCAACAAAGTTCACATATACGGGCAGGTTTACTTTTCCCCGGTGGGGAACTGGGGCTAAATAAGGAGCATCCGTTTCAATAAGTAGTCGCTCAAAAGGTACTTTTTCAACCACATCTCTGATCGCTTGAGCATTCTTAAATGTAACAATGCCAGAAAAAGATATATAAAATCCCAGGTCTATTCCTGCTTTTGCCATTTCCCATGATTCTGTAAAGCAATGAAAAATACCACCCACTTCGTGCGCGCGCTCTTCTTTTAAAATTCTTAGTGTGTCATCAACAGCATTTCGAGTGTGGATAATAAGTGGCTTTTTATGTTCTTTAGCAAGTTGTATCTGTCTCCTGAACATAAGTTGCTGGGCATCTTTGTTGCCATCTCGATAATAGTCCAGACCCGTCTCACCGATAGCAATAATTTTCTCATGTGAAAGGTATTGCTCACAAGCAGCCTCAAATTCTTTTAACGTGATTGTTTCCATATCATTAGGGTGTTGACCAAAACTGATTCTGATTTTTGGATGTTTATTGGCAATTCTGAGAAGGTTGGGGAAGTCATCAATTTCGATACAAACACACAGCAGGTCATCAAGCCCCTCTTCAGAGTCAAAACAGGATTTTATAAATGCATCTTCTGTGGTATTGATTTTGTCAAAATCGATGCTTTGTAGGTGGCAATGAGAGTCTATTATTTTCATAAATAATACGCACAGGTTTTCATAACAGATGCAGCAAAAGCCATTGCTGATTTTTGTGTTTCTCCAACATCAGCAGGGCCAAGCTTTAGTGCTTTATCAGCATGTTCAGCTTCATCCAGCTTCATTTGCTCAAGAATGGATAGGGTGATTTTATCATGCTTTGGGATCAAGCTGATGTGAGAAAATAAATGTTTCTCAACCTGCCTTTCAGTTTCAACAACAAATCCGAGTGATGTTTTGTCACTAATAGCGCCAGCAACGGCCCCCATAATAAATGCACCAGAATAATATAAAGGGGTAAGGTAACTTGGGCGCCCCTTCAGTTGCTCAAGACGTCGGTTGCACCAAGACAAATGGATCAGCTCTTCTTTTTGTGCAGCATCAAGAAAATCGTAGGTCTTTGCCTGTCTTGCAAATAATTTTGCACCACTGTAAAGAGCCTGTGCGCATACTTCGCCTACCTGGTTAATTCTCATTAAACCAACAACGTGCTCTACTTCTTCTGGATCGGTTAGCGTTTCACTGTGCTGCTTGGGAAGAGAGTGATGGTAGGAGTTTGAAAAAGATGCGAATATAAAATCATCAATAGCTGTTATTAACTGGTCGCTGAAACTTCTTTGCATATAAATATCCAAACAAAATACAATTATATACTTATATTAGAAATTTGCCAGTTTATGCCTTAGTTACACTGGGATGAGAAGTAAGGTTTGAGAATTCATCGATGTCTTGGACAATACTATCATATTTTCTTATCCAGCTTGCTTTTGAAAATGGAGGAATAACGCCTCCCTCCCCGACAAGTGCAATGTAATAAGGTTGGTTTGATTTGATTGCTCTTACGATTCTTAAATTATCCTTATCGCCCGCATTGCTTGACAACCAGCTAATCAACTCAGGAAGCTGTTGGGTAGCGCCAACTTGGATAAAATCACTTTTCGACTGAATTACATATCTCTCATCTTCTTCAACTTTTGCATGGATTTTGGCAATACTGCTGATGTTCTTTGTGCTATTTTCAACCGTTTTGTTTTCTTTACTGTTAAACAGGCTGGTTGTCTTGATTTGTGCCATTAAGGTAGATTGTGACATCATCCCTGCGAAAGATACCAGAGAAACAGAAGCTGCGATATTAAAGGAGCGTCTAAAGGCGGATAGCTTCCTTTTAGTTTCTCTACTTTTTCCGATACTCATAATTTCTGTTTTTAACATTGGCTCAGTAAAGCGGTGAATTTGTTTTGGTACTCCCTGTGAGTGTTGATGCAGGTTCTCATAAAAGGAATCACTGATCTTGTGAGCCAAAAATGACATGTTAGAGTGATTAAGAACGTCTTTCACCCAGTATCGAATATCTTCCTTAGACATTGGCTCGATTGATAATTTGTTCACATCCTGGTAGCAAACAGAACTTAATCTTTTCTCTAATGTCGGCAAACCAACCATGACAATGTGAACATTGCTCTCTGGTGAGCACGATGCCAACAAAGATAACAAAGCCAGCGATTCGATAGGCATTTGATCGGCATCATCAATTATTATTACCGGGTCACCGCTAAGATGCCCAATCATGTGATCAACACGTTCCTGATTACTCTTACCAACAGGTGGTGTAGGTATTCTAAAGTGTGCACAAATAGCTTTTGTGAGATTGGCGGGGTTCGTGCCTGCACACGCTGATATCAAAATAGAATTAGCTGTGTGGTAGCTAGAGTATACTGCATGGGTAGTTTTTCCATAACCGGATTTACCAAGCATTAACGTCAGATCGTGGCTCCGAATTTCATCTAAAACAGAATCGAAAGCTTTTAACATCCCATATAAAAAAGGCTCGTATGGGCTATAGCTCTGGGTTTGAATGTTTGGTAGTGTAACCTCATCGTGCATGATGGCTCCCATTAACAGCACATATCGACAATAACATAATTTATCTATATCTCAATAGTTTGTATGTAATATCCCAAAAAGTCTTACATGTTGATAAGACATTTCTCACAATTTTAAAGCCAAGACAAACATCATCTGGACTTTAAGGAATAAATTTTTATTGGCAAACATCTATTTAGGTAATACAATATCAAAAATCACAATGAGATCGATATGTCACAACAACCTATCCGCTTGGATCAATATACACAAGAAGCATACTTAGACTATGCGATGTATGTGATTCTTGACCGCGCTCTACCGCATATTGCAGATGGTCTCAAACCGGTTCAAAGAAGAATTATATACGCCATGTCTGAACTAGGGCTAAAGGCAGGCTCAAAATACAAAAAATCTGCCAGAACTATTGGAGATGTAATCGGTAAATTTCATCCTCACGGTGATAGTGCTTGCTATGAGGCAATGGTATTGATGGCACAAGACTTTTCGTACCGCTACCCAATTATTGATGGACATGGAAACTGGGGCTCTGTGGATGATCCTAAGAGCTTTGCTGCAATGCGATACACTGAGTCAAAACTTACTCGCTACGCTGAGTTACTTCTTTCTGAGCTCAGTCAAGGGACAGTTAGCTGGCAGCCCAATTTTGATGGTACTCTAAATGAACCCATCTCATTGCCTGCAAGAATTCCCAATATCCTATTAAATGGTGCTTCAGGTATTGCCGTTGGTATGGCAACTGACATCCCACCTCATAATATTAAGGAGGTATGTAACGCTCTTATACAACTTATCAAGCATCCGCAAACATCGCTTGAAAAGATTTGTGAATTGATAAAAGCCCCTGATTTTCCCACAGGCGCCGACATTATTACCTCGCCTCAAGATATTGAGAAGATTTATAAAACAGGGCAGGGGCAGATAAAGCAAAGGGGTAACTACTTTATAGAAGATAAATGTATTGTTTTTGATAAATTACCATTCCAGGCATCGAGTAGCAAAGTAGTAAAACAAATAGCAGATAACATGGTAGCCAAGAAACTGCCGGGTATTGTAGACGTAAGAGATGAGAGTGATCACGAACACTTGGTACGTGTTGTTGTTGAACTTAGATCAGTAGCAAAATATAAGGACCAAACATTAAATGCGCTGTTTGCTCTTACAGATATCGAGCGCAGTATGAGAGTTAATTTCAATATGATTGGAATGAACCAAAAGCCTGCTACCAAAGATATTAGAACAATTTTATCTGAGTGGCTTGTGTTCAGAAAAGAGACAGTGACCCGGAAATTACGGTTTCAGCTTGATAAAATATCTCATCGTCTGGAAGTGCTCAACGGACTTCTACTGGTATTTATTCACATCGATGAAATTATTCGAATTATACGAAAACATGATAACCCGAAATTGGCGTTGATAGAGCGATTTGATTTGAGTGAGATTCAGGCAGAGGCCATTCTAGAGATGAAACTTAGGCAATTAGCGAACCTTGAGTATATCGCACTCGAAAAGGAGAAAAATGAGCTTGAGGAGAAAAAGAAAGAGCTAGAAGTTTTATTATCTGACCAAAAAGCATTTGACCAGTTTTTGATTAAAGATATCAAGGATGTCTCAAAAAACTATGGCGATGATCGTCGCTGCCAACTGGTAACTGTGACAGATACACCGGTGGTAAGCTTTCAACCCACTGTGCCAAAGTATCCAGTGACCATAGTAATTTCAGAAAAAGGCTGGATTCGCTCTTTCAAATCAACAGAAGTAGACATTAAAAAGCTCACATATCGCCCTGGTGACAAACAGTCTATTGTTTGTCATGCCCAGTCTACTGATACCTGCGCATTATTTACACTTGATGGAAGAGTTTACAACCTTCTTGCTCATCAGCTCCCTGGTTCAAGAGGTTATGGAGAGCCGATCAGCAAATTTGTAGATATTTCTGCAGATATAGTCAGTGTGTTAACATTATCAAGAGATAGTCATTACCTTTTGGCATGTACTGGTGGATATGGATTTATCTCAATTGGTAAAAGTCTTCAGGTGTCCCAGCGTGCAGGTAAAAGTCTTTTCACGCTGAAAGAAAATGAGAAAATATTGCCAATATCACAAATTAACCCGGAAAGTGAGCTGGTGATTATTAGTCAGCAGGGAAGAATGCTTACTATTAAGACCGATTCGGTCAACTTATTACCAAAAGGCAGGGGAGTGAAGTTGATTGCTCTTAAAAAAGGAGATTTTGAGTCAGGTTATGACGCATTATCTCACATATCCAGTATTGCAGAGGGTGAATCGGCTGAGTTATTTTCTGGTCAAAGAAAATTACATCTTGACGAGAACAGGATAGAGCCGACTCGTGGTGCCAGAGGATCGCGAGGAAAAGTTCTTCCTCAGGGTTTTCGTCAAGTGACTCGCATTAATAAGAGTGTCGAGCTGGATGACTAGTTGGGCAAGGCAACTCGGGGCGATTTCCATGATTGCTGGTACCAGTATCGGAGCTGCGATGGTTGCAATGCCAATTTCTATGGCTACATTTGGCACTGGTGCTACTGTAGTAACACTAATTATTAGTTGGGCGGGTATGTTAATGGCTTCATTTTTTATGCTTGAATCCAACGCATTTTTTAGTAAATCTGCAAACCTAGTCACAATGTCAGAATATGCAATGGGAAAGTCTGGGTACTGGATATGTATAACGGCATATTTATTGCTTTTATATTGTTTAAATGCTGCATATTTAGCTGAATTTTCTGCCAGCTTGGTTGGTTTGTTCTCCGGGTTTCATTTGGATACAGTCGGTGCATTAATATTCAGTGTCGTATTGATATTTTTTTTGGCCCCATCGAATCGTTCGGGAACAATTGCAACAGTTATGTTATGGGGTCTTGTGCTCACATACCTGATGATTGTAGGTGCTCTCACTCCTACCATTAATTTATCATATAGTCATCCAGACAATTGGTCTGATATTGGGAGAGCATTTCCAATATGTATTCTAGCATTTGGATATCAAATTATTATTCCATCCCTTCGCCGATTTTTAGATGATGACATCAACTCCCTGAAAAGTGCGATATATATAGGTAGCTCTATCCCCTTGGCAGTTTATCTAATTTGGATGTTATTGGTCATGTACAATCTTCCAGCAACAGGTCCTAACTCTTTGCAAAGTATTGCGATAAGTAATTCTCTTAGGGAGATACTACCTGAAGCACTCGCATCGCAGCACGGGCTGGATATTATCCACCCTTTATTTCATTGGTTCGTGATTTTTGCAATTAGCACATCGCTTGTTGGTGCATCTGTTAGTTTGTTTGATTTTGTAAGAGATTGGCTCAAGAACTTCAACCAGAATCAATTTATCATTTCAGCGATCGCATTTTTACCACCAGCCATTTGTGTATTATTTTTCCCAAAACTGTTTATTATTGCGTTGCAACCTGCGGGGGCACTTGTTGGGGTATTACTAATGATATTGCCTGTACTTAATTGTATTGGAGTGCGGCTAAAGGGAGAGGTAAGCCCATACCAGGTTCCATATTTTACATTCACAGCACCGGTGGTTGTTTTGATGGCGTTGGTGATGATTATTTTAGATATTATGCATCTTTCACAGTAAAAAGATCTGGGTGCCCATTATAAAAAGATTTCCAAGAGATTGCTTTTTTACCTGACAGTTGAAGCTCTTTAATCAGAATGGCTTGTTGATTGGCAGCAATAATCAACTTATTTTGGTCAGCAACTACCACACTACCAGGCACATTATTAATATCAACAACTTCACAATCAAGAATTCTTATCGTATGCCCCTTATATTCGAAATAGCAGTAGGGGTGGAATGCCAAAATTTTACAAAGAATCTGCTCTGCTGTTAACAACCAGTCAATCCTGAAGCTGTCTTTCTTGATTTTTGGTGCGTAGGTAACCTCTTTATCATCTTGTACGCTCAGGTTCTTATTTTCGATAATGCTATCAATTCCATTCAGTATGGCAGGGACGGCTAACTGAGACAGCGCTTTAGTTAGCTGAATACGATTCATGATCCCGACCTCTATTGTTTCTGAGTGAATGACCGGCCCGGTATCCATTCCTCTTTCCATCTTCATTATTGAAATGCCTGTCATTTTATCTGCATGAAGGATGGCATGTTCAATCGGAGAGGCACCGCGCCATCTTGGGAGAATAGAAGCATGTATGTTCCAAGCATGAAGCTTGGTCATTTGCAAAATATCAAGCGGGATGATCTGTCCATAAGCAGCAACAATCATTATATCGGCATTTTGTTCACGAATTAGTTGCCTTGAGTGCTCGTTATTAATGGATTCAGGCTGGTGTACCTTAAGACCAAGTTTTAGAGCACATTGCTTAACTTCACAGGCTGTTAGTTTTTTACCCCTTCCAGATGGCCTATCTGGCTGGGTGATCACCAAACAGACAGAATGGTTTTCATGTAAACTTTTAAGAACAGGTACAGAAAAATCAGGACTGCCAGCAAAAATTATCCTCATCGCTTCAGGCGCTATGTCTTCTTAACTTCATTTCCAGCATCTTCTTCTTGAGCGGGCTGAGCCGATCAATATAAAGTATGCCATCGAGGTGATCAATTTCATGTTGAATACATTTTGCCATAAATCCATCAGCCGTCATTTCCCTTTCCTCTCCTTTGACGTTAAAGTATTTCACAGTTATTTTTTCTGCTCGGGTCACTTTTGCTGTTAATACAGGAACTGACATGCATCCTTCGGGGGATGTCTCTTTTCCTTCCCTATTAACGATTTCTGGATTAATCAGGCAAAGGGGTTGATCTTTTGTCTCACTAAAATCAATAACAGTGATTCTCAAAGGGATACCTAGCTGCGTAGCAGCAAGAGCAGCACAATTTTCTTGCGCATAGTGGGTTACAAACATCTTATCAACAATGCTCTTTAGTTCTGCATCAAATTTTTCTACTTTTTTTCCAGGTTCTCTTAATTTTGTATTGGGATATTGTAGTATTGGATAGCAATCCATAAATTATCTCCTTTTCTTATAGACACTTATAGCTCACACGGTATAAAATGTCAATTGGGTGAAACAGGGAGGACGGAAAAATCAAGCAATCTGAATTAATAGATTTAATGAAAAAAGGTGACGCTTCTGAGCTGTGCATCATGGGTGATAAATATAGAACCGGAAAAATTGGTCAGTGGCCAGATGATCATATGGCTTTTGAGTGTTATGTGCAGGCGTCAGAAAAAGGAAATGCAAAGGCTTTTTTTAATTTGGGAATGTATTATTTGAAGGGAAAAGTTGTTGGACGAGATACTAACAAGGCCAGCTACTATATTACAAAAGCTGCCAATGCAGGATTAAAAGAGGCAGAGGCATACTTAGCATGGCAAAGAATTGGCTCTAATAAAGGAGTCGAAAAAGAAAAGGCACTTGAATATATCGATAATGCCACTAAAAAAGGTTCCCCAGTTGCATGGTACATTAAGGGCCTACTTGCACGTTCTGGAATTTTTCAATCAAATAATTCTGATAATGCAGACTTTTGTTTTAAACAGGCAACTTTTTATGGATTTAATAAAAAATAAATGCGCTATATTGATTTAACAACGCTATCTAAGATTATAAATTTCATTTTGTTTCAAGCTGGATGGTGGACAGCTGTTGTTGGTCAGTATCCTAACCGGTGGCTAACAATAACCTCTCTTGCACTGATAAACGGAATAACCTTTGGGGGCAGGCGTCGTTTGTTTGTCATATTTATTATCGGACTGATAGGCATTATTCACGATCAAACCTTATATTATGCAGGGCTGTTTATATTCTCAGAAAATACATTACTTTTACCGCTTTGGTTTGCCAGTATATGGTGGATTTTTATAAGTACATTTCACCTTTCTCTTGGTTTTACTCAGGGGTTACCAAGATGGATTCAGTCAGTTTTTGGAGCAATTGGGGGGAGCGTAAGCTATGGGTTTGGGACCCAAATAGCCGGTGTAGGCGTTCCGGTTGATTTTAACTCACAGCTTATAATCCATGCCTGTGATTTCGCTATTTTATTTCCGCTACTTATAGCTGGATATCAATATTGCTGCAAGTTGGTAAAAATTCCTAGCCATTATTAACTACTTCGAGGAATTTGCCGTAAAAATACCATGTCCACTCATTGTACCATCTTTCCATTGTCCAAAATATCGACTGCCATCAGCCCATATAAAGGTGCCTTCCCCAACGATTTCGTCGTCTTTCCAGGTTCCTGTGAATTGTCCACCATTTAGGGGCCCATCATTTCTTAAAAATAAATTACCATTTCCGTTTCGCTGACCATTGACCCAACTGCCTTTATATATATTTCCATTTGACCAAGTGAATGTTCCGGTACCATTCATTTTCCCATTTTTCCATGAACCGATATAAATACTACCTTTTAATTGATTATTTGCTTTAAAATAGTAGGTTCCTTCTCCTTCAATATGATCATTTACCCACTGACCTTTGTAACTATCTCCTTTGAAATGGTTATTAGCAAGATAATAGAAGGTGCCCTCACCATCTTTCTTACCATTTTTCCACTGCCCCTCATATTTATCCCCATTCACTGATTGGAATGTTCCTTTGCCGTTAATTAAGTTGTTTTCCCACTGTCCTTCATATGTATTACCATTGGCCCAGATATAGGTACCTTGATTGACCCGTTGATCTTCCTTCCACTGGCCAATATATTTATCACCCTTGAATTCTTTCTGAGATTGATAATAAAAGGTACCGTAGCCATTTTTTAAATCATTGAGCCAGCTACCGGTATATTTATCACCATTGGCCCACTGATAAGTGCCCTCTCCATTTCGTGAATCCTGGCTCCATTGCCCACTATAGGTATCGCCTTTGTATAAATCATTCGCATTATAAGTGATCGTTCCAAAGCCATGACGTTTTCCGTTTTCCCAGGAGCCGATATATTTATTTCCACTTATCCATACATAGGTGCCTTGGCCGCTAATGATGCCATGTTTCCAGAACCCTGTGTACTTATCACCATTTGTCCAAGTATAAGTGCCAAACCCATCAATTTGGCCCATTTTCCATTGGCCCTCATAACGGCTTCCATCTTGCCATATATAGGTGCCTTTTCCATGGACTACCCCATTCTTCCACTGACCATTGTACTCACCGCCATGAGGCTGTATTGGTTGGGATAAAGCGTTAATAGACAAGGATAAAATTAGTAGGGTAATAAGGTTTTTCATAATGTTTTTTTATGCTGTTACTCATGTCATTTAAACAAAAAAATCATTTAATATCAATAGGTGTTATTGAGAATGACTTAAAAAGGGTTTGACTGAGCTGGATTATGGTCAGGTATCTCTTTATGAATATTAACCAGAGACACTCCTATAGCAATCATTGTAAGCCCCAAAATGGTTTGCCAATTCAGTGATTGGTTATAGTAATAAAAACTAAAAAATGAAACTAAGAAAATACCCATACCAGCCCAGGTTGAATACAATATTGCAAGAGGTAATTTTTGTGAAAGTATTGATAGAAGGTATAATGAAATGCAGTATGAGACAACAATAATACAACTTGGCAGGGCTTTGGTGAAGTTTTCAGATAGCGGAAGAAGCATTGTTCCTAATACTTCAAATCCGATTGCTGCAAATAGGGTGAAATATATAATCATTCTACAGTAACACTCTTAGCTAGGTTACGTGGTCTATCTGGATCAAGCTCTCTTATAGTGCACACACTATGCGCAAGTCGCTGAAGAAGAATGGAACTTGCTACTGCAAAATCTATTTCAGTCTTACACCGAGGAATATAAATTCCTGGCAGTCGATTTAATACACTTTGCTGATCTGTCAAGATAAATACAAGCCCTCCACGAGAGCGAATTTCTTCAATATTTGATAAGGTTTTATTGGGCTGATGGAATTGGCTTACCAATGCGATGGTAGGCATACTCTCATCAATAAGAGCAATTGGCCCATGTTTAAGCTCACCTGCTGGATATGCCTCAGCATGGATATATGTAATTTCTTTTAACTTAAGAGCAGCCTCCATTGCCAAAGGGTATCCAGATAATCGGCCAATAAACAATGCATTTTCATATTTGCTGATTGTTTTAGCAAATTGATCGATGGTTTTTTGTTCTAATGCAAACTTACTCAATTCAATTAACGAAGAGAAGTTCACAGGAGGGAAGCTGGATATACTCGATAATAGCTGAGCTAAGCGAACTAATTGAGATGTAAATGCTTTTGTCGATGCCACACCAAACTCTCTGCCTGCATCAAGACTAATTACATGATCAACTTCTCTTGCTATTGTGCTTGTAGTAATATTGCAAACTCCAATGGTGATTCCAATTTTTTCTTTCACAGACCGAAGTGCATTCAATGTATCGGCAGTTTCCCCGGATTGAGAAAGAACAATCAGCGCAGTTTTTTTATCTACATGTCTTTTTGTATAGCGATATTCACTGGCATGTTCGACTGTGATATCAAAGGGCGTGTTTGCAAGAAACCAGTTTTTTGCAACAAGTGCAGCATGATAACTTGTCCCACAGGCAACAAAGTGTAACTTTTCAATATTTTCAATCTTAACTGGCTTGTTTGCCATCACAGATTGTCTGGCAAATATATGAGGTTGTTCTTGGATTTCCCTGAGCATAAAATTATTTGCTGGATAATCTTCAGGCTCATATTCAATTGCCTTAAGATGTGGTTTATCACCAAGAATACACTCATAAGAATCCTCACAGATGCGTATAATCTCATTCTCACAAGGGTAGGCAATTTGCTGACAAAATGGTAATAGAGCATACTCATCAGATGCAATAAGAAAACCATTAGCACTTTTTCCAATCACAACTTGTCGTTCATTGGTTATAATAAAAATTTGTTTTGTTTTATTATCTAGTAAAGCGATTGCATATGATCCAATGATATGAAGATGGGCTAATTTAAGCGCTGTTAGCAACCCTTTTTCTTGAGATAGATATGCAATATAGCTGATTGCTATTTCAGAGTCAGTTTCAGAATAAATCGGTATTTTATTTTCTAACAACGTGTCTTTGAGCAATGCGGCATTCTCAATAATTCCGTTATGCACACCTACCAGTTCGTTATTGTATGCAAAGTGTGGATGAGCGTTTGTTTCATTGACCTGCCCATGGGTTGCCCACCGTGTGTGACCAATCACAATAGAACTTTGGTGTTCATCTTTTTTGATACTTTTTGAGAGATTAGTAGTATTCCCTGTTTTTCTTATTCTCTCTATCTTGCCATTATTTACAAATGCGATACCAGCTGAGTCATACCCCCGATACTCCAATCGGGCCAGCGATTTAATTGCCTGGTCAACTACATCGTCAGATTTGCTGACTGCTCCAAATATTCCGCACATTCCAAATATCCCAAATTTAAAATAGAATGGCGCATATTATCTGTAATTTCAAGCGGCTTTTTTATATTTTATATTGTAAGAAGGACTTACAATTTTAAGACTCGATATCTGCATTTTTATTAGCTTTATTTACTTGTCGTGCGCGAGCAAAGGCGGTCTGTTGATGAGCAACAGAGTCTGTAATTGTAGACCCTGCCGCAACCAGTGAATCAGCGCCAATAGACACAGGTGCAATTAAGGCACTATTTGATCCAATAAATGCACCATCATGAATAATAGTCTGGTATTTTTGTTTGCCATCGTAATTACAGAATATTGTGCCGGCTCCAATATTGACGGATTCACCAATTTCACCATTACCGATATAACTCAAATGTTTAGCCTTTGTATTGCCACCCAATTTAGACGCTTTTATCTCAACAAAATTTCCGATATTGACATTTTTATCTAGATTCACTTTCTCTCTTAAATGTGCCATAGGACCAATTTGGCAGCCAGACTGGATGCAGGACTGATTAATAACACATCCATCGAGAATGACCACGTCGTTTGCTATCTCACTATCAATAATCGATGAATTTGCGCCAATATGCGATCCTGAGCCAATCTCACTGTTTTTGATAATCACATTTGGCTCGATAATTACCCCAGGAGCAATATTTACTTTTCCTTGGAGGGTTAAACGCTGAGGGTCGGTGATTAGAACGCCTTGATTGAGCAACTCTTTTATCATACGACTTTGGATGAGTCGCTCAGCAGCGGCTAAGTCTTCAAGAGTATTGACCCCTAACAGCTCTTCCTGGCTTGCGATAACAAGCTCTGATTGGTCACTGAATTTAACTAAATCGGTAAGATAGTATTCTTCTTGACTGTTTTTATTGGTTATCTTATCAAGCATATCAAACAAGAATGTTGAGCGGATATAAAAAATACCACTGTTCACGCACCGGATTGCCTTTTGCTCTTCCGTCGCGTCTTTCTCTTCGATGATTTCACTGACGAATTCACCAGCTTTCAGAATGCGTCCATAACC